>JAFWMD010000083.1 GCA_017510725.1 Mogibacterium sp. | reverse complement strand
CAAAATCTGCCCCCAGTTCCAGCGGCCTTTGCGCCAGCGGCGAAGCAAAAGTATTATCCACGGACAGCAGTGCTCCGTTTGCATGCGCTATCTCCGCAACTGCTGCGATATCTGTAATACCTACAGTCGGATTATCCGGAGTTTCAATGTGAACAAGTTTTGTCCCCGGAGTCACGGCCTTTCTGACTGCATCAAGATCCGTCATGTCGACAATCTCGGTATCTACTTTGAATTTGTTATTAAACAGCTCATGCAGCAGACGGTAAACAGCCATGTAGCTGACTTTCGGATATACTACATGGTCTCCGGATTCAAACAGAGTCCAGAAAAGAGCATGAAGTGCAGCAACACCGCTTCCCAGAACTATGCAGTCATCGGCACAGTGCAATGACGCTATCTTTTCTTCAAGCCAATGCTGATTAGGATTGCCGTTTCTGGCATATAAAAGCAAATCTGTTGATGAATAATTCACCTGTGAAAGATCATCCGGCAGTTTATAGCTGTTTGCCATATGCAGCGGCCGTCTCACCGCTCCGGTCCCTTCGTCATATCCATTGCCTGTATGGACTGCTCTTGTTGAGATATCATACCCTTTGTAATCATCTTTTTTCTTTGCCATCTCTATACCCATACCCTTTGTACTGTTACATCAAAAATATAAAAAGAGCAGCGGAACAGAATCCGGCTCCGCTGCCTGCATATTATCCCCATTTACCTATCATGTCAATAGGTTTTACCTTGTGATCATCGGTATATGATGCAGCTGACGACTTTGCTGCCGTCCTTTTCTATCATATAAGCTTCGTTTTCAGAATCGCAGTGATACATGCTGAGTCTGTCGCCTTCATGTGTCTGGGCTACGTACTGTACCTCAATGGCTTTGACCGGATTTTCAATCAGATCATCGACACCTATCTGATTCACAAAATAGCGTACATACGCAACGTTATTGGTATGATGGCAGTAATCTATATCTGCCGAACGCACTGTGATCTCATCGATCAGGTCACCGCGCACAGGCTTTTCCTTTGTATAAGCTATTTCAAACATCGGCTCCTCAGCAGGAGTCTTTTCTCCAACGCCAACACTTTCAGACTTTCTGATCTTGCCTGTCTCTAAATCCACTGCGCATAGCTCAAGCCTGGATTTAAGTGCTATACTTCCATCAGCTTTCTGAAGCACAGTATCGATGTACAGCCTGATTTTTGAGAATGAGCTTATGTAGCTTGTAGCCGTGTACTCATCCATCCAGGCGAGGGGCTGCGGCATTTCGATCCTGTTGCGGACGAACACCCACATACCTCCGTACTCACGCATGCATGTAACTCCATCTATATGCTGGTCACCCATCAACTCCGTGACCATGTCTTCCACGATACGGAAAGCTCCTTCAACAGAAAGCTTTACGTCGGCACCACAGCTGCTTGCTGCCAGTCTGTCTTTTTTAATAAGTCTCATTTATGATCTTCATCTCCCTGTCATTTTTCATGTTTTCATTACAAAGCTGCACACATGCTCTATTTGCCGACTGCTTTCATCGACAGCGCTATCTTTCCGCGTTTTTCATCTATCGACAGCACTTTAACATTCACTATGTCGCCAACCTTGACGACATCGAGCGGATGCTTCACGTATCTGTCAGCCAGTTCGGATATATGTACGAGGCCGTCCTGATGCACTCCGATATCAACGAATGCGCCGAAATCCACTATATTACGCACTGTGCCCCTAAGCTCCATTCCCGGAGCGAGGTCCGACATCTCCAGCACATCGCTTCTGAGAACAGGTGCCTGCACGTCTTCTCTCGGATCCCTGCCGGGTTTTTCAAGTTCAGCTGCTATATCGGCAAAAGTATACTTTCCGATGCCCAGCTTCTCTGCGATGTCCTTCCTTGCAGTCAGGCCCTTGACTTTACCGGCAAGTATATCTCCGGCCCCATAGCCGCACTCTTTGAGTATGGCTCTGGCAGCATCGTAGCTTTCAGGGTGAACGGATGTGGCATCAAGAGGCTCTGTGCCGTCCATTATCCTTAGGAATCCCGCACACTGCTCAAAAGCCTTTGGCCCGAGCTTAGGGACTTTCAGCAGCTCCTTGCGTGTGCTGAATTTTCCGTGCTCATCCCTGTACGCCACGATATTCGACGCGACCTGCTTGCTGATTCCCGAAACATATCCGAGGAGCGATGGCGATGCGGTGTTCAGATCAACGCCTACCATGTTTACGCATTTCTCAACGACTGCTGTCAGTACTTCTCCAAGACGCTTCTGATTCATGTCATGCTGGTACTGCCCCACACCTATTGCCTTAGGGTCTATCTTTACGAGTTCGGAAAGCGGATCCTGCAGTCTGCGTGCTATTGACGCTGAACTTCTCTCACCCACGTTGAGGTCAGGATGTTCCTCAGTCGCAAGCTTGCTCGCAGAGTAGACTGATGCGCCGGCTTCATTGACTATTGCGTACTGCAGCTTTCTGCCACGCCTTTGCTTCTCATAGCCGCGGATGAAATCCGCGATTATCTTTTCGGATTCCCTGGAAGCAGTGCCGTTTCCGACAGAAATGATATCTACGTTATACCTGTCGCAGAGATCCTCGAGAATCTTTACCGACTCTGCCACTCTGTTCTGAGGTGCAGTAGGATATATTACAGCAGTCTTCAGGATCTTGCCCGTAGGGTCGCATACTGCGAGCTTGCATCCCGTGCGGAAAGCCGGGTCCCATCCTAATACTGTCTTCTCCTTCATCGGAGGCTGCATCAGCAGCTGTTCCAGATTTGAGCCGAATACTTTTATAGCACCTTCCTCTGCAGCTTCAGTCAGACTTCCACGTATCTCCGTTTCTATGGACGGAGCTATAAGCCTTTTGTATCCATCCTCGACCGCAGCTTCAACGAACGGACTGCAGATATCCGTTACCCCACGCAGCATTTTGCGCTTTAAATATCTGTCTATCTCATCCTCAGGCGCATCCACAGATACAGAAAGGACTTTTTCTTTTTCTCCGCGGTTTATCGCAAGTACTCTGTGCCCCGGTATTTTCGAAACCGCTTCACTGTATTCGTAGTAATTCTCATAAACTGAGCGTTCACCGGATTCTGCAATTTTCTTCCCTTCCGCGCCAAGGCTGCACGAAATGAAACCTTTATCGAGCGTTTTCTTTCTTATCCATGCCCTTACATCGGCATCATCGGACATATCATCTGCGATTATATCCTGCGCCATCCCAAGAGCTGTCTGAACATCAGGTATCTCCTTTTCTTCGGAAATATATTTCTCAGCCTCTATAACAGGATCATCCGTTGCATTTTTTGACAGCAGATAGTCCGCAAGGTCCTGCAGACCTTTTTCTCTGGCGACACTCGCGCGCGTCTTTCTCTTCGGCTTGTAAGGTCTGTAAAGATCTTCGAGAACAGCAGCAGTTTCGGCTGCTTCTATCTTTGCTTTAAGCTCATCGGTAAGTTTACCTTGCTCCTCTATCGCCGTCAGCACAGTCTGCTTGCGGTCTTCAAGATTGCGCAGATATTTCAGACGCTCATCAAAACTGCGCAGCACCTCATCATCTATGGCGCCGGTCGCTTCCTTGCGATAACGGGCAATGAACGGGATAGTACAGCCGCTGTCGATCAGCTCCGTCGCCGCCTCGGCCTGCCATAGCTTTATCTCTAATTCTTCAGTTATCTTTTTCAGAATATTAGTTTCCAAGTACTTCTCTCTCCTTCTTTTTAGTCTACCCCCAATGTTAAAGTAAAGGCTTCAGATTGTCGAGCTATATCTGCTGTACTCAACTTATGTCACTCAAGTCATGTCACTCAACTTATGTCACTCAACTCATGTCACTCAAGTCGTGCCCGCCGGCAGATGGTCCTGCAAAAAAGGAGTTTAAAAAATTTTTCTAAAAATCGCACCAAAAGCAGTGGTGTTT
>JAFWMD010000082.1 GCA_017510725.1 Mogibacterium sp. | reverse complement strand
GCTGTACATTTATGTCGAACATCCTGGCAAGCTCGCCTATTTTCCATGTCCGGTCATAGTAGTTTTTCATCAGTCTACCCCGCAGAAATAAACACCATATTATAGTTTATCAACCTAATTATAAGAGCTTGATTGTACCAAGACAAGAACATAACGGCAAAAACCTAAAATAATTTTGGGTTGTGTTTTTTATCACAAAAAACCCCTCCCAAAGCACCGTTCGGGCACATAAAAACCGGCAGCTTTTTTGCTGCCGGCCGTTCACCTTTTTATGCTACTGGTGCTTCTTATTTTTCTTCATTCTGATTACGCAGGAGCGCCGGATCAAGGTCGATGCCGTCAAGTCCATGCTCCACATATGCTTCGTACTTTGCAGGATCCTTCGGCAGGAGGAGTTCCATTATGAGTCCTACTACGAATACTCCGGCAACCATGTTTCCCGCGAAGATCTCACCGAATATCGTCGGCAGATAATCAAAGAATCCATCTACCTGAGTAACTCCTACCCCGAGGCATAACGAAGTAGCAGCAATCAGCGTGTTGCGGTTGTCGAGCCCGGCATCTATCATCATCTTTACGCCTGCCATCATTATGGAACCGAACATGATTACCGTGCATCCGCCGAGTACGCAGTCAGGCAGTGTTGTGAAGAATGCTCCGATAGGCGGGAACAGTCCGCCAAGGATCATTGCCAGCGCTCCGAACATGATGCAGAAACGGTTGACTACATGAGTCATGGCGATCAGTCCTACGTTCTGGCTGAACGATGTGATAGGCGAAACGCCGAATACTCCGCCCGAGATCGCAGACATGAATCCGTCGCAGCAGAGGGATCCGGAAACTTCCTTTTCGGTGATGTCCCTGCCGAGACCTCCGGTGCATGCAGCTGTCGTATCTCCGATGGTCTCTACCGCAGATACCATGAAGACCAGACAGAATGAGATTATGGCGCCTGCCTGGAATTTAGGCTTGAATGCGAAGAGTTCAGGTATGGAGAATACTCCCATCTCCTTGATGGTATCTCCCATCGCACCGAAGTCTACCATTCCGAAGAATATCGAGATGACATATCCGAATATCAGTCCGAAGAGTACGTACATCTGTTTTGCAACGCCCTTCATCTTGATATGAAATACCAGGGCTGCAATCAGGGTAAGAGTCGCGACCAGTAGGTTCTGCCATGCGCCTACCGGATACTTGCCCGATGATGCATAGGATGATACACCTACATTGAGGATACTGAGTCCGATAGCAACTACAACGCATGACGAGAGCAGCGGCGAGATGATCTTTCTCCAGTACTTTGCTGTAAGGCCGAGAATACCTTCAAAAATACCGCCGACTATGATGGCTCCCACCATTATGCCGTAGTCCTTCGATGCTGCCGACATTGCTGCTGCAAGGAATGTGAACGACAGCCCCATTACGATAGGCAGACCCGAACCGATTTTCCATACAGGATACAGCTGTACCATTGTACCTATACCAGCTATCAGCATGCAGTTCTGGATCAGTCTTGCTGTCTCTACAGCGCTGAACGGCTGGCCGTCATATACAGCAACCGAAGCAATGATGATGAGCGGTGCCACGTTTGCTACAAACATAGCCAGAACGTGCTGAAGTCCGAACGGGATCGCCCTGCTGACAGGCACTCTTCCTTCCAGCTGGTATACATTACTTACACTTACGCTTGTGTCTTTTACCTTTTTCTCTTTTTTCATATAACCTCCTCCCCCATTCTCCATTTAATGGTCTCATACCCTAATATGATTTTATTATAGTCCCGTTGACCGCATATTTCCATAACTGTAAAATACAAATATGGAATTATGGAATTTCAGAGGAAAGCAGAATACTATCACGGAGGCCCTGCAGCTCAGGCTGCCTGAACATGCTGTGATAAGTGTCGTAGGAGCAGGCGGCAAGACCTCGCTCATTTTTGCGTGGGCACACGAGCTGGCAGCCGCCGGAAAGAATGTCGTAATTACGACTACGACACACATGTACCGCCCCGAACGCATGGAGGAAGACGGAATCAGGATAGTTGTATCGGATGATCCCGAAAGGCCGGATAAGGTCATGGCTCCTCCCGCGGAGGTCCTTGATGGCCTTCGTGAAACAGCAGATGTCGTATTGATTGAAGCAGACGGATCTCGCCGCATGCCTCTCAAGTGGCCTGCTCCGTGGGAGCCGGTCGTGCCAGACTATACAGATTTCACAGTCTGTGTCGCTGGTCTCTCGGCTATCGGCAAAAAAACTTCCGATGTTGTGTACCGGGCAGATGAACTGCCTGACAGACTGAAACGTGAGACTGTCGACATGAATCTTATGCACGCTTTGATCTCATCGCGTGAAGGCGGTCAGAAAGGTGTTCGCGGAGATTTCCGCGTGTTCATGAACCAGGTTGATGATGACATTGACAGACTTGCATCTGCCTACAGACTGCAGCAGATATTTGCAGTTATGGGTATACAGAGTGCATGGGGATCACTTCTCGAAGAGCCGAAGATTGCGGTCATTCTGGAAGCCGCCGGAAACAGCAGCAGATTCGGAAGCAACAAACTGCTTCACATCATGGATGACGGCCGGCCTATGATTGCATCCATACTTGATGCGGTACGTCCGCTTGACGTATATAAGAAAGTTCTCGTCACTCAGTATGATGAAGTCGCATCAATGGCTCCGGAGTTTGATGTTGTCATGAACGACAGGCCTGATCTCGGCATTTCACGCAGCATGCAGCTCGGGCTGGCAGCAGCCGGGGATGCAGATGCATACATGTTCTGCGTGTGTGATCAGCCGGGGCTTACAGCCGCTACACTTGAAAGGCTGATTGAAGCATATAAAAAAGGAACTGCCGGCATCGTTTCCCTTGCGTGGCAGGGAAAGATGTGCAATCCCAAGATTTTTTCATCCCGCTATAAAGAAGAATTGATGAGTCTGTCGGGTGATACCGGCGGACGTCAGATCCTCGCCACTCACAAAGATGACATTCTGCTCGTTGAGGCTGACAGAGAAGCTGAAGTGAAGGATATCGACAGGCTGTGACAGAACCTGCGTCAGACAACTTCAAGGAGCACTTCAATTACTCCTCCGCATATCATGCCTGATTCTGCGACGTCGTTTCCTGTCATGTCTACATGCATTATCACGGGGCTCACAGCCTCGTTTTTTTCTTTGGCATCAAGATTCCTTATCACTTCAGAAGCATAATTTATGACAGTTGCTTCGGCGCATCCTCCCCCGATAGTTCCGATAATGACTCCGCCCTCTTTTACCAGCATGCGTGTGCCCGCAGCTCTTGGCGATGACCCGTGTTTTGAAATAATTGTAGCGAGCACAGCCGGGCTTCTGCCCTCATCCGCCAGCGCCGCCAATACATCAGGAGGAATGCATGTACTTCTCTTATTTTTACTCTTTACATCGATTATCTCAGCTATGATGGACACTGCTATTTCTTCAGGAGTCTCAGCACCTATATCAAGACCGATAGGAGTATGAACTGATTCTATTACATCATCAGGAACACCGGCATCGGCCAGCATCTGCTTCACCATGCCCACCTTGCGGCGGCTTCCTATCATGCCTACATATGCATGAGGCTTGCTGACAATACTCAGAAGGCACTCTGAATCCGACATGTGCCCTCTGGTAACAATGATGAAGAAAGTATCAGGATCACCCGGGATGCCAGCGAGCGCTTCTTCGAAGCCGCTGCATATACCCTCGTCAGCTCCGTGATCGAGAGCATTCTGTACGAACTGCGCCCTGTCATCGATGGCAGTCACCCGGAAGCCAAGCATTTTTGCGATCTCAATTACAGGCATGGAAACATGCCCCGCACCGCAGATAACGATCTTCTTTTCGTTTCCGAGGAGCTCCGCAAATACCCTGCTGCCGTCTATCACAGCCAATTTGCCGTTTTCTGCAGAAATGACCTCAGCTGCATGCACCGAAAAGAAACCGGCATCATCGCTTTTCCAGACAGGTTCGCCGCCGGATACGATCATTTTTTCTCCGGCGTGGATTCCATCGCAGACTGTGAACAAACGGTTTTCAAGGTTTATATTCAGTTCGCTTATTGCCTCATAGAATTTCATTTCATTCACTCAAGCAGTAATATATCATTTTCCGTCAGCTTCAGATAGTCCGGCAGGCCTTTCTCTGCCAGTGTTTTTTGTTCTTCTCCCTGCACGAACCAGCAAAGCGGAGCCTGGTCATCCGGTGTCCGGAAGTAGTAGTTTTTTTCAAATGGCAGGTCATCGACTCTTATGAGATCGCACTTTATGCAATTCTCCTGTTTCTCACCCCAGACGGGCTCAAAGGAATGCGCCCTGTATCCGATGAAGTTTAAAGAGTCCGGTACCGGCCTTTCAATCATTAATTTAATGCTCCAGTCAACTGCTTCAACAGTGTGTTCATCGATTCGCCTTGCAGCCGATATGTTCTTGCATCCTGTTAGCCTTGCAGCAACGGCATTCTTCGGGTCCCTGAAAACAGACATTGTTTCGCCGTGACTGATGATGCAGCCTTCATCGACAATGAACAGCTCTTCACTGAATCTGTAAAGTTCATCCCGGCTGTGAGAAACCATAACAACCTGACCTGAATATTCTTCCAGCATTTCCATCATTTCAACCTGCATGCGGTCTTTCAGATAGCTGTCGAGAGCCGAGTATGGTTCGTCCAGAAGTATGAGAGAAGGCTCAGTGACCATGATGCGTGCCAGCGCAACTCTTTGCTGCTGTCCGCCCGACAATTCACCCGGAAGTTTATCTTCAAAGCCGTCCATACGGAAGCGTCTGAGCATATCCATTGCCATGCTTTGTTTTTCTTCCGTTGCCCAGCCCAGTCCGGCCATGACATTCTTAAGAACGCTCATTGTCGGGAAAAGCGCATAGTTCTGGAACATGTATCCGACATTGCGTTTCTGAGGCTTCAGATCGATCTTTTTGTCAGAATCATACAGCACTCTGCCATCTGCTTCGATATGGCCTGAATCGACTGCTTCGATACCTGCGATACTCTTAAGCGTCATACTCTTTCCGCTTCCGGACTCGCCAAGGATACCTATCCTGGAGGCATCACTATCAATCAGAACATTCAGATCAAATTCGCCTATTCTTTTGTGGATGTCCGCATAAAGTCTTTTCATGATGCGTACCTACCACTTTCTGACGTTCTTCATGTGTTTTCCTGTGATCATGTTGATCAGGAATATGGCAAAGAACGCTATGATAAGTACAATGATTACCCAGAATCCGGCGGTGACATAGTCTCCGTCCTGGATGACCATAGCAATCCTTTGGGATACCGTGCCGGTCTTCCCGGGGATATTGCCTGCAAGCATCGATGTAGCTCCGTACTCACCCATCGCGCGGGCAAAGGTTAGTATCGTACCGCTTGCTATGCCGGGTCCGGTAGTAGGTACTACTATGCGCCAGAAAATGGAAAGTTCTGACATGCCGAGAGTACGTCCGGCATATACAAGATTTGCATCGATCTGTTCAAACGCCGCCCTGGCATTTCTGTACATCAGTGGGAAAGCTATTACTGTTGCGGCGATTATGCATCCCAGCCATGTGTGGACGACCTGTATATCGAAAGTATTGTTCAGGAAAATACCGAATGGTCTCCTGCGGCTGAAGATAAGCAGTAAAAAGAATCCCGCTACAGTCGGGGGAAGCACCATAGGCAGAGTCAGTATCCCATCGAGGATAGACTTTGCCCGGTAGTCTTTTTTTATGACCTTGCGGGCAGCCCAAAGGCCGAGGAAGAACGATATAATGGTCGCCACGACCCCGGTCTTAAGGGATATCCACAGGGGACTCCAGTCCAGTGTTTTTGCTAAATCAATAAATCCGTTCACTTACCCTTTTTATTATCCTACATCTGTATCAAATCCATACTGCTGATAGAGTGCTTTCGCGTCATCGTTGGTGATGAACGAGATAAAGTCAGCAGCTGCTGCAGATTCTGCATCATCAGCATCAGGGTTTGCGATCTGTGCTACCGGATAGATGATGTTGCCTGTTACGTCATATCCTACCACTTCAAGGATCTTCACTCCGTCCTCGTGTCCGATAGTATCTGAAAGATATGTTGTTCCTACTTCGCAGGATGCTTCCTCGACTGCAGCAAGAACCTTGCTTACGTTGCCCTGCTCGCTGATTTCGACTCCTCCGAGCTGCTCGGATACTTCCTGAGTTGTAATGGCTGCAGGATCTTCAGCCTCTTTAAGAAGTCCGAGGCTGATCATAGCCTGTCTTGTGTACTTGCCTACAGGAACGCTGCCGTCAGCAAGAGCTATGCTTTTAGCGTTAGCGATGTCAGCCAGTCCTGTAACAGCAGTTTCGCTGTCAGGCTGTGTAACAACTACAAGCTGGTTATTGACTACATTTGTCCTTGTGCCTTCGACTACCATGCCTGTACCTTCAAGCTCGTCCATCTGCTTCTGAGCAGCGCTGAAGAACACATCACACGGAGCTCCTTCCTGGATCTGTGTGAGAAGTGCTCCGGAGCTGTCAGCATTAACAACTATGTCCACATCCGGATTAGCTTCCTCATAAGATGCCTCGAAATCAGCCATTACCGCACTGAGCGATGCAGCTGCAAATACATTTACCGCAGTCTTTTCTGCCGGAGCAGCTTCTTCGCTGTCACTGCCTGAGCTGCCGCAGGCTGCGAGAGCAAAAGTCATCACGAAAACAACGGCAAGTGCCAGAAATTTCTTTTTCATAAAAACCATCCTTTCCGTTATTGCCGCTTTACGCAGCAATAAATAGAAGCAATCTGTTTATGTTAAAGTCCAGCGCGCTCTTGGATTGTAACACCTTATTTATTTGCCGAATCCGCAGTTTGGGAAAGTGCAGATATCGCAGCTGAGGCAGAGACCTCCCTCCCCGAGCCTGTCGAAATCTTTCTTTTCCAGTATCTCTCCCGTCATTATCCTTGGCAGCACGATGTCAAAAATCGTCCTGCGGGCATACATCACGCAGCCAGGAAGTCCCATGACAGGAATGTTGCGCTCTCCGCAATATGCAAGCATGAACATCGCACCCGGCAGTACCGGAGCTCCGTAGGTAACAGCACTGCCGCACACATTGCGTATGGCCAGAGGAGTCCTGTCATCAGGATCCACGCTCATGCCTCCGGTGCAGACCACCATGTCGCAGCCTTCGTCAATGAACGCCCTGATGCACTTTTCGATGTTTTCATTGTTGTCATCGGACATCCTGATTCCTGCGACTTCAGCACCGTACTCCTCAAGCTTGTCCTTTACAACAGGAGTGAACTCATCTTTTATGCGTCCGTAAAAAACCTCGTTGCCCGTACTGACGATGCCGGCTTTGCGGAAAATATATGGTTCTACACTCATAATAGGCTTATCACCTGCAGCCGCTTTCACCCGCTCCATCTTTTCCTTTTCTATGACGAGCGGGATTATGCGTGTGCCTGCGAGTTTGTCTCCCTTCTTTACAGGAAAGTCGCCATGGCGTGTTGCTATCATCATCTGTCCGAACGAATTGACGGCCATCAGCTTTTCCCTGTCGATCCTGAGCACACCGTCGCATTCAGCCGAGAGTTCGATCTTGCCTTCCTTGACTCCTCCGCGGCTCATGTTATCGCCCTTGCAGATGGCGCACAGTACTTCAGCTGCATCGTTCTCGTGCATCATCGACTCATCGTTTTCCCAGACGTAAATGTGATCTTTTCCGACTGAGAGCAGCACAGGTATATCTTCTTCCTTAATGATATGTCCCTTGCGGAACACAGCGTCCTTGGTAACGCCTTTTATGATCTGTGTTATGTCGTGGCAGATCACCTGACCCACGGCATCCTCTGTCTTCATTAGTTTCATCTCTGTCCTCGTTAATATGATAGTGCTTTACGGTTAACGAAAGTTAAAACCGTTGTATAATTATAGGCGCGAAACAAGCGCAAAATCAATAAAAACAGCCCATTTTGGGGCTGTTTTTTGAGATTTAAAGCTAAAACAATTTTAGTTTATCGGGTTGTTACAGAAGCGCATAAAACCGGAACTGCAGTCTCCATGTAATGGGAATCGATGCAGAATGCCGGGTCATGCCATGATGCACATTTCTTCCCCGGCGTACCGCTGCCTACCCAGTAGAAGAACGATGGTATCCGTTCACCGAATACTGCAAAATCCTCTGATGCCAGGCACGCTCTGCTGTCAACTATATGCTCTTTGCCGACAGCCGCTTCTGCTGCCCTTAGGGCTATCAGATACATATCCTCACTGTTGTCAACTGCAGGTACGGCATGGACGATGTTTATATCACATCCGCACTCATATGCCTCAGCATTACTTTCTGCAAACCTTCTGAGCCGCTCTTCCATCCGTACATGTGTAGCGTGATCAAACGATCTGAAGTAGCCGGTTATGACCGCTTCCTTAGGAACAGGAATGTCCGGCGCTCCTGCCGCTACACTGTTGACAGTGCAGATAACAGGTTCGAACGGATCGACATTCTTACTCACAATTGTCTGCAGACCGGTCACAAATGATGCGGCTGCAACTATCGGATCGACGCATTTATGTGGCAGCGAGCCGTGTCCCGGCACGCCTGTATAAGTGATAGTGTATATGTTTTTCTCTGACATGAGAGGGCCTTTATGCACCACTACGTCGCCACAGTCTATCTCCGGCCTGTTATGAATTCCGAAGATGCGTAAAGGTTTTTGCGGAACTTTCTCAAGGAGACCATGATCGAGCATGGCTTTCGCTCCCCTTGTACCCTCTTCAGCAGGCTGGAATATAAAAAGCACGTTGTATGGCAGCTCGTCTCTTACCGCACACAGATAGTGCATCGCACCAAGCAATGTGCCCGTGTGAGCATCATGGCCGCACAGATGCTTCGGTCCCTGCTCTGTTGGCAGCGCGTCGATATCTGCTCTTAAAGCTACCGTCTCGTCACGCCCCGCATCGAGGTAATAAACTGCACCAGTCTCCATTCCGATATCTATCAGTTCAACTGGATATTCAGAGCAGATCTTTTTTATATATGCCGTTGTTTTATGCTCTTCAAGCGCACTTTCAGGTATTGTATGGAGATAACTCCAGTGCGTTTCAGCTATTTTTATTGCTTCTTTCTGCTTCATTTCCTTATCTGTCTGCAACGAAACGGCCGCGCCGCCGGAATTTGTCATATCCGGAGTTGCGGCCTTTCCGATCATTTTACATTACAAGTACTTTTATTTGATGAATCCGGATCCTTTAGCCGATACTCTGTAAAGTCCTCTAGGAGTTACACGGAGCTCAGGGATAACCGTAAGAGCCATGAACGAGAGCGTGATGAACGGGTCGAAGTCTTCTGACACACCCATTTCATAGGCCTTGTCCTTCATCACCTTCAGTTTCTCGTTTACCTCTTTAAAGTGGACATCTGTCATAAGGCCCATGATAGGCAGCGGCAGCGTCTCATAGACCTTGCCGTTCTCAACAACAGTGTATCCGCCCTGAACGCGCGCTATCTCGTTGACAGCAAGTGCAATGTCTTCGTCGTTGTCACCGATAACGATGATATTGTGCGAGTCATGGGAAACTGACGACGCTATGGCTCCTCCTTTGATCCCGTAGCCCTTTGTGACCGCAACGCCTATCTTGCCGCTATTCTGATGTCTTTCTACGGCAGCGATCTTGAGATAACCGTCATGAGGAACGAAGTTATCGGTTTTAGGGAAGTGGGCTACTATGTCGTTGGTAACTATCTGCTTTGGCTCCATCCCGATGACATGTGTGGTCTTTGACCTGATTGGAAGAGCAAAGTCTTTAGCATATACCTTGCTTATATTCACCGTATGTTTAAGATGCGGCGGGCACTTCTTGACTTTTACAGGTGCATTCCTGTCAATGCGCTTGCCCTTGAAGTAAACGTCAAGCACGTTGAAGTCCTTCATATTGTCGAATATGACGAAGTCTGCCTGATAGCCCGGAGCTATAGCTCCCATGTGCTTGAGGCCGTAGCACTTGGCGGTATTAATGGTGGCCATCTTGATTGCCTTGAACGGGTTGAGACCCAGCTGCACGGCTCTTCTTACGTTATATACGATATGGCCTTCCCTCAGTATGTCCTCAATGTGCTTGTCATCGGTGCAGAAGCTGAAGTGCTCTGTGTCTATGCCGGTCCTTACAATACCGCTGATGATATCGTCCACATTGTGAGCTGCAGATCCTTCGCGGACATGAACATGAATGCCTCGTCTGGCTTCCTCAAGTGCATACTCGAATGTTGAAGCTTCGTGGTCGGTGTCAACACCTGCAAGCTTATACGCTGAAAGCTTCCTGTTAGGAAGGAACGGTGCGTGTCCGTCGATCGTCTGATGATCAAACAGTGCAAACTTTGCGAACATTCTCGGGTCTCCGTCTATGACCGCATCGTCATCCATGACTTCGCCCAGACCGAGAATCCGCTCGTTGCCTACGAACGGATACATGTCATTTGCTGCAAACATGCATCCGTTGTCATCGATGTTCGTTGCAGGAACGCACGAAGGCAGCATCACAAATACATTGGCATCCGACTTTTCGGTCTGATCGAGAATGTACTGTATGCCGTCAGCTCCGGATACATTGCAGGCCTCATGCGGGTCTACAATGAATGTTGTAGTTCCGAACGATGCCGCCGTTGCTACCAGCTCTGCCGGAGCAACCATCGTCGACTCAAGGTGCAGATGGGCATCGATGAATCCCGGAGCGATGTATGCGCCGTTGAGGTCAATCTCCTTCTTGCCCTGAATTGATCTTGATACACCGATGATTATACCGTCCTTTACGCCGACATTTCCTTCAACGACTTCGCCGGTAAAAACATCTACTATTTTGCAGTTTTTGAAAATGAGGTCAGCTTTAACTTTTCCCAGCGCAGCAGGCGCCAGTTTCTTATATGTTTCGTATTTCAAGACTCCCCTCCTTTCTGTGTATGCAGTGAAAGGCGCAGTTAAGCGCCTTTCATGTTGTGTTATCTGAATAATAATTTACTATCGGTCTTCTCTGAAGTACGGCAGTCCGAGAGCTTCAGGCGGCTGATTCTCATGTCTGTTCTTGACGCTGATAGCGATAAGAACGATGATGGTTACTATATACGGGAACATCTTGTATATCTCCTTTACGGCGAAGTTTGTGCCGGTCGGGATGTACAGATAAAGTATATAGAGTCCGCCGAAGAGCATCGACTCCCAGATAGCCCAGTTCGGACGCCAGATAGAGAAGATTACCAGAGCGATGGCGAGCCATCCTCTGTCACCGAACGCGTCGTTCGACCATACTCCGCTCGCGTAGTCGAGAACGTAGTAGAGTCCGCCGATTCCCGCGATCATGCATCCGATGCATATCGAGAAGTATTTGTATCTGTTGATGTTGATACCTGCAGCATCTGCTGTAGCAGGGTTTTCGCCTACGGCTCTGAGCTCGAGTCCTGTACGTGTCCTCTTCAGAACATAACTTGTGATGATCGCTATTGCGATAGCCACATAGGTCATGAAGCTGTACGACAGAAGCAGATCACCAACTACACCGGCCTTATCCGCAAACGGGATCGTTGCTTTGAAAGCCTTGCTCGTAGCAGACAATGCGATGGAAGGTACCTCAGCTCCTGTCAGCTTGATGATGGATCCGCCGAAGAAGTTACCGAAGCCTACGCCGAACGTGGTCATAGCGAGACCTGTTACATTCTGGTTGGCTCTCAGAGTAACTGTCAGGAAGCAGAATATCAGTCCCATCAGCAGCGAACCCAGCATACAGCATATTATTGGTATCAGCAGGCCGATCACAGGGTTGAACGTCGCGCCGGAATTCTCATACATGAACGATCCGATAACTCCGCAGATCGCTCCTACGTACATGACGCCCGGGATACCGAGGTTAAGGCTTCCGGATTTCTCATTGAGTGTTTCGCCTACGCATCCGAGCAGAAGCGGGATGCTCTGTACGATCGCTCGAGGAATGAATGTTACCAGACTAAACATCAGCTCCCTCCTTTCTGTGCGATTTACGGAAGTGTATCTGATAGTTGATGAAGAATTCACTTCCGATTACGAAGAAGAGGATTATTCCAGTAAGTATGTCGCCGAACGACTTGTTGAGTCCGAATGTAGTGGAAATCTCGCCAGCGCCGCGGCTCATGAATACGAGCAGCAGTCCGGAGAGCACCATCCCGATCGGATTGAAGTGCGCGAGCCATGCTACCATGACTCCGAGGAATCCTCTGCCTGCCTCAATAGTTGTCGTCATAGTATGGTCGGTTCCTGCTACAAGCAGCCAGCCGACGAATCCGCAGATTAGGCCTGTCAGTATGAGTGTACGGACGATTACCTTTCCTACGTTGATACCAACGTATTTAGCAGTATTCTGGCTCTCACCTACGACGCTGAGCTCATATCCGTGCTTGGTATATCTCAGGTAGATATACATAAACACCGTGACGATCACAGCTGCAATAACAACGAGCAGATACTGCTTTCCTCCGATAACAGGCAGCCAGCCTGCTTCAGTGTTCGGGTTGATGATACCGATCTTTCCGGATCCTTTAGGAGACTCCCATATGATGATATAGTACGCCACCAGCTGTGTGGCAACATAGTTCATCATCAGAGTGAACAGCGTTTCGTTTGTGTTCCATTTAGCCTTGCAGAACGCAGGGATGAATGCCCAGAGAGCTCCTGCGCAAATAGCCGCTACGAGCGATACGAACATTATCGCGCCGCTTGGCATTTTTTCTGCAAGAGTTATCATGCAGGCCGCCGTAGCGAGGACACCGGCCATCGTCTGGCCTCCTCCGCCGAGGTTCCAGAACTTCATCTTGAAGGACGGAGCGAGCGCTACGGATATCATGAGCAGGATTGACAGCTCTTTGAGGAGAGCCCAAATCTTACGCTCTGTACCGAACGAGCCTTCCCACATCGAAGCGTATACTGCGATCGGATTAAGATGTGTCGTTATGGTAGTAATAATAGCGCAGACGATGAGCGCTATTACTATACTTCCGAGTCTTATTGCCCACTCATGCTTCTTAGAGATCATCTTTCTCTTAGTGATGTGGATCAATGGTTCTTTTTTCTGCTTATCCAACTGCATCACCTCCGACCTTTGTCATGAGCAGTCCGACTGAATTCTTGTCTGCTGTTCTGCCGTCGACTATGCCACTGACTTTGCCTCCGCAAAGTACAAGTATGCGGTCGCTGAGTTCGAGCAGAACGTCGAGGTCTTCTCCGACGAATATTACGGCTACTCCGCGTTCTTTCTGCTGATTGATAAGATCGTAAATAGTATATGAGGCGTTGATGTCGAGTCCTCTGACTGCGTATGCTGACATCAGCACCGTAGGGTTCATGGCTATCTCACGGCCTACCAGAACTTTCTGTACGTTACCTCCTGAAAGCCTGCGCACCGGAGTGTCAATACCCGGAGTAACTACTTCGAGTTCTTCCACTACCTTCTCCGCAAGCTCCCTAGGTGTCTTACGGTCTGTAAATCCGGCAATGCTGCCTTTTCTTCTGAATGACCTCAGCATCATGTTGTCTGCGAGGTTCATGTTAGCCACAAGGCCCATTCCGAGTCTGTCTTCAGGAACGAATGCAAGCGATACTCCCTTCTTATCTATCTCGAGAGGATCCATGCCTACGAGATTCGTTCTGGTTCCGTCATCCTCAACGTACAGCACTTCACCCTTTTCTATCGGCTGAAGTCCTGCGATTGCCTCAAGAAGTTCCTTCTGGCCGCAGCCGGAGATGCCGGCTATACCGAGCACCTCTCCCGTGTTTGCCGTAAAGGAAACATTATCGAGTTTGAGGATACCGTCTTCAGACCTGACCGTAAGTCCTTTTATTTCTACACGTGGTTTTACGTTCTTCGGTTCAGGCCTGTCTATATTGAGCTCGACCTCACGCCCTACCATCATGTTGGTCATTTCCTGAGCATTGGTCTCGCTTGTTATCAGATCTCCGATGTACTCACCCTTGCGGAGTATTGCTACTCTGTCTGATATAGCTTCTACCTCGTGCAGCTTGTGAGTGATGATGATGACAGTTTTTCCGTCTGCCTTCATGTTGCGCAGCACGTTGAAGAGTTTTTCTGTCTCCTGCGGAGTCAGTACGGCAGTAGGCTCATCAAGTATCAGAATGTCTGCTCCCCTGTAGAGCACCTTAACGATCTCTACTGTCTGTTTCTGCGACACCGACATGTCGTAAACTTTCTGATCCGGATCAACATCGAATCCATAAAGGTCGCAGATCTCCCGTATGCGCTTGGATGCTCTCTCTATATCGAGCTTGCCGAAGCGGGTATTTTTAACGCCCTGATCGGTTTCCATGCCGAGGATAATATTCTGCGCAGCGCTGAAGATATTGACCAGCTTGAAATGCTGGTGGATCATTCCGATACCGTAGTCATATGCGTCCCTAGGTGACGAGATCTGGACAGGCTTGCCGTCTATCAGGATTTCTCCGTCATCAGGAAAATAAATACCCGACAGCATGTTCATCAACGTTGTCTTACCCGAACCGTTCTCTCCGAGGAGCGAAAGTATCTCGCCCTTGTAGATATCGAGACTGACCTTGTTGTTGGCTACTATGGTGCCGAATGTTTTTGTAATGTTTCTCATCGAAACTGCGGGTGTTCTGCTGTCTTGCAAAATAATCTCCCCTTTCCGATATCGAATCTTATAATTTGACCGGTCCCGCCTGAGCGGGACCGGTCAGAACTATTGAAATACTTATTTTAAATTATGGTTTAGCCGAAGTTAGTATCGAGCAGGTTGATTCCATCGATGTTCAGGTCGAAGTACGGAGCTGATCTGTACTCAGACTCGTGGAAGTAACCGTCAGAAACTACTTCTGTATCCGGTGCATAGTCGCCCATGTCGTCTACGTCAGCCTGATACGAATCAAGTGGCTTGCCCTCAACTGTGATAGCACTTGTAGTATCGAATACGTGAATGGATCCGTCAGCAAGTCCTGCCTTGACCTCTTCGATCTTCTCTGCAGTGCCTTCAGCAGCAACATCTGTATTGAGTTCTGTAAGCTCAACAGAACCTGTCTCGATTGTTCCTGTCCAGTCTGCAGGGATCTCTTCGCCGTTCTTAACTGCGTTTACTACGAATTCATAGTAAGGCGACCAGTTGATTCTGGACGAGATGATGTAAGTGTTAGGAGCTGCGCTCTTTGTGCTTCCGTTGTAGGATACGTCCGGGATTCCGGCTTCTTCGCATGCTGTAGGAGCTCCCATGGAGTCTGCGTGCTGCGAGATAAGATCGCATCCGCCCTGGATCAGCTTGTTAGCGCCTTCCTTCTCAGCTGTCTCATCATACCATGAACCTGTGAATGTAACGTCCATTGTTACATCCGGGCATACGCTCTTAGCTCCGAGATAGAAGGATGTGTATCCGGATACTACCTCAGCATATGTGAACGCACCTACATAACCCATCTTAGGTGTATCGCCTTTGAGCTTGCCTGCTTCCTTGAGCTCATTGAGCTTCATGCCTGCAGCAACGCCGGCGAGGTAACGTCCCTCATAAATAGCAGCGAACGCATTGTGGTAGTTTGCAAGTCCTTCAGTATGAGCCTTTGTGCCTGTAGCGTGGCAGAACTGTACATCCGGGAATTCCTTTGCAGCCTGGATCATGTAAGCTTCATGTCCGAACGAGTCTGCGAAGATGACGTTGCATCCTGCGTCTACGAGGTCTGCTGCAGTATCATAGCACTCCTGGCCTTCAGGAATGTTTGTCTTGATCATGTAGTTTTCCTCGCTGATTCCGAGGTTCGCCATAGAATCCTTGAACGCATTGATGAAGTTAAGGTCGTATGTCGAGTTCTCGTCGTGGAGCGTGATGAGACCGACTTTGATGCCGCCCTCATCAGCAGGAGCAGCTTCTTCGCCGCCGCCACCGCCGCCGCCGCAGGCTGCCAGCATTGGCATCATAACCATTACTAAGCAAACCAATAAAGCAATAAGTCTTTTCTTCATAATCATTATCCTCCCTGTTATATAAATACACAGAAAACTCTGCCGATTACATTCTGAGAACACTATCCTAACGTATCAGCAGATAGGTTTATGATGAATTAATTATAGTTCTTAGCATTCGTAAAGACAAGAAAAATAAGCAAAATGGTTTTATGTTTTGGGTGCTTTGTGCCCCTTATTCAGGCAAACAAAAGGAGGCTGTACGGCAACAGCCTCCTTTGTGTTTTTACATAAATTTATGCGGTGATTACAGGTTCTTGAGCAGGCCGGTAGCCTCGTTGAACTCGTTGATAAGCTCGTCCACCTTGGAAGCTTCCTTGCGGAGAGCACCCCATGTGTTCTCTTCGTCGTACCAGAGAGCATTGATCTCGTCGACTGTCTTGCCCTGCTGCTCGACCCATGTGTAGTACTTGAGGTTATGGATTCTCTTACGATCCTTGTAAGTAAGCTCCATAAGGTTGTCATCCTTCTCATCGAGGATGTGCTTGTTGTAGTGGAGAGCAGCCTTCTCGTGAGTATACTCACCCTGCTCGTCCTGCAGCTCTTTGATCCTGGACTGGTACATTACTGCAGAGTCTGTCATTACTGTTGCCAGTACGTCGTTCTCTGTCAGCTCATAGTACTTGGCCATCTTGATGCAGCAGAGCAGGTTGGCTATGCCGCTGATGCCGAAGTATCCGAGAAGATCGACGAGCTCAGGATCAACACCCTGCTCCTTGAGGTAGTCGCGTCCGACAGGCTCATTGAAGAGTCTGAGGAGGTTCTGGGAATCCTCGTCGTCGATTGCGATGACCATGTCAGTATTCTTGATGTTGTGGATCCATGGAACGTGCTTGTCGCCGATTCCTTCGATTCTGTGTGCGCCGAATCCGTTGTCAAGAAGTGTAGGGCACTGCAGAGCTTCACCAACTGCCAGCTTAGCTCCCGGATAGAGCTCTTTGAGTCTGTCGCCGGAAGCCATGGTTCCTGCGGAGCCTGATGTGAATGCCATACCGAAGAGTCTGTCATTCTCACCCTTCATCTCTTCGAATGCTTCTGCGATGGCATTACCTGTAACATTGTAGTGCCACATGTAGTTGCCCATCTGCTCGAACTGGTTGAGGATCCAAACGTCTTCTCTTGTCTCTCTCAGCTCGTGAGTCTTGTCGAAGATTTCCTTTACGTTGGACTCTGTTCCAGGTGTTGCGATTACCTCGCTGGCGATGTTCTTCAGCCAGTCGAATCTCTCCTTGCTCATTCCTTCAGGAAGGATGGCTACGGAGTAAACTCCGAGAAGTGCACTGTCGAATGCACCGCCTCTGCAGTAGTTGCCTGTAGAAGGCCATACTGCCTTGTGATAGCCTGTATCGAACTGTCCTGTTACCAGCTCAGGAACGAGGCAGCCATAGGAAGCTCCCACCTTGTGGCAGCCTGTAGGGAACCACTTGCCGATCATGCAGATTATCTTGCACTTTACGCCGGAGAGTTCAGGCGGGATAACGATGTAGTTAGGACCGTGGAAGAGTCCGCCGGATTCCTTCTGCTCATTCTTCCATGTGATACGGAACAGGTTGACAGGATCTACATCCCAGAGACCTGTCTTAGCAAGCTTGTCAAGAATCTTCTGAGGCACCTTTTCAGGATGCATCATCTGCTCATATGTTGGCAGGATGATGTTCTGAGCCTTCGCTCTCTCGATATTATTCTTGCGTCCT
Organism: Mogibacterium sp.; assembly: GCA_017510725.1. Taxonomy (GTDB): domain Bacteria; phylum Bacillota; class Clostridia; order Peptostreptococcales; family Anaerovoracaceae; genus Crickella. The sequence goes on along the minus strand of JAFWMD010000082.1, from coordinate 1,526 downwards.
TTTTCATTGATAGTAAGATCAAGCATTTTCACACCTCCGTAAATTATGCTTTTGACTATATATATCTGAAAAGTGAAAATAATTTTCTAGTATATTTTTATGATGCCAAAAAATCTTTTATATGTCAATAAAGTTTTTTAGTGACGCTTTGTTTTTATTTATTCAGTTCTTCGTAGACTGCACGGAATTTATCGATATCCGGTTCGAGTCTGATAGGCTCGCCTGCAGCCTTGATGCCGTTGGCAGTATCCTTGAGCCCGTTTCCTGTTACGATGGCTACTACGCTTGCATCAGCAGGGATCTTTCCTTCTCTGCAGAGCTTTGTAAGTCCTGCCATGCCGGTTACGCCTGCAGGTTCTCCGAATACTCCGCACTCTCTGCCCGTGACTCTCATGGCCTCAAGGATCTCATCATCAGTTACTTCAACCGGGATGCCTCCCGACTCCAGTATCGCATTGATAGCCTTGTCAGGATTGCGAGGTACGCCTACAGAGATGGAGTCAGCAAGAGTGTTCTCTTCCATCGGCTCCCAAGGTTCTCCGGTGCGTGCCGCCCTGTTGATAGGACATGTATTGACGGACTGTACCGAGATGATCTTCGGCAGCTTGTTTGTGAATCCTGCGTTGTAAAGGTCTTTGAATCCTTTCCAGACTCCGCCGATGGTGCATCCGTCGCCGACTGAGAGGGCAACGTAGTCAGGGACCTCCCATCCCAGCTGCTCAGCTATCTCGAGGGCTACAGTCTTTTTGCCTTCCATAAGATAGCAGTTGATAGCGGCATTTCTGTTGTACCAGCCGTACTCGTCTATCGCTGCTTTTGAGAGTTCGAATGTCTCTTCATAATTACCCTTGACTGAAACGACTGTTGCTCCGAAGATGAGGAGCTGAGCTACCTTGCCGATTGGAGCTCTTTCAGGAACAAAGATGTAAGTCTTGAGTCCTGCCGCAGCGGCATTGCCGGCCAGCGAGCTGGCTGCATTTCCTGTTGAGGAGCACGCGATCGTGTCATAGCCTGCTTCGATTGCCTTAGCAACGCCCATGGAGCTTGCTCTGTCTTTCAGTGAGGCTGTAGGATTGAGGCCGTCATCCTTGAGCCAGAACTTCCTGATTCCAAGCTTTTCAGCCATTCTCGGCTCCTCGTAAAGAGGTGACCAGCCTACTCTGAGAGGCGGCTGAACTGTGTCCTCCTCTACCGGGAGGAAAGGACGGTAACGCCACATCGTGTAGTTGTCACTTGACGATATGTCGTCAGGCGTAAAGTTTTCTCTGATGTAATCGTAGTCATAAATTACATCGAGAATACCTCCGCATTCGCATGTAGTCGCGTCAGGAAGTGCCTCGTATTCCCTGCCGCAGCTGATGCACTTAAGACATTTAACGTTTTTCATGGATGCTGTGCTCCTTTCATCAATTAAATTTGTCTCAATATATCTCTGGCCACAAACACGCCGCTTGCGGAAGCGTGTGAAAGTGAATGAGTAACGCCGCTGCCGTCTCCTATCATGTAGAGACCGTCGTATTTTGTCT
>JAFWMD010000081.1 GCA_017510725.1 Mogibacterium sp. | reverse complement strand
GCCGAGGAACAGGTGCGGAAACAGCCCCAGCGGGAGCTGGAAAAGGAGGCGGTGCATGGGGACAGATAAGCTCCGCAAATATGTACTTCCCAATATCCCGTATCTGTTCATCGGCTGGGCCTGCCTGAAAGTGGGGACGGCCTACCGTCTGGCCGCTGGTGCGGGCTTCGGCCAAAAACTGCTGGGGATCATGCAGACCATCGGTGTGGCCTTTGCAGATTTTGCACCGGGCCTGAACCCGGCAGACTGGCTGGTGGGTGTCGTGGGGGCCGTGGGCTTTCGGCTCCTAATCTACTGCAAGACGAAAAAGGCCAAGAAGTTCCGCCACGATGCGGAGTACGGCTGGAGATGTCAAGAAAAGTGCAGTCTCTAAACCCCAAAAATTGATTTAAGCCGCCAGTGCTTCGTCGAGTAGCGTCTTTCTATACGCTGCGGGCGGAAGCCCGTATGGATTAGATGTATATATTCGCACCGTGTTGTAATAACCGAATACATATCTGAAGATCCAGGATTTTACTTCTGTCATCTTCATTTTGTAAGTCGGCAACCGGTACAGGAGTTCTTTCTTCAAGGTAGCGAAGAAGCTCTCCATCCTGGCATTGTCATAGCAGTGATCAACACCGCTCAGACTCTGCTGTATGTTGTTAGCTGTAAGTATGGCTCTGAAACCATCGCTTGTATATTGGCTGCCCCGGTCTGAATGCAGGGTAGCACCGTTGATCGGGTATCTCATCCTGGCAGCCTTGAGAGTATCGATACAGAGTTCTTTCTTCATGTTGTCACGCATGATGAGTGAAAGGATCTCGCCATTGAAGCAGTCGAGGATCGGGGAGATGTACAGTTTCCCATCTATGCACTGGATCTGAGATATATCCGTAAGCAGCTTGGTGTATGGCTTGTCCGCGGAGAAGTCCTGCTTGATCAGGTTTTCCTTCTCCTGGATCTCAGTCGTTGCCTTTGTCAGTCCCTTAGGCCTGCGCTTTCGCTCATGGATCAGTCCCATTTTGAGCATGATCCGCCTGAGCCTGCGTATACCGACCGTATGACCGCTGAGAGCAAGCGCCAATTGCATGCGTGGAACACCATAGTTGTCGTTGAATTCAGATCCATCGATGATCTTCTGTATGGCTGCCGAAAGAACCGCATCCTTGTCAGGCTTACCCAGATTCCTGAGATATCTGTAGTAGCCTGACTCGCTCACTCCCAGTACCTGGCACATAGTCTTTGCAGGCCATCTGCCTTCTCTGGAATGGATGAATTCATAGCGATGATGCGCTTTTACTTCTTTCGGCTTTCTGCGAAAAAACCGAGAGCATCCTTGAGTATCTCGTTTGCCCGTTTGGTTTCACGCAGTTCGGCTTCCAGCTCCTGTATCCGGCGATCCTTCTCGTCGACAGGTTTGCGCTGATAGCCGCTGCCTACAAAATATGAGTCGCCCTGATGCTTGCGGATATATCGCCAGTCAGCAAGTGTGTAATATGGAATACCCAGCTGCTCTGCAGCTTTCCTGACTCCGATCTCATCGGAGAGTTCAAGGGCCTCCAGCTTGAATGATTTGTCGTATTGCATAATCCTCACCAATCCTTTCATAGTTATACTACCATGAGAATTTGGTGGGTTTACAGACTCTACTTAAATGTTACAACTCCAATCTGCAGCTGATAGGTGCCTACATTGGATATGAGTGAAAGCGGCGCGCATACCATGAGCCCTATGGCATACTGCCATGTAAGCACATACATCTCATCGCTCAGCCCGTATGATCTGATCATGAGCCAGACGACAGGTACCTGAAGTACCCCGACTGCTGCCGCCAGAACGATCATTATCCTAAGCGAGACCCCTCTGACCCTGTTGATCTTACCGGGATCATTCATTCCCATAGCAGTAGAGATGCTCGTTGCTATGCCGCTTGCGGCAAGAACGGAAAGAGTACCGGTCATCAAAGAAACCGGATAAAAAATGTTCACCGAGGACAGCGCATCCGATCCGCAGTAATTCCCTACTACAAGCCCGTCCACAGACACCAATAACAATACCGACAGATTGGTCATTATCATCGCCGGTATGTATTCAGCGAGCTTACGCAAAGTAAGCCCGCCGTCGCGTCTGTATCGTTTTAAATTATCAAGTTCATCCATTGTTTTTGATGCTATCCCACACGCCTATGAACATGCTTGCTGCATCAGAGTCTGTTTCGTCAGCAAGATCAAGGACCTGTCTAACTACCTCTCTGGCAGCGTCAGCCTCCGGTCTGAATGAAAAACGTATCATTTTTTCGAATACTGAACTTCGTTCTTTATTGTATCTGTCAAGGTCGAATCGCTCTCCGAAGTAATCCAGCTTTCCGAGAAGATCGAGCGGAATCATTGTCTTCCAACAACCGAAGCACTCCCCGCAGTTTTTACCATCCTCTGTATCATTGCTGCAGACAGAAACATATTTGCGAAAATCCGGATCGTCCGCTATCTTCCGCAGTTTGTCTACCCTTAAGGCATGATCGCTGATGATATAGCGAAGGCTCTCCGTTCCGCAGCTTTCACACAGGAGATCCTCATAGTGCTGTGTCGGAACGAAAAGCGATGTCTTTTGCACATTATGCCCGTTCCCCGATGAAGCTATGATATACGCAGAAAACAGATGCTCAAGCGCAAGAGTGCAGCAAAGGAATCTGTACATTCCGGTATAAATCAATCCGCCACGGTAATAATCCCTGTCAAAATTCGTCCATACTTCTATTAAAGGCAGTCCTTGATGACCTGCGATGACGCGGGCCTTTTCTGCCGTGCGCCTGCTGTACAGCTGCTCGCTCTTCTCTATGATCTTGTCAACATCATAAGGCGGATCGAGATACGGGAAAAGATAGTCTGCGTGATAATACGACGAATGAGTGATCTTCAGATCATCCGGCGCATTGCTTCCTCCGTAGATGTGAAGGGCATACATGGCATCCGCTCCGCAGGACATTCCGCAAACTACTCCGTTTTCATTCCAGACGGGCTCGTCACTTGTTGGCCCGTCCAGTCTTATCTCTCCGTACCCGTCTCCGGAAAGAGCCGGTATCAGTTTTTGCGTAAGTCCATCATATAGTTTTTTTGAGATGGGCGCTTCGAAACTGATATCCGATCCCGTGACCATGGCATACCAAAAGAAGGCAATAACAAATGCATCGCTCCTCTCACAACACAGATACTTCCCGTAGTCCGCAGTCACCGCGAACCACATCGAACTCCCCTCTTCGCTCCAGGATGCAGGCGGATAATCACAAGTCGTGAGCCAAGAGACATTAGGCAGCCCGGACGTCACTTCAATAAAGCGCTGTGCAGTGTCATCCGAGATCGTGACAGGGGCATGGAGCTCTGTCCTATCACCCTTTTCAGTTATATAGGGCTTACCTATTGAAATCATTGTTTATATCTTCTTTACCTCAACATTAGCATTCCTGTTCTTTCAAATTAGTCCATATATATTATAGCTAACACTTTTGGGGCTTGCCATAAAAATCAGAGATAGCATATTGACAATTGAGATTCTATAGAACCACCGGGTTAATTGTTTTGTTAACTAATTGGTTCTCACCCATCTTGCCAGCACGGGCAGGATGGATGGACCGATTCATCGATGGCAAGCTGTCACCGTTCTGCCACTT
>JAFWMD010000080.1 GCA_017510725.1 Mogibacterium sp. | reverse complement strand
GCAAAGGCACCTATCTCGTTAGGATAGCGCACATTGAGGCACTGCTCTGCACCTGTGTAAAGCGCTGAAGTCGAGGACATCATTACAAGGATCATCGTCAGAAGGATGCAGATCGACGCAAGTCCCGCGCCGTTTCTCTTCATGCGATATGCCATCGAAGACACCGATACAAAATGATTTGTCTGGTAATAGTAGTTCCTATTCTTCTGAAGCATCCTGCAAAGGATGACAGAGCCTGCGATCAGAAGAAGATAGGTACCTATCATTATCAGTATCACGGCGACAAAGAACCACATGAGTGCTGACATAGGTTGCTGTATCTTAAGCGCGATATAGTATCCCGACCCAAGAGATGCAAGGCCGAGGACGCCTGTGAGCCAGTTTGACTTCGGCGGCTTCTCGCCTGCTTTATCTGCAGTCACCAGCTCTATTGGACTTGCAAAACTGACTTGTCTCAGCGAATTGAGATAGATCAGCAAAAAAATCGCGCTGTATGTTACAACTGTCATGATGACAGAGGTGAACGGAACAGAGAAAGCATATCTTACAGGTACTTCTATCAGCTTTGTAAATCCGAGCTCTGCCAGCTTGGAAATCCCTATGCCGGCAATGAGTCCGCCGAATATCGCGACTGCCCATGTAAACAGCGTTTCGAAGAACAGTATCCTTCCCAGGTTGAATCTGTTCATCCCCAAAATGCTGTAAAGACCGAACTCCTTCTTTCTGCCTTTGATCAGCGTTGCCTGTGTATAAAAGAGAAACAGAAGCCCGAACAGCGTCATTATATATGTGCCCATCTGCATCATATCGGTAGCAGTGTGCCCGCCCGGCATGCCGTCCATGATCCCTGAATACCCGAGGAAGTGAAGGATGTAATACACAGCTACCATCATGATGCATGTCACCAGATACGGTGCATACAGCCTGCCGTTCTTACGCATGCCGTTCGCAGCCATCTTTGGATAGAATCCCAGCTTCATTATCTGTCACCTCCCTGTGCGAGAAGCGTCAGTGTATTGCTAATCTTCTGATACATCTGCTGATCAGTGGCATCGCCTTTATATATCTGGTGGAACACTACTCCATCGCGTATAAACATCACCCTGGAAGCCCTGCTCGCAGCCTTTGTGGAATGAGTTACCATCAGGATGGTATGTCCCATCTGATTCACCTTAGCGAAAAGATCAAGCAGCTCGTCCGATGACTTTGAATCAAGTGCGCCCGTAGGCTCATCCGCCAGAACTATTCTCGGATCTGTGATCAGTGCTCTCGCAACCGCCGCTCTCTGTTTCTGACCGCCGGATACCTCGTAAGGATATTTCTTGAGAAGGGTTTCGATACCAAGCGGTGATGCAAGGTCATCCAGCCTCTTCTTCATATCTTCCGGCTTCATTCCGGCCAGAACCAGTGGAAGATAGATATTGTCTTCGAGAGAGAATGTATCCAGCAGATTGAAGTCCTGAAACACATACCCCAGATTGTCTCTGCGGAATTTTGCAAGATCCGAGTCCCTGACTGCGCTCAGCTTCATGCCGTCAAGTATGACCGTTCCTTCTGTCGGCTTGTCCAGAGCCGCGATTATGTTCAGCAGGGTGGTCTTGCCGCTGCCGGATTCTCCCATGATAGCGACATATTCGCCCTTTTCAACTGTGAAATTGACGTTCTTCAGCGCTTCAACGGATGCTCCGCCGAAACGAGTCCTGTATGTTTTCTTTATTCCTCTTGCTTCAAGTAAACTCATTACTGTAACCTCCTTGTTGCCTGATTACAGTCTGATGATAATAATATAAGCAGAGCCGTTCCATCGGATCTGCTTACGTATTTCTTACATATATGTCACATTTATGATCAATCTTCTGTCACGAGTCTTGTGGTTCTGAAATCAAGTATTATCGTCGTGCCCCTGCCCGGCTGCGACTCAGCGCTTATCGTATGCCCGAGATTGTCCGTCATCCTTTTGCAGAGATAAAGCCCGATCCCGCTTGCCCGTTTATCCTCGCGACCGTTGAAGCCGGTGTAGCCGTTTTCAAATATGCGAGGAAGGTCTTCAGCACTTATACCTATACCGGTATCACTGATATGGAGAATTCCCGGCTCATCCATATAGATATGCACGCCGCCTTCTGAAGTGTACTTGACCGCATTTGAAATAATCTGCTCTATAACGAATGTCAGCCATTTTCCATCGGTGAGCACAGTATAATTCACTGGCTGATAATCCAGCGTCAGTCTCTTCAGAATGAATTCCCTTGAAAACTTCCGGACAGCCGTGCGGATGATACTGTCAAGATCATATTCCTTTATAAGGTAGTCCGTGCTGTCCGAATCCAGTCGCAGGAACGTCAGCACCATTTCGACATATTCTTCGATCCGGTTCAGATCTGAAGTGAGTTTTCTTGCCGTCTCTGTATCCTCTGACTGGAGGCTGAGCCGCATGGCTGCAATCGGAGTTTTGATCTGATGTGCCCAGACAGTATAGTAGTCGATCATATCGTTATACTCTTCTGCCGCGTGAACTGCTGACTGCTTCGCCTCGTCCTGAAGTTTAGTGATGATCTGCTGATAGTCCTCCTCCAGCCGATCGGCCGGAGCAGGCATTTCTTCGTGGGTAAGCATTATGTGCCGCCTTCGATAAGCAATATAGTCGATCGCTAATGCGGCTACGCCGATCATAATACTCAGGATCAGCGGGTATGTAACTACTATGACAGGCATATCGAACAGCAGATATGCAGCCGCGAATGCTCCGGCTATTAGTATGTATACTACTATCGCTTTCGCGCGCGATCTGAGATAGCTCTTAAGCAGCCCCATTATTCGGCCTCCAGGATATACCCTACGCCGAACCTTGTTTTGATAAGATCTTTGAGACCGCCTTCTTCAAGAGTTCTGCGGAGCCTGCCCACATTAACTGTCAGCGTGTTTTCATCAACAAAGCTGTCTGTTTCCCAGAGTGCCTCCATAAGCTTTTCTCTGCTTACGACCTTGTTCTTGTTCTGCATCAGCGTAAGAAAGATCATGTACTCATTTCTTGACAGAACTATCTTGTTGCCGTTGTACAGCAGCGTATTATCCTCAGTATTGAGCACAGCGCCTGCCGCCTGCAGAGTGAAAGTATTCCGGTTGAAATCGTATGCCCTGCGAAGAAGCGCCTGTACCTTAGCGATCAGAACGCTTTGGTCAAAAGGCTTTGGGATATAGTCATCAGCGCCCATGTTCATGGCCATGATGATATTCATGTTGTCTGTTGCAGACGAAATGAATATGATTGGCACCGAGCTTGTCTTTCGTATCTCCTGACACCAGTGATAGCCACCCATGTATGGGAGAGTGATGTCCATAATGACCAGATGGGGCTTGTATTCCTCGATTTCTTCCGTGACACGGCGGAAGTCAGTTATCTTACGGGCTTCCATCCCCCAGCCAGCAAGACAATTGCATATTCCTTCAGCTATTCCGTTATCGTCTTCTACTATGATTACCCTATACATGATTATTCCCAGTTATAATAGTAGTCTAAATCTCGTATTATTTATGTGATTTAGACGAGCATTGTTGGTTATCTTCCTCAATCCGTTCTGTCATGAAGCAATTGAATTGAATCTGTAAAAACCCTGGCTGATTTGCATTTCTCAGCAACTGTATCCCAATTATCAGACAATTGAGGCATGAACCTCCGGTATACTGATGCGCTCTTTTTGTGTCCAGGGACTCTTATGCCATGATATTCTTTTTTCAGCGAAATGATATTGCTCCATGGGTCGATGATCATTTCTGCATCGTTAGAATCCTTCAAATCATCAAACGCCGCCACGATC
>JAFWMD010000079.1 GCA_017510725.1 Mogibacterium sp. | reverse complement strand
GGACATGCTTTCAGAGAAGGGACTCCTGACTGCTGGCAGTGAGGCTCATGTGCGGGATATGCTTCTGATCGATGCAGTTAAACTCGATGCAGGTATGCCAAGCGAATCGATCATAAAGGGAGATGAAAAGTGCCTTTGTATAGCGGCAGCTTCAATAGTCGCCAAGGTAGCCAGAGATTCCTTTATGACTGAGATGGATATGGTCTATCCTGGTTATGATTTCGCCGGGAATAAGGGATACGGAACAGCTAAACATTACGAAGGCCTGAGAACTCTTGGGAAGACTCCAATCCACAGAAAAACATTCCTCAGGAAGTTTGACGATAATCCTGAAACAGGTCACAGACCGGCAAAAAAAGATGAAAGCGGCAGGGAGGCCTCAGAGATGGCGAAAAAGGTATATGCAGTAAGAAAGGGCAGAACGACCGGCTTGTTCATGAGCTGGGACGACTGCAAGGCACAGGTAGACGGATTTGCCGGCGCTGAGTATAAGAGCTTTGCGGATCCTGCTGAGGCTATGGCTTACCTCGGCCTTGCCGGTGGATCCGGACTTACATCAGAAAAGTTTCCTGAAGGTGTCAGGGCATATGTCGATGGCAGCTATGACAGCTCGAGCGGCAGATTCTCCTGCGGAGTCGTAATAGTTGAGACAGATGCGTTCGGTAACAGTGAAACGACCGAGCTGAATGCAGCTTTTGATGACGCAGATGCGGCGCAGCAGAGAAATGTTGCCGGAGAGATCATGGGCTCGAAGCTCGCGATCGATCACTGCATGGCGAACGGTATCAGGTCTGTGGAGATATACCACGACTATGAGGGCATCGGAGCATGGGCAGACAGACGCTGGAAGGCAAACAACCCGCTGACTCAGGGGTACAGAGATTTCGTTGCGGAGGCCAGAAAGACCATCGATATTACGTTTGTAAAGGTCAAGGCACATGCCGGAAACAAGTATAACGAGCTTGCCGACAAGCTGGCAAAGAAGGCTCTTTCAGAATAGTTAAAATTAGGGGTAGAAATCTGCGCTGTTTTCCGCTACAATAGTGAACAGCGACACGGTCCATTAGCTCAGTTGGGAGAGCGACAGGGTGACAACCTGTAGGTCATTGGTTCAAGTCCAATATGGGCCACCAGACAAAAAAGCACTGATAAACAGTGCTTTTTTGTTGTTTATGCTAAATATGTACCGCCCTTTTTGTTGAGATACTGATAAAATGCGGGTATAATAGACGGCGTATAATAAAAAAGAGAGTGGAAAATGTTCAGAAACGATTTTAACAAGACATCCGACGGAGCTGCCGCGAAGGCAGCATTCATGAATAGGGATCCGCTGGCATACTTCGTAGTATCGATGCTTGCCGGCGCTTACATCGGGATCGGTGTGCTGCTGGCCTTTACGTCGGGCGGACTTCTGACAGGACTTCCTTATGCGAGGATAGTGATGGGGCTGACTTTCGGAGTTGCCCTGAGCCTCGTAGTCATGGCCGGAGCTGAGCTCTTTACAGGCAACAACCTTGCCATGGCAGCAGGTCTGCTTGATAAAAAGGTCACATGGAAGGATGCTCTTAAACTGTGGTGTATATGCTGGATCGGTAATCTTGCAGGCGGGATGCTGCTTGCGTTGATCTATCATCTGACAGGTCTCTGCACAGGACCTGTAGCAGAATTCATGGTATCCGCAGCAGGCGCAAAAATGGGAGCAGGAGCAGTCGCGCTCTTTGCGAGAGGTATTCTGTGCAATTTCCTCGTGTGTCTTGCAGTCTGGTGCGCAGGCAGGGCGGCTTCAGATTCGGGCAAACTTATAATGATATTCTGGTGTCTCTTTGCGTTCATCACTACAGGATTCGAACACAGCATAGCTAATATGACCCTGTTTACAGTAGCGCTCCTCCAGCCTGTTCATGAGGCTGTCAGCATAGGGGGCTTCTTCTATAATTTGATAGTAGTTACTTTAGGGAATCTGGCCGGCGGAGCACTGTTTGTTGCGGTGCCGTACTATATCGCCGGCAGGAGAGATAAATAAAGAAAGGGAGAGGAAAATGAACTTCATCTTTATTTCACCGAATTTTCCGCACACTTACTGGCAGTTCTGCGACAGGCTCAAAAGGAACGGCATAAATGTGCTCGGAATAGGCGATGCACCGTACGAAATGCTTGAGGAACCTCTGAAGGCTGCTCTGACAGAGTACTATAAGGTCGACAACATGGAAAACTACGATTCCATGTACCGTGCAGTTGCATTTCTGGCGTTCAAGTACGGAAAGATCGACTGGCTCGAATCAAACACAGAGTACTGGCTGGAACAGGATGCAAAACTGAGAAAGGACTTCAATATCGGTTCAGGTGTCCAGCCTGAGGAGCTCGCAATGTGGAAGAGCAAGTCTGCCATGAAGCCTTTCTATAAGAAAGCAGGTGTTCCGACTGCACGCAATCATAAGGTAACCACTATTGAAGCGGCGCGAGAGTTTCTTGATGAGATCGGCGGCTTTCCGGTAATAGTAAAGCCGGATATCGGAGTAGGAGCTGCAGATACATGGAAGCTCGAGAACGATGCTGATCTTGAATGGTTCTATAACAACCTTCCGCAGCACCCTTATGTAATGGAAGAATTTGTATACGGATATATCTATTCGTATGATGCCATCGTGAACGCTCAGGGGGAAGTGCTCTTTGAAAGCTCCAACTGGTTCCCGCCATCAATAGCAGATCTGGTGAACAAGGGGCTTGAGCTTACATATTACACGACTCCTGAGGTGCCTGCACAGCTCCGTGATTACGGACGTGCTACTATAAAAGCATTCAAGGTAAGAAGCAGATTTGTACACTTCGAATTCTTCCGCCTCACACAGGCCAGAAAGAATCTGGGTGAAGTAGGGGACTTCGTAGGACTCGAGGTCAATATGAGACCTGCGGGCGGATATACTCCGGATATGATGGACTATGCTCATAATACAGACGTGTATGAGATATGGGCTGAAATGGTAGCATACAATGAGCGCCGTCTGCCTGATATCGGAGGAGACCAGTACTGTGCTTATGCATCAAG
>JAFWMD010000078.1 GCA_017510725.1 Mogibacterium sp. | reverse complement strand
ATAAGGGGATGACTGACAGTTTTATTGTCGGATGCTATGATCCAAAAAGCGGACTCGCCAGATCAACTGTATCCCTTATTATATAAAACAAGTGCAGCTGCAGAGATTACTCTCTGTCAACTACACTTTTATGGTACTAAAGGAGACAGAGAACCGTCTCCCTGTATCCTGTCACTTGCGGTCCCTGGCCAGAGAGAAAAAGAGGCCGATTACACAGATGCATGCGAATGTAATGAACGATATATGCATCATTCTAAGAATGTCAGCATGCGGAGATGTTTCAAGCGTGCCGCTTCCGAGCACGATCGCTGTTATGGAGCTCAGCACTGCCATGCCTGATGACTGACCGTAAGTCCGCATCGTAGCGATTATGGAGTTTGCAACGCCGTAATCTTTTTTATTGACACAGCTGAGTATGGCGTTGGTGTTGGGGGACGAAAACAGGGCGAAGCCCATTCCTGTTATGCACATTACGACCATTATATAGAGTACGGAAGTGTTTTCGCCTATACGCGAGTATAGCAGCAGCGTGAGCGCACAGATCCCCATGCCGGTGCTTGCCAGGACCGACGGTCTGACGCGGTCGGACAGGCTGCCTGTGAAAGGAGACAGCAGAGCCTGGGCTGCAGGCATCATTATGAGCATGAGTCCGGCTTTACCCGACGGAATGCCGAGGATCACCTGCAGATATATGCTCATCTCATAGCTGATCGCAAAGGTTGCGCCGTAATTCAGCAGAGCAGCAAGGTTGGAGAAAGTGAAAGTCCGGCTTTGCCTGAACATGCTTACACGCATGATCGCTGCCTTGTCCGCAATCTCCCGCCTGTTCTCGTGTACAAAGAACACTGCGAGGAGAATGATGCCGGCGGCAAGCATGTACGGCGCGGTATCACCGCTTCCGAGACCGGTCATGCCTATCAGGCTTAAAACTATGGAAGATATGTAGAGCGCGATGCCGGCCGTATCAATTCCGGATGCGTGTGACGCAGGGGCATCTTTAGGAACAGCCCTGAACGCTGCGAGAAAGGCAGCGGCTGAGATGGCGGCTGACACGGCAAAGATAGACCTCCATCCGAAAGTGCTGTTTAAAAGACCTCCCGCGACAGGACCGGCCGTGAGCCCTGTATATGTAGCAGCAACGGAATAGCCAAGCATTTTACCCTGAACCCTATGGGGAAAGGCGCTTATCAGTATCGCATTGTTGGTAGCGAATATCATGGCTGCGGATGTTCCGGACAATGCGCGGAGAAGCATAAGTATCCCAATGGACGGAGCAAGGATGCTGGCAGCTGATAAAATGCCGAATCCGGCTATTCCGGTAAGGAATACTGCTCTCCGGCTGGTAATGTCCGATACCTTTCCCATTGGAAGGCTCATGGCAGCTACCGCGATCGTGTATGAGCTGACGATCCAGCTTACATAAGCGGCATTTACACCAAAATAACTCTCAAGCGACGGCACCGAAAGGTTCAGAGCGCTCGACATAAAAGTGGTCATGAAGGAAGTTATCATGGCCGCTGCTAATATTTGAGAGTTACCACGGGAATCTGTCTTTTCAGTCATACCTGAATTATGAAACTAACGAAGGTGCATGTCAATTTCCAGGGAGACAGGGGACGGTTCTCTGTCTCCATTACCTCACGGAGACAGAGAACCGTCCCCTGTCTCCTTCCTGCCTCTTTTCAAATTAATAAATATATGGCATAATGAATAATTATAATTAGAATAATATGTTTTATATGGAAGAAAGGGGGTATTGTTAATGTCAGGTGACGAATCAAAAGTCAAAAAAGGCCTGGGATTTATGTCTTCCGAATATGAAATGGAGGGACGCATTCCTACCGGCAAAGCGATCATACTCGGAATGCAGCATGTTCTGGCCATGTTCGTAGGCAATCTTACGCCTATCCTTGTCATAGGCGGTGCATGTTCGCTCGGTGATGCGGGGCTGATGGTGCCGGTCATCCAGAACGCGATGCTGGTAGCAGGTCTTGTCACACTCGTACAGCTGTGGACTATAGGTCCTATTGGTGCAAGACTGCCGTGTGTAATGGGTACCAGCTCAGGTTTCATCGGAGTAATGAGCGGTGTTGCCGGATCGATGGGAGGAGGCGTAGTAGCATATGGAGCCATTCTCGGAGCCTGCTTCATCGGAGGCATTTTCGAGATGCTTCTCGGATTCATGCTTAAACCGCTTCGTAAGTTTTTCCCAAGCGTGGTAACCGGTACAGTCGTAACGGCTATAGGTCTGTCTCTGATCAGTGTTGGTATCAATTCGTTCGGAGGAGGCAACAATAACAAGGACTTCGGCTCGCCGACCAACCTTCTGATTGGTCTTGCAGTACTGATCTTCATCATCGTACTCAAGCATTTCACAAAGGGCATCTGGTCTGCAGCATCGATACTGTTCGGTATCATCTTCGGATACATTCTCTGCGCGGTCCTGGCCCTGTTCCTCGATACGACTTTTGTAGTAGAAGGCGAGACATACGTTCACTCCTGGGTACTGCAGTGGGATAAGGTAGCGGCTGCTGCATGGATATCTCTTCCTAAAATAATGCCGGTGAAATTTGTGTTCGATGTGCGTGCGATCATCCCTATCATGATCATGTTCATCGTTACAGCTGTAGAGACCATCGGTGACCTCTCGGGTATCACTGAGGGAGGCCTCGGACGTGAAGCTACTGATAAGGAACTTTCAGGCGGAGTTGCATGCGATGGTATCGGATCCACATTCGCTACATTCTTCGGCGTACTGCCTAACACATCGTTCAGCCAGAACGTAGGACTTGTAGGAATGACAAAGATAGTCAACCTGTTTGCTATCACTATGGGAGCACTGTTCCTGGTGCTCTGCGGATTCTGCCCTAAGCTGGCTGCCATTGTACAGCTGATGCCACAGTCCGTACTGGGCGGTGCTGCAGTAATGATGTTCGCGTCTATCGTAGTCAGCGGTATCCAGCTTATCACAAAGGATGGAATCGGCAACCGCGAGGTAACGATCGTTGCTGTATCGCTCGGTCTTGGCTATGGTCTCGGTTCAACAGCGAACGTACTTGCATTCATGCCTGCATTTGTAGGATATATCTTCGGCGGATCCGGAATCGTTCCGGCGGCTATCGTTGCCATTATCCTCAACATAGTATTGAAGAAGGATCCGGAAGAGAAGGACGTGGAGCCTCTCTGGGACTGATCCAGCCTTAACATTATACGTTTTCATAACAATATGCAGTCATATTCAGACGAATACAAAGAATACACAATGGGACTGGCACTGCTGGATCTGGTGCCGGTCTTTGTGTTTTTTGCAAGCGGACTTATCATGTACAGCATGTACGGGAGCCTGCTTCTGCTTGCGGGAGTGCTTGCCAGTTTCACAGGCGGTCTGTGCAAAGCGGTATGGAAAATGATCGTGGTGATCAGCAAAAAAGACCTCACCGGTCTGACCAGGGCGTTTCACATACTCATGCCTGCCGGGTTTGCACTGATGATTCTTTCAATACCTGCCGGAGGCAGGGCAGCTTTATCCGGGTTCTGGCGCTCGGTAACGATGATGCCGGCGCTGGTTCTGTTCATAAGCGGCTTTGCTCTTATGTGCCTGATGGGATACCTTGGGTCACACATGGACAACAGCGCCAGGTCAAACTGGATAGAGGAGCTGGTCAATACGCTTGCCCAGCTGGCTGTTCTGGCGGGTGTGATAGTTGTATATTTCGGTACCTATTATCATGCAGATGAAGCTGCGTTTGCAGCGCTTGAAAGCACGAAAGATGTCAGTGTATACGAGATCACAAAGGAAAATGATGGAACAGACGGATGGTTTTTTGACGGCCCCGGCACGGAATCCGCGCTGGTTTTCTATCCGGGAGCCAAAGTCGAAGCGTCTGCATACGCACCACTCATGAAGGAACTTTCTTTGCGCGGCGTCGATTGCTATCTGTGTGACATGCCGCTTAACTTTGCCCTGCTTGGTAAGGATGCAGCAGAAGTCGTACGTTCAGATGACAAAAACAAATATGAGAAATGGTATATCGGAGGGCATTCGCTTGGCGGCGTAGCCGCAGCAATGACTGCGGATGATGCAGAGGAGGCTGGTGAAGCGTCCGGATGGGACGGACTGATCCTGCTCGCATCGTATCCGACCGGAGAACTCAGCACGCCGGTGATCTCGATATATGGTTCAGAGGATATGGTCCTTAATTCTGAAAAGTACGATAAAACGAAGACTGACGGCCTGTGGCCTGACGATTTCACCGAAATGATCATAGAAGGAGGGAATCACGCACAGTTTGGCGATTACGGTGAACAGAAGGGGGATGGAAAAGCCGGAATAGATGGAGCCGTACAAAAAAAGGAAACAGCAGAAGCTGTTTCCGCCTGGATCAAAAGAAACTAAATGGTATCAGAACTCATGCGCGGCCTTTCTTTTCTCTACGTACCTCTCAAACCGCAGCTTGAGCAGTGCAGCTACCGGCACGGCTACAAGCATTCCGACAACACCGCCGACCTTGCCTCCGGCCAGGAGCGCAACTATTACCAGCACAGGATGGACCTCAACGTTGCTGCTCAGCATTCTCGGGTTGATAATGTTGCCGTCTATAAACATTACAGCTGCAAGGATCACGCCGCCGATGAGAAGGTGAGTCACAGAGTGTTCCGCCAGACATACGATTATCAGTGATCCGAATCCTACGACCGGCCCTACATATGGAACCAGATTGCCAAGTCCGGTAAGGATACCTATAACTACCGCATAAGGAATTCCCGCAATAAGAAGCGCAATGGAGACCAGCGATCCTACAATCGCCGCATCCATTGACTGTCCCCTGATATAGCCTGAGAATACTCTGTTCGCATCCTCGGACAGCTGATGGAGTATGTCTCTGGTTTTTTCATTTGCAAAGACTTTAAGCACTTCTGCCCAGTATTTGAATATCTTTTCGTCAAGAAGGAAGTAAACAGCAAAAATTACGGCAAAAAGCAGTGTGGATGCACCTGACTTGACGCCTGTGAATATTCTGCCCAGCCAGTCCCCGACGCTCCCGAGGTTTATATTCATGCTTGCCAGCTGCTTCTCGATGGTAGACCAGAATTTTGAAAACTGGTCAGCCAGAGCAACAAGATAATCCTTGAATTCCGCAGGGTTGAACGCCGACAGACTCTTTGTGACTGTAACGGCTATTATTCCCAGTATAAGACCGAGAGCCATCAGCACGATGATGAATGTCAACAGGACTGCCGCAACTTTTTTTGTACCAGGCCTTTTAATTCCACTGAAAGGACCGGCCTCAAGTTTCCTTACAAGAGGGCTCAGCAGATAAGTGAATACAAGCCCCAGTACAAGAGGTTCCAGCACTCCTGAAACAAATGAGAATACGTTTCCCGTCTTTCCTGCCAGATAGTATATGACAAGGCCCAGCACAAATGTCATAAGTGCTGTTTTCACCACATAGATCGATTTTATCGAATATTCTTCATTATAGAATTTATCCAGTCTTCCCATTTCCTTTTTTCCAATCGTGATGTTTTATTGTATGTTTGACCGATGAGACCATTATAGCAGAATGTTCTGAAATGCGTTCCTGCTTTTGCGCTGCGAAGGACTTTTTCTGTTTGACGCGGGGCACAGAGTCAGTTATAGTCAAAGAAAAAAGGAGGGCACGCTATGAAAATTGCAATGGCTAATGATCATGCCGGAACACAGATGAAGGAAGAGATAAAGGCATATCTCATTGCGCAGGGTTATGAGGTAGAAGACTTCGGAACTTATGACAACGCATCCTGCGATCTGTCGGATTTTGTATATCCTGCCGCACTGGCAGTTGCCAGGGGAGAGTGTGACAGGGGTATCTTCTGCGATGGCGTCGGGTATGGAAGCGCTCTGATCGCAAACAAGATAAACGGCTGCTATGCTGCTGTCTGTCAGGATCCTGTTTGCGCTGCGCTCGCAAGGGAGCACACCGATTCAAATATCCTGTGCCTCGGAGCCAAGATAATCGGCGGCCTTATGTCAATGGAGATAGTCAAGAAATGGCTTACAACAGATCCGCTGATGGAAGAAAAGTATCGCAGAAGAGTGAACAAAGTCTGCGAAATAAATGATAAACACTGCGTTCCGGTAAAGTAAGGAATCTGCCGGGGAGAATTAAATATGAAAATTAAGAAGAAACCGGGGCTGGCCGTGCTGCTCTGCTTTCTGATAGCACTTTTTGCACTGATGCCGGGATGCAGCGGCAATGGAGCTAATGAGTCTGAGAGCGGGTCTGCTGAACCTTTGTCTTCGGATGCAGGCGCCGGTATAGCAGATGCGGTGCCGGGCCTCGAAAAGTTTATGGGAGGCTGGGGATCGCTCGACTCGCCGCATGATGACTGTAATGTTGCTGAATTCATGGATGAAAACGGCAAACTGAAAGTTAATTTCGCTGCAATATCGGGCGGAGGTTATTATGTAATCTTCGAAGCAGGTGATATATCTTTCGACGGAGATAAGATGACCTGCGTAAACGGACTTGTAGCGACAGAGGCAAAAGAATTTACTGATGGAATAATGGTCGCAGCTCCATCTGAGACAACCGAAGGCGGTTATACATTTGTAGTTTCCAATGAGGGAGGGGAGATTCATGAAACCCCTGACTACGTTTATATAAAGGTTGGAAATACAAGAGAAGAACTGCAGGAATGGATCAATGAGCATCATGAATCTCTCTGATTAAGCCAGGAAAAACAAAAAATCATGAATTTCAGGCGGCTGCCATACATGCATAGCATGAATGGCAGCCGGTTTTTTTTAACTATTAAGCCATACGCAGCCTGATATGGTATAATTACTTTAACTATGCATAGTTGAAAAACAAGTGATACCGAAGGTGCATAACAATATGAAAAATAAAAAGAAACACACAAAGAAAAAACAGGGAACGTTTGCAAAGGCGCCAATAGGAAAGAAGCTGCTCATGGTCATCGGCGGACTTTTCGCGCTTGGTGTTGCAGTGGTACTTGTGACAGTGGTCATCACTGCTGTCAGAGTAGGGAAGATCAACCAGGACAGCCTGTATTCCAACATAGAGCGTTCATCCATTCTCTATGACATAAAAGGCACGGAGATAGACACCCTTCATTACACTGAAGACAGGGAAATAGTGCCGGTAAGTGAAATGCCGGAGGATCTCATCAATGCTTTCATTGCCATTGAAGACAAAACGTTCTATAAGCATCACGGCTTTAACTGGCGCAGGATGTTCGGCGCGGTACTGTCCAAACTTACCGGAAGATCCGCGGCCATCAGCGGTACGTCCACGATCACACAACAGCTTGCCAGAAATGCCTATCTTGCTGAAATAAAGAGCCAGCGCAGCATAAGCAGAAAACTGTCAGAGATGTTCATTGCATGGCGGCTCGAGAAAAACCTTACCAAGGACCAGATCCTGGAAGGATATCTGAATACTATATATCTCGGATATGGAAACTACGGTGTAAGCGCAGCGGCAAGAACATATTTTTCCAAGGATGTAAGCGAACTGACTCTTGCTGAGTGTGCAGCGCTTGCGGCTCTTCCTCAGGCTCCGGATACATATGCACTGATCACCGAAGATCCGGAAGGCAATGAGGAGATCGCAAATATTAAATATTATTCGCTCGATGAGATCAAAGACACGGAAGCAGAGGGTGAAGATGGCTATACAGACAGCTATAGCTATGAGGACACATATACCGGCGAGGGAGAGTCGGAAGGTACAGGTTTTTACGCAAATGACGTATCAAAGGAAAGGCGGGACCTTGTTCTGGATCTCATGGCAGATCAGGGCTATATAACATCTGATGAAGCCGACGGGGCGAAAGTAGCCATTATAGACATTCTTGCACCGAGCTTTGAACAGAAGGAATCCGCTTACACATACTTTACTGATTATGTAGCAGGAGTCGTTACAGCGGATCTCATGGAAAAGTATAAGATGAGTGAAGAAGATGCCCAGCGCATGGTATATACGGGCGGACTTCAGATACACACGACTCTCAGAAGCGATGTGCAGAATGCGATCTACAATGAATTCCAGGATGATTATAACTTCCCTTCAGCAGTAGATGGCAGCAAGGTTCAGGCCAGCATGGTCGTTACCGAGGTAGGTACGGGATACATAAGCGGATTTGTCGGAGGACGCGATGCTGAGGGATCTAATCTTTTCAACAGAGCGATAAGCCCTAGACAGCCGGGATCATCCATAAAGCCGCTTGCAGTTTACGGAGCCGCTCTTCAGAAGAGCTATGAATATGCGGCTAAAAAGCAGAAGTTCCAGTTCACGGACTACGGATTTGATACTCAGGGCACAAAGGGCTGGGGAGACTATATCACTGCAAGTTCTGTCGTGGTCGATGAACCGCTCAAGGTAAACGGAGAGGAATGGCCTCAGAACTTCACAAAGTCATACTCAGGCAGGAATTCACTCAGAACAGCTCTGCAGCAGTCCATAAACACATGCGCGGTCAAGATACTGTGGCAGGTGGGGCTCGATTATTCCATTGAGCTGCTCCAGAAGTACGGACTTACGACTCTCGAAACGGATACAAGTGTAGCTGCCAATGACGTAAATCCTGCTGCACTTGGACTGGGTGCCATGACGTACGGTGTTACTCCTCTTGAAATGTCGCTTGCGTATGCAGCCTTCCCGAACGGCGGCAGCATCAATACAGCGGTATGCTATACGGAAGTGAACGACAGCAAGGGATCGATGCTGCTGAGAGGCGAATCCGAGTCTACAAAGGTTCTTGACGAAGGCGTTGCCTGGATCATGACAGATCTGCTCAAGTCCGTTGTTTCAAGAGGAATCGCAGGAAATGCTGCCATTTCCGGTGTAGAGGTAGGCGGCAAGACAGGAACAACAAACGACACATTCGATGTATGGTTCGATGGATTTACTCCTGATTTCGCAGCTGCTCTGTGGATCGGTACCGACCTCAATGTAGAGATGAATGGTTCATCGGCTCAGGCGGCAGCTCTGTGGAGCAGGATAATGAGACAGGTTGACGGCATCACTGAAGGCGAATACCTTGAGATGCCTTCAAATGTTATAAAACAAAATGGTGAATATTATACCGAAGGCACCGAAAAGAACGCCGGCCAGTATTATGGCGGATCTTCAAAGAAAAACGATGATGATGCAAAAACTGAAGAAAAAGAGGAAGAGAAGAAGGATGCGGTTGTCGTTACCGATCCTGATGATTCCAAGGATTCTACACCTGTAGATAAAGAAGACAAGACCGAAGACAAAGAGGTGATCGTTGATGACGGCGGTGATGATACCGGCGGTAATACCGATCCGGGCGGAGGAGGAAGCACTCCGGGTGACGACGGCGGAAGCGGTGGCAGCACTGATCCGGGCGGCGGCAGTGATACCGGAGGCGGAGGTGACTCCGGAGGCGGCAGTGATACCGGAGGCGGAGGTGATACCGGCGGCAGCGGAGAAACGCCGTCTGACGGCAACAGCTAGAAACAAACATAAGACAGACCTGCAGAGAACAAAAGAGGGAGACGAAGAATGAAAGGAATAATTACAGAAAAAAGCCGTTTGCGCCATAAAGTATTTACTGAGGTCGCAAGATTCGCCTATGAGGGAGGCGGACCGGAGCAGCTCGATGAGCTCCCGTACAAGATGGTCAATGTAGAGGATGACCCGTACAGACCTTCGATGTTTCTTGAAAGAGCTATTATCGGTGAGCGTATAAGGGTTGCAATGGGAATGGCCATAAGGCCTGTCAATGAGCACACCCCGACATCAAAGGGCGTTGATGAGAGCATGATAGAGGAGAAATACTATGAGCCGCCTCTGATAGATATCATCCGTTTCGCATGTCATTGCTGCCCGGAGAAAAGGGTATATATCACGGATGGCTGCCAGAATTGTCTCGAGCATCCATGTAAGGAAGTCTGCCCTAAAAAGTGCATATCATATGACAGGGACCTGCGCCGCAATGTCATAGATCCTGAAAAATGTATTAAATGCGGAATGTGCATGAAGGCCTGCCAGTACAATGCAATAATCAAGCAGGAAAGACCGTGTGTAGCAGCGTGCGGCCTTGGGGCAATAGGCGAGGATGAGTATGGTCACGCGGTGATAAACCAGGATAAGTGTGTTTCCTGCGGAATGTGTCTTAACAGCTGCCCGTTTGCTGCTATCGTAGACAAGGGGCAGATATATCAGACCATCAAGGCGATACAGTCAGATACTCCTGTTTATGCCATCGTAGCTCCTGCTATAGCGGGGCAGTTCGGCAAAGGTCTTACGGATAAGAAGATGAGAGCCGCGTTCGGCATTCTCGGATTCAAGGACGTATTCGAGGTAGCTATCGGAGCCGACCTCTGCACGATCGAGGAGGCGGAGCATTTCCTGAGGGAGGTCCCGGAAGAGCTTCCGTTCATGTGTACGAGCTGCTGCCCTGCATGGTCAATAATGGCAAAAACGGAATTTCCGGAGCAGGCAGAAACGATCTCCATGGCCATGACTCCGATGGTCCTGACTGCAAGGCTTGTAAAGAAAATGCATCCTGACTGCAAGATCGCCTTCATAGGACCATGTCTCTCCAAGAAAAACGAGGCGAGCAGAAGGACTGTCAAAAGCTATGTGGATTTCGTCCTGACCTTCGAAGAGCTTGCAGGAATGTTTGACGCAATGAATGTTGTCTTCGAAGACCTCGAGGAGGGAGACACACTGAGAAGGGCCAGCAGCGATGGCTTCGGCTTCGCGATCAGCGGAGGTGTTGCACAGGCTGTAGTCAATCACATAAAACGTGTCGATCCTGAGCGCGAAATTAAAATTGTAAAAGCCGAAGGCCTTGATGAATGCAAGAAGATGATGAAAAAGGCTGCTGCCGGTGAATACAATGGCTATCTGCTAGAGGGAATGGCATGTCCGGGCGGATGCATAGCAGGCGCAGGAACGCTCCAGCCGATCAACAAAGCGACGTATTCTGTAGGTGTTGCCATGAAAGAGGCTCCTGTAGCAAATGCAATCGACAGCCAGTATGCCGATCTGCTTCCGCATCTTGAGCGCATACAGGAGGAGCTTGCGCAGGCCAAGGCAGAAGAAGATTACGAGCCTGTAAACAAAGCAAAGGTAAGCATGCTTGCATATAAGTGATCAACATAAAACGATATGCAGACAGTGCTGTAAAACAAACGGCTTCCGCAGAAGGAAGCCGTTTTTATATGCGAAATAAATACTTTTCTAATCTGTTTCTAATGTTTCTCTAATACTATTTGAATGGCACTTTCATCTTGCCGGCCTATCATAAAACCATCAAAGAGGGGTCACAAAAGTACCCGCAAGCTGTTAGAATAAACAAGGAGGCAGAAATGGATAATTATCAGAAGGTCGAGCAGATCGTTAACAAGGCAGGATGCAGCTATGAGGATGCCAGGGCAGCTCTGGAAGCATGTGGATGGGACATGCTGGATGCAGTCATAAGCCTTGAAAGAGAAGGAAAAATAAATAAAGAAACAGAAGAAAAGAAGACAGAGGAGCCGATAGAGATCATTCCTGAAGTTTCGGCAGATGAGATCGCAGGAGAAAACAGTCAGCAGATTACATTTATTCAGAACGACGGTGCCGCCGGAGATGCCGGCGATTCCGGAAAATCCGGCAAAGCCGGCGGAGCGCAGAAGCGTGGGCGCAGCCTGTGGAAGCGCATCAAGCGCATCATGATGAACAACAGGATGGTGGTCCTCAGGAGCAGCGGTCAGCAGATCATGAATGTTCCTATCGTGATCCCGGTCATAGCGCTTATCGCGTTCTTCTGGGCAACGCTGATAGTAGCAGTGATTGCAATGGTGTTAGGATGCCGCTTCCACTTTGAGGGAGAGGACCTTGGGAAGACCAACATCAACAGTACAATGGACAAGGCGACTGATTATGCCGAAAAGGTCAAGAAGGACCTGGCGGGTAGAGCAAATGGCGAACAGAATACTGATAATTGAAGACGAGGAAAAAATCGCACGTTTCATAGAGCTTGAGCTCCTTCATGAGGGCTACGAGGTGGAGAAATGCGGCGACGGCAGAACAGGGCTGGAACTGGCTGAAAGCGGAGGCTTCAGCCTTGTTTTGCTGGATATAATGCTTCCGGGCCTTAACGGACTGGAAGTGCTCAGGAGACTCAGAAGGAGTTCCGATGTGCCGGTGATAATGCTTACGGCACGCGATGCGGTCATGGACAAGGTAGCAGGTCTGGATCAGGGTGCTGATGACTATATAACCAAGCCTTTTGCCATAGAGGAACTACTGGCACGCATCAGGCTGGTGCTTCGCCGCAGAGCGAATCATGAACATGCCTCAGCTCCGGAGGTACCGGATGATCTGCTCATATGCGGTGAGCTGACTCTTTCAGAAAGCCACCACGAGGTGAAATATGCAGGCAATGAGATAGAACTTACCGGGAGGGAGTTCGACCTCCTCAATACATTGCTTATTAATAAGAATATAGTGCTGTCCAGAGACCGCCTGCTGGGTAAGGTCTGGGGATACGATTACATGGGAGAGACCAATGTGGTCGATGTATATATCAGGTACTTGAGGAGCAAGATCGACGAAGTATACGGAATCAGCCTCATACAGACAGTACGCGGAGTAGGTTATGTAATCAGGGACGAAAATGAGCAGTGAAAAGAGGAAAAGAGACAAACCAATACGCACCGGATCCATAGCATTCAGAATAGGACTCAGCTCAGGCCTTAATCTGCTGCTCATCTTTATCGTACTCGACGCAGTGCTATTCGGCATATTTCTATGGCCTCAGATAACGGATGGGTCAGGGGCAGCTGAGATCACAGTAGACAGCGTCAATGCTCTTCAACTGCTCTTGAGAGAGTGGAAATTCGATATAATACTGAGACTTGAAGGCCTTATAATATTGCTCTGGGTGCTGTTTGAGACACTGAAGGTGCGCTCAAAATTAAGACCTCTGCAGGAATTCGCAGATGCAGCACTGAAACTGAGCGAGATGGACGGTGAGGCTGAACAGCGATATCAGAAGCTGGAAAATGCCATCGATATGCTGAGCCCGGCTGAAGATGATCAGAAGCTGGCTACAGGAGACGCCGAACTTGAGGGCCTTGAGACTGCGGTCAATAAGCTGATGACACGCATGAGAGATTCATACAGGCAGCAGGCGAGGTTCGTCTCGGATGCTTCGCATGAGCTCCGCACGCCTATAGCTGTAATAAAGGGCTATGCGGATCTGCTGGACCGGTGGGGTAAAACTGATGAAAAGATACTCGAGGAGTCCATCGAGGCTATAAAAAGCGAAAGCGACAACATGCAGCATCTGGTAGAGCAGCTGCTTTTCCTGGCACGGGGCGACAGCGGACGGACGCCGCTCAACCTGTCCGGGTTTGATCTTACTGAAATGATGAGGGAAGTCTGGGAAGAATCCGTCATGATAGATGATGCCCATACCTACCGTTTCGAGGGCGGAGGAGAAATACCGGTACGCGCTGACATATCTCTTATCAAGCAGGCTGCCAGGATACTCATTGAAAATGCTTCCAAATATACTCCGGAAGGCGGGGAAATCATGCTTAGAAGTCTTGTTTCAGACGGACATCCGGCCTTTTCCGTTCAGGACAGCGGCATCGGGATAAGCCAGAGCGATATACCGCATATCTTTGAACGCTTCTACCGCGCTGATGATTCACGCTCAAAGCAGACCGGAGGAAGCGGTCTGGGGCTGGCTATTGCGAAATGGATCGTAGAACGCCATGGAGGCCGCTTTGAGGTCATTTCACGCAGGGATATAGGAACAAGGATCACGGTCATACTTCCATAGGAATGCGATTGGCTGTATCATTAGGAATAAAGGAGGATCCGGCTATGTATCATGAAATAGAAGGACAGCTAAGCATAGAGCCTATAATTTTCGACGATGATGAGCTGATCGCACGAGGCCATCACTACCCATATGAGGAGATCGAGTCGCTGGAGATAACAAGTTCGCAGCTCTTTTCACCGTATGGGATCCTTACACTGCGTACAGGGGGCAAGGATATTCCTATTCCTTTTGCCCGTTCAAGGAAGGCAAAGCTCGAGCTGGCGATGCGGGACTTTAAAAAGCTTCGTGAAAGCGGAGGGCAAATACCTGCAGATTCATTGCAAGACGGCAGGGGTCCAGTCCGGCCTGCGCCTATGGACCCTTACGAAGAGCTGAAGAAGCTTAAGGAACTGCTGGATCTCGATATAGTCACAAAAGAAGAATTTGAAGCAAAAAAGAAACAGTTGCTGGATCTTTAAGATCCGGCAACTGTTTTATAAAGTTAAACCCCGCGTCACTGACGCGGGGCCATTTTGCTTTTTCAGATGTTCTATATTACAGAACGTGCTTTCCGTACATAGCGTCCTGCTCTTTTCTGAGCTTGTAGATCAGAGTGTTCTTGTCGAGCTCTACCATGTCGTATGTGATGAGGTCGCCCTTCTTGCAGTCAACCTTCATAACAGCGTTCTTGTTGATCAGACCGAATGGTACATAACCCTTCTCTGTTGCCTCTGCCTCTGTGCAGATCGATCCGAGTGTTGTGTATCCGCCGATTCCGTCGAGGTTCTGACCAGCCTTGAGGTCGATCTTAGCTCTTGTGATGCACTCAGCAACGAGTCCGTCCTTAGCTACGCATGTCTTCTCTCCGTCGATAACAGCCTTGGCAACTGTGAGCGGTGTCTCGAGGTTGCAGAGGTGATATGGTCTGTAGAGTGTCCAGAGCGGTCCCGGTCCCATGCTGTGATACTGCAGCTGATAAGCGATCTCAGCATTGTTTGTCGAAACTGTTACGAATACGCCGGGAGCTATCCCGTTTACGTATTCAACAACGCCGTGCTTATCGAGGATTCCGCCGTCTTTCTTCAGCTTGAAAATCTCGTTGAGTTCCTTAACACCCTCTGTTCCGGGAGATGTCTTAGGGCCGTGTCCGCCGATTACGTCAGGAACGAGGCCTGTGTAGTTGCACATGGCAGTCATCTCTACCATTGTCTTTGTGCCGTCCTTGAAGGCGCAGAGCATTCTCGGACTCATCTTGCGGCGTGTAGCCTCTTCAAGAACTGTGTCAGGGTTGCACTCATAGTCGATCTTGTTGTTCTTGCCCTTGCCCATAACTTCTACGTTGAGACCCATGGCCTTTGCGAAGCAGTAGAGCTCCATTACAGCGCCCGGCTCGTCACCAGCGGAACCTGTGTAGATTACACCGTGATCCTTAGCAAACTTGTCGAGGTAAGGTCCGATAACAACGTCTGTCTCAACGTTGAGCATTACTACGTGCTTGCCGTTTGTCATAGCGTCTGTAGCAACCTTAGCGCCTACATCAGGAACTCCTGTGCAGTCGATAACGGCGTCGACGCCATCTGCTGCGGAAACGAAAGCCGCATCACCGCATGCTACGTACTTGCCGGCTGCGATTCCTGCGTTTGCTTCTTCGAGAGACTTTGCAACAACGATCTCATCGTCAGTAACCTCTGCATATTTGAAAGCCTGTACTGCGATAGAGACGTTGATATCGGATACGATCGCAGGTGTCATTCCCTTCATGAGAACCATCTGTGTAACCATTCCGCGGCCCATCTGTCCGGCTCCCACGATACCGACCTTGATGATCTTTCCTTCTTTTTCCCTCTGTTCCAGTTTCCAGTTCATGTTAAGCATAATAGGTTATTCCTCCTTGGTGGTCATATGCTTTTATTTATAATGTTTTCAGCAGATAATCAGAAGATCTGAATGACAGTTCCCTCAGCAACATCTGCCTCGGTGATAACCTCGCCGTCCAGATTGATGCAGCCCGGACGATAAGGTTCTGTATCTGCAGTAAACGCAAGAGTGCAGTGTCCCAGTGTTGCGAGAGTGTGAATTGCCTCGTCGCCTACAGCTGTGACCTTGTAAGTCTTCTCACCGATCTTCATGGTATCGCCAGGGGCAGGTGCCTCTGTCAGATCTCCCTTTGTATGCAGGAGAGCAAGCTCCGCCAGTTCTGCCGGTGCATTGTCGTCAAACAGAACGACGAATCTCATCTCCATCTCCGGATCGAGGAATGCAAATGCCATATCTCCGATTCCCGTAACGGTAACATCATATTTCATGTGAGACCTCCTTTTAACCATTTGCGTATAAACATCTCTTGACACTGAGTATTATATGTCCTGAATTACCCGACTTCAAGCTTATTGTTCAGAACATTTGAGTGAAACATGATTCTTGTTCATAGCTGCTTAATCAGATGATTTATCAAAATAACGCAATGATTATTGTTTGCAGTTAACTGGAAATCGTTGCATTTGATAAAGGGCTTCTGTATAATATACACGCAATTAAAACAATTGCGTGCATATATTTGTAACAATTATGCAACATGCTTGAAAATGGTGTCTTAAGATGAAAAAAATCGTAGATGATGAGCGGCTGATCTACAAGGTCTGCAGCCTGTACTATCAGGATAATATGAACCAGCAGGAGGTAGGAGATTATCTGGGTGTGTCCAGATCCTCCGTACTGCGCATGCTTCAGAAAGGCCGTGAGCTGGGCATCGTTACAATTGAACTGCACAACCCGCGCTTTTATGACTATGGCGAAATGGAAAAAACTCTTGAAAGGGCATATGGGCTCAAGGATGTCCTGATAGTCGAAAACAGCGTGCTTGACTCCAGAACAGAAGCCGCATCATATATGTTCGGAACGGCATCAGACTACCTGCAAAGCTTTTTTAAAGAGGGTGACAGGATAGGTGTTGCGATGGGCAACACGCTGAACAACGTAGTCAGCACCAACAAAACCTATGAAAAGCACAAAGATCTCCGTTTTGTAGCTCTGGAGGGAAGTATCAGCCGCAACACCAAAGGCGGCACGGACGTGCAGGGAAATGAACTTGCAAGAAAATTTGCAGAAAAGTTCGGCGGAACCTATACCCAGTTCCTTTCACCGGCAGTGTTCTCCGAAAGCAGCGTCCTGGATTTTTTCATGAAGGAAAAGGCAGTTAATTATATCCTTGACGAATTCAGGCATCTCAATGTGGTCCTCGTAGGAATAGGCGTACCGGACGGAAATGAGCATACTCTGGCTAAAGCCGGATATATGACATCTGATGAGCGCGAAATGCTGGTAGATCGCGGAGCTGTAGGAGATATGTGCCTGCAGTTCTACGACCGTGACGGCAATACGGATCAATTCAGTTTCTATAATGACCGCGTGGCTGCAATGCGCCTTAAGGACATACGCAGGATACCAAGCAAGATCGGCATAGCCGGCAGCGCGAGAAAAGCGGAAGCTGTGATCGGTGCGATACGCGGCGGTTATCTGAATATCCTTATTACAGATACGGAATGCGCCAGAAAGCTCATCGAACTGGCAAAGCTGCAGTAGCCTGTACAGGCAGAAATCATAAAATACAAAAAGTAACTAAAATCGGCGGAATGTCCATACCGGACTTCCGCCGTTTTGTATTTCTGCTATGATTCTGCAGACTTATGCCCGTGTACCGAACACCCTGTAGTAATGTCCGAGGCAGTCGTTCATTCCCTTCTGAAGGGCAGCTCTGACCTTGAAGTAGTCTGAAGCATCCGCTTCTTCAAGAGACTTCATTGCTGCGAGGTAGATATCTGTGTAGATGTTGATCTTGCAGATGCCTTCCTTTGCGCAGCGGCTGAGGTTGTCGTCCCCGGAACCGGATCCGCCGTGAAGTACGAGAGGCACGCTGGTTGCCTGACGGATCTCAGCAAGTGAATCAAAGCTTATCTCAGGAATCGCCTTAGCCTTATAAACACCGTGAGCGGTACCGATCGAGATAGCAAGTGAGTCGCATCCGGACTGTTCAGCAAATGCAGAAGCTTCCTCTGCAGTCGTATAGAGAGCCTCCTGATCGTTTTCATCGAAGTTGCTGGCAACATGGCCGATCTCAGCCTCAACCGTGACTCCGCGGGCGTGTGCGTACTCAACTACCTTGCGCGTAGTTTCAACGTTCTCTTCAAAGCTCTTCATGGAAGCATCTATCATGACGGAAGTAAATCCGAGATCGATGGCTCTTTTGCATGTCTCAAAGCTCTGACCGTGGTCGAGATGCAGAACTACAGGGACGCTTGCTTCAGCAGCATACTTTCTGCCTACCAGTGCAGCGTCCTCAAGGCTGATGCTGCTGCCAAGATGGCTCTCAGCGACGGCTGCGATCAGAGGGAGTCCGAGCTTCTCTGCCAGCTGTATCTGATTCTTTATGCTCTCCATGTCAATAACATTTGCAGACGGGATCGCGTAATGGCCTTCCTGTGCCTTCTTCAGCAAAATTTTCGAATTAACAAGCATTTCTATATCCTCCCTGTAATTTGTTTATTCACCCATTACGATGACTCTGCATCTTCTGCCGCGTTCTCTTGTTCTGTCAAAGTCTACGAAGTAAACGTAACCGGTTGTACCGACTGCGAGTTTTCCGTCTTCGACTTCCAGTGTAGCACTGTTGCCGAGAAGAGTAGCCTTTATGTGTGCATCGCAGTTGAGAAGGGCTGTCTTATCACCGCCCGGCAGGTAAACCTCAGCATCAGGCCATGAAGCTACGTCGGCATAATGCTCAGGACCCGGGTACATGTAAGGCCCGGCGGGTGGGATCTCAGTCTGATCCGGAATGATTTTGCAGAGTGCATCGTTCAGATCCATCTGCAGAAATTCTGTTCCGTCTTCAGTAAGGTCGTGAACGAATTCTTCAAAGAATACCGAACATGTTGTATGAGGGGAAATGATAGTTACGATTCCGCTCCGGATACCGCTGTTTGCGATGGCCTGCTTTACTTCCGGTGTTATATTTATAAAAGTAGGAGTTCCTCCGTGAGATCTCAGGTCGATCTGTTCTTTGTAAACCTTCATTATCTTCCTTCTCTTTCCTTATATGCTTTTACAATAGCCTCTGCCATTTCCTGTACGCGTACAGCCGGTGATGGAGCGTTAAGGATACCGGAGGTCGCACCGGTTCCGTCAGCGCCGAGTCTTACTACATTATAGCAATCATCAGCTGTAACAACGCCGGATGCGATCATGACCAGCACATCCGGGTTTACCTTGTGGAGTGCAGCTACCGTTTCTGTTACGTATGAATCGTCGGCAGTCTTTCCTGTTCCGATCAGATCTGTAGGTTCAGCAAGCACGATGTCTGCATCGAGGCAGGCAGCAGCGGCAGCTTCCTTTGTGCTGTCAGCGCATACTATAGTGATCATCTCAAGCTCTTTTGCGCGCTCAATACAGGCACTCAGCTCTGCAACAGTCTTAGGGTTCTCAGCGTGATTGAGGAAAACCGCGTCTGTTCCGGCTTCCTTAAGTGATTCGGGAAGAACGTGTCCCATTCCGCGGCCGGGTGTAAGCGGATCGAGAGACTGCGCGCAGACGATAATGTGGCTGGTGTTCTGCCGGATCAGCCTGATGTCAGCATAAGGACATGTGAAATAAATCTGAAGGCCTGTCTCAGCAGCAGTCCTGTCAGCAGCCATGGCGAGTTCCAGACTCTTCTGCCCATAGAGATAGGATTTTGGATTAACGATCAGGAATGGACGTTCAGCTTTTACCATGGAGCGGTTCCTCTCTTTTTTATATTTTCAAAATATATAGTAAGCTCATTTTACGAACTCATCTTAGTTAATATTTCAACATATATCAAGAACAATTGCGTAAAATTTTCTTACGTTGAAATTCTCATAAGGAATGCGACAACAGCGAATTTGCTTTGAAATGTGCAATTGATCCTGCGGAACTATAATGGGATGAGATTGTTTTATGCAAATGTATAGATGATTTGCGTTAATATTAACATTAGAACAAAATGCGCTGACAATTATAAAAATGTATTAAATCGGGCATTTGGTCAGAACATAGTCCTTGATAATAATAGTAATTGAAGATACAATGCTAGCATTAGGAAAATAGGACTTAGCGGGAGAATTGATCAATGAAGCTTAGCGGGATATCCGTTCTGATTCTAATAATATTCGGTTTGCTTGTTTTGCAGTCGATTGGCGGAGTCCTGCAGATCCAGAACTATCGAAAAGCAGTGCGCAGGGTGCACCAGCTGGGGAACGTCGGCATGGGGCAGAGGCGCGGTAAGTTTTTTGATGGTCATGTTGCCATTATTGCCTGTGACAGCGATGGGATCATCACCGGCGCTGAGGTGCTCGATGGATCCGGCGTGTGGTCACGTTTTCATCCTGTAAGCTCATTTCTGGGGCGGCCTTTGGTAGGCAGCAGCATTTTCGAGCTGCTCAAACTGACGGAAGATCTGGATAAAAAAGAGTGGAAGCGCTGGCAGGGATACATCCGTGCGCTGGAAGCTCTGGAGGTAAGGCTTACTGACAGAGAGCTGACAAGAGAGCAGGAAGCTTTCATGGAAACAAAAAGAGGCAAAAAGGGAAAGAAGCTCAGGTAAATACAGATATGAACCACCGGGATGGCAGCTGTGGCAGAATTGCCGGAACCGGTGTTACATATATAAAAAAGCTGGATCCATGCTAAATGGAGACAAAAATAATTCGAATGGAGGAACTATATGGAACTTATAACCAAACTGGCAGAGGGCTTTATGTCACTGTTCACTGCCGGCGGCGAGACCTTCATGGGTTGGGTGTCAGGAATCATCCCTATGGTTGTATGCCTGATGACATTTGTCAACTCTATCATCAAGCTGATCGGTACTGAAAAGGTAGAAAACTTTGCCAAAAAGATTACCAGGTTTGCTGTCCTCAGATATACACTGCTCCCTCTCATGGCAGTTTTCTTCCTCGGAAATCCGATGTGCTACACATTCGGACGGTTCCTGGAAGAAAAGTATAAACCTGCTTACTATGATGCAGCAGTAAGCTTTGTACATCCGGTTACAGGGCTCTTCCCACATGCAAACGCCGGTGAGCTGTTCGTATACCTCGGTATCGCTACAGGTCTGCAGGAAGCAGGCCTCAGCACAGGAGGCCTTGCAGTCCGTTATTTCATTGTCGGACTCATAGTCATTCTTATCAGAGGGCTGCTTACAGAGAGAATCTATGCATTTATGACAAGAAATAAATAGTGAGAGGAGAAAAATCATGTATAAGACAATTAAAATCAGTGCTGGAGAAGGCGGCTGGGGCGGCCCTCTTACAATTACACCAACCGAAAAGTGCCATACAGTTCTTAGCGTAACCGGCGACGGAATCCACCCTGTAGCAGCAAAGATCGCTGAGCTCACAGGCGGTGAAGCGGTAGACGGCTGGAGGACAACCATTCCTGATGACGAGATCATGGTTGCAGTAGTAGACTGCGGCGGAACAGTAAGATGCGGCGTTTATCCTAAGAAGGGAATCAATACAGTAAACCTTATGCCGGTAGGAAAGGCTGGCCCTCTGGCAAATTTCATCACAGAAGATAACTATGTCTCCGCTGTACGCGAAAAGAACATCGAGGCAATAGACGATGATCTTCTCACTGAGAATATCCAGTAGTGAGGGGAGGAAAGATAATGTATAAAAAGGTTAAAATCAGCCATGGAGACGGCGGCTGGGGCGGCCCTCTCATAATTACACCAACCGAAAAGTGCCATACAGTTCTCAGCGTAACCGGCGGAGGGATCCACCCTGTAGCAGCAAAGATCGCTGAGCTCACAGGCGGTGAAGCGGTAGACGGCTGGAAAACAACCCTTCCTGATGACGAGATCATGGTTGCAGTAGTAGACTGCGGCGGAACAGCAAGATGCGGCGTTTATCCTAAGAAGGGAATCAATACAGTAAACCTTATGCCAGCAGGAAAGGCCGGCCCTCTGGCGATGTTTATCACAGAAGATATCTATGTCTCCGCTGTACGCGAAAAGAACATCGAGGTAATAGACGATGCTCCGACGGAGACCGCAGCAACAGCAGCTGCAGCACCGGCAGCCACAGCAGCTGCTGTGGAAAAGGGACCTAAGACAAAGGCTGAGGCTAAGGCTGAAATCGCAGCAGCTAATGAAGGAAAGAAGCAGGGCTTCGTAGTTCGTCTCGGTAAGGGCGTCGGCTACGTAGTAGGCCAGTTCTTCCAGGCAGGCCGTGAGACCATCGACATGGTCATCAAGAACATCCTGCCGTTCATGGCATTCACAAGTACAATTCTCGGTATCATCAGTGCGAGCGGACTTGGTAACGTAATCGCTAACACGATCGCTCCTCTGTGCGGAACACTTCCGGGCATGCTGGTAATCTGTATCATCTGCTCGCTGCCGTTCCTGTCACCGATCCTCGGACCTGGAGCTGTAATCGCTCAGATCGTAGGAACACTCCTCGGCGCACAGTTCGCTACAGGTGCTATCCCTGCAAGATATGCACTTCCGGCTCTGTTCGCTATCGACGGTCAGGTCGGAGCTGACTTCGTACCGGTAGGTCTTTCACTCGGAGAAGCTGAGCCTGAGACAATCGAGTACGGCGTTCCTGCAGTTCTGTTCTCACGTATCATTACAGGACCTGTAGCAGTTCTGATCGCATTTGCTTTCAGTATCGGTCTGTATTAATACAATACCGGTGCAACATATCTTGCCGAGACACCCGCAGATGTTGTAAAATTACTCTGTAGGGAGTCACTGTAACTCAGGATAAGTAGTCAAGGAGAATAACTATGGTATCAAAAGAATTCACAATCAATAATGAACTGGGAATGCACATGCGTCCGGCAAGTCTTCTTTCTCAGATGGCAGCCAAATACCAGAGCAACATTACAGTTAAGCACAATGGTAAGGACTTCAACGCTAAGAGCGTTATGCTTCTGATGACTGCACTCATCAAATGCGGTTCTCAGATCGAAGTCGTATGCGATGGTCCGGATGAAGAAGCTGCTCTTTCTGAGATCACAGCTTTCATCGATTCCGGAATGGGAGACTGATAAGTAGGTAAATCTTCTCTGCTCCCCTGCAGTTTTTTGCAGGGGAGCATTTATTAACGGAGGAATAAAAATGTACAAAGGAATTGCAGCATCAAGGGGAATCGGAATCGGAAGCATCTGCCGCATAATTGAACAGGATCTTTCATTTGAAACAAAGATGGTTTCGGATGTAGAAGCAGAGAAAGCCCGTTTTCAGAAAGCCATAGATGATTTCGTAGAAGAAACATATGCAATGGCCGAGGATGTTAAGAAAAACATCGGTGAAAAAGAATCAGAGATCCTTCTGGGCCATGCAGTCATGATCTCTGACCCGTCAATGTCTGGAGAAATGTTCAGCATGATAGAAGCCGGACAGTGCGCAGAAGCTGCTCTTACAGGTGTCTGCGACATGTTCTACGGCATTTTCTCCACAATGGAAGACGAGATGATGAAGCAGAGAGCTTCTGACATCGCGGACGTCAAGGAAAGCATTCTCAAGAAGCTGCTTGGCATTAAGGACATAGAGATCGGAAAGGTTCCGGCGGGCACTGTGCTTGTGTGCAAGGACCTGACACCATCCATGACATCACAGATAGTAAAAGAGAATGTTGTCGGTATCATTACAGAGGTAGGAGGACCTACTTCTCACTCCGCCATTCTCGCAAGAGCGCTTGAGATTCCGGCCGTATTATCGGTGCCTGGAATCGTAGACCTGGTCGAAGACAAGGACGCGGCCATCGTAGACGGTACCGCGGGTGACGTATTCATCAATCCGGAAGGAGATATCCTTGCAACCTACGTTGCTAAGCGCGAAGAGTTCATCAAAAAGAAAGAAGAACTGAAGAAATTCATCGG
This sequence comes from Mogibacterium sp., assembly GCA_017510725.1. GTDB lineage: Bacteria > Bacillota > Clostridia > Peptostreptococcales > Anaerovoracaceae > Crickella. The sequence goes on along the minus strand of JAFWMD010000078.1, from coordinate 5,146 downwards.
TAAGGAAACACTGACTGCAGATGGCGACAAACTCGAAGTCTTCTGCAACATCGGTACACCTAAGGATGCGAAAAAAGCCATGGAATGCGATGGAGAAGGCGTAGGCCTTTTCCGCTCAGAGTTCCTGTTCATGGACAATACTCACCTTCCTACCGAAGAAGAGCAGTTTGAAGCATATAAGGAAGCTCTCGAGACCATGCAGGGCAGGACAGTCATCATCCGTACACTGGATATCGGCGGTGATAAGGACATCCCTTACATGGACTTCGAGAAGGAAGAAAATCCGTTCCTCGGATTCAGAGCTGTCAGGTACTGCCTCGCTCATGAGGATATGTATAAGACTCAGCTCCGCGCCATTACAAGAGCAAGTGCTTTCGGTAAGGCAAAGATAATGGTTCCTCTCGTTACTACAGTTGACGAGGTCAGAGCAGTTAAAAAGCTGGTTGCCGGGATCAAGGATGATCTGAGAGCTGAGGGTATCGCATTTGACGAAAACATCGAAGTCGGCTGCATGACAGAAACAGCAGCATCTGCCGCAATAGCAGATCTGCTTGCTAAGGAAGCAGACTTCTTCTCGATCGGAACAAATGACCTTACAGGTTACACAATGGCAGTAGACAGAGGTAATGCAAAGGTTGCATATCTGTACTCTGCATTCCAGCCGGCCGTACTCCGTTCGATCAGACAGATCATCGTTGCTGCTAAGGAAGCAGGCATACCTGTAGGAATGTGCGGAGAAGCAGCTGCAGATCCACTGATGATCCCGCTGCTCATGTCGTTCGGCCTTGATGAGTACAGCGTTAACCCTGTGCTTGTTCTTACGTCCCGCTGCATCATTTCGAAGTGGACAAAGGCTGAGGCCGATGCTCTTGCAGCCAAAGTCATGGCAATGGATAATGTTGAAGATATCGTTGCAGCACTTAAGGCAGCAGCCAAGGAATAGAGTTTTTATTAGAAAACGATAACAGCTGAAAACGGAGCTTATGCGTGTATTTACGGCATAAGCTCCTTTTTTCATATATTGGGTATGGTAGAATAATCGAAAAAGGGAGATGGATCCGGGGGACAAACAGACAATGAAGAGCGAAACTGGAAAAATACCTGTCATAATCGGGGTCACCGGGCACAGAAACCTGAGAGAACGTGATCTTGATGATCTGAAAAATTCAGTGCGCACCGGACTCGAATCACTCAGGGCGAAATATCCGCACTCCGGGTTTGCGGTCATGACCTGTCTTGCAGAGGGAGCAGACCAGCTTTGTGCTGAGACGGCGCTTGAGATGGGTTTTGAGATCATCACGGTTCTGCCAATGCCTGTTGATGAATATTCAGAAGACTTTGAGGGCGATGCGCTCAGAAAGCTGAAAGAGCTGACAGGGAAGTCATCTAAGATACTTATAGCGCCTCATAAGGAGCCTTTCAGGGAAGACCGTGACTATCTTTACAGACAGGCCGGGATCTATATTGCAGAACACTGTCATATACTCTTTGCATTGTGGGATGGGGTTCCGGGTGAAGAAGGCGGATGCGGAACGGCGTCGATCGTTCAGGTTAAGCTCCGTAACCTGGCCAGGGAAACTGCCGGTGAGCAGCTGCGACGAACTTACGGTGCCGTTGTTCAGATAGTTACGCCCCGGGAAGGATCCGGCAGTGCTGATGCGAAGGCCGGTGAAGTCATCGTACACGGAGATGAAAGCATAAGCGACAGGATACTGAGGGACACTGATAATTATAATAAGGACTGCATGAAAAACGCTTCAGATGTCGCTGAGGATGATAAGATACGGGCGGTATATGCTGCCTCTGACAGGCTCAGCATCATATATGACGTATGGGACAGAAGGGTACTGATAGGCCTTTCTGCATGCGCGACGGTTCTGACTATGGCTTTTCTGCTCTACGATGAAGCAGAATGGCACTGGATGATACTGCTGTGCGGCGCAATGGTCATCTCGCTCTTTGCGATAAACATTTTTACAAAACTGACGAGGTTCAACGCAAGATATGTCGAGTACAGAGTGATGGCGGAAGCGTGCAGGGTACAGACATACCTCCGTACTGCCGGTATCAGCCGTGAGGTAAGCGACATTATGCCCTGGAATCTCCAGGTGGCCATTCCGTGGGTCGTCAGGGCGGTATCCGCAATAACGACGGGTGAAAATACCGGCGAAAAGAAAAGCATTCTGGACACCTGGATACTGGAGCAGCAGGATTATCACAAAAAAGCACTGAAAAAGGCAGAGCTTCAGCTCAGCAGAAATGACCGCATGGTAACTGCTGCTCTGATCATAACCATCGCTACATATGTGGCAGCGCTGCTGTTTGAAGTAGTATGCTGCGGCATGCTGTCAGGGACGAGCATGTTTGCGCCGGAAATGAACGATGCGGTCCGTACGGGGTTCAAGCTGTGTATGGGGATATTCTCGGCTGTTACGATTTTCGCCAATAATTATTACGGAAGGCTGGCACTTCCTAATGTCATAGATGACCATCGTAAGATGGTGATGCTGTATGAAGAAGCGGAGCACGAGATCGCGGACAAGGGTGAAGATGAGCTGCTCCTGCTGCGGATAGCAGAGGACGAGCTTTATGAAAATGCCAACTGGTATGCTTATCAGAACAAGCATGACGAAGGGCTGGGAATTTAAAAACAAAAAACGTGCCTCATCTGATGAACATTTTCTTTTATCTGGTTATTTATACAGGGTCGGAAGCAGCAGCGGAGCCTGTTCGTCCACTACGAAGCTGGCGAATTCGCGAACGTCGTCTTCTGTGTCCAGGAGTGCCATGTACATCTGGTTGCCCATGGCGGCTGCGAAGACATCCGGCATGCGCTGGCACATGGTTATTCTGTCGCCATAGCGGGACATTATCTCTTCGTGGCTGTGCGTGTGTGTGAATCTGTCCTTGGCCCCGATAAATACGCAGAAGCGGTCAGGCCCTCCCGGATTTTTGTAGCTGCGGTCGAAGCATACCATGTCTGCCCATATCTGGTATACGTCAGTAGAGTGAGAGTAGTTCATCATGTCAGGGATGAAGCCGCCTGCAGGACGCATGTTTACCTCAAGCCCTATAAAGTCTCCAACATCAGCCAAGCCCTTGCGTGCTTCGGTCAGCCTGAAGAATTCGAAATGCACAAAACGGCTCTTTACCCGGAAGCTTTTCAGAGCTTTGCGTCCGTAATCACGCAGCTGATCAGGAACTTCAGGCAATATGAAGATGATCGCTTCCGTATCGTCGTTGACTGAATCTGCGACATTGACACATCTGAATGAGGACTCGAAAACCGGATCGCCGTTCTTATCGCAGATCGCATCATACGTGTAGATGTCACCTACAATAAATTCTTCCATGACATAGTCCTTGCCTGAAACGGCGCTGAAGAATGCCCGAAGATCGTCTTCGTTGTCTATTTTGTAAGTTTCACTTGCGCCTACGCCTACATTCGGCTTTGCGAAAACAGGGTACCCGCCGATCTCATCGATGAATTCAAGAGCTTCTTCAATGGCAGACACACGGTGCTGGCGTGCAGAAGGGATGCCTGCAGCCTTGTATACAGGCTTCATGGCCGCCTTGCTCTTCCAGAGCGACAGCTCGTCAGGCTGTACACCAGTGGTTACGTTAAAATCCTTTCTGAGTTTTGCGTCAAGCTCAAGCCAGTATTCATTATTGGATTCTATCCAGTCGATACGCCCATACTTGAATGCGAAGAATGCAACAGCGCGGTAGACCTGACTGTAATCTTCCATGGAATCTACTTTATAATATTCGGTCAGTGAGCCTTTAAGCTCATCGTTCAGCGAATCATATGAAGCGTCCCCGATGCCGAGAACGTTGGCGCCGTTTTTATGCAGCCTGTCGCAGAAGTTCCGGAAGTTGTCCGGGAAGTTTGGTGAGATAAAAACAAAATTCATATCGGTCCCTGTTTCACTTTCAATACCCGTGATAACATATCTCATCCGAATGTGGATGTTAATGACAATTCTACACTAAACCGCAAAAAACGCGCAAGTTTGACGGGTTTCATTATATGTTCTAAAATCAGAAAAATGATAACGGAATTGAATAACAGTGTTGGAGAAGGATATGAGTCTGACAAAACTGGCATTGAAGATCGCGGCGCCGGTGCCTGAGGTCGAAACATTTACAAGATACTTATTCATAGGGCCTCATCCTGATGACATAGAGATAGGCTGCGGGGCGACTGTCGCCAGGCTTGCTGCAGAGGGTAAGCAGATAACGTTCCTCATAATGACCGACGGAAGATACGGCGACGGATTTTCGGACGGAATAAAAGGAGATGAGCTTGTCTCCCTGAGGAAGAAGGAGTCGATAGCTTCGGCTGAACGCCTGGGTGTGAAGGACGTACGCTTTCTGGACCTGTGCGACGGCGGTTTCTATGACTATGAAGAGATGCTCAGAGGGATCGCAAAGACAGCAGGAGAGTGCAGGCCTGATCTCATTTTTGCGCCGGATCCGGATACCGGGCGTGAGTGCCATGTTGATCACCTGAATACCGGACGTGCTGCGGCGCACATCGCATACATGAGTCCATACCCGGGTATCATGGCAAGGGAAGGAGCTGCTTCTGCAGACGTTAAGGGTATCGCTTTTTACATGACTGCAAGACCTAACCGTTATGTGAAAGTCTCCGGGGAAATGTTCAGACTGCAGAATGAGGCGATTTTCGGATGTCATACGAGCCAGTTTCCGTCCGGTAGCGCAGAAGCAAAACAGCTTCAGATGTATCTGAAGCTGCGATCAATAGATTTCGGACTGCGCAATTTATGCCCGCATGCAGAGGGTTTCCGCGTACTCGGACAGACACACATGCATTGTATTCCGGAAACTGTCTGATATTCAGAAATACTGCGCGATGCGGCGGAGCTTGGACTGCTCCATATGGTACTCCATCGCCTTGCGTCCGGCGGCAGCATTCCTTGCATCGAAAGCTTCGTAAATAGCCTTGTGCTCTTCGAGTATGGCTTTGAGGCTCTCTTCTGTGTATGTCTTGTGCGGGGCTGAGTATTTCAGATAAGTATGGTAAATCGACAGGGTTTTCTGTATCATCCGGTTCTTGGTGCCCGCATAGATGATATTGTGGAACTGGGTGTTGAATGAGAGCACCTTTTCCACGTCTTCCTTT
>JAFWMD010000077.1 GCA_017510725.1 Mogibacterium sp. | reverse complement strand
TATGACTTCCGCAGCTGTATGTCCATGAGCTGCATAATGAAGTTTATTCTGGACCATCTTAAAAAAGGCTATTGACTCTGCACTGTTAGGATCATAATCGACACTTGTAGCATACAGATCCAGAACCTGTCTATACATCACCTTCTCTGATGATCTGATATCGCGGATTCGTTCCAGAAGCTCATGCCAATAGTCACCGCCGCCGAGATTCTTGAGTTTCTCATCATTCATTGTAAAGCCTTTAATGAGATACTCCTTAAGGTGCTCCGTCGCCCAACGTCGGAACTGGGTAGCTATATGCGAATGCACCCTATAGCCGAGGGATATGATCATATCCAAATTGTAGTGATTTGTATTATATGATTTGCCATCTGATGCAGTTGTTCGGAATTTCCGAACAACTTGCCGCTCCTCAAGCTCACCCTCTTCGAAAATATGCTTTATATGTTCACTAACGTTCGATTTGCTGGTCTGAAACAAATCAACAAGTTGCTGCTGTGTTAACCAAACTGTCTCATCTTCAAATCTGACATCGACTTTAGTGTGACCATCTTCAGACTGGTAAATCACAATTTCTGTATCAAAGGTGCCCATCATTTTTGTTCCTCATTATGCGTCATCTCAATCCAATTATAATTATAAATGTCATCGCAAAGTGCATCAACATTATCATTTTGCATTGAGTAGCATCTGTACTTTTTCATATAATTCTTTACTTACGATTGCAGGATGCGTGTCTTCGTAATAGTACTGCTTTACCTCCCCGCGATTCTTCATCCGCTTTCCGGAAAGCAGATCCTCCCCATATGTTTTTTGCATTAATGTGCAGCCCTTATACTTTTCATTGTGCAGCATCTTACCGATGACATTCGGCGCCCATTTTGTTTTGCCTGTTTTTGTTTTAATCCCTTTGTCCTCAAGATAATTGCAGATTTTACGAATTGAGTACCCATCAGCATACAGCTCGAAGACTCTTTTAACTATTGCTGCCTCTTCCGGAACTACAACAAGCTCTCCATTCTTTTCTGTATATCCCATGAAATTCTTGTATTTCGTCTGGATCTCACCTCGCTCGAACTTCCTTTGATATCCCCATTTGATATTCTCACTGATGTTTCTGCTCTCCTCCTGAGCAACTGCACTTAATATTGCCAATACAAGCTCTGTTTGCTGATCAGACAGTTTCAGATTCTCATTTTCAAAAATAAAGTCTACGCCTTTGTTTTTTAACATTCTCGTCGCCTCCAGTACATCAACTGTGTTTCTGGCAAATCTGCTTATCGACTTGGTCAAGATCAGATCGATCCTGCCTTTTTCAGCCTGCCTGAGCACCTTTGCCAATCCGTTCCGTTGTTCCCTCCTTAGTCCGCTGCCGACATCATAGTAGACACCACGATAAAGCCAGTTCTTATTACTTTTAATCTTACGCTCATAGTAATAAACCTGAGATTCCAGGCTTGCAATCTGCTCCGATTCTGCGGAGCTTACTCTGCAATATGCTGCAACCCTCAGCTTTTGTGTTTTTTCTTTTTTTGGGTTTGCCGGTATGCGAATTACTATCATAAAACAAAAGCAAGATATGCCATTTGACACATCTTACTATAGCTATTATGTTTTTTATTGTATTTCCTTGCTCCAGGTGCGATTATCTTAATCGCTCTGAAAGTCTTTAATTTCAAGGCTTACATCCTCTTAAGGAGCGCTGTCACCTCACAATGCATTGAAATGAGGAGCAGGTCGCTCCTCATTTTTAGATACACTCTACAATATTGTTTTCAGATAAGACACTCCGATGCTTGCCCATTCATCTTCAATTCTAAGAGTTTCGTCCAGAGTCTCACATGGTTCCATCCATGATTCAAGGATAATGTTGAAGTCTTTGTCTGATTCGATCCTGCATTCCTCGTAACACCTGCGAATATCCAGTCTGCCTGTTCCCAGACTTGCTCCCGTGATCTTCAGGCCTCCTCCGCCGTTGTATCTTTTGATCACATAATCTTTCATGTGCAGGCAGACACAGTGAGGGGCCATATATTTCAGAACCTCATCAATGGGTTCCTCATGCGATAAAGAATTCACGGTATCAACAGTCAGCCCTACCTGTGGATGGTTTATCGTTTCAACCATCTGTGCATATTCACGTGCACTGAATCTGTCGTGGTTCTCTATGCCAAGAATTACTCCGCTTTCCTCAAGCTGCGGGATCATAGACGCTGCAATCCGGCAAAAGACTTTCAGATCCGGTGCAAACCCGATTCCGTCTGTAATAACGCGAAGAACGCGTCCTCCTATTTTATGTGTAATGCGTATATAGTCAGATAATCTTTCTGCCGTTGCCTTACGCATCCCTGCTTCAAGGTCAATGCTGCACCTCTCCGCATGAATTCGAATCTGCTCCAATTCCTCATCGGAATATACTTCAAGAGGCATATTGTCTCCGAACTGTACAACAGCAGCTCCGAGTGCGACCGCTTTGTCGATGAGGTCATATGGTGTCATTACGTGTTGCGGCTTAAAAATTGATCTGTAACCGCAGGCAAAACAATATGTGAAAGAACTGATACCTATTTTACTTGTAACGGCCATTAACACGCTCCTTACTGTTTTGCAGAGTACGCTTTTACTTCATTCATGAAAACCTCGATAAGAGGATTTCGGTTTTCTTTGAGATGGAAAAACCCGAACGAGAATCTGACTCGTGACCCTGCTACAGGGATGTATACGACTCCGGCACCATTCTGCCTTTTGCAGCTTTCACCGGTAAGGTGAAATCCCCCTCTCTTTCTTATTAAAGAAGGCACCATTTCCAGATCTCCTGCACTATAGCAATCAGTATATCTGACTTTATTCTTCTTCAGCATTGAACGTGTAACCCTGTTTGAGAATTCGTCATCACTAAGTTCTACAATAGGATGACCTTCGAGGTCTTCGAGTCTTACCGAGGACTCTGCGGTAAGGGGATCTTCTTCCTGAAGGATAACGACCATACCGCTTTCAGATACTTTAACGCCTTCCATATCAGAAACATCTTTCGCATCTGAATAGAACAGGGTCCCGGCATCTACTTTCCCATTCAGTATGTCTTCATAGAGTTCCTGCGGCTGATAGCTTCTGCATTTCAACTGTACTCCCGGATATTTTCCCCTGAAATGGTCAAGTATTCCGGAATATACATCATCGATTGCATAATAAAGCAGCCCCAGTCTGAGAGTCCCGGTAATACTGTTGGTGTAATTGCTGTTCTTCTCCAGATACCTATCATACTCGTTTATGACATTGAGCAACGATACCGCTGCAAGCTTACCCGCATCAGTCAAAGTCACACCATGACTCGAAGTATCAAAAAGTTTGACCCCCAGTTCTTTTTCCATGGCCTGAATATGTCTTGTTATCGCAGACTGCGATGTATAAAGATTTTTGGCAGCAATAGAATAGTTTAACGTCTCCGTAACCTCAAGGAATTCTCTGATATGCTCGATTTTCATCCATAATTCTCCTGTCCCTTACAGATTTCACGATATATCATTTCACATATTATATCCCTCAGTTGGCAGCTATGCAATTACAGCATAGCCATATTGCAAACAGCATAGCTGAGTCAGTCCATCCTGTAATAAACTCAAACTGCAGACAGATACATCAAGTTACAAGCATTAGCTCAAGGAGGAATATGATGAATCTATTCGACAAACTCGATATGAACGATGTCCGTGCAACATGGGGCGTCAAGGACAATACTGATCTTTCTTATTACGGCGGAAAGTTTCCGGCGTTCTCGCCAGCTGTTCAGGGTCAGGAAACAGGGATGAACCCTAACTCCGGAATTCAGCATTATTCGGCACTTCATAATGTGTTCTGTGTTCATGAATTCACCGGATGGCAGGATGAATGTCTGGCAATCAGCAAGACCGGATACATAGGAGACTGGTCATGGCTCAATAAGGTCCGCATCCAGGGTCCGGATGTCATAAAGTGCCTCCGGCAGAGCACTATCAATGGTTATAACAAGTACCCTATCGGCAGAGGCAGACATGTAGTGTCCGTTCTTCCTAATGGCAAGCTCATCGGCGACGGTATTGCTTTCCGCGAATCTGAAGACACCGTGCTTATGACCGGAGGTACAATGGTAGCAGAAGGATTAATGATCAGACCCGAAGGATGCGATGTAAAGCTGACCGATGTCACAGGTGAGATTTTTAATTACCATGTACAGGGGCCTGTATCAGCTCAGGTAATAGAAGATCTCTGTGGTGAGAAGGTGGACGATCTTGCATTCCTTACCTTCAGAGACATCACTATCGCAGGCAGAACTGTACGCCTTTACAGAGGTGGAATGTCCGGAGAGCTCGGATATGAGCTCTTTGGTGACACAGCTGATGGCAGCGTGATATGGGACGCTGTAGTAAAAGCAGGTGCAAAATACGGACTGCGTCAGCTCGGACTCCGCAGCCTCATGCTCAATCATCTGCAGGCATACTTCCCTACGATCTGGGTAGACTTCATACCAGCCATTGTACCTGGCGCTGAAGCTCTTCACCGTACTCCTAATGACTTTGGCTGGGACGGTCTCGTTGATAAAACCAGAGATTTCCCTGGTAAGGACGCAATCCTGGCAGAACGTGAAAACCCTACGACGAAATGTGTCACTCTCGAATGGAATACTGACGACTGCATAGGCATTTACACATCACTTTTTGACACTGACAACGAAGCTTTCGAGCAGATGCCAATGCCAGTGAATACTTCAGATTTTTCAGCCGCATTCCCGCAGTTTACACCTGCTTTCAATATGAAGGGCGAGATGATCGGTATGGTCTCCAACAGAGGTTACAGCTGCCAGTTTAAGAAGATCCTTTCTCTTGCAACCCTCGACGCAGCTTACACAGAAGAAGGTACCGATGTCATGGTTCTCTATGGATCAGAAGGAAAACGTCAGACCATGATACGCGCAAGAGTTGTACGCACACCGTATAAGCAGGATCTAAGAAAATAATCACCATAGAATAATGTAAATACAAAAATGAGGTGCTAATTGCTCCTCATTTTTTGTATTTTTTCAGTATACATACTCCTTCTGTATGTGTGGATGTTCACAGAACGGAAACAATTGTCTGATCTCGGCTATCCCAGAAGAGATACAATCTGAACGACCTCTGAGCAGCGCTGTGCGGCGTTAAAAATGCAATGAATATCAATGTATATTTATACATTTAGCTGACCATGTCATGTTCTCAATTTCGTTTTGGTAGCTTTGCTGTTGCCTCGACCTCCCACAAGTCTGACCATTCTGTGCCCATGCCGAACACAACAACATACGGCAGTATTTCCTCTCCGTAGGCTGGATCGATCGCGGACAGTTCCCGCAGCTTATCGATTTCAGCTGATTTCAGGAACTCACGGAAGCCAAGCACTCTTCCATACAGCACCGCATTTAGCCTCTGTTCCATTATTGCGCAGAGGTATATCCCTGCAAAATACAGGAGCTCAAGTGAAGCTATATCGATTATCTGAAGATTCAGATGAATGCTCTGCTGAAGTATAATTCCAGCTCCGAGCATCATAAAGCCCACAGCAAGGATAACCGTGACCCAGGATTGAGTCAGGCGAAAATGGTATACGAGGATATTACGCATGATCCATATGCTCATTCCTATGAGAAACAGGATCAAGAGTATCACGACATTGTACCTGAACATCCAAAGCAGAATGAAGAGCCACAGGAACATATATAATACATAAACGCTTTCAAAGGCTGCCTTTCTTGACTCAAACACCTTCATTTCCTGCAGGGATTTCCGTGTTTCGCGCAGCAGCATGGTACTGAGGTTCCAATCGTCAGGCATTTTGTCGAACCATATGCGGGATCTTCTCCCGAACAATCTGGTGAACAGTCTTCTGGCGTGTGCCGGCTGATCTGCCGGAATATCACTTATGCGCTCTGCACCTGCGCGGCTGTCCTTCTCCACCTTTTTCAGATATCCTTTGGAAATCCAATACAGGATCATTGCATACATGCTGCTCGATGAAATATCTCCACTGGCAATGTACTCTATCTGCATCGGATCAAGATCATCAGGAGGATAGTATTCAGTTGTTATTGTTATTTTCTCCCTGTCCCTGCCCCATATGAACCATATCACCAGCAGAGCTGCAAGAGAAGTAACACTTATGATCGTAATCACTGTCATAGCCGTTTGCCTTACTTAAGATATCCGGCTTCTCCGAGCAAAGTCCTCATATAGTTAGTATATGCCACAAGGGCTTCCTGGGCCGGCCCTGTTCTGTCTTCGTTCTGCGATTTCACACTGTGCAGCTTGACTATGCCCGCAATGACTCTTCCTCCCGTTGGGATGCTTCTTGCCATTGCCTCCGCGGCTCCTGCCGATGTCATCGCCACTGACAGCACGACCTTTTTCTCCTTATTGAGGAATCCCTTGTCTCTTGAATACACAATAACCAGATGTCTCGCAGTTGCAGGCAACATTACATACATCCCGACACTCATGTCAGTTGGGCTGCCCAGGACAAAATCGTTATATTCTTCTTTGTCCCAGTACTCTTCCATGAATTCGTATAGCTCCTGTGGTGTAAATGATCTGTTAGTAAGTATCACTTCTCTTCCCGTCATCGAAGTCACCTTCCCTTCTTCGGAATATCGCGGGTCCTTTCAGAGGCACTTTCTATGACTGAATACTACCACAGTACACAGCTATAGTAATGACTAACTATCGTTCTTTTCACCATTTTCTCTTTAGATTGTGGTGCAGAAGCAAAATGACCAGTAGTCCTCTTCGACATACCGCTGATGATAGTATTTCTTCACTGCTCTTATATTTGCAAAGAACAGTATCAGTGAATGGACCTCCACAACTGGTCGTCTCCCATAATCTGCTGATGGAAATGTCGGATCCGCAAACAGTATCCGAATATCCTCTTCGCTCCATCCGCTTAGTTCTTTTAATTTTTCATCTGTATAGAAAACTGCTGCACTGGATGTATACATTGCTTCTATATCCAGCCAGTCGAGTTTCAGATTGTCGATTCTTCTCCTGGCCGCTGCAAATCTTTCTGACACATAGCTGCTTTTCATTCTTCTATACCCCTTTCCCTTATTGTTAACAATACTAGGGGTGGACTGAATCTTCAAGTTAAAAGAGATTTGCTTTTGGCAGGAATGCAGGGTATGATTTTTGTTATGGAAAGCAATATACTCGATGTCCTGAACATGACCGCATGGCGTATGGAACCCCCTCAGCTTTTCGGCAGCTTCCACATAGCCGCCTCTCTTATAACCGCTGTTCTCGCGGTACTGGCTGCTGTGTTCTTTGCGCGCCATGCCGACATAGAGAAAAACGTACGGAAGACACTTGTTTTAACAGGCTGGCTGCTTCTGATCCTGGAAGTATACAAGCAGTATTTCCTTTATTACATTGTCAATGAAGGAGCATTCGACTGCTGGTTTTTCCCATTTCAGCTCTGCTCTATGCCTATGTATCTCTGCATGCTCCTGCCATTCCTTAAGGATGAATCCCGCGTCACACTCATGACCTTCATGGGCGGATACATATTCATCAGTGCCACGGCAACTCTTATCTATCCGGAAGACATACTGCGGCCTTATATATCTCTTACAGTCCACGGCTTCATCTGGCACGGACTGCTGCTTTTCATGAGTCTGCTGATTATTTTTACAGGCTGTACTGATGCCGGTCCGCGCGGACTGCGCGGCTCTGCAGTTCTATTCGTGATCCAGTGCATCATAGCACTCAACATCAACATAGTGGCTGAACCTGTCATGCCTGCGATCCGCGCTGCGCATCCTTCGGTCACACATGACTGGGCCGCGATGTTTTATCTCAACCCATTTCACGTCTCGCCTCAGCCTATCATATGTGCAATACAGGAAGCGGCGGGCATCCCCGCAGGTCTGATCGTATATGTTATCGCTATTGCAGCCGTAAGCAGCATGGTGGTCGTGTTATCGAAGAAAATTTTCAGGGAGTCTGTTCTGGACAATACAGACGATGACCTGTAAAACAAAGAGGAGGTCTTCATGGAAGACCTCCTTTTGGTTTGTGCAGTTTTAAGTGATTATCATTCGAAATCATATGATTTGCATACAGGTGCATGAGCCTCTGCCGATTCCTTATCGTACCAGATGAGGTTCTTTCCTGTCTCCTTATCGAAGAGCTGGATGAGCTCAGGCATCACATCGAAGTGCACCTTGCTTCCCATCGAAACATCTTCTGCCAGTCCGATGGTCGGGATGACCATTACGACCTCATCATCTCCGCTGCGGGCATGGAGGTTGTACTCGGAACCAAGGAGTTCGGATACTTCGATCACAGCTGTAAGTTCGCCTGAACCGACACGGATGTGCTGCGGACGGATACCCGCAATTATGTCGCATGGCGCCTGACCATTATGCTTAAGCGCTTTCTGCTGGAAGTCCGAGAGTTCAAATTTTACTCCGCGTATCTCCGCATAGTACTTTCCACCCTCAAGCAGCAGCCTGCATCCTTCGAAGAAATTCATCACAGGCATTCCTATGAATCCCGCAACAAACAGGTTGACCGGCTTGTTGAACACATCAACTGGTGTGCCGATCTGGTTCACATAACCGTCCTTCATGATAACGATACGGTCGCCGAGAGTCATGGCTTCTGTCTGGTCATGCGTTACATACATAAATGTGGTGTTGATGCGCTGACGGAGCTTTATGATCTCAGCACGCATCTGGTTTCTCAGCTTAGCGTCGAGATTCGAAAGAGGCTCGTCCATGAGGAACACCTTAGGATCACGTACCATGGCGCGGCCGATAGCAACACGCTGGCGCTGACCGCCGGACAGAGCCTTTGGTCTGCGCTCCAGATACTGTGTGATGTCGAGGATCTCCGCGACTTCATTTACTTTCTTATCGATCTCATCCGGTTTAGCCTTTTTCAGCTTCATGGCGAAGGCCATGTTCTCACGGACCGTCATATGCGGATACAGAGCATAGCTCTGGAATACCATTGCGATATCGCGGTCCTTAGGCGAGATATCGTTCATCAGCTTGCCGTCGATATAAAGTTCGCCGCCGCTGATGTCCTCAAGTCCTGCTACCATACGGAGAGTCGTGGATTTACCACAGCCCGATGGGCCTACCAGTACGATGAACTCCTTGTCCTTGATATCGATGTTGACGTCATGGACTGCAGTTACCTCGTTGTCATATACCTTTTTTAACCCTTTTATGATTACTTCTGCCATATATACAGCCCTGACAAACGGGACTCCTCCCGAGTGCCTCGCGACCGCCCGCAAGGGACGCGCCGCATTACGACAGGTCTCCACACTGCCGCACCGCGAGCCGGCGGATAGTTCCTCCTTTCTTTAGGACGAAAGATCAGATCGTGGAGTGATCAGGCGCCCTTTAGTTGGTAGTTATTCCGGAGCTGTCCGGCCGTAAAGCCGGGTCATTTTTAATATTTCCTCAGCGAGTTCTTCTGTGGCTGCGCCGGGTCTCATCCTCCAGGTCCAGTTACCCATAGGTACTCCCGGTGCGTTTATCCTGGCCTCATCGCCGAGTTCCAGCCAGTCCTGCATCTGTGCGACGAACAGCCTCGCAACGGAACTCATGCCCCCGCGGAGGACTCCCCTGCAGAAGCCTTCCTCTTCGTTCAGACCGAAGTATTGCTTTGCAGTTGACAGTTCCTCCTCGCCGGCTATTGCAAGCCAGCCTGCCAGCGTGTGGTTGTCATGAGTGCCTGTATAGCAAATGCAGTTGCTTACGAAATTATGAGGCCTGAATGCCGTGTTATTCATGGCGTCAAAAGCGGCTACCAGCAGCTTCATGCCCGGGAATCCTGATTCCTTAAGCAGCTGCCTGACCTCAGGTGTTGAATAGCCAAGGTCTTCCGCTATGAAATCAAGCTGCGGGAAACGTTCCTTAAGTGTGTCCACGAGCCGGATCCCGGGTCCCTTGACCCAGTGTCCGTTCCGTGCGGAAGTCTCTCCATATGGAACGGCGAAATAACTCTCGATCCCTCTGAAGTGGTCGATGCGTATCCTGTCGAACAGTTCTCCCGCACCGGCTATCCTGCGGACCCACCAGCTGAAACCGTCTGCCTCCATTGCATCCCAGTCATACAGCGGGTTTCCCCAAAGCTGTCCGTCCGCATTGAACAGATCAGGCGGAACTCCGGCAACCTCTACGGGAATGTTCTTTTCATCCAGCCGGAACCAGTGAGGTTCTGCCCAGACGTCTGCGGAATCAAGCGCAACATATATCGGAAGATCACCGATAATGGAGATGCCGGCATCATTTGCGTATGCCTTCAGCTGTGCCCACTGGCGATAGAACAGGAACTGTATGTATTCATACATTTCCACTTCTTCGCGGAGCTCACTTCTCCATTTTGCGCAGGCCTCAGGTCT
>JAFWMD010000076.1 GCA_017510725.1 Mogibacterium sp. | reverse complement strand
ATGCTTTTTAAAGAATTAAAAAACGGATTTACAAAAGTAAGTTTTCGTTCAAAAAATACTGATGTCGCAAAAATTTCCGAAAAATTTGATGGAGGCGGACATACAAATGCTGCCGGCTGTACGATTAAAAAGCCTATGAACATTGCAGTTGAAAAAATATTGGATGAATTAAGGGAACTTTAATGAAAAATATTAAAAATTTTGTCAGTAAAATTTTTGAACATGATTATTTGGGTATGTCTGCGGAAATGGGCTACTGGATGATGCTCGGAATTTTTCCCCTGTTGTTTTTTATTCACCGGATACAGCTTTGTAATCAGCCTGGAATTTTTTTATTCCGATATCTGTCAGCGGATGATTGATCATCTTTTCCAGCACTCCGTATGGCACTGTTGCGATGTCTCCTCCGGCAAGAGCGCAGTCAGTAACGTGTATCGGATTTCTTACACTGGCACAGATGATCTTCGTTTCAATACCTGCAACAGCGAAAATATCCGCAATCTCTCTTATCAGATCAACGCCTCTGACTGAGATATCATCAAGTCTTCCGAGGAAAGGCGATACATATGCTGCACCGGCTCTTGCTGCAAGAAGTGCCTGATTAGCCGTGAATATCAGAGTAACATTGGTCTTGATACCTTCTGCCGACAGCACTTTGACTGCCTTCAGCCCCTCTGCTGTCATAGGGATCTTGACTACCATGTTAGGGTGTATAGCTGCGATCTCGCGTCCTTCCGCAATCATTCCTTCAGCATCTGTAGTTGTTGCCTTGACTTCTCCGCTTATCGGTCCATCAACTATTTCAGTTATCTCCTTTATAACTTCCTTAAAGTCCCTTCCCTCTTTAGCGATCAGCGACGGATTAGTAGTTACACCGCAGATAATACCCATATCGTTGGCTTTTCTGATATCCTCAACCTTCGCTGTATCAATGAAAAATCTCATTGCAACTCCTCCTTATCTATTCAATTGTATTTACAGCCATGCTTTTACTGTTTCAACAATGTTTTCCGCGGATAATCCGAAATCTTTAAGCAGCTCTGCTGCCGGTCCGGAGTGACCGAACTCATCATTTACACCGATGCGGCGTACCGGAGTCGGCAGCTTCTCGCTGAGCAGTGAGCTGACTGCCTCGCCAAGGCCTCCGATGATCGAGTGCTCTTCACAGGTGACGATTCTGCCGCACTCTTCAGCTGCCTTGAGGATCAGCTCCTCGTCCAGCGGCTTTATGGTGCTCAGGTTGATAACTCTGGCATTGATGCCCTGACTGCGCAGTTCTTCTCCTGCCTTGACGGCTTCACCTACCATGATTCCGGTAGCAATGATAGCTATATCGTTTCCATCCTGAAGGACCTCACCCTTGCCTATCTCGAATTTAAAACTTTCATCATGGAAAACAGGGACTCCCGAACGTCCGAATCTCAGATAAACCGGGCCTTCGAACTCATATGCAGCCTTTACTGCCGCGCGTGCTTCAACATCATCTGCCGGACAGATAATCGTCATGCCCGGAATGCTCCTCATAAGAGCAAAGTCTTCGCAGCACTGGTGGGATGCTCCGTCTTCGCCTACTGAAATACCTCCGTGTGTAGCACCGATCTTTACGTTCAGATGCGGGTATCCTATTGAGTTGCGGACCTGTTCAAATGCTCTTCCTGCAGCAAACATAGCAAATGTTGATGCGAAAGGCACCATTCCCATTGATGCTATCCCGGCAGCAACAGCCATCATGTTTCCTTCTGCGATACCGCAGTCAAAGTGTCTGTCAGGGAATTCCTTTTTGAATGTGCTCGTCTTGGTAGCTCCTGCAAGGTCAGCGTCAAGAACGACCACGTCTGAATGCTCACGCCCAAGTTCTGCAAGGGCATTGCCGTAACTTTCTCTTGTTGCGATCTTCTTGATATCTGCCATTTTACTTCGCCTCCACTTCTTCGAGCTGCTTTCCGAGCTCTGCCATCGCATGTTCATATTGCTCATCGTTAGGCGCCTTGCCATGCCATCCTGCCTGGTCTTCCATGAAGCTGACACCCTTGCCCTTCAGAGTTTTCATTATTATTGCGGTAGGCACATCTTTTGTCTGCTTAGCAGCATTCAACGCAGCTTCGATCTGGTCAAAATCATGACCATCTATCTCCTCGACATGGAGCCCGAATGCCTTGAATTTGTCAGGAATAGGATACGGATCGATAACATCTGCGATCCTTCCGTCGATCTGAAGATCATTGTTATCAACAATAACACAGAGATTGTCAAGTCCATAGTGATGCGCAAACATCATAGCTTCCCAGACCTGACCTTCTTCAATTTCGCCGTCTCCGAGCAGTGTATATACTCTGAGATCTTTGCCCTGCTTCTTTGCTGCCAGAGCCATACCTGCTGCTGCAGATACACCTTGACCAAGTGATCCTGTAGACATGTCAACTCCAGGAGTCTCATTCATGTTAGGATGTCCCTGCAGACGGCTTCCTATTTTCCTTAATGTCTTTAATTCTTCTACCGGGAAGAAGCCTCTCTGAGCCAGTACTGAATAGAGCCCCGGTGCAGTATGTCCCTTTGACAGAACGAATCTGTCTCTGTCCGGATCACGAGGTTTTTCCGGATCTACATTCATTTCTTTAAAATACAGATATGTATACATATCTGCTGCGGAAAGACTTCCGCCCGGATGGCCTGATTTGGCGGAATGGGTTCCCTCGATTATGCCCATCCTCACCTTGCAGGCAATCTTCATCAATTCCTTT
>JAFWMD010000075.1 GCA_017510725.1 Mogibacterium sp. | reverse complement strand
CATATGCAGTTGCAAAAAATCCGCTGCATATTGATATTTCAAGGGATAGAGCCTGTGTCCGTTGCAACAAAAGAGCCCTGAGAAAACGTCTCTCAGGGCCAAATTTTGGCGGAGGACATGGGACTCGAACCCACGGGGCTGGTACGCCTTACCTGATTTCCAATCAGGCTCCTTAGCCACTCGGTCAATCCTCCACGGCTAATTCTTTTGATACTTTATTATGTCAGCCCGAATATCTTAACATATCGGACAGCTGTTTGCAACTGAAAGAACAAGAAAAAACTATTACTCTTCTGTCCTTTTGAAAGGCTTTATTATGGATTCCTCTATTGAATGCGCCAGACCCTGAAGTGCTGCCAGCAAACCGTCTGTGTCTGCATTGAACTTCTCATCAGCCATAGGATATTGTTCAAAAAAGTCTTCTCCGTAATTTTCGCCGGCTATATGTTCGTCTTCAAAACCGGACCCGGCAGGTAAAAGAAAGAAGTCCCGGCTTCCGTCGCAGTCATCCCACGTGCAGTCCAGATAATAATACTTTCCATATAACTTCACAATATTCCAGGTATGTGGACCGTTGATCCCAAGCGGTGAGACCCCTGTTCCGAAGATGATCCTGTTATCAATGCCGGCTTCAAGCAGAAGCCTGTAAAGGCACACTGAGTAACCCTGACATACAGCTCTTCCCTCAATAAGCGCTCCATAAGCAGTGCGCCTGATGTCGCTGCCTTCTTCCGATGATTCGTACTCTATATTGTCACATATGTAATCATGTATGGCGGAGATCTTCTCGTAGTCTGTTTTATTATCCAGGTCAAGATTTTTCAGGATTTCCTTTACTTTATCGCTGACCTCTTCCTCCTGCTTCGCATCATCATAATACGACATGTCATATTCCAGCTCAACAACAGGTGAAACACCAGATAATGCAGTTCGCCCCTGACCTTTATAAGAGGCATACTGAAACAGGAGGTAATCGCCTTCATCAGGTTTTCCGGTGTGCTCTGTCGCTTCTGCCATCAGCCTTCCGATGATCTGCTGAAGCCCTTCCTGATCCGTTTTGCCTTTTATCCCTATTGTCGCTGTACTTTTACGCTCCTTCAGGATCTGCCTGAGCTCTTCTGAAGCTTCTACTTCGTTATCATGGTATTCCAGGTCTTCAGCTGCAACTGAAAGCGACGCAGCGGCAAAGCAAAACGCCAGTGCCGCTGCGGCAATGATCAAAAATACCAATATTGAGATGAAGCGCCCCGAAAGGCGCTTTTCCTTATCCCATGTCATATTCTCAGGTTAATAATCAGTTTTTATTCGTAGGTCTCCCAATGGTTTGTTCTGAGCGCCTTGAGGGCTCCTTCTGCAAGGGCTCTCATCTCCTCTTCACCCGGGAATCTCATTATTGGAGCGATCTTCTCTACATACGAAGCGATCTCATCGCAGAATCTCTCAGAGTATGCCATTCCGCCTGTAAAGATAATGGCGTCAACGTTGAAGCGAAGAACTGCCGACATTGCGCCGATGTCCTTTGCCAGCTGATAGGCGATCGCCTTGAATGCCATCAGCATTTTTTTATCGCCGTCATTGAATGCAGCATTTTCTACATCCCTGAAGTCCTTTGTGCCTGTGTAGGAGTAAACACCGGCTTCCTGTCCGATGATTCTCTTTACTTCAGCCTTAGTCATGCCCTCTTTGAAGCAGAGGTTCACGAGTGCGTTAGCCGGGAGAGCTCCGCCTCTGTCCATGCCCATTGCTCCGTCGTCCTTAACATTGTTTACATCAACGACTCTTCCCTTTTTGTGAGCAGCAACAGATACTCCGCCTCCGAGATGACATACGACCAGATTGAGTTCTTCATAAGCTCTGCCAAGGTGTTTTGCAGCCTTGCGTGCAACTGACTTATGATTGAGCGGATGGAAGAACGACTGTCTCTCAAATCCTTCAAGTCCGAGTCCGGAGTATCTTGCGAGAGGCTCCATCTCATCAACGCATACAGGATCGACAAAGAAAGCAGGGATACCTACAGAGTCAGCCAGTTCTTTCGAGATATATGCCCCGAGGTTGGCAGCATGCTCGCCGTAAGGAGGATTCTCAATATCGTGGATGACAGCATCATTTACCTTGTATGTGCCCGAAGGGATGTGCTTGAAGAGTCCGCCTCTTCCGCAGATAGCATCAAAGTCCTCCAGCTTATAGCCGTTCTTTTCGATGGTCTCAAGGATGGCAGCCTTTCTGAATGGCGCCTGATCTACCACGTGCGGGTATTTTGCAATCTCAGAAGCATCATGATCGATGCCTACACGCATGACTTCTTCTTCGTCCTCAAATACACAGATCTTGGTCGAAGTAGCACCCGGGTTGATTACAAGAATTTTCATTTTTTGGATTCTCCTTTCAGTATCTGAAATAGCTGATCTCTGTCGATTCGTTTCCCTTTTTCCGGCATGATTACCTGTTCATGCGGTTGTTATATTTACGCCTCTCGAGCTCAGTGAGGAGCTTTTTGCGGAGACGGATGTCTGTCGGTGTCACTTCTACAAGCTCGTCATCGTCAATGAATTCGAGGGCTTCCTCAAGAGTGAATGTGCGCGGAGGTGTCAGTTTGATTGTATCATCAGAACCTGCAGCTCTCATGTTTGTAGCCTTTTTGGCTCTGCACGGATTGACTACCATGTCATCAGATCTGGCGTTCATGCCTACCAGCTGGCCTTCATATACGTGATCCTGAGGCTTTACAAACATCTGCACTCTCTCCTGGATGGCAAAAATGGCATATGCTGTACAGTTTCCTTCCTCCTGAGCGACAGCAACGCCGTTTATACGGCCCTGTATGTCGCCTTTCCAAGGCTCAAAGCCGCTGAAGCGCCTTACCATAGTGCCCTCGCCGCGCGTGTCATTGATAAACTCCGAACGATATCCCATCAGACCTCTTGTCGGAGCGGTAAATACAATCCTGGAATAACCATTGCCCTCAGACATCATCGCGGTCATTAATGCCTTGCGCAGGTTCATCTTCGAGATAACCGGGCCTGTATATTCGTCAGGAACACTCACTACTACTTCCTCGACCGGTTCAAGCTTTTCACCGTTCGGTCCGCGTTTTATGACAACTTCAGGCTTTGACACTGCAAGCTCATATCCTTCGCGGCGCATGTTTTCTATAAGGATAGAAAGATGAAGTTCACCCCTGCCCGACACCTTGAATGAATCGGTCGTATCCGTCGGCTCCACCAGAAGTCCGACATTTACCTCCAGCTCCTTCTCAAGTCTGTCCTTGATGTGCCTCGATGTGACGTACTTGCCCACCTTCCCTGCGAATGGCGAGGTATTGACCATGAAGTTCATGGAGAGTGTTGGTTCTTCTATGCTGATCGTTCCGAGCGATTCAGGATGATCAGGGTCACAGATCGTATCTCCGATCGATATATCCGGAATACCGGATACTACCACTATGTCACCGGAGCCGGCTTCCGCCGTAACGGTACGGCTGAGTCCTCTGTAAACGAAGATCTGATTGATCTTGTTTTTTGTAACACTGCCATCTCCTCTGGTAGCGGAAACCATCTGAGCTTCCTTTATGGTGCCGCGGGTGATTCTTCCTATTCCCAGTCTGCCGATATAGTCGTCATAAGCGAGCGTTGACACCTGGAGCTGCAGCGGCTCATCGTCCTTATCCGGATACGGATCGCAGTGTCTGGTTATGCATTCGAGGAGCGGTTCGATGTTGAGTCCGCCGTAGCCCTTTGGCGACTTGCGGATCTTTGCAGCGCCCTCTCCTATCTGTATGCCCTCTACCTCCGAAGGATCGTTTACTGCGATGCCCTGTCTGGCTATTCCGTAAAGGATCGGGAAGTCCAGCTGGTCGTCATTGGCTTCGAGGTCCATAAACAGTTCATACACTTCATCGACTACCTCATCTATGCGGGCATCCTTCTTGTCGATTTTGTTGATGAAAAGGATCGGGTTGATGCCCTGTGCGAGCGACTTGCTGAGCACGAACCTTGTCTGAGGCATAGGTCCTTCGCTGGAGTCTACCAGCAGTATGACCGTATCGACGGTCTTCATAATACGCTCTACTTCCGAGCTGAAGTCTGCGTGTCCCGGTGTATCAACGATGTTGATCTTATAGTCTTTGTACATTATGGAACAGTTCTTGGAGTAGATCGTGATGCCGCGCTCTCTCTCGATAGCGTCGGAATCCATCACGCAGTCCACTATCTGCTCGTTGTCCCTGAATACATGCGACTGGGCGAGCAATGCGTCAACAAGGGTCGATTTGCCCGCGTCTACGTGCGCTATTACTGCAATGTTAATTATCTTCTGCTTGTTTGCCATTATTAGTCCCTTAGTTATTATCAAATGTTCTGATGAAAGATCTCAGATCTCTCGCATAATCTATTGTTGTAGGTGCAAGCCTCAGATTGGAGAAGGCGTGCCCTTCAATATCGTCTGAATACCACTCAGGCTCCGGTACATCCAGAGTCAGGAATGAAATCGCCCATGCCTCTTCAGAGCCGAACGCCAGAGCGTACAGAAGCATGTCGTAGTAGTAATTGCTGTCCGCCAGATGGTTCTCGAGTACCTCTTTCGGTGTCGGATGAGATATGAAATGCCTGAGGCGGCGGACCTTGTTTACGATCACTGCGTTTTCCTTACCTCTTGCTCTCATTATTACGATCAGGAATTCAGCAACGACCGATGCTATTATCATCGGGACAGCCACGTAAGGCTTGCCCGTGTTCTTTACGACCCTGTAGACCGTATAGATGACAGGTAGCGCAAATACCATCGATGCAAGCAACTCCGCATATCTGCCCGATTCTGCAGATGATGAATCTTTGTCATCTATAACCTTGCAGAACAGCAGCGCTGCGGCAGCTCCCGCAACAGCTATCAGGATAGCTTCAACGTAATTAGGCGTCCTGTAATTGTAATAGTATGAGAGCATGGCAGAAAGACCGAGTACAATACCAAGCAGTGCAGCGCCTACAGCCCTGAACACACGGGAAATCGGCGTGAAAGGCAGGCTCTCGCTTGTTGTAAATCCGGCGGCAACATCATCTGTTATCGCGGTTCTGATCTTTTCGACCCTAGGACCGATCTTATCCATGCTGAGCGGTCTGTTTTTGTATACGTCTTCAAAGAGGATCCTGAACGCATTACGGTACATTCTCTCTTCATTGACAGGCGTCTTTCCTCTTATCAGCCTGTAGCGCTTAGGCTCGTATTCACTGATCGTAAGGTATCCCTTCTGCGCAAACTGCAGCAGCAGGTTCAGCACGTCCTTGGTCCTTACTTCGCCATTGAATATGTATCCCAGCTCAACAGGTGTGAGATCCTCCACCGGCTTTGTAACGATCTCCTTTTTAACCCGGGGATCTCTTCCTCCGATGAACCACAGGATCAGCAGTATGAGAGTCAGTCCTGTCATCATAAGTGTGACAGCTGTTATCGACCAGCTTCCGTCAAGCGTATTCTGCCAGTATCCGTCCGGCAGTTGTGCTTTAAGTGTTATACCGAAGTTTTCAGGGATCAGCTCACCTCTGACGCTGACTGAGTGAGACGACCTGTTTACTTTGGTTCTGATCTTGTTAGTAGAGTCCTGAACTCCGAACTGTCCGGCATAGCACTGCATGTCGTCGAACGGGAAGTCATCAGGAAAACTGACATTGATCGACACCTTTCCTATCGGCTGTTTCCATTCAGGCAGGAGCACGTTGAAGAAGAACATGTCCTTAGAACTGTCGCGATCGCGGTATTCACGTATCCTGTATTTTATTGTATATACATGGGAACCTTTCGTGAGCTTTTCAGGATCCGAGATCACCACCCTGCTTGCCTCCGAGGCTGTCTTTGCCTCGTAAAGTGCATTCTCCACCTCTATTTCGTCTATGCGGAAATTGCCGCTCGGTATTGCGAATTCCACACTCTTCAACCGGTCAGGTATATTGACGCTGATCTTCTCTTCAACTGCATATGAATGATCCTTCTCCACTACAGCGGTCAGGTCGTAGTCCGTGACTTCAAAAGCACCGCCCTGAACAGGCACGTTACTTTCCTGCTCTTCGGACACAGCTTTATTAGGATCATCGATAGCCAATACAACAAACGGTAAAACAAAGACGAGGAGCGCAATAACAAGAAACGCTGCCAGGTGTAATATATTCTTTTTATTCCTCTTTGATCTGGATGATTCGTTCAATTTTTATGTTTATCCTTTTTTAAGCCATAGTTATTAGTATTTTAGCACTCATAATGCTGTCTTTTCAAGTATGTGGCCCTTCTCTGCAGGCTTGATAACAGTTCCCTGCAGTTGTAAAATCACATCAAATGAACATTATTTTACCGGCACGAAGCAGTGATATCGGAGGTTTATATGGTGACCAAGAGAGAAGATTATATTTCATGGGATGAGTATTTCATGGGAGTTGCCATTCTGGCCGCAAAGAGAAGCAAGGATCCTAATACTCAGGTCGGAGCCTGCATAGTAGATAAGAACAATGTCATACTCACGACAGGCTACAACGGGTTCCCAAAAGGCTGCTCTGATGACGAATTTCCTTGGGACCGCGAGGGTGAGATCACAAAGTACCCTTTCGTTGTGCATGCGGAACTCAACGCCATACTGAATGCGTCAGGTAAGGATCTCAGCGGTTCACGTATATATGTGGCTCTTTTCCCTTGCAATGAATGTGCCAAGGCAATAATCCAGTCAGGCATCAAGGAAGTCATCTACCTCTCCGACAAATATGCCGATACGCCATCTACACAGGCATCCAAGCTGATGCTGACAACTGCAGGTGTTAAACTGACCCAGATGCACCCTGATATCGATCAGCTTGTACTTGATTTCAGAGTCGCTAAATAAATAAAGGAGAAGCATAAATGAAAATGATCATTACCGCTCCGCGCGGCAAGATGGCCGGACTTATAGTTGCCGATGCTGCGTCCAGAGATGATGTAGAGATAGTAGCAGGCATCGGCCCTGCAGGCAGGGACTATATCGGCAAAGACATCGGCGAGGTCGCCATGATCGGAAAGGCCGTAGGTGCTCCGGTCGTAGATGATATAGAGTCGGTAATCGACAAAGCCGATGTCGTATGTGATTTTTCAACTGTTGAGCTTGGCATGGAAGTTCTCGAAGCCTGTCTTAAACATAAAAAAGCCCTTGTTGTGGGCACAACAGGATTCAGTGCAGAGCAGCGTGCCCGCCTTGAAGCGGCTGCTGCTGAGATTCCCATCATGATAGCAGCCAACACCGACCGTATGGTAAACGTGATGAGAAAGCTCCTTATGGATGCAGCAAAAGAACTCTATGATGATACTGACATTGAAATCATAGACATGCATGACAACACAAAACTCGATGCGCCGAGCGGCACCGCCCGCGAGCTTATCGAGTCAATGGGCGAAGCGGTCGGCGTCGACCTCGTCGGCGATGCCGTGTACGGCAGGCCGCTCGGCCGCCATCCGCGCGAGAAAGGCAAAGTGACATTTCACGCAGTCCGCGGCGGAGACACACCGTCGAGCCACACGGTCTATTTCTTTGGTGAGGGAGAACGCCTTGAGATAACACATCATTGCCTCAACTGGAAGGGATGTGCAAAAGGAGCAGTCAACGCATGCAGATGGATGGTCGGAAAGCCTGCAGGCCTCTATGGCATCCGGGAGTCAATGGGACTGTAATTTCTGATAAATGAGATACAGATTCAAAGGAATAAAAACGAATATCGATGTACCCATGTCCGTTCTTCCGGAGATCGTTGCTGATAAGCTCCGTATCCCGGCATCTGACATAAAGGGGTTCGAGGTCCGTCGCAAATCGGTGGATTCCAGAAAGAAACCGTATATACAATTCGTATATACGGTCGATTTCGATACGGACAAAAAACTCCGTATACCTAAAAAGCTCTCCTCAGACATAAATATAGTAGATATTGAAAGCGAGCGTACCTTCCCTCCTGCTCCGGGCAATACACCTCTGGATCAGCGTCCTGTAGTTGTAGGAATGGGTCCTGCCGGACTTTTTGCGGCGCTGGAGCTTGCGAAAGCAGGCTACCGCCCGCTTGTGCTGGAGCGGGGTCCTGCCATGAACGTCCGCATTGAGGCTGTTGAAAGATTCAGAAGAAACAAATTGCTCGACCCGGAAGCCAACATGCTCTTCGGTGAAGGCGGAGCCGGCACTTTTTCTGACGGAAAAATCGGAACAGGCATAAAGGACAGTCTCATACGGGAAGTCCTGAAGGAGTTCCGTGATGCCGGGGCCGGGGATGATATCATGTATCTCGCCAAACCTCATATAGGAACCGATGTTCTGCGGGAAGTGATCGTAAATATACGCAAAAAGATAGAAAGTTTCGGTGGTGAGATCCTGTTTGATACAAAGCTCGAAACACTGGTGATTGAAGACGGCTGTCTGAAGGCAGCCGACATCCTGAAAAAAGGATCTTCAGCAGCACGCATAAAAACCGATACACTCATACTCGCCATAGGTCACAGCGCAAGGGATACTTTCTCCATGATAAAGGACTCCGGTCTTAACATGCAGCAAAAGCCGTTTTCGATAGGCGTGCGCATGGAGCATCCTCAGGCGCTGATCGATGAGGCACAGTACGGCAGGGAAAACGCAGGCAAGCTGCCTCCTGCCGACTACAGGATCAATTACAAGGCTTCTAACGGCCGTGGTGTATATTCATTCTGCATGTGCCCGGGAGGAGAAGTAGTCGTCTGCAGCACAAAGGACGGCGAGCTCTGTGTCAACGGCATGAGCAACAGAAAGCGTGACAGCGGCACTGCTAACAGCGGGATACTCTGCGATGTAAGGACTGAAGACTTCGGCAGCGATGACGTGCTCGCCGGTGTCAGATTTCAGGAAAAATATGAGCGTCTGGCATTTATCAACGGAGGTGGTGACTTCACGGCTCCGGCCTGCACGATGGATGCATTTCTGAGCGAAGCTCCGGAGGCAGCAAAAGTAAGCGGCTCGCTTCCGGCATTTGCTGCAGATGCCATCAGGGAAGCCGTTCCGGATTTCGCCCGCAGGATTCACGGATATGACGATCCGTCCGCAGTGGTAACGGCCGTTGAGACAAGAAGCTCGTCACCTGTAAGAATAATCAGAGACGAGCACGGTGAAAGCAATATAAAAGGCGTATACCCTGCCGGTGAAGGCGCGGGTTACGCCGGTGGTATCACGTCTGCCGCCTGTGACGGCATCCGGGCTGCATGGCACATCATTGAGCGATATCGTCCGCCGCAGCAAGACCTGTGATCCATGCATTGCTGAGATTGTAGCCTCCGCACTGGAAATCCCTGTCTGCGAGTTCTCCTGTTAAATACAGGCCCTTTATGAGAAGCGACTCCGAAGTCGCTTCATTTATTTCGTCAAGAGACACCCCTCCCATTGTGACCTGTGCATCGTTCCATCCGCGTATCTGTACCGGGTGGAACTCGAGCGAATGCACGTGATCAGCAATCGAACGCACCTCTTCATCACTGAGTGATGAAAGCTGCCTGTCTGCCAGGATTCTTCCGTTCTCGTCCGGTCCGTCATCTGCCGATGCAATCACATAGTCTGCAAGCGGCTCCTTCAGAACAGTGCGCAGGATCTCTCCTACAGGAGTGTCCGCAAACCTTCCTCTCTGTCTGTCACGTATGTACTCTGCAATTTTGCCGCCCGGGAACTGATCGACTTTCACGAGGAATTCATCAAGGCTTTCCCCTGCCCGCCTGTCATATCTCATTTGCCTTGTCATATTAAAAACACAGATTCCCGACAGGCCGTATCTGGTGAACTGTATCTCGCCTGCCTCTTCAAACACCTTGGTCTCTTCGCCGAAGACTTCACGAGGGTCTTTATACAGAGACACCACTCCGGCGCTTCTTGTTCCGCCCAGAGTTATTCCGCAAGGCACGTGTCCTGCATCCCACTCGTCGCACTCTATGCCTGTCAGAGCCGGCACCGGGGTCACCACTCTGTGACCGAGGTTTCTGGCTATCCTGTATCCGTCACCTATCGTTCCGTAAGCAGGACCGGCCTTGCCTCCCATCGCGAGAATGACGAATGATGCATGTGTAGTGATACTCCTGAGTCCATCGCGATCCTTTATGACCGACTCGAGCCTGAAGATATTTCTGCTGCCCGGAGCTGCATCAGCTGCAAGTGTTGCCGGCAGATATTTCACAGACACGATCTCTTCTCCGCAGGCGAAATTCACGCCAAGCGAAGCTGCTCTTTCAGTCAGGAGTGCAACTACGTCTGCAGCCGACTCGGAATACGGGTAAACCAGTCCGTTTCCATATGCCTTTGTGACCAGCCCTATCTCCCTGAAGAACTCCATTATACGGCTGAATCCTGCGGCGCCTGTATTGCTGATATTGCAGCGTCCGCTTCCGGTGGCACGTATTTTGCGCCCCGGTTCAGGCATCTTCTCTATGACAAGCACGTTAAGATCCGGAGCTTTCATCCCAAGTTCTATTGCTGCTGCCAGTCCCGATGCACCGCCGCCTGCTATTACAACATCTGCTCTTCTTATTTCTCTGTCCATTGCTGCTCCCGGACTATCTGTCCGTGCTTCCGAATCCGCCGTTGCGCAGGCTTTCAGACTCCGCGCCGTCCGGCACCTCATATCTTACAACTATACCCTGCGCAAAAGGCTTTCCCTCTTCGAGCAAAACCGTCTTATCCGATGGATTCACAAGGCTCACTATTATATGTCCTTCATTGTCGGAATCACAGTAGTCAGCATCTATGACTCCTACTGTATTCGACAGTCTGATACCATATCTGAATCCAAGTCCGCTTCTTGGCATCATGAGGAGTACCTTGTCTCTGTCTTCCCCTTCATCACAGACCCAGCGAACACCGGTCGCGATTCTGAAGCTGCTGCCACCTTCAAAGTTGAGGCTGAAAGGCATAAAGAAATCGCAGCCCGCTGATGCAGCAGTCGCCTGTCTCGGCATCTTTATAGCGTCATACCAATCCCTGAGACCGCTGTCAGGAAGTCCCTTTACCCCGCAGTCAGCTTTCCATTGGTCGAACGAAACTTTCTCGAAATGTGACATGCCGTCCTCCTAGTAAGAGCCTGCTGCTCTTCTGAGCTCGTCTGCCTTGTCTGTTTCTTCCCATTTTACACCAAGAGCAGTTCTGCCCATCTGTCCGTAGGCAGCCAGTGCTCTGTACTGAGGCTTGTTGAGTTCCAGCTTTCTGATGATAGCAGCAGGACGCATATCGAAATGATCCATAATCATATTGGCAATCTGCTCTTCATCGAGTTTTCCCGTGCCGAATGTATCTACACATACCGAAACCGGTTCTGCTACTCCGATCGCATATGCCAGCTGCACCTCGCATTCAGTTGCGATCCCTGCAGCCACGATGTTCTTGGCAATATAGCGCGCCATATAGGCTCCTGAACGGTCTACTTTTGTAGGATCCTTGCCCGAGAAGGCTCCGCCGCCGTGCGACGAATGGCCGCCGTAAGTATCGACGATGATCTTGCGCCCTGTCAGGCCGGAATCTCCCATAGGTCCGCCTATGACGAATCTACCGGTCGGATTGATATAGTATTTAGTCTTTTCGTCGATAAGTTCTGCCGGAACTACCGGAGCAATCACGTGAGTATGTATGTCCTGCCTGAGCTGCTCCAGTGTCACGTCTTCACTGTGCTGGGTCGACACTACGATGGTGTCTATCCTTGTGATTTTGCCGTCATCATACTCGACCGTTACCTGAGTCTTTCCGTCCGGTCTGAGGTAAGGCAGAGTACCGTTCTTTCTGACCTCCGTCAGTCTCAGCGCAAGCACGTGTGCAAGTTTGACAGACATAGGCATCAGCTCTTCTGTCTCCGAATTGGCATAACCGAACATCATGCCCTGGTCACCGGCACCGATATGTGCAAGCTCATCGTTTTCCAGACCCTTCTTGGCTTCATACGACTTGTTGACTCCCATTGCAATATCTGCCGACTGCTCCTCCATGTGCACGATTATTCTGCAGGTGTTGCCGTCGAAGCACGCATCCTCACTGTCATAACCAATATCGCATATAACCTTGCGCGCTATCGCTTCGTAGTCGACATCAAAATTGCCCGAAGCTTCGCCGAATATCATGAGGAAACCCGTCTTGGCAGCACATTCACATGCAACGTGTGCGTTAGGATCCTGCGCCAGTATCGCATCGAGCACAGCATCGGACACCTGATCGCATAACTTATCAGGATGGCCTTCAGTAACTGATTCAGATGTGAAAAGTTTTTTCATTTTTTATCTATTATCCTTTCATTACTCTTATTGGCCAAATAAAAAGATCTCCCTGCCGCACGCAGAGAGAACAATAGATCCTCATCTGCCGGAGCCTGGCCTTCGCCCCGTGGGAATTGGCACCTTCACTTCCTGTGAGGTTGCCGCGGGATCAAAGGGCCCATTCCCTCCCCCGCTCTTAATAAGGACGTACTTATTATATCCTCGCCGTGTGCAAAGTCAAGTCTCATCTGCTATACTTGATGCATGGCTGAATTAAAACTGATACATGGAAAGCAATCCGTAAAATATAATCATTTCAAAGAGTTCGACTTTGAGTCCTGCCGGGCTGTGTGCACGAGGCTCATGGGAGTCGTCGCTCTTAAAGTGACCTGGCGCAGCAGGACTGACAGGCGCGAGCGCATGTATCAGGTTATACACCTGGATTATTCGGAATACGGCATCGACGAATATAAGGAGTTCATCTGCACTCCGGGGAACGATGACTTCGCCGAGAAGAAAGAAGAGATGACGTCTCTTTGGAATCACTTCGTCTACGTCATGGGCGGCAGCATGGAAAGCATCGATGCACCGTGCATGATGAGGCTCATCGAAGACGCCCTGCCTCTCGCATCGGAAGACATCTCCCGCGAATATGACAATGAAGAGAACCGGGAATTCCGAGCATATGCAAAGATGCGCCTTGGATTCATGCAGGATGCACTCAACTGTGAAGGCATTACATCGGCAGACTGCAGCACCAGGGATGCGATAGAGACCACCTCTCCTCTCAGGCTGTCAGCTTACGAGACTATAAACTATTTTATAATGAGGATGGTCGACAGTGACTTCGCGGCGGCATCGTATCTTTCATCGATGAAAATGGAAGACCTGCGCGAATGTGAGCTTACCGGTCCCGGAATACAGACCCTGATAAAATGTGACATTGAGAGAAGCGACAGAAAGAAGGATCTTCCTGCAGACAGGTTCTCCTTCCCTTTCCGCTGCCGATTAACGACTCTTGCAAGGGATGCATATTATCACTACACGCTTGTCATATGGCTTAACGGAAACCATCGCGCCAGGAATCCACTGGTAACAGACATCAAGGTTGGCTCCGTAATAAAGCTTTCGGATTATGAGGCCGCCATCCAGGTCAGCCGCCCTGAGTTTCTCACGGTCTTTGACTGTAAGGATGAGATGCTGAAAGGCTTTGATCCGAAGTACATCAATCTGTTTGCGAACTCCACGCAGATGGCCGTGCCGAATGGATGGCTTTATACCGCCTATAAGGGAGACAATTCGCATGTTGATTCCCCGAAGTACAGGCTCAATGATGATGTTTACGGCTTTGCCCTCATTTCGATAGCGGGCGAACTCGTACTCATGAGCAATGAACTCAGGTATATCTCGATGCTCGATGACGCCACCATTTTTTCTATGTATTCTCCGTTCATAAGCACAAAAGGAAGGTACCGTCTGGACACTCCGGTGTTCCAGACACTGTGCGGAGCACCAGGGGCGATGTTCGACGATCTGGTCGAACCTGAAGGAGACTGATCAGGTTTTTATAAAATACAAAAATGTGCTTCTTCACATTTTGTTCGATTTTTTGCCACAGCTTTTTCAACAAAACAGAAAAGCCTTAATTTGCAAGGTTTACGACTTTTCCACAAGGTTTTCAAAAATCGTATACAATCTTTTCCACTTATGCATGTGGAAAACTCCAAGTGGTGTTTCGTTGAAATTTCAACGTTTGAAACGATTTTTTCTTTGTGTCAACAGGATTTATCCACATATTTTAGATTTTTTGTAGCACGCTGTTTTGTTCGATTTTGTGAAACGCGTGAAACATCAGAAAGGAACAGGAATGGTAACAGAAAGGCTATACCAGAGTAATCCATATGCTTCAGAAAACGATGCCGTGGTCACCGGTATCCGTGAAAAAAACGGCATGGATGTCATAGCATGTGACACATCGGTATTCTATCCGGAGGGCGGAGGACAGCCTTCTGACACCGGAAACGTATCCCTTAACGGATCGCAGCAGCGCTTCAGAATAACCCGCGCATTCGACGAGTCCCTCGTTGGAGATGTATGGCATATCACCGATGCTCCTGCAGGTACTTTCACTCCCGGAGACAAGGTCACACTCAGCATCGACCGCGATTTCCGCTTCAGAAACATGCAGCGCCACTGCGGAGAGCACATGCTGAGCGGAACCATGGACACCCTCTTCGGAGGGGTCAATAAGGGATTCCACATGGGTGACGAGTACATCACCATAGACATAGATCTCGGAGGCCGCATGCTCACGGACGATGAGCTCGACCTCGCTGAGCGTACTGTAAACGAGGCGATCTGGGCAGATCTTCCGGTTACAGTCACATGGTTCGACGATTATGAATCCTCCCTTGCGCTTCCTGTGCGCAAGAAGGTACCTCATGACGGAAAAGTATCAGTGGTGACAGTCGGCGACCTGCACCATCCATATGACTGCATCGCCTGCTGCGGCACACATCCTGCAAGATCATCCGAAGTTGGTCTGCTTGCGATATATAAACGCGAACCTAACAAAGGCATGAACCGCATATACTTTGACTGTGGAAAAGCCGCTCTCAGCAAACTCAGCACCGATTCCAGACTGCTCGCCGAGGCAGCCAGACGCTACTCATGCTCCCCTGCGGACCTCATCGGCCGACTCGATGCCGAAGCAGAAAGCATCTCTGCACTCAAGGCGAGACTCGCAGAAATGACAGCATATATTAAAGATGCGGAAAAAGAAAAAATCCTCGGATCGGTCAGAAGCACAGGAGCATCGAGTTATGTATACAGCTCTGAGATACTTAATGCCGATGATCTTCTGAAGCTTGGCTTTTCGGTCATAAATGACGTGCCGGGACTCTTTTTGATCCTGAGACAGCCTGAATCGCACACATGCCTGCTTCTGTCTTCTTCGGAGGAGCACAAGTGCGGAGCATTGGTAAAGGCAAACGTGAAAAACTTCAACGGCAAAGGCGGCGGCCGCGACGACAATGCGAGGGCAATTTTCCCTTCCACTGCGGACATGGACGCTTTCATCGGAGAAATATCCTCTCAGAAATGAAATCCCGTGGTACAATATAAAAGTACAGAGACAAGGAGGATCGATATGAATGACAAGGTCATCGTAACTATAGACAGGGAATTCGGCAGCGGCGGTCATGAAGTCGCAAGGCGTCTGGCAGAAAGGCTTGGTGTCCCGTTCTACGACGAGGAAATCATAGCCAGAGCTGCAGAAAGTACCGGCTACAATAAAGAATACATCCGCGAAAACGACGAGAAGGCTCCTGACTTTTCTTTCAGCAGTGTATTCTCAGGATTTGACTCATTCCAGACTTCACCTTTCGCTAAAGTGCAGGAAGAAGAGTTCAACATCATTCGCGAGATCGCAGCTGAAGGCAGCTGCGTCATAGTCGGACGTGCCGCTGACTACATACTTTCAGAAGAACGCCATGTAAGCATATTCCTCTTCGCACCGTTCGAAGAAAGAGTCAGAAGGAAACTCCAGATCCACAACACGCTGGAACCTGAGAATCTCTTTGATCTTCAGACAGTAGAAAAGCAGGTCAGGCAGATCGACAAACAGCGCCGCAGATACTACGAGTTTTATACCGACAACAAATGGGGCGGCCGTGACGAGTACGATCTGCTGATAAACACCAGCCGCGCGGGAGTCGAAGGTGCAGTGGATATCATCGAGGCGTATATCAAGGGCGGCAAGGACAAGGATCTCATGTCGGATCTGGAATACTAAGATAAGAGCACAAAT
The DNA here is from genome assembly GCA_017510725.1 of Mogibacterium sp. GTDB lineage: Bacteria > Bacillota > Clostridia > Peptostreptococcales > Anaerovoracaceae > Crickella. Next base: position 16,431 of record JAFWMD010000075.1, on the reverse strand, counting down.
GTACGGGTTTCATAAACACCGTCCGCAGTATACGGACGGTAAACAATCAATGTGCGTGAGCGGCGGAATTCTGCCGCTTTTTCTTTGCTCATTCTTCTGCGAGCCTTGAATTCACGAATAAATCGTGTAAAATCTAAAATAACTTTATACATTATATTGTATGGTCTTTTTGATCATTCAGTATCGTCTTGAAAAGTATAAATGGAGGAATCTAAAATGAAGAAAGTTTTGGTATTGGTACTCTCTCTGGTACTCGCAATGCTGGCACTCGCCGGCTGTGGCGGCGGCGGTGATTCCGGCTCGGGCGGCGACACAATCAAGATCGGTGTTTTCGAACCAGCTTCGGGCGACAACGGCGCAGGCGGAAAGCAGGAGACTCTCGGCATCCAGTATGCTAACAAAATGTGCCCTACCGTCACTATCGGCGACAAGGAGTATAACGTAGAGCTCGCTATCGTAGATAACGAGTCTGACAACTCAAAAGCCGTGACCGCAGCTCAGAATCTAGTATCCCAGAACGTCTCCATCGTTCTCGGATCATATGGATCGGGCGTATCGATCGCTGCTGCTGATGTATTTGCTGACGCAGGCATGCCTGCTATCGGCGTAACATGCACTAACCCGCAGGTAACTGCAGACTGCGAGCAGTACTTCAGAATCTGCTTCCTGGATCCTTTCCAGGGCACAGTACTTGCTAACTATGCATGGGACAGCGGATGCAGGAAAGCTTACTGCCTCTCCAAGCTGGGCGATGACTACTCTGTAGGACTTGTAAACTACTTCGTAGAAGCATTCAAGGGACTCGGCGGAGAAGTTGTTGAGGAGCAGTTCCCTGACAAGAACTCAGACTTCACATCCTATGTAGCAAACGCTAAGAACAAGGGCTGCGATGTATTCTTTGCACCAGTATCGACAGAAGCTGCTGCACTCATCATCGACCAGGCTGAGGCTCAGTCACTCGGAATGCCTATCCTCGCCGGCGACACATGGGATTCCAACGTAATCACAGAGGCAGCCAAGGGCAAGAATGTTGATATCACTGTTACCACTTTCTATCAGGAAGGCGGAAACCCTGAATTCGACGAAGGCATCAAGGCATGGATGGAAGAAGATTCAACAGCTATGACAAACAACGGCGGCAACACAGATCTCGCAGCTGTAACAGCAATGGGTTATGACGCATACTTCGTTGCTCTTGAGGCTATGAAGGCTGCAGGCTCAACTGCTCCTGCTGACATCCTTGCTGCACTTCCTTCACTGCAGGTAAGCGGTCTGGTTTGCGGAGATGTTTCGTTCAACGAGACAGGCGACGCCAACAAGACTGAAGCATTCGTAAAGAGATGCAACACAGAGACAGGCACCTGGGAATTCGTCAAGACACAGTCCGCAGAGTAATTCTTTCACAGACACCGGACAGTTTCAGAGACTGACATTCCTCTGATCAAGTAGAAAAGCGGGAAGCCGCGAGGCTTCCCGCAATTTTGTAAAAAAGGGACAAAAAATGTTACAAACCTGGTTACCATACATACTCGCCGGCATTGCTGTCGGCGGCCAATACGCACTGATAGCCATAGGATACACAATGGTTTACGGTATCCTGAGGCTCATCAACTTTGCGCACGGCGATGTGTTCATGTGGTCGGGACTTATCATGGTTTACCTCATCACCGTGCTGCCGCTCTGGCTATCGGTCATACTGGTAATAATCTTCGCGATAGTACTCGGCACTACGATTGAAAAGGTCGCCTACCGTCCTCTGCGTTCTGCTCCGCGTATGTCCATCATGATCTCCGCGATCGGTGTATCGTACCTGCTGCAGAACTTTGCGCTCTACATAACCGGAGGTCTCACAAAGACTTATCCGGAGATCGGCTTCCTGCAGAAGACGGTAAAGATCGGCTCCGCTACAACAAAGATGGTTACTGTAATCACACCGGTGCTTACGATCGTTCTTGTGTTCCTGCTTGTCATGCTTATCAAGCACACAAAGATCGGCATGGCTATGCGCGCAGTATCACGCGACTTCGAGACCAGCTCTCTGATGGGCATAGATATCAACAGGGTCATCACAGTAACATTCGTAATAGGCTGCGGACTCGCAGCGATCGGATCAGTCCTCTACTTCTCCAATTACACGGGCATCAACCCGATGTCCGGAGCGATGCCTGGCCTCAAGGCCTTCGTAGCGGCAGTATTCGGAGGAATCGGATCTGTACCTGGCGCTGTTGTAGGAGCCTTTGTAATCGGTATCTGTGAGAACCTCATCAAGGGTGCCGGCTGGACTACATTCTCTGACGCTTTCACATTCGTTCTCCTGATAGTCATCCTTATGGTAAAGCCTACGGGACTCTTCGGAGAGAAGAATATCGACAAGGTATAGGAGGGCGCCATGGAAACGACACTGAACAAGAAAACCAAAGCGGCTCTCTCCGTAGCGGCCATCGCTCTCTTCCTGGTCTTTGTATATGTCGGAGACATTATGATCTCCCCTGGGTCATCCTGGAAGATGCTGATCACCGTTATCGAAAAAGGATCCATCTACGCGCTGGTAGCTGCATCGATGAACCTGCTGAACGGCTTCACGGGACTCTTCTCACTCGGCCAGGCCGGATTCATGCTCATAGGCGCATACACATACGCCATATTCACCATACCTGCAGCATCGCATGATGCCGTATATCAGTACTTTGAAGGCGGCGTCATCAAATGGTCGATCGTAGAGACACTCGAGGGCAGCCTCGGAGTATTCGGCCACTATCTGGGCATGCTGCTCCCTATGCTTGGTGCAGGACTTCTGGTCGCTGTAGTCGCATTCCTCATCGGTATCCCGGTACTGCGACTCAAGTCAGACTATCTCGCGATCGCCACACTCGGCTTTGCTGAGATCCTCAGGGCATTTTTCCAGTGGAACACACTCGGCCCTGTCACCAACGGATCGAACGTGCTGCGTAAGTACACAACATACGGCAACGCCATATTCCCTGTTCTTATTTCGGGCATATGCATAGCTATAATCCTGCTGCTCATAAACTCAACATACGGACGTGCATTCCGTGCCATCCGTGATGATGAAATAGCCGCAGAGGCCATGGGAATCAACCTTTTCAAACATAAGGAGATATCGTTCGTAATATCTTCCTTCTTTGCCGGCATAAGCGGTGCACTCCTGGCGATGTTCCAGACCACGATCAACGCCACACCGTTCAACACCGTTATGACCTACGAAATCCTTCTCATAGTGGTCATCGGAGGAATCGGCTCAATCACGGGTTCCGTGATAGGTGCATTCCTGTTCACGGCTGCATCTGAATGGTGGCTCAGAGGTCTCGACGCAGGAAAGTGGCTGGGTATTTCGGCTACATTCATGAGACCTGGTTTCCGTAAAGTCGTGTTCGCGGTACTTATCATGCTGATAGTGCTCTTCTACTCCCGCGGTATCATGGGCGACAGGGAATTCAACTGGGACAAATTTGTCTCAGGGCTGAAAAACCTCCCTGCCAATCTGAAGTCGTGGCCTGCAAGACGCAAGGCAAAAGCATCTGCAAAGCGTGAAGCAAGGGCTGCAAACGCGGCGGCAAAGAGCAGAGCAAAGGAAGCAAAAGCCTCCAATGAGGCAAGGAAGGCTTCAGGAGAAGCTCTCTTCACACCTCTTGAGGTTTCTGACTCCGTAATAGTATTCGATAAGGAGGGCAAGTGATGGACAACAGAGAAGTAGTACTCAGGCTCTCCGATATAACAATGCAGTTCGGCGGAGTAGTCGCTGTCGACAATCTGAACCTTGATGTTCACAAGAATGAGATCGTAGGCCTTATCGGACCTAATGGCGCCGGCAAGACTACTGCATTCAACTGCATAACAGGCGTTTATGAGCCGACCAACGGATCCGTTGAAATCAACGGCAAAGTCGTAATAGAAAACCATCCGCAGGGCAAGATGAAAGATGCCTACAAAGGACGCAATGCGGGTAAATACACAAAAGCAATAACTATGCTGCCTGACAAGGTTACCAAGCTGGGTGTAGCCCGTACTTTCCAGAACATCAGGCTCTTCAAGGGCATGACTGTAATGGAAAACGTAATGGTGGCGATGCACATGAACCAGACCGAATCGGTATTCGGAGCGACATTCAGGAGCAAGAAGGCACGCACCGAGGAAGCAGCGATGAGAGCCGAAGCCGAAGAACTGCTCCGCAAGGTCGACCTCTATGAGAACAGAAACGATCTTGCGACCTCACTTCCTTACGGAAAGCAGAGACATCTCGAGATCGCGCGTGCGCTCGCTACGCACCCTTCGATCCTGCTGCTCGACGAACCGGCCGCAGGCATGAACCCGCAGGAATCCGACGATCTAATGAGATTCATAGGAAGGATACGTGATGAGTTTGACCTGTCCATACTGATGATCGAGCACCACATGCAGGTCATCATGGGTATCTGCGAACACATCTACGTGCTCAACTACGGCGGTCAGATCGCTGACGGCACGCCTGCTGAGATCCAGGCTAACCCTGCTGTTATTGAAGCTTATCTGGGAGGTGACGAATAATGCTGGCAATCAGGAATCTGAATGTACATTACGGCGGTATCCACGCTCTCAGAGGTATAGATATCGATGTGCCGGACGGCAAGATCATCTCACTGATCGGCGCCAACGGTGCAGGAAAGTCCACGACGCTCAAGTCGGTCATGGGACTGGTTCCTAAGAGCGACGGTCACGTTTACTGGGACGACACAGAGATCACATCGCTCAAGACGAAAGACATCGTCGGTGAAGGCATAATCCTCTGTCCTGAGGGGCGCAGGATCTTCCCGGATCTTACTGTAGACGAGAACATAGCCGCTGGCGCATATCTCCGCAAGGATAAGGCCGAAATCGCAAGGGACAGGGATTGGGTATATGAGCTTTTCCCTAGAATAGCAGGCAGAACATGGCAGCTTGGCGCCACTCTCTCAGGAGGAGAGCAGCAGATGCTTGCGGTAGCACGAGCACTGATGTCCAAGCCAAAGCTTCTCATGCTCGACGAGCCTTCGCTCGGACTCGCTCCGCTTGTCATCAAGGACATCTTTGCAGTAATACAGAAGATCAAAGAAGACGGCGTAAACATCCTGCTTATCGAGCAGAACGCCAAGGCCGCCCTTGAGATCTCCGACTATGCATATGTAATGGAGACTGGCGTCATAACGATGGCCGGTCCGGGAAAAGCATTGCTCAACGACACTCGTGTACAGCAGGCTTACCTCGGAGAATAAATATTATAATAAACACACAAAAAGGAGCTTCAGCTCCTTTTTTCATGCGATTATATGCGCTTTAACTGCTCTACTTCGGCAGGACTCAGCTTGCGGCACTGCCCTACTGCCAGCCTTCCGATCTCCAGATTCCCCAGGCCTGTGCGGCAGAGTTCCAGCACAGGATGACCTATCGCCTTAAACATGCGGCGTACCTGGCGGTTTTTGCCCTCGTGGATGACAATCTCTGCCACCGTAGAGTTACGGTCGTGCTTCAGCAGATGCACGTCAGACGGAGATGTGACAAATCCGCCTATGTCTATGCCCTTTTCGAGTCTAGCAGCCTCAGCCCTGGTAACTATGCCCTGGGCTCTTACGAGATATCTTTTGCTGAACTCGTGGGACGGATGCATCAGTTTATTAGACAGATCCCCGTCGTTTGTGAGTATCAGGAGGCCTGTAGTATTGAGATCGAGTCTTCCCACAGGGAACACTCTGATATCATCCGGAACAAGTTCCGTAACCAGAGGCCTGCCTTCCTTGTCTGCAGTCGATGTCACATAGCCTGCCGGTTTGTTTAGAAGGTAATATACCTTGCGCTCTGCCGGAGCGATGCGTACGCCGTCTACTTCTACTATATCCCCTTGCTCCACGTGATATCCCGGCGTGGTAAGCACTGCGCCATTGACCTTCACGCGGCCGTCTTCTATCAATTCATCTGCCTTGCGGCGGCTTGTAACGCCTGCTGATGCTATATACTGGTTTATTCTCATTCCTTATCCTCAAAATCAATCGCTAACTGTCCGTATCTTTCCTCTTCACGCTCGCGTCTCATCTCTTCATACTCCGGTACCTCCGGGAGATCCCTGAGTGAGGAAAAACCAAACTTCTTGAGAAATTCCTTTGTTGTTACATAGAGCAGCGGCCTTCCGACACCTTCAGATCTGCCCGAGACCTCTACCAGCTCTTTATCGATGAGTCCGTCTATGACTCTTTCGCTCTTTATGCCTCTTATGGAGTCGATCTCAGACCTCGTCACCGGCTGGCGGTATGCGATTATCGCAAGCACCTCGAGCGCAGCCTGTGACAGCCTTCTGATCCTTACCGGAGTGCAGAGCTTTTTGAGGAACATGTCGTTATCAGCCAGGGTAACAAATCCGAATGCATCATCGACTTCGCGTATCCTTATGCCTCTGCCTTCCTGCTCGTATTCTGCCTGAAGCTCCCTGAAGAGCTCACGTATATCTTTTTTATCAGCCTCGAGTACTTCTGCAGCATCCTTGACTTCGAGCGGCTCTCCCCACATGAACATCATGGTCTCGAGAGCGGATTTCATAGTTTTATTGCTGTACATCTGCGGTCTCCCTCCTGATGACTTTTATCTCGCCGAAGTTCTCAGTCTGCTCAGCGTCATAGCCCTGGTTCTTTATCATTGAGAGCAGCGACATAAAGCTGAGCGTTATGTCATATCTGTCCGGCTTTTCAGGCAGAAGCTCGTTGAAGAGCACCTTGCCGTTTCCTTCTTTGAACTTTCTTTCGAGGATCTCCGTCATCTCAAGGATGCGCGTTTCAATGGTCTCCTTGCGGCGGCGCACCCTGCTGTAACGCCTGGTTACCTCCTCTATCTTTCTCTTGCGGGTCAGGAACTGTATGAAGGCATTGACCATCTGATCGTCACTCACCTGCAGTATCTCGTCCGGATTGTCAAGATACGCAGACATGTCTTCGGCCGGTTTCTCGTGCACAGCAAGGTTATACTCCTCTGCAGCCATGAGCAGCTCAGCTGCCTTCTTTATGCGCATGTATTCGAGAAGCCTTCCCCTGAGCTCTATTCTCGGGTCTTCTACTATCTCTATCTCGCCTGCTTCGTTGATCCTCGGCAGCAGCATGCGCGACTTCAGACGTATCAGTACGGCAGCGAGCACTATAAACTCGGTATCGACTTCAACGTTGAGCTCCTCCATCTCCTTGAGATAGCCGATATACTGCTCCGTTATCTCTGCGACCTTTATGTCATATATGTCCATCCTCGCGTTCTCGAGCAGGTATATGAGAAGGTCGAACGGTCCTTCAAATTTGTCTATCCTGACTTTGTACAATTTATCTCCTGTTGGTCTATTCGAAATATATTTCTTTCAGATAAAGGCCCTGCGGCGGTGCAGTGAATCCGGCTTTTGAACGGTCGCGGCTCTCAATGGCGTCACGTACGCTGTCCGGAGTCCTTTTTCCTGCACCTGCTTCCACGAGCGTTCCGGTGATTATCCTCACCATATTATACAGGAAGCCGTCTCCTGTTATCTCCATCACAATGGATTTATCGTCTTCAGTAATGTCGAGCCTGCTGACTGTTCGTACTGTCGACTCACGCGGGGTGCCTCCTGCTGTCTCAAAGCATTTGAAATCATGAGTACCCACGATGTATGCTGCTGCTTCTCTCATGGCATCAGTGTTAAGATCTGCTGCTCCCGGATACTGGAATGCGCGGTTTCTGACAAAGATGTCGCCCGTCTTATCGATCACATACCTGTATGTCTTTCCCTTACAGGAGTATCTGGCGTGAAAGTCATCCGGCATCACTTCAGCAGAAACTATGCGGATGTCTCCCGGCGCACCGCTCCTTCCTTCGCCTCCGGCTCCGAACCTGCGGTTCATTACTTCAGGCAGCTTTTCGACGGGCATGTTCGAATTCCATTCGAATGTAGCGCACTGGCCGAGGGCATGCACTCCCGCATCCGTACGGCTGGTACCGTGGATGTGTACCTCTTCGCCTGCGATGTATCTGAGCACGTGTTCTATCTCGCCCTGCACTGTGCGTACATTGGGCTGTATCTGCCATCCGCTGAAATCCGTACCATCATATTCAATTTTTATCAGCACGTTTACGCCCATCGTATGAGAACTCCCGGGATTCAGAACAGATTCAGCAGGAGCATGTCTCCTGTGTTGAAGAGAAACAGAAAGTATGCAGTTACTGCTGCACATGCAGACGGGAGCATAGGATTCCTGTCCCTGATGCTTCCCCTGCCCGCCGCAATGATCACTGCCGAGTGGACTGCAAAGAGCAGCGTAGTCAGTACGAAGATTATCGCTATGCCGGTCCTGCCCGTCACCAGTCCCATGCAGGTGAAGAACTTGATATCCGCACCTCCCAGACTGCCGGTCCTGAAGAGAATCAGCCCCAGCAGCAGTATTGCAAGGGATATCCCGAATCCCAATGCAGCTCCGGCCGCGGGCTCCCACCACTTCTCATGATACTGTACGAAAGCCGCTGCAGATATTGCGAGCATTATACTGAATTCGTCAGGCACTATCCTGTACATCTGGTCGGCTATAGCCATCTCAAGCACGATAAACAGCACACAGAGCACCGAAATCTCGTATGTGAGGCTCCCGCCCCTTATGGCAAGATAAACGCCTGTAATCGCAAAATATCCCGTGAATGCGTACTTCCATGGGCTGCTCGGGACTCTCTGACGGCCGGCGTTGTCGGCTTCCAGGAGCTTAGGCGGCAGCACCTTTCGGGGTTCCCCCGGAACGGTGCCTGACTGATCCTCATCGTAGTCCTCGAACCATCTCGGTTTTATGCGGTTAAACGCGACAACACTGCCGTTGCCAAATAATATGGCCAAAACGGCAGCGATGATTATTCGCGATATGAGAGCCGCACTGTATTCCATCCGATATAAATACGTAAGTCCGGCACTACTTTAGGCAGCTGTCAAGGAACTCCAGCATGTCTGCGTAGACCTGATCCCTGTCAGTCTCGTTGAGGATCTCGTGCCTGTCATCGTCGTAAATCTTTATCGAAACGTCGCATTTTGTGTTATCGGTGTATACCATGAAACACTTGCGAACGCCCTCGCCCCAGGCTCCTACAGGATCTTCCGCACCTGATGTGATGAGGATAGGGAGTCCCTCCGGGAGCTTCTTCATGCGTTCGATATCGTGAGCCTTCTGCATTCCGCTGAACATGTGATAATACGCATTAGGAGTGAAGTGGAATGTGCACCACGGCTGTTTTCTGTACCAGTCTACTATCTTCTCATCCTTGGTAAGCCAGTCAGATATGGTGCGCGGATTCTTTATTTTCTTGAGGTACGAGCCAAACGACATGCCGTCTATAAGCTTTGCCGCCTTGCCGACCTTGTTGGTGCCAAGCATTTTAGCGACCACCTTGCCTGCTGCAAGTACAGCAGCCGGCTGCCAGCCGGTTCCCATGATGATGACTCCCGAGAGTCCCTTCGCATAGTCTGCACCGTTCTCGGTTATGTACTGCCTTATCAGGAATGAACCCATGCTGTGACCCAGCATCAGATAAGGCAGATCAGGAAACTCCTTCTGCATCATCTCTCTGAGACGGTGAATGTCGGCGATGACCCATGCGTTGCCTTCCTTGCCGAAGTAACCATGGTATTCATCAGACTGTACCGAAGCGCCGTGGCCGATGTGGTCTTCACCCACGACCAGGTATCCGTGTTCAGTAAGATATTTTGCAAAGTCGTCATACCTGTCGATGAACTCGACCATGCCGTGGATTATCTGCAGTATCGCCTTTGGTTCGCCTTCCGGCTCCCATCTGATCGCGTGGATCTGAGTCTTGCCGTCAGTCGAAGGATAATAAAATTCTTTTTTAGTCATGATTCACCTCGCGTTTTGCCGGTCTGGCTCCGTGATACTGATAAAACTGCGTTTCTATCGTTCCATTATACAACTTTCTGCGCCTGTCTGCCTTACGTCCGAGCTCTTTTTCCAAAGACTTGTCGGATGTTATAAGGAAGAACGACCAGTTCGGACACTCCTCCATAATTTCACGGATATGCGCATAAATGGCCTTCAGGCCGGTCTCATCGCCAATGCGCTTTCCGTATGGCAGGTTGGATATGACCACGACGTGGTCGTCTTTTGACGCGCCTTTCGGGATACCCGCGCCGGGCTCCCATGCGGTCATGTCCATTCTCACTATGTCAATGTCATCGGATTCGCCGGCCTCGTCCGCGTTCTCTTTGGCCGCGCGGACGGCTCTCGGGTCGATATCCGTTGCTGTTATGTGAAGTGGTCCGTCCGCGCCTGTATCGGCGGCCTCATATGCCAGCCGCCTCTCCTCTTTCCAGAGGCCGGCGTCTGTTATATCCCATCCTTCAGAAGCGAATGACCGCCCCAGGCCCGGCGCTATATTACGCGCGATGAGGGCGGCTTCGATCGGTATGGTGCCCGAACCGCAGCACGGATCCACCAGTATGCGGTCCTTTCTGTAAAAGCTGAGCTGAACGAGTGCAGCGGCAAGAGTCTCCTTCATTGGGGCCGCCACATCGCGCACCCTGTACCCCCTCTTATGCAGGCCGGCACCGCTGGTATCCAGAAGCAGCAGGAACTGATCCTTGTGGGCAATGAACCTTATCCGGTATTCGGCGCCGGTTTCAGGCATCATCTCCCTGCAATAAAACTCTGACAGCCTCACTGAGACTGCCTTTTTAATTATTTTCTGACATGCAGGCACACTGTGGAGCACCGATTTGACCGATCCGCCCACCACCGGGAACTCCCCCTCAAGAGGAATCAGGCTCTCCCATTCCAGAGCTTTCGTCTGCTGAAAGAGGTCCTCAAATTCGGTCGCTCTGAATTCACCCATGCGCACGTACACCCTGTCTGCGCTCCTGAGCCACAGGTTCGATCTTACTATGGCACGTTCGTCGCCCATGTACGTGACCCGTCCGTCCTCTGTCTTAATTATTTTGTAACCGAGCGCTTCGATCTCTCGCCTCACTACCGCCTCGAGACCGAATGTCGCGGTTGCTACAAGTTCGAGTTTCATTTCACGATACCTCCGTGACTATATCTTTATCTCGAAATCGAATCCCGACTTGTAAGGGATCACCATTCCGGTATCCCCCTCCCTTCTCGCTGTTCTTGTCTTCTTCATATCAATAACGCGCTGGTTCTCGGATCCGCAATATACGAGAGTCAGATTACGAAGCTTCTCGTCATATCTCCCGTCTACAAGAATATCGAGCATTTCCAGAAGCTCATCGGTATCTTTATCATGCCTTGCCTCGAGCTCTTCAAGCGTATAACCGCTGTAGCTCATCAGAGTGAGCCCTGCTCCCTTTATGTTCTTCGCAAGGTCCAGAAGCGCCGGTACCTGCTCGAAAGGCTCTCCTCCTGAAAAAGTCACTCCGCGCAGCCATGGTCTGCCGCATATGTCCTCAAAGATCTCATTGACTGTCATGTCATATCCTTCAGTGAAGGACCATGACTCAGGATTGTGACATCCATGACAGTGATGCGGGCAGCCCTGTACGAAAAGCACGTACCTGAAACCAGGGCCATCAACTATCGACTCCGGTTCGATACCGCACATTCTTATTATTTTGCTCTTGTCCTTGCTTTTATCCATCTCGACCATTGCAGCACCTCTTCTTTCACAAAAATAGCCGCCCACCGCTTTCCGGTTCAGGCGGCCATTTGCATTCAGATGGTCAATTAGTTGTGGGACAGTCCGTGCTTAACTCTGTCCTGTACCTCAGCTCTTTTGCCGTTGTTGAATCTGTCGAGTGTTCCAACGAGATATCCTGTGATTCTTCTGATTCTCTCAAAGCCAACACCTTCGCCGACCTGACCGTTTACATTCTTTACAACCTTATTATTCATATCAGTACCTCCGTACGTTATCTTCTTATTTGACGCGCAATTATTCTAATCCCTGCATAGGGATTTGTAAAGCAATATTAATGTATATTGTTGTTTATTTTAGGGCATACCACAGCATCTTGTGGATAAGTCTGTGGAAAACCCTGTGGATAATTGTTTATCCGCCTGATTAACGGTTGCAATCGCATGGTACCGGTACGCTCGGGAATCTCATGCGAAGTTCGTTCAGTCTCTCAATAGTTACAGGCTCGCCTTCGCGTCTTCCGCATCTCGGACAGACGTCATCGATCACTCCCGTATATCCGCAGACAGGATCCCTGTCTACTGGATGGTTGACCGAACCGTATCCGACGCCGGATTCCTTCATGAATCTGATGACGGATTCGAAAGCTTCCGGGTTCTTGGCTGTGTCGCCGTCGAGTTCAACATAGCTGATGTGACCTGCGTTTGTGAGGTCGTGGTAAGGTGCCTCGATAGCGATCTTCTCGAATGCTCCGATCGGGAAGTACACAGGAACGTGGAATGAGTTAGTGTAGTAATCCCTGTCTGTGATACCAGGCAGCTTGCCGTACTTTTCTCTGTCAATCTTGACGAATCTTCCGGAGAGTCCCTCAGCCGGTGTAGCCAGCAGCGTAAAGTTGAGGCCTGTCTCTGCGCTCTTTCTGTCGCAGACCTCTCTCATGTGCTTGATGATCTCAAACGCCTGCTCTCTTACTTTCTCATCCTCGCCGTGATGCTTGCCTGTCAGCGCCTTCATGGTTTCGGCAAGTCCTATGAAGCCGATTGAGAGTGTACCATGCTTCAGGATCTCTGCAACGCTGTCGTCAGGTCCGATGTTATCGGAATCGATCCAGATACCCTGTCCCATCAGGAACGGATAGTTGCGGCCCTTCTTGCTGCACTGGATCTTGAATCTGTGAAGCAGCTGTCTTGCAACGAGATCCATCATTGCATCGAGTTTCTTGTAGAATACGTCGAAATCTCTGTTGGACTCTATGGCAAGTCTAGGCAGATTGATCGATGTGAACGAGAGGTTGCCTCTGCCGCATACTACAGCCTTTGTAGGGTCGTAGTTGTTGGCCATTACTCTGGTGCGGCATCCCATGTATGCAACTTCAGAGTTGTAGTCTCCCTTTCTGTAGAACTTCTTGTTGAACGGAGCATCGAGGAAGCTGAAGTTAGGGAACAGCCTCTTTGCGCTGCATCTTATTGCCAGCTTGAAGAGATCATAGTTAGGATCTCCCTCGTTGTAGTTGATGCCCTCTTTTACCTTGAAAATCGATACAGGGAAGATCGGTGTTTCACCGTTTCCGAGTCCGGCTTCTGTAGCGAGCAGGAAATTCTTGATGACCATGCGCCCTTCAGGAGTCGTATCTGTTCCGAAGTTTACCGAACTGAACGGCACCTGTGCGCCGGCTCTGGAGTTCATGGTGTTGAGATTGTGGATAAGAGCCTCCATTGCCTGGTAGGTCATCTTGTCTGTCCTTGCCCATGCTGCCTCTGCTGCCTGTGCGCTGCACCTTACCAGCTGCTCTCTTGTGAGTCCGCCTGCCCAGCCTGTCTTGTCGAACCACTCGCCCAGTTTTTCACCGTATGAACCGTTTGTTGCGAGTGTAGGCGATGATGCTTCTGCCCTGATCTTTTCAGCGATGGCCTTGGCGTCCGGATATGCTGCATCGAGTTTCGCAGCGATTATCTCTGTCAGTGCTGAGAAGAATTCCTTTATATATGTTCTTGCAACACCAGGAGCCATGGCGTAGTCGAAGTTTGGTACCGACTGTCCGCCGTGCATCTCGTTCTGGTTGGCCTGGATCGCGATGCATGCCAGCGAAGCATAGCTCATGATCGACTGTGGCTCCCTGAGGTAGCCGTGGCCTGTGCAGAATCCGTCCTTGAAAAGCTTGATCAGATCGATCTGGCAGCATGTCTCCGTGAGCATGTAGAAGTCCTTATCGTGGATGTGGATGTCACCATTTATATGAGCCTTTGCGATGTCTTTCGGAAGCACGTAGTTATCTACGAAGTACTTTGCGCCTTCCGAACCATACTTGAGCATGGTTCCCATCGATGTGTCACCGTCAATGTTGGCGTTCTCTCTCTTGATATCCGCGTCTTTAGAGTATGAATATGTGAGCTCGTTGTAGATGTTCATCAAATCAGACTCAGCTTCACGGATCTTTGCGTGCTCAGCGCGGTAAAGGATGTAAGCCTTGGCAGTCTTTTCCCAGTCATACTTGATGAGCATTGCTTCGACGATGTCCTGTACCTGTTCTACAGTGCATGTCTCGCCATCGAGCTGCTCTACGACTTTCTTAGTGAGATAAGTGTAGTCGATGCTCGTCATCTTCTCGCCGTCTACAGCTTTGTTAGCGGAATAGATAGCGTTGAAGATCTTGGACTCATCAAACGGCATTTCCTTGCCGTCTCTTTTGATAATGCTTTTCATGATTGTTCTCTCCGTTTGATTGTAGTTCTATATATTGATTTTTAAGTATTATCTGTATTTATGTCCCGGGCTCCCAAAGCCTTGATTTTAACGCTTTTTACGCGCCTTTCATTTTAAGGCGTAAAAAATAGTGTTCCTTTCCGAACACTATATATTGTAGTCACAGCGTTATTTTGTGTCAATATATTGTTATATTCTTTTCAAACTTTTTATGTTTTTTAATCCGAACCAGCATGCCTCTCCATTCATTCTGAGACTGTTAACGCCTTGTATTGCATCCGTTAATAAGTTATCATTTTTTTCAAAGGAGATGATTCAATGTACAGACTTCACAGGATTAAAGATATAGATATTATTGGTGTTCAGATCGACTTCGGAGCATCACAGAAAGGCGTTGCGATGGGCCCTCTTGCGATACGTTACGCAGGCGTCAGAGAGGATCTTCGCAGGATGGGCTACACTGTCCGCGACAAGGGCGATATAATACCGCCTCCGGACGGCATGAGCCTTCGCCACATGATCCGATATGAGCAGGTCAACGCGACCAACAGGCAGCTCTATGAAGCTGTTTACGAAACTCTTTCCAAAGACCACTTTCCTCTTGTTCTTGGAGGCGATCACAGCATAGCCGCCGGAAGCGTTTCGGCAGTCGCAAAACACTATGAACCCGAAGGCGAGATAGGCGTGATCTGGATAGATGCTCACGGCGACTGGAATGATGATAAGTCTACGCTAAGCGGCAACATGCACGGCATGCCTTACTCCGCAATATGCGGATGGGGTCCGGCAAGCATGGTGGATTTCGGGCAGAAGCCTCACTATGTGCCAACAGCTCATTGTGTGCAGGTAGGAGGCCACGATTTCGATGAACCTGAAGCAGCACGCATGAAAGAAGCCGGAATGCACGTATTCCCTATGGGTGACATCGACAGACGCGGAATGTTTGAAGTAATGAAGGATGCCATACGGATCGCCGGCGAAGGTACTGTTGGCATACACCTCAGCTTCGATGTGGATGCCATCACACCTGAGTACGCACCCGGTACAGGAACTCCGGTACCTAACGGCATAACAGCAAGAGAAGCTTTCCTCGCTGTTGAAATGCTCGCAGATTCAGGCAAACTTCTGTCCATGGACCTCGTTGAGGTCAATCCTATTCTTGACGAACGCAACAAGACCGGACAACTTGCATCGGATCTGATACAGCTCGCACTGGGGAAAAAATTCTATTAGGAGATATTGTTACCGCTTATATACTGTAAACGTTGATAATACTATAGCGGTAACAATTATGGTATAATGTTCCCAAACCAAAAGTTCAGCAGCTTTATGGAGAAAGGGGACGATACCATGGGAAAATATGTAGTTAAAAAGACCAATACAGGCATTAAGTTTGACCTGAAAGCCGGCAACGGTGAGGTCATCGCAAACTCAGAGATTTATACTACAAAAGCTGCATGCCTTAACGGCATCAAGAGCGTAATGACCAACGCTCCTGTCGCTGCAGTTGAAGACCAGACTGTTGAAGGATTTGAGACATGCAAGCATCCGAAGTTCGAAGTATATGTAGACAAGGCCGGAGAATTCCGCTTCCGTCTCAAGGCAAAGAACGGTGAGATCATCGCAACAGGCGAAGGCTATAAAGCTAAGAAAAGCTGCCTGAACGGCATTGAAAGCATCCGTAAAAATGCTGATTCCGAAATCTTCGAGGAAGAATAGACAATAAACCATTACAGAAATGAGGGCAGTGGATCGATCCACTGCCCTCTTCATATTTTCTGAAAGAATAATTTTTAAAGCGAAGTTGTTTTCGTTTGTGACGAGGCGGCAAGCACTCGAGAAGCGGAGCTTACTGAAGTAAGTGAGCACCGCAGAAGTGCGCAGCCAACAAAGTCACGGACGAAAAGAACGAGCTTTTAGCCGAAGTATCTCTTCAGAAGTCCCGCAAATGCCTTGCCGTGTCTCGCCTCGTCTCTTGCCATCTCGTGAACTGTGTCATGAATAGCATCGAGGTTCTGCTCTTTAGCCTTCTTAGCAAGCATGAATTTTCCAAGTGTAGCGCCGTTCTCAGCTTCTACTCTCATTCTGAGGTTCTTCTCTGTGCTGTCT
>JAFWMD010000074.1 GCA_017510725.1 Mogibacterium sp. | reverse complement strand
TCGCCCTTTATCTTTTCAGGGTTGACCATGGTCTTGAATTTTCTGACTGCCATCACTACCCCTCCTTCTGTATCTTCTTGATATCGATGCTCTCAAGGAAAGCCTGCACACGTGTGCGCATCTGTCCGGACGAACCTATAGTATAAGGTCTGTCTACTGCAAGCACCGGCCAGTTGTACCTGTTTCTGAGGATGTGTGATCCCATCATTCTCTCATAAGCCCAAGGATCGCAGAATTTCATCTGCTGATAGATGATACCGTCTGCCTTGTATTCCTTTGCCAGCTCATCGACATATGAGCGGCGTCCGTCCATAGTCACGGTATCCATGTAACGCGGACACTCGCCTCTGTACATGTATGCGCTGCAGAGCTGAGTGAGAGCATCCTCTTCATCATTGAGATAGATAGGGTCTCTTCCAGGAAGTGAGCCGTAACAGAATCTGTCGCAGCAAACAAAAGCACCACTCTCCTCTACCAGCTTGATGAAGTCGGTATCATCGACTTCTGAACCTACGACCTCGACTCTTGCCTTGAACCAAGGCTTAGGATCAGGCTCTCTAGTCTTGAGTTCTTCGAGAGTCTCCTCGAGCTTGTCAATGATAAGGTGCTTTGGTGCTACATAAGTTGCCAGGCAGAATACATTGAACTCATATCCTGTGATGGTAGGGTTGTCGAGCTTGCGGAAGTCTCCGATTGCTCTGATGAGCTCACAGACTTTGTTATGCTCGGCAACAGCCTTGCGGATGGCAGCATCGGATATGTCGATGCCATAATTTTCAGCCAGTGGCTTGAGGATGTGGTTTTTGCACTGTACCACATAGAGGTTGAGACCGTTGTAGTCGGCCTTCATCGGGATCTCCATATAGTCAAAGAAGAATCCCTTTTTGTCTTTACCCATGGCCTGAAGAACATCCATGTTCTCCACGCAGCGGTTGAGCATAGTGCAGCCGTCAGGTGTGATGACTGCATCAAGGAAGTTGTAGCCTCCCTCAAGAGCTCTCTCAAGGATCGCTCTCGAATATTCGCAAAGGAAGCTTGTAAGGTAGTAAGTGCCTACGTCAATCGAGCCCGTGCGCGGTGCACGCAGTCTGGCTGAGAAGCAGCCAGGCAGATTGAGCAGAGGTTCAGGCACGTTTTCGCACATATAACCTATGCACTTCATGCCCTCTTTCTGAGCCTGTGCAACGAGTTCATTATTTGCCTCCTGCAGCAGGTCTTCGAAATAAATCAGGTGCTTTAAGTCTTTCATCTCTCCCTCTCTCTTTATTCATTTATACGGCTTTGAGACCGCGGGTATCTAAGACCAAAGATACTCACAATATTGGTAATATTTTATCACGCAGAAGCATGGACACACAACATTAAACGAAACGATACACAAAAAAACAGTTTCCGAAAGCAGCAGAAATCTGCGGATCAGCTTTCCAAAAAAGGCACCAGCAGGCACTTGACGTATACCCCTATAGGGTATATATTAATCACAAAGATACCCCCACCGGGTATAAGTATCATTATATTAAAGAGGTTACACATGTCAGATATAAATAAAGAAAGCAAAGTCAGCACAGAAAGGAACTGCTGTGCCTGCAGCGAAAAACACAAGGAACGCAGTCCGGAAGAGTACAAGGACCTGATCAACAGGCTCAGCCGCATTGAGGGACAGGTACGCGGCATCAAAGCCATGGTAGAGCGCGGAGCATACTGCCCTGATATTCTGGTCCAGACATCAGCTGTCAATTCTGCGCTTAACAGTTTCAGCAAGGTGCTTCTGTCCAATCACATCCGGACATGTGTCAGAAATGACATAAGGGACGGTAATGACGAGGTCGTAGAAGAGCTCGTTGCTACCCTTCAGAAAATGATGAAATAGATCGGAAAGGTTTAAGTTATTAAGATGGAGCAATATATTGTTACCGGTATGAGCTGTGCCGCATGCCAGGCACGGGTCGAAAAAGCGGTGTCCGGCGTCGAAGGCGTTGACTCCTGTTCTGTCAGCCTGCTTACAAATTCAATGGGAGTTGAAGGAAACGCTTCTCCTGAAGATGTCATCCGCGCCGTTACCGATGCAGGATACGGAGCACGCCTGAAATCAGAGGATGTCTCACAGGGCGCAGCGCGAGGCAGATATGCTGCTGAAGAAGCTGCTCTTGAAGACACAGAGACCCCGGTCCTTAAGAGGCGCCTCATCACATCGATCGGTTTTCTTATAGTCCTCATGTACTTCTCAATGGGGCACATGATGTGGGGTTGGCCGCTCCCTGCTTTCTTCGAAGGCAACCACATCGCCATGGGTCTTGTCCAGATGATCCTTGCAGCGATCGTAATGGTTATAAATCAGAAGTTTTTTATTAACGGATTCAGGGGCCTCATCCATGGCGCTCCAAACATGGACACGCTGGTCGCCATGGGAAGTGCTGCGTCTTTCTGCTGGAGTACATATGTGCTCTTCGCAATGACAGACGCACAGCTTTCAGGCAACAGCGAAGCGGTCATGGCGTATATGCACGACTTCTACTTTGAGTCTGCAGCAATGATACTGACGCTTATCACCGTAGGCAAAATGCTTGAGGCGAGATCCAAGGGAAAGACTACCGATGCACTTAAAAGCCTGATGAAGCTTGCTCCGCAGACCGCACTGGTTGAAAGAAGCGGCATCGAAACGGAGATACCTGTGTCACAGGTGCGTGTCGATGATGTTTTTCTGGTCCACCCGGGAGAAAACATTCCGGTAGATGGTGTTATCATTGAAGGTAATTCAGCAGTCAACGAGGCTGCTCTTACCGGAGAATCCATACCGGTAGACAAAAAGCCGAGCGACAGCGTTTCTGCAGCTACGACCAATCAATCGGGATTCATACGGTGCAGAGCGACAAGAGTCGGTGAAGATACTACGCTGGCCCAGATCATACGGATGGTGAGCGATGCCGCAGCAACAAAGGCTCCTATTGCCAAAATTGCCGACCGCGTATCGGGGGTGTTCGTCCCTGTGGTAATAAGCATTGCCCTTCTGACTCTTATAATCTGGCTGGCAGCCGGAAAGGATACCGGATTCGCGCTTGCCAGAGCCATATCGGTGCTCGTCATAAGCTGCCCTTGCGCACTTGGTCTTGCAACGCCTGTTGCCATAATGGTCGGAAGCGGCGTAGGAGCAAGAAACGGTATCCTCTTCAAAAGCGCTGCGGCACTTGAAGAGACCGGCCGCATAGAGATCGTAGCACTCGATAAAACCGGCACTATCACGGGCGGGAATCCAAAAGTAACGGATGTGTTCACCTGCCGTGGAGTATCAAAAGATGAGCTTCTTACAGTTGCTGCTGCTGTTGAGTCAAGGTCTACCCACCCTCTTGCAATGGCAGTTTCCGAATACATCGGAGGTACCACTCTCAGGATCAGCGACTATGTCGAAATACCTGGCGGCGGAGTAAAGGCTTTCACATGGAGCGGCTCCAAAGCAGTGAGCATAGCAGGCGGCAATGCGGGGTTCATGTCTGCAAATGGTGTCTCCTCTGAGGATGTTGACCGTCTTCTGAAGGAGACAGCTGAATTTGCAAACGCCGGCAAAACATTAGTGCTCTTCGAAAAAGGCGGCAAGCTGCTTGGCCTGATCGCCCTGGCTGATTCGGTCAGAGAAGACAGCATAGATGCTATCAGACAGTTCAGAGAGATGGGTATCAGGACTGTCATGCTGACTGGTGACAGAAAAAAGACCGCCGATGCCATTGCCGCGGAAGTCGGTGTTGACGAAGTAATAGCTGAAGTCCTGCCGGACGGTAAGGAAGAGGTCATTCGCGGTCTCATGACCCAGGGCCGTACCGCAATGGTAGGAGACGGTATCAACGATGCACCTGCTCTTACCAGAGCGAACGTGGGCATAGCTATCGGTGCCGGTACGGATGTTGCTCTCGATGCAGCAGATGTTGTGCTGGTCAACAGCCGCTTGGAGGATGCAGTCAGGGCCGTACAGCTTGGACGCAAGACTCTCAGAAATATACACGAGAACCTGTTCTGGGCATTCTTTTACAATGCAATATGCATACCGGTGGCTGCCGGCGCTTTCATAAAGCTGTTCGGCTGGGCTCTTAACCCTATGCTGGGAGCCGCCGCAATGAGCCTTTCAAGCTTCTGTGTGGTCACAAACGCGCTCAGGCTCAACCTGTTCGATGCCGGAGACAGAAAAGGATCTGACCCAGTCAAAGTTAAAAGTTCATCACAGGCCGCTGCTGAAGCAGCAGAACCTGACAACAATACTATCAATGAAAGTGAGGAAAAACTGATGCAGAAGACAATGAAGATTGAAGGAATGATGTGCCCGCACTGTGAAGCCGCTGTAAAAAAAGCTCTCGAAGCTCTTGAAGGAGTAGAATCCGCAGAAGTCAGCCACGAGGCAGGTACTGCAATAGTATCAATGTCGGCAGACGTAGCTGATGCTGTGCTCAGGGAAGCAGTGGAAGCAAAGGAATATAAAGTAAACGGTATAGAGTAACAATACTGCAAAAGGCATTATAAAAGATGGCGCTGCCGCTTTAACAAAGCCGGAAGCGCCATCTTTTTATATTTCTTTCAGACCGGATCAGGCTTCAGCGAGCACTGCTATGTCTTCTTCTGTGGTGGACCAGCTCGTTGCAAGCCTCACTATGGTATGCGTTTCGTCAAAGATGCCCCAGCGGTCAAAGATGACCGTCCTGCCAAGTCTGGCCATCTCATCTTCTGTCATCAGTATCAGCTGCTGGTTCGTCGGCGAATCCATATAAACTCTCCAGCCCTTCTCCCTGATGATCTCCTTAACGCGCTCTGCCATGTCGATCGCATGACGGCTGATCTTAAAGTAAAGGCCGTCAGTAAACAGCGTGTCAAACTGTATTCCGAGCAGTCTGCCTTTTGCGAGGAGCGCACCTCTCTTTTTAACCGATGTCATGAAGTGCGCAGGTTTGTTGTTTTTCGTAAAGACAACGGCCTCTCCGCACAGGGCACCTACCTTTGTGCCTCCGATATAGAACACATCTGCAAGTCTCGCTATGTCTTCTAGAGTGAGATCCGAGGCATTGCTCATGAGTCCGTATCCCAGCCTTGCCCCATCAAGGTACAGCGGTATTTCGTACTCGTGGCATAGTGCTGAGAGTTCCTCTAGTTCCGCCTTGCTGTACAGCGTACCCGGTTCCGTCGGATGTGATATATACACCATTCCCGGGAATACCATGTGATCGTGTGTAACATCGCTGTAAAAATTCTCAAGGAACTTCCTCACTGACGCAGCTTCCAGCTTGCCATTCCTGCCCGGTATCGCCAGCACCTTGTGGCCGCTGTATTCTATCGCCCCGGATTCATGTACGCTGACATGTCCGCTGTCGGCAGAGATAACTCCTTCCCAGTCCTTCAGCATCGTAGAGATGATCACTGAATTCGTTTGTGTCCCCCCTACCAGGAACTCGACTTCAGCGTCCGGACAGCCGCAGGCTGCCCTGATCTTCTCCTTTGCGGACTCAGTGTAATGATCCATGCCATAGCCCGGAAGGGCTTCCATGTTGGTCTCTCCCAGCCTTTTCAGGATCTCCGGATGCGCACCGGCTATATAATCACATTCAAATGAAACCATTTCAGGCCTCCTTATTCAGACTTTTCAAATCATCTGCTGCCGTTCCGGCCGTAGACCAGCAGAGCTGCAGATTGTATCCACCCGTTATTCCGTCGGCATCCAGCGCTTCACCTATCACGTAAAGTCCTTCGAAACGCTTTGCCCTCATAGTCTGCATGTCGATCTCGTCGAGCGAAACCCCTCCAGCAGTTACCATGCCGCGGCCATCTACACCGCTGACAATGAAATCATCCTGATTCAGCAGAAGAGCCAATACATTTGTCCTTACATCTCCCAGAATGCCCCTGGAGCGCTCACGAAGTATTCGCTGCATGCGCTTTGGCAGCTCATGCAGTTCCTTGTTATAACACAGCCTCAGCAGTTCTCCCGGCTCTACATATTTTGAAATATTGAGTATGACCGGTCCCGACAATCCTTCGTGGGTGAAAAGCAGATCACCTTTCATCTTCGCAGCCTTGCCCTTGCACGTGCATGCCGCATCACTGCTGAATGCTATGACCGTGACATCAGGGATCGATATTCCCGACAGTTCGGAATACGGATAGTTCTCAACATATACCGGCGCCAGTGCAGGTCTCGGTTCATTAACGTCCAGTCCAAGGTCGTCCAGCATCTCAAGCATCGATCCGTCAGACCCCGTTTCCGGATATGTTATTCCCCCTGAGGCGATCACGACTTTTTCTGACCTGAGCTCAACGCCGTTCAGAAGAGTTATCTCCCACGTGCCGTCTTTTCTCAGGCCGCTGACCCTGGCATCAGTCTCTATCTGCCAGCCATTCCATGATGCTTCACCGAGCAGAGCATCAAGCACGTCACGCGATCTCATCGATGCCGGGAATATTCGTCCGGCACTGTCCATGCCATTTGATCCATAAGACGGATCAACGGGGTCGCCGTTTTCATCTGCAAGTTCCACGCCGTGATCATTGAGCCATCTTGCGAGTTCGAGATTATTATGCCTGTACAGGCAGCGTCTCAGAGTCTGCCCTTCATCACCATACGCATAAACAAACTCCTTGATGGATCCTCCGTGAGTTATATTGCAGTGCCCGCCTCCGCTCATAAGCAGCTTGCTTCCGATTCTAGTTGAGCCCTCGAGAACGATTCCCCGAGAGCCCTTAAGATCAAGATTCGCAGCCAGCATCAGACCTGATGCGCCGCCTCCTATTATTGCTATGTCATATCTGTTATCATTCATTTTTATATGGTAAGATCTCCGTCCTTTACCCAACCGAGCTTGCGGCAGCCCATGTTGATCAGCGGTGCAAGCACAGCCGGCAGAACGAAGCAAATGAGTATCAGTCCCAGCCAGTCCATGCCGGTTATGGCAGCCTTGGCTCCTGAAGCAACATCATTTACCCAGCCTGAGTAAACGCCTATCTGTCCAACGAGTCCGCATGTTCCCATACCGCTGGATACAGGAGCACCGTTCATCTGCAGCTTGAAGACACAGGTAGCGATCGGTCCGGTGATCGCTGCGGTAAGTGTCGGAGCTATCCATATGCGCGGATTTTTTACTATGTTGCCCATCTGCAGCATCGACGTGCCGATGCCCTGGCTGATGAGGCCTCCCCATTTGTTCTCCGGGAATGACATAACTGCAAAACCGATCATCTGCGCGCAGCAGCCTGCAACTGCAGCACCTCCTGCCAGACCTACCAGGCCGAAAGCTGCACAGATCGCTGCGGATGAGATCGGCAGAGTCAATGCCATGCCTACAATTACGGAAACAAGTATTCCCATCATGAACGGCCTGAGTTCAGTCGCCCACATTATGAGGTTTCCGACCTTCATGGCTGCAGCTCCGAGCCCAGGTGCCCACCATGCTGCGAGTGCTACACCAACACCGATGGTGACCAGCGGTACTACGAGTATGTCGACTCTTGTCTCTCCGGCAACTGCCTTACCGAATTCAGCAGCTATGATTGCGACTATCAGTACTGCAAGGGGTCCGCCTGCTCCTCCCAGTCCATTGGCCGCAAAGCCTACTGTTGCCAGCGAGAACAGCACCAGATTCGGACACTTCAGTGCGTATCCTATTGCGATGGCCATGGCAGGACCTGTCATCGCTACGGCAAGTCCGCCTACTGTATACTCAGCTCCTCCTATAGTGCATACAGGATTTGTGAGGAATCCGATACTGAACTGTGTTCCAATAGTATTTATTATGGTACCGATAAGCAGCGAGCAAAAAAGGCCCTGCGCCATGGCTGAAAGAGCGTCGATGCCATAACGCTTTGCGCTTATCTCAATATTCTTGCGCTCAAGGAACGCTTTAACGGAACCCTTTGTCATTTTTTCTCCTATCTTATATAATTAATATTAATAAATCGGCACTGGCCGCATAATTGCAAATATTATACCACAACAGGAAATCAGAATAAACGAAAGGGGTCGGTTAATGAGTCGCGTAGAACGTGCGGAAGCAAGAGAAGGAAGAGCCGAAAGGCAGCAGGTTCAGGCTGAAAAGCCAAAAAAGAAAAAGAAGAAAAGCGGCTGCGGATGCCTCGCACTGCTGATTCTGGTACTGGCAGTACTTGTAGGAGCAGGCGGCTATTATACTCTCGGCCTGATGCCTGTGGATCCTGAAAGCGATGAGAAGGTCATCGTTGAGATCCCTAACGGAAGCGGAGCATCGGCTATTGTAGAGATCCTCGACGATGCAGGACTTGTAAAGAACAAATTCTGCGCTAAAGTCAACAGCAGGATCGGCGGATACAACAGCCTTAAAGCAAACACATATATCTTAAGTCCGTCGATGTCCTTCAAAGAGATCATGCATGTTATCAACACGGAGGATTTCGAATACATTTCCAAGGAGTCCATTGAGGTCAAGGACGGGGCCAGGCTGCAGCAGGTTGCTGAGGCCATGGCAGAGCAGCTGCCTTACACGGCTGACGAGATACTTGAAAAGTGGTCAGATAAAAAATACCTGAACCAGCTGATCGAAAGATACTGGTTCCTCACGGACGATATCCTTGACAAGGACATCATGTATCCGCTCGAAGGCTATCTGTACGCAGATACATACTTCGTAACATCAGACAATTCAGATATCGAGGGATTCACCGAAATGTGCCTTGACAGAATGGACGAAGTACTGTCAGAACGCCGTTCCGAAATTGAAGCCTCCGGTTTCTCCGTTCACGAGCTGCTGACGCTGACTTCCATAGTCACCAAGGAAGCTACAGCTGAGGATCAGGCCGGAGTCGCGGGAGTATTCATGAACAGGCTTGACAAAGGCATGTCCCTGGGATCGGATGTAACGGTCTGCTATATCTTCCAGGAAGACAGAGTCGACCTCAAAGTAAGCCAGCTCGAAAGTACAAATCCGTACAATACACGCAAGTTTGCAGGTCTCCCTCCTGGGCCGATATGTCAGGTCGTAGCAGACGCGATCGATGCCACTCTGAATTACGAGAAACATAACTATCTGTTCTTCATCACTGATGAGCAGGGCATTGTCCGCTACAGCGAAGATGAAGCCGGACACGAAAGCAACATCAATGAGCACGGCCTTGTAAAGGATGAGGACGAGGAAGGCTAATAAAGTTTTTTGAAGCATAAAGAAATCCGCGGCTTTTGCTGCCGCGGATTTTTGTTTTACTTAATGACTGTACAGCTTTCTCCCGTATACTGAAGACGCATGTTTATCTCTTTTTTCCCATTCAGGAGCTCTGTCAGGAAGGCTCTGTCACCTTCCCAGGTCGGAAGATCAAGCATCTTTTCGTGAGGCACCCAAACGAGTTCTCCCTCAGTGCATTCAGGGGGCTCATAATTGCCGGTCTCACTGAAAATGCGGGCAGCCTCTTCATCAGCAGGCACAAAGTCCGAGGATGAGTACAGATACATGTCTTCATCTTCATATTCATCCGAGCGGAACTCTATCACGCCATGAAACACCCATGACTTCAATTTTAGCCCGGTCTCCTCGAGCACTTCACGCACTACGCATTCATCAGGAGATTCACCCTTCTCCACCTTACCCCCGGGACTTATCCACTTGCCTTCATTCATGTCTCCCGGCTTCCGGTCGCGGTAAAGCATCAGCCAGCTGCCTTTATTCTTAATATAGCAGATCGTAGTCTTCTTCATTTGTAATCTGAATAACGTGAGCCGCTTAGAACAGCGGCTCTTTCATGTATTTTCTCAGGTTTTCCTTGGTATAGATCAGCACCTTGTCGCCTTCAAGCAAAACAAGGTCTCCCTCCGGTTTAATCGTTCTGCCATCTCTTTCGATCAGTACGATGAATGTCTGCCGTGAAATATCCAGATCTCTGATCTTCAGGTTTTTCCAAGGATGATTCTTACCCAGAATGACTTCCTTAACATCCTCGAGCATGCCCTCTGTAGCAGATTCCGCACAGATTATCAGCTTGTCGCCCAGCAGTATCTCTATGTCGCCCCTCGGGACCAGTGTTTCTCCATCTCTTATGACCAGCGCGATTATCGACCCGCTCGGCATTGCAACTTCACTTATGGTTTTGCCTATCCATGCATCTCCCGGATCGATGGACGCCTTGATGAATCGGACGTCTTTCTCCTGCTCTATATCCGCCAGACGTGTCGCCAGCTGATACTCTTCGACAAATCCTGCAGATATGATACCCGTAGGGATGGCCACCAGACCCACTCCGAGGAAACTTATTATTATGCCCAGGAACTGTCCCATCGGTGTTATCGGATATATATCACCATATCCGACCGTAAGCAAAGTCGATGTAGCCCACCATATACCTGAAAAGGCATTTCTGAAAATGTCAGGCTGAGCTTCGTGCTCCACGCTGTACATGCACAGGCTTGAGGCCATGATCAGCATTACTATGACGAATACAGATGCCAGAAGCTGAGTCTTCTTTTTTGACAATACATTGCCGATCAGTGAAAGCGAATCAGAATACGCATTGATCCTGAAAAGCCTGAATATCCTGACTACCCTGAGCATGCGGAACACAGCGGCTCCTGCAGGGAAGAACGTCGGCAGATAATGCGGCAGGAACGACAGCAGATCGATAATGCCGTACCCCGAAGTCACATACCTGCATATGGCCTTCTCCGCCGAATATCCCTTGTATTGCTGCCTTGCAGTGATGATCCTCAGCACGTAATCTATCGCGAAAAAGAGTACGGTGATCTCTTCAATGCAGTCAAATATAACTCCGTATTTCGCTGCAAGGTTGTCAAAGGTCGAAGCAAACGCACAGAAAAGATTGGCCACCAGTGCAAGAGTACTGAGTATGTCATAGAACTGGTTCAGCCTGCTGTCGGTCACTCCGGTAGAGACCATCGCGAACAGCTTCTTTTGAGTTTTTTCCCAGCTGCTTTCTTCCATCTATCCTTCTACGCGTATGCTCTTGATCTTCTGCGGAAGAAGAGGCTTGTCCCTGAAATCACGCTTTGAATTCACGATCTTGTCTGCAGTCGCCATTCCCTCTGTCACCTTGCCGAATGCAGCATACTGTCCGTCGAGGTGAGGCGAAGTTGTTGTCATGATGAAGAACTGTGAACCTGCAGAGTTAGGATCCATCGCTCTAGCCATCGAGAGAACTCCTCTCTCGTGCTTCAGATCATTTTTGAATCCGTTGGCTGTGAACTCGCCCTTGATCGTGTATCCCGGGCCGCCCATGCCGTTTCCGTTAGGGCATCCGCCCTGGATCATGAATCCCGGAATGACTCTGTGGAAAATGAGTCCGTCATAGAACTCCCCGTTCGCAAGCTTCTCAAAATTGGCTACTGTTTCAGGAGCGATGTCTTCGTAAAGTTCGCCCTTCATAACACCGCCGTCTTCCATTTCTATAACGAATGTCTTCATGGTGTATTTTCCTCCGTTTCATTTTTTCGTTTTCAATTATACATTTTTCATCCGGCTTCGTCTATTTTCCGGTGCAGTATCACTGACATTATCAAAAATACAAAGCGCAAATGTATTATAAATGTCTTTCTACTCTACAGATTTGAGCGACTCCGTCATGGATACGTCGCGCAGCCTCTTCTGCATCGCCAGATTTACGAAGAATGCAAACAGGAATGTCAGCGCAACGGCTATCGGAATGTCGTAAGGGCCATGCCTCGGTTCGAAATAGATCATGCTTAGCACGATATTGTCTATTACGAACTTAAGGAGCCAGTCGCCCATAGGGATACCGACTATCGCCGCAACGGCCGTCAGGAACAGATTCTCGCGGAATACATACTGCGACACCTCGATCTGATAAAAACCAAGCACCTTAATGGTTGCGATCTCCCTGATGCGTTCGGTTATGTTGATGTTGGTAAGGTTATACAGCACTATGAACGCGAGCAGTGCCGCTGACAGGATGACTACATAAACTATGGAGTTAAGGCTCTTCATCATCCTGCTGACGTTATCCCTGACATCAATATTGGTCTGCGTTGCTGCGGTATATTCATAGCCGGCGGCATCAGCTGACGCATTCCTTATCACGGCTTCTTCTGTACCGTCCCCGAAATCGATAAATGCCGCTTTTAAGTCCGGTTCCTTGCCGAATCCTTCACGGTATGTATCAGATGTCATGTATATACTGTCATATACGTAATTGTCAGCGACCCCGACGATCTTCACATTCATTTCGCGGTAGCCTTCGCGCAGCTTTACCTCATCGCCGACTCCAAGCCCATAATCATGACTGGTCTTTTTTACTATCACGATCTCGCCCGGTCCCGGATAGTCCAGGTGCTGATCACCCGTATGCATGTTTACGAACTTCTCAAAGCCTTCTGCCTCTGTTGCGACACAGGTGAGGTCGGTAGTCTTATCTCCAATTATCATCGTCACCTCTCCCCTGTGCAGGAACCTGACGTTTTCTTCAGGGATATCCGTATCATCATTCAGCTCTTTCATGAAGTCCTTCTGTCTGCTGTCTGTCATGTTCTTACTGAAAATGACCGTGATGTCATACAGGGATATCTCATCGAACTGATAATCCGCTACCTTGGAAATTGTCGCCCTTATACCTATTCCGGCGATCAGCAGTGCCGTGCATCCGCTGACTCCTATCACCATCATAAGGAACCTCTTTTTATCCCTGAATATATTTCTGATCGAGACCTTATAAAGGAAGCTGATGCGGTTCCAGAGCGGCGTTATCCGCTCAAGAAGTATGCGCTTGCCTGCAGGCGGAGCCTTCGGTCTGATCAGTTCTGCAGGCGGCACCCTGAAGTCCGCTGAAATCGATACCCATGTCGCTCCCATTGAGCAGAGCAGCGCAACTGCCAGCACGGTGAGCCCGAGTTTGTAGTTGATGATATAGTCTACCGTATCACTGAAGTCGTACATCATGGTGTATGCCTTCCAGATAACGACAGGGAATATCTTGCAGCCTGCAAAGAATCCCACTACTGACCCGAGGAAGGCGGCACTGCCCGAATAGAACATGTACTTGCCGACTATCTGCCCGTTACTGTATCCGAGAGCCTTAAGCACGCCTATCTGAGTGCGCTGCTCATCGACCATGCGCGTCATGGTGGTCATGCATACAAGAGCTGCGATCAGGAAGAAAAACAGCGGGAATACTTTTGCTATATTGCTGACGATACTCGAATTGCTGTCGAACGAAGAGTATCCGGCATTCTCCTTGCGAGAGAGCGCAAATGAATTGCCGATCTCCATGTCATCTATCTTCTGCTGGGCTTCGTCTAGCTTGTCCTTTGCATCATCAAGTTTCTTTTTTGCCTTTTCGAATTCGCTGTCAGCCTTCTTCTCTTCTTTCTCAATCTTTCTTTTGCTGCTTTCCAGCTCCTTTTCACTTTTATTGATTTTGGCAAGTCCTTTTTCTGCCTGTGAGATCCCTTTTTCAGCTTTGTCGATCCCTCCTTCAATCTGATTCCTGCCTGCCTCGGCTTCTTTCAGTTTTGAATCAATAGTTGAGATCCCTGCATTTATTTCCTTTATCTGCGCGTCTATTCCTGCGATCTGCTGATTCAATCCTTCAAGCTGCGCACTAAGCTCGGCGATCTGTGCGTTATACTGATCTGCATGCTCCGGATCTGCCTGAGCAGCCTGCTGCAGTCCCTCTATAGCGGCCTCAAGCTCAGCCTTGCCTTTTTCTGCCTGAGCTTTTCCGCTGTTTGCCTGGGCAAGTCCGTCCACAGCCTTCTGCCTTTCGCTGTTCAGCGTCGAAATGCCGCTGTCCACTTCCTTCTGCTTAGCTTCGAGGTCCTTGATCGCGGACTCTGCCTCACGCTTGCCTGCCTTTGCTTTTTTGCGGTTTGATCTGATCAGTTTCTCGCCTTTTTTTATCTGCTCCTTTGCGTCCCTGAGTTTCCTTTCCGCATCGCTTTTTTCTTCTTCATATTCAGCCAGGTTGTCCTCATATTCCTGTTTCTTTTCGTCGAGTTCTTCCTGAGCTTCCTTTCTTGCGCTTTCCCTGCGGCCATCTGTCACTGCCTCTGCAAGCGCCTCCATACTGTCTTCCTGTGCCTTGAGCTTATCCTCATGCTCTTCGGTAAATGATCCCTCGTCACCATCCAGTTTCACATAAAGATTGGTGTAGTAATCTACATCGAAAGCGTCTTTTTCAATGAAAAAGAATGTATCAAGGCTCCCGTTGCCTATATCGGTCGATCCCCTCTGATAGTCAAGGTATATCGGCGTGTTCACCAGCCCGACAATCTCGAAATCCGTCACTTCGAAATTGTCGAACTTATCCTTGTCATTCTCCTCTGTCAGTTCGATATGATCTCCTACACGGAATCCTTCGTCTGTGATGCTGTAGGCATCGACTACGCATTCGTTCACGTTCTGCGGCAGTCTGCCTTCCGTAACATTGAGCGTGTTGATTTTATCCGGTATTGAGATCGCTTTGAGAGCTCTTGAATCGCCGCTTCCGGAGCGAGCCATCACGTCGATCTGAATGGAGCCTTCTGCTCCGCTCACGCCGTCCCATGCCTCTGCCATCGCAACACTGTCGTCATCAGCACCGTATGAGGACAGAATCTGGTAATCATAGAAATTCGTTCTGTCAAGGTAACGGCGGGCAGTGCTCACCATAGATTCCTTGCAGTCCTTCAGGCCACTGAAAAACCCCACTCCAAGTGCCACGATCGCAAAGATCGCGAGATATCTTGCAAGTGAGGTTTTTATCTCTCTGAAGGTCGATTTTCTGAGCATGCTACCACTCTATTTCGGACACCGGTACAGGATTTTCGTTGATCTTAACGTCCTGCACTCTTCCGCTCCTGACACTTATGACGCGGTCGCCCATTGGAGTGATCGCCTTGTTGTGAGTAATTATGATGACTGTAGCGCCCGAGTTGTGCGCCTGGTCCTGCAGCAGCTGCAGGATCTGCTTACCTGTGTTGTAGTCGAGAGCGCCCGTTGGCTCGTCGCATAGAAGCAGCTTAGGGTTCTTGGCGAGAGCACGTGCTATCGCTACCCTTTGCTGCTCACCTCCGGAGAGCTGACCCGGGAAGTTGTACATCCTTTCGCCCAGTCCTACCGCTTTCAGTGTCTCGGCAGGATCAAGCGGGTCCTTGCAGATCTGTGTCGCAAGAGATACGTTCTCCAGCGCGGTCAGGTTCTGTACCAGGTTGTAAAACTGGAACACGAAGCCTATGTCATATCTGCGGTATCTGGTAAGCTCCCTCGCACTGAGACTGCTGATCTCCTTTCCGTCGAGCAGCACTTTACCGCTCGTAAGAGTATCCATGCCGCCGAGTATATTGAGCAGCGTAGTCTTGCCTGCTCCTGATTCACCTACAACGATGGCAAGCTCGCCCTTCGCCACACTGAAAGTAGCGTCAGCGAGAGCTTCAATATCCACTTCGCCAACGTGATAGACCTTGCGCACATGATCGAATACCACATAATCGCTGCTGCCGTTCATTCCCTGTTCTCCGTTAAATGAATATATTGATGCTGCCAATCACAAGACCGATGAGCGCGCCGAGATCCACTATCAGCTTCAGCTCTGTCTTCATCACTGTCAGCACTCCCTTTTCAAGTTCTTCCACCGCCATGGAGTTGATTTTGTCTTCGACTACCTTCGCAACGTCGATCCTTCGCAGTGCAGAATTTACCGCATTCACCACGGACTCCCTGTAGGCTTCGGTTATCTTTCTCCTTACGAACTCAGGATCATAACCCGCCTGCTCGAGTACATAAAGCGGTGTTCTTTCGCCGAGGTCATGTATCCTGGATGTAGTGATCTCGCTGACCATCTCCGGTCCCCGCGCATCTATGAATTCCTCCATTTTGTCGCTGACCGCCTTCATTACCCTGTCGATCATATTGTCGGTGACCACCATAGACAGGAACCTTGAGTTCAGGACATGCTCAAGCAGCATCGCCTTTCCCTCCTTATGTATGGTCCCGGGTATATCCATCCTCTTGATGGCATCTGTTATCTTGAAAGACAGGAGCTCTGCGAAGTTTTTCTCAAGCTGGTCGTACTTCTCAGGACTGCCTGCCATGACAGATCCGGTCGACCTGATATCAGCATCGAGTATGCTCATCACTTTATCGATGAGCGGCTTCTCCACTTCTTCAGTCAGAAGCCTGCCTGAAATGTCCTCACGCGTGAACAGTTCATTCTGCACTATCTTGCCTGCAGACTTGGCGAGTCTTGCCTTTCCCTTCGGTATTGCTCCCGGAGTAAAAGGAAGCCGGTGTCCGAAAAGATAGACCGCCTTATGCGGATAGAAAAGCATCTTAACCGCGATAAGATTCGTAAAATATCCTATTACCGCTCCGATCAGCGGGGGAAGAAGATATGTCGTTAATATGGCCCAGTTCATTTGATCTCACCTTCCCCTCGGATCCCTGTCATGGTCCCCTCATCTATATTCGAGCCTGTATTTCCGACTGAATGCGCAGCTATGCTGCTCAGATTCGTTCCGGTACCTATGATCCAGAGAATGTCCCCTTTTTCAATAAGCATGTTGGAATCCGGCATATGTGTCGCGTAGCCTGCACGCTCGAGCCCGAGTATCATGCAGTGGTTGCGCGCAGTTATGCGGCTTCTTTTTATCGGTTTTCCGACGTAAGGCTCAGTGCCTCTCACCTGAATGGCAGCACAGGCAAGCGCATTGCCTCCGGTGTAATTTTCATCGAGGAACTCTTTGAGCGTACGCATGTGCACGTCCTGATCTATCCCCAGAGTCTTATAGAATGTCTCAAGCGACATTCTGTCTCCAATTACATGTACATGATCTCCTGCATGAAGGACTGTTCTCGCCGGAGGCATCGGTATTTTTTTATCACCATGTCTCACCTTGACCACATACACAGCGTCCCTTTTGCCCCATTCGAGTTCAAGTATTGTCTTTCCCTCATACGGAGCACCCGCCGGCACGTCCCAGCTGAAGATGCTGTAATCCTCATTCAGCCAGTGCTGTCTCTGCCTCGCGCCACCGCGCTCTTCCATGGTCTTCTGATTCAGGTTTGCGAAAAATCTGGTCTCGAGCTGCAGATAGTATGTTGCTATGAATTCCGATCTTGCGATGAGGAACACGCTAAGAGGTATAAGCAGCACTATGAACAGGTTGTTTATATTGAACAAAGTCTCCACAGGGATAAGTGCTATCATTTCCAGAATAATCACCTTTATGATCGTCATCACGAGCAGAGGCGGACGGTTTGCCAGCCTGTCCATCCAAAGCTGCGTGAATGCAACACTCCTGTTTCCCATGAAAGGCACCGCAAAGACTGCTAATGCAAGATAGTTCACTATTATAACGACTATTCTGGCTGCCCTGTTTCCTGTCAGCGACGCAAGCGCCGGGTACAGCGCCCGGCAGCATACGAGGGTCAGCACGAGCATGATACTTCCGTAAATCGCTACCTTCAGGAAATAGTCCCTGAGGACAATTTTCCACTCGGAGGCATGCTCCTCGCTGCTCCTGTTATCCGAGGTGTAGTCGCGTATCATTTTCTTGACTTTCGCAGGGATAGGCTTCGATATAACTTTTATTATCTTATCCTGATTCCTGATAAGTACCGGCGTGATAATGATGGTAAGTATGGATGCAGCAACTATCACCGGATAGAGATAGCTGTCCATGACTCCTAAGGATATACCCAGGCTCGCGATAATGAATGAAAATTCACCGATCGGCGCGAGCGAAATGCCGCCTCTTAATGCAGTCACAGGCTCCTGGCCTGAGAGTATCATTCCGATTGTAGCAAAAATCAGCTTTGCGACCACGGCAAGTATCGCTATCGGGACTATCGATGTCCAGCGTTCAGCGATGATACCCGGATCTACCATCATTCCTACGGACAGAAAGAAAATAGCTCCGAACATGTCCTTGATACCGGCCGTAACCCTTTCGACCTTGTGAACATGACGGGTCCCGGCAAAAAGAGAGCCTGCGATGAACGCACCGAGTTCCATCGAAAACCCAAGCCAGTGAGCCAGCATTCCCATCAGGAAGCAGAATCCCAGGCTGAGAAGGGTGAGTGTCTCATCGCTCATCAGTTCCATCGTTCTGTCAAGGATGGTCGGCAGAAAGAATATGCCGAGTATCAGCCAGAGTACGAGGTAAGTAATCATCAGGAACATGCGGAGCGCCATGCCGCTTCCATCCGAAGCCTGACTCGCAGATATAGTGGTAAGCACTACCATCATGAAAACGGCAATGACGTCCTCCATGACGAGTGACCCCATAACGAGGCCTGTATACTTTTCGCCTTCAAGCCCCATCTCGCTGAAACATTTCTGTATTACGACTGTAGAACTTATGGAGAGCATCGCTCCAAGAAATACTGCGTTCATGGTGCTCATTCCGGCAAGGATCCCGAATCCGTAGCCTACGAGCATTACGCCGCCCATTTTGACTGCAGCAGAAACAATGGCAGTACTGCCGATCTCCGACAGTTTATGGAAGTCGAACTCAAGACCTATGTGGAACAGTATGATGACGACACCGATCTCACTCCATGTCTCTACGGATGACGCGCTTTCTATATTCATGAACAACGGAAAATTCGGTCCGATGATAAATCCCGCTACAATATAGCCCAGTATAGTTGGGATCCTGAGTTTTTTGAAAACTATCGTGACCACCGCGGCGGTAGTCAGCATTATCGCGAGATCTACTATGAGCTGAGGTACTTCCACTCTTTTCTCCCTTTTATCCGTAATTAAGCGCCCTGCGTATCTTTTTCCATCCCGGCATGAACCTGTCCATCATGGCATAGAACTCAGGACCGTGATTGGGCACGACTGTATGTACCAGTTCGTGCAGTATGACGTAGTCTAGTTCTGTATCGCTTCTGCCAGCAAGCATCAGACTGA
Source organism: Mogibacterium sp. (assembly GCA_017510725.1). Lineage (GTDB taxonomy): Bacteria > Bacillota > Clostridia > Peptostreptococcales > Anaerovoracaceae > Crickella. The sequence continues at coordinate 1,966 of JAFWMD010000074.1, read as the reverse complement.
GATTGATGTGATGAGTATTTGTATTGCAGCTTCCCCACCGGGTATGCATGTCGCGCACGGTCCAGCCATTGCAGTACAGGCCGGTTGCCTCCTCAATCACCGGAAGCCTGGCTTCAATCCGCCTTTTAAGGTAAGCTCTCATTGCTTCCTTCTCTGTCCTGTCCGCCGGCTTGGGATGCGCAAGCGATCTTTCACGGACTCGTGCGACGTTTTTATCGATCCAGTCCCTGCGGCTCCTGACAAATGCTGACACTTCCCTCTCAGGCACCAGATAAGGAGCACTGATGACGATCCGTCCGTCAGGCTCCTTTATCCGCATATTCATCCTTTTTATACGCTTTCTGGTCAGCTCGACCTCAAGCCCGTCAATATAAATGATTCTGGTCATACACAGTTATTTTATCATAAATCGCTTCCGATTCATTAGTCATATATAACTTCTGCACATCAACACCACCTCCGTTATCCGCACATTGAAAACTTTGACAGCAGGAAGTTTTGGGATATTATTAAGGCAAAACTGAAACAGTAAGGAGGTTCGTGATGCTGGCAGTATGTTATCCGAGGTGCGGCACCTGCAAAAAGGCCGTGAAGTGGCTTGAAGACAACAACATAGAATATACATACAGGGATATAAAGCTCAACAATCCGAGTGAAGAGGAACTAAGAACGTGGCATGCGATGAGCGGTCTTCCATTGAGAAGGTTCTTCAATACGAGCGGACTGCTTTATAAGGAAATGAAGCTAAAGGACAGGCTTCCTGAGATGAATGAAGATGCGATGTTCAGTCTGCTTGCAAGCGACGGGATGCTGGTAAAGAGGCCTATCGCAGTTACGGATGAAAAAGTACTTGTCGGATTCAGGGAAGCTGAATGGGAAGCGGCATTTAAATAATGCATCAGTTCAGCATGCATAAACAAGAAATATTCATAAACTGATTCCCCGCGCCTGACGCGGGGTTTTCTGATGAAAAAGAGACCCGTCTGTAAAGACGAGTCTCTTTTGGCTTGTTTGTTTGCGGATTACTTCCAGCAGTCTACCTTGTCGTCGCTGAGGCCGATATTGGCAGCCTTGAAGTGAGGAGCTTTGCCTTCCTTCTTCTGCTTTGTGTAATCGTCGAGAGCCTTGACAGCAACTCCGCCGAGTATAGCGATGGTAGGAATGTTGCATACTACCATGAGTCCCTGGAACATGTCAGCTGTATCCCATACGAGGCCTGCGCTCGAAATAGCTCCAAGGAAGACGAGTACGATAGCGATGATTCTGAAGATCATTACCTCTGTCTTGCTCATGTCTCTCTTGAGGATGAATGCGAAGCAGCCTTCGCAGTATGAATAGTTACCAATCAGTGTAGTGAATGCGAACAGTGTCATCGATACAGCGATGAAGATCGGTCCGAAACCGCCAAGTGATGTGTGGAGGCATGTCTGTACATAACCTGCAGCGTTGGCTCCGCCGTCTTCGAAAACGTAGTCAGCTGGACTAACTTCCATTGTGGACAGGCACATGAATGCTGTTGCGGAGCAGATCAGCAGAGTGTCGATGAATACGGACAGTGTCTGAACGAGTCCCTGCTTTACCGGGTGAACTACGTCAGCCTTAGCTGCAGCGTTCGGAGCAGAACCCATACCAGCCTCATTGGAGTAAAGACCTCTCTTGAGTCCCCACATGATTACTGATCCTGTGAATCCTCCGAAGATTGCCTGGAAGTCGAATGCTGTGCTGAAGATCATTCCGAACATTGCTCCGAAGTTCTTTGCGTTGAGCACGAGAACTACGAGGGAAATACCTACGTAAATAACTCCCATTACAGGAACGAGGAATCCGGTTACGTCTGTCAGTTTCTTTGCGCCGCCAAGGATGGTAGCTGCAAAGAATACAGCGAGGATAACGCCGATTACCATCGGAGTCGACTTCTCGTTATAGAAGCTGAATGTCGCAAATGTCGACTGCAGGTTGTATGCAG
>JAFWMD010000073.1 GCA_017510725.1 Mogibacterium sp. | reverse complement strand
GAAGAGAAACGGCGCGGGACTTGCGTCGATCTGCATCCTTCTGACGATGATCCTTGTAATGATGTCCTCGACTTCAGCGCTTTACACAGGTGCAGAGCAGTGCCTCAATGTGCGCTATCCTAACGAGATAGGTGCCTTTGCGTGCAAGTACGGTTATGATGAAAGCCTTGAGGATCTGGGTGAGAAGCTGGATGCTGACCTTAAGGCCGCTGCTGAGGAACACGGTGCGGAGATAATGAACAACAAAACATATTACGAGTGGTCGATCAGCGGTTACTTCGATGACAGCAAGCTGGATGTCACACTCAACTCAAAGTCAGATCTTGCTTTCATCAATTATGACAAAGTAGCGCAGATACTGTTCATTGATGTGGATGTCTATAACAGAGTATTTGGCTATAACGAGACAGTGGCTCAGGGTGAAGCATTGGTCGGAACCGCAAAGGACATAGAGATCGGCGATGTGATAACTATCGGGGATGTTCCGTTCAAAGTCACAAAGCGTATCGATGACAGGATAGAAGAGATAGATCCGGCTGCAGTGGTCTCGGCATCTCCGGGCATCTTTGTGATCGTGAAGGATGCTGGTGAGGTCGCGAAGAACTACACAAAATATGCAGATTACGACGGCGAGCCTATGCTGGCGTGGTTCTGGGACTGCCGTTTTGATACCGGCCTTGACGCCGACGAGCAGGTGGCTCTGGCAGCCACACTGGATAATTTGATCAAAGAGGAACTGAAGCCGCTTGACTTTGACAACTGCTACTGCGAGAGCCATGAAGCAGAACGAGGCGACTTCGTCAGCACCTTCGGAGGACTGTTTTTCCTCGGCATTCTGCTCAGCATCATCTTCCTGATGTCCTGCGTGATAATCATGTATTACAAACAGGTCTCGGAAGGTTTCGAGGATCAGTCCAGATTCGACATAATGCAGAAGGTCGGCATGACGAAGGATGAAATAAGAAAAAGCATCAATTCACAGATGCTGACGGTATTCCTTATCCCAATCATCTTAGCCTGCATACACTTGGCGGTGGTACTGCCTATAGTAAACAAGCTGCTCATGCTGTTCGGACTGTTTGACATACCGCGCCTGATCATTACCTCCAGTGTATGCGTACTGATCTGCGGTATAGTATATGCGGTCATATACAGAGTTACATCTAATGCATACTACCGAATCGTTTCGTAAAAAAGGTATTGACTAACGAACGAACGGTAGGTAGAATGGTGATGTCCAATATATATTTTACTGCCGGAGGAATGCTATGGATAAGGGCAATACAAGAGATGAGATACTGAATGTCGCGCTGGATCTGTTTTCAGTTAATGGTTATGAAGCTACGAGCATTTCGCAGATCGCAGATGCGGTAGGGATCAGAAAGGCATCTCTTTACAGCCACTTCGGAAGCAAGCAGGAGATACTGGATAATGTCGTAGAGTCGGTGCTAAACGGATATGCAGAGCATTCCATATTCACTAAAGCCGACTGGGACGATCCTGAATTCACAAAGGACAAAGAGGGGATGACTGCGGATGATGCCGCGAAGATGATCCAGGGTCAGGTCAGATATATAGTCCATGATCCGGCCATCAGCAGGGGCAGAAAGCTGCTCTTGATCGAGCAGTTCCGCAACCGGGAACTCTCTGTTCTGCAGACCAGAATGAATTACGAAGGGATCATGAAATACTTCGAAGGCATAATCAGATACCTTATCCGCAGCAATACGCTTAGAGAAGCGGATACTGAGATCATGGCCGCGCAGCTCTCATCACCGATCACAGTCTGGATCAACCTGTGTGACAGGGAGCCTGCCAGAGAGGAAGAAGTGATGGAACTGGTGCATAAACACGTGCTGCAGTTCTTCGAGGTCTACGCAAAGTAGAACGATACTATAAATAAATCATATAGAATATCAATTGCCGGCCGGCCTTAAGGCTGACCGGTAAAAAAATACACCTCAAACTACCGAACGATAGGGAGCAAAAAGAGGGAGGTCAATAATGTGTACAAGCATAGTAGTAAATAAGAATAAGACGATAGTAGGCTGGAATCTGGATCTTCTGGATATGGAATACAGAGTCAGTCCTGCAGATGAAGGGGTATTCATAGAGGTCAATGATGCAACAGAAGGGTGGATGCCATTGTTTGGCGCCAACAGCCGGGGAGACTTTGTTGGAATGCCTACATGCTGGCCTGCCGACAGAAGAAGCGATCCAGCGGGAGACGGCGAGAATGTAATCATGCTGGACATCGACCTCCTGCTGCAGAAGAAAACGCTGCAGGAGATTCGCGACATAGCGGCTGAAAGACCTGTCTACAGCATCCCGGGACTGACATTCATGTCTGCACTGTCGGACGCTGACGGCAACGTGCTTCACATAGTGCCGGGTCAGGGCTGCAGCTACTACGAAAAACCTGAATACAAGATTTTAACGAATTTCTCACCATATAAGCAGAACTCAGAGACACATCCGTGGATGGGCTGGGACAGATATCACATAGCAAAAGACATGCTGAAAAATGCGTCAGATGATTTTGATGTGGAGGATTGCTTTGAAATACTGAAGGCAGTCTCGCAGGAAGTCTGCCCGACCGTCGTGTCCATGGTATATGACGTGACAGACAGGACTGTTTACTGGTGCGAAAACAGAGAATGGGATAAGAAAGCAAGGAAACGAAAATGTTTTGGAGAGTCATTAATAGAGTAATTGAACTGATGAAAGAATCGAGAGAAATACCGAAATGGGCTCGGGACGAGCATATGGAGATAATAGTCCCGCAGGCAGAATTGTGGAGGTGGAAATAGTCATGAAGACGAATATAGAAAAATACATTATTGGAAACCGTAAAGTGATGAGAATGCTGACTGTTGCAGCGACACTGTTTTTTGCCAGCGCGGTATTCCAGATCACCGCAGACAAGTGGCCGGAAGGCGTAATATATTTCGCAGCGGCAGCTTGCTTCGTATCACTCGAAAGAGCATGCGTCAGGAAAGCAGATGAAACCAGAAACAATGGAGAGACAACTGATCGTGAGGAAGGAAACAATGAGTAATACTGGAATCACCAAATATGACAATAAAGCGCTGATCTCATTCTTCACTTTAGTGATAATACTTTCGCTGGCAGCAGAGGCTTATATAATAACGGACGGACCACTCTGGATGTATTTTGTTTTGATGTGGATCCCGGCATTCTCTGCTATCATCGCCAGCGCGATCGCGCTTAAAGAAAACAATGAGAAGTTTTCTCTGAAAGGATTCCTTTCCGGGCTTGGCATAAGAAGATGCAGGATCCGTTATATACTGCTAGCGGTGTTTATTCCGCTTATCTATCTGCTTATTCCTTACATGATCTACTGGAAGACACATCCGGACAATTTCGGATATACAGGCGTGGCGCTAAGTCTGATATTGAAAGACTGTCTCCCAACTTTGATCATAGGTATATTCCCGGGCATTCTTTCCGCGATGGGCGAGGAGATAGGCTGGCGGGGATACATGCTTCCTGCACTTACGGAAAGAAGCGGACTGAAGAAAGCTCTGATTATAACGAGCCTGTTCTGGTGTTGCTGGCACCTGCCGCTGCTCGCTTTCGGGGACTATATGGCTGGTGCACCTGTGTGGTATAAACTGCCTGCATTTGTGCTATGCATCTTCCCGGTCGGGATCATTATCGGCGGTCTGACATACTTGAGCAAGAGCGTTTGGCCTGCAGCATTCCTGCATGCGGCACATAATAATTATGATCAGGCAGTATTCGGCGTGATCACAAGAGGCGACGACATGATGTATTACGTCAGCGAGACCGGGTTTCTCACAATAATATGCGCATGGGTGATCGCGATTATAATGATCGTTAAAGTCAAAGATATTGCAGCAAAAGAGGAGAACCGAATATGAGCAGTATTTACATGTTCGCCGGTGCTGCGATGCCTTGGATCGCACTTGGTCTCTTACTTGCTGTGTTTTGTGTAAGAGCGGCATGCAGAAAAATGACTCAGAAAAAGAAAGACGACTATAGTTCTGAAGGAATGTCCATTGGGATGTGCTTCGGAGTTGCAATGGCAACAGCACTGCATATCAATGTTGGCATCGGAATGATGCTGGGCCTGTTACTGGGACTTGCTATGGGTTCTTCAAAAGAGAAGGAAGATGACAAGAAATGACACTGATAGATAGTATGATCCAAATACGCAGGCTGTCTGATCCTGAGATCCCTGCAGCTCTGGATCTGGCCTGGAAGGTGTTTTCCGAATACGAATCTCCTGATTATTCAACAGAGGGGACTGAGGAGTTCCGTAAGTGCCTGCATGATGAGGAATACCTGTATGGCATAGATTATTATGGAGCGTTTGACAGCAGTAAGCTTATTGGATTGATCGGTATTCGCTCGAATCTGGAGCATATCTGTTTCTTCTTTGTCGATGGGCAGTATCACAGAAATGGAATCGGGACTAAGATGTTCGATCACCTTCTGGAGAATTATAAAGGCAATATCATAACGGTCAATTCATCGCCATACGGCCTGGGCTTTTATAAAAAACTGGGATTTGTTCCGACTGAAGAAGAAAAGACAATAAATGGTATAAGATTCACACCGATGATTTATAGGAGGAAAGTCAAAATGAAGGATTACATAGCATACTGTGGATTGGACTGCGAGACATGTGAAGCTCATATTGCAACAGTAAATAATGATAATGATCTGAGGATCAAAGTCGCAAAGGAATGGTCGGAGTTGAATGGTGTAGAGATCACTCAGGAGATGATAAACTGCGCCGGATGCCGTATCGATGGAGTGAAGACTCCTTTCTGCGATTCACTTTGTCCGATAAGGCAATGTGCGCTTAGCAAAGACATTGAAACCTGCGGAGACTGCGGTGAAATGAGCACATGTGAAAAACTTGAAATGATAACAGGAAACAACGATGAAGCTCTCAAACGGCTAAAAGGATAAGCAAAAAATGTCAAAAGAAATAGAACCGCAATGGAAGGCTCACTGTTGGAGGTTCGGAGAGCAATATGGAAAGATTTATTAGTATGATGAGAGAATTCAGGAAAAAAAGCGTAATTATCTGCCATAGTGAAGAAGAGATGAATCGGAAAGTAGACGCGCTTATAGAGCAAGGCTTTCAGGTGGAGCGTCAGTCAGGCGTACTGCCTGTGCCTGTACAGCCGTTTTGCATAGCAACATACAGAGTTGTTTTCTGGAAATAATAAAATACAGGGTATCTGATGTGGTGCAGAAAGCATCACATCAGGATATGGCTGAATGAAATTACTGAGATTTGCTGATCAGGAAATAGAGGTTAGATAAGAATGAATAGAAAAGCACTCGTCGTCATTGACATTCAAAACGACATTACTAAGCATTACAGGGACATCATTGAAAACATCAATTCCGCTATCGATTGGGCAGTGGGGCAAGGAATGGCGATCATATATATCAAACACAACAATTTGTCCCCTGGGACACGGACGTTCAAACCGGATACGAAGGGTGCGGAACTTACACCGGAACTCAAGATTGTCTCGGATCATATTTTCGTTAAGACAAAGGCCAACGCTTTGACCAGCGAGGCGTTTTCAGAATTCATCCGGTCAGAGGATATCAGAGAGTTTTACATTACCGGTGCTGATGCCACTGCCTGTGTGAAATCCACCTGTTTCAACATGACAAAGACTGGATATGCCGTTCATGTCATCTCCGATTGTGTGACTAGCTATGACTTAAGGAAGATGCCGGAAATGCTTGCCTACTACACGGACAAGGGCTGTGAAGTCAAAAACCTTGCCATCTAAACCGCTAAACAAAGAGGCCTCGCCGATT
>JAFWMD010000072.1 GCA_017510725.1 Mogibacterium sp. | reverse complement strand
TACCATCTCCTGGATCTCCTGGATGGTCATCATTCTCGACTTGATCGAAGGATACCATCTGTTAGGAGTTTCACCTGCGGAAGCGCAGCAGTATTCGATGTCAACAACAGGCTTGGAAACAGCGCCGAATGCCTTGTTCTCGAGCATCTTGACGAACATGTCATTGATAGCCATCGAACGTCCGAATCCGCCGGCGAGCTGGATGAACAGCTTGGAGCCTGTCTTGTGGAATTCAGGCATCCACTCAGCGAGATCCTTGAACATTTTCTTGTTCTGATAGAGCCATCTTCTGCCCATTGTGTCTCTTACACACTGCATGCCCGGAAGTACCAGACCTACACCGTCCTGTGCACGGCCGAGAATGTGGTGAGCAGCTTCCTTGTCGAAGTGGCAAGGCTCAAGCCATCCGAAGAGCGAAGTTCCGCCCATGGATGTCTGAACGATCCTGTTAGGGATCTCAACATTGCCGATCTTCCAAGGGGTGAATAGAGGTTCATATTCCTTCTTCATTTATTATCCCTCCCTAAGAATAAAATAGTTGGCCTCAATTGGTTAACAATTTGATAAAAATGCACATCAAAAAACTGAATGTCCAATATCAGTTTCATTTTAAAGCATGGGGTGTTTTTAGTCAATTGAATAGTGGTAAAATACAGGGGTGGGATAGAAGAGAAAAACAGGAGAAAACAAGATGGCAAAGGAATTCAAAATAACGACATTCACTGAAGAGCGCGCTTACCACAATACAGCAATTCTTATATTCCTTAAGGCTGTAAAAAGCGCCTTTGAGCATGCTGATGTTACCATAGGAAATTCACTGAATCAGGGGTATTACGCATACGTTAATCTGGACGGTGCGCAGTTTACCTCTTCAGATATTCACAAGATAAGAGACAAGATGGAGAAAATCATCGATCACGACACTGAAATCGTGATCGAACATTACACAGCTGCAGAAGCTGCCGGGAAGTGGAGATCCCTGGGATATCCGGAGAAGGCAAGGCTTTTCGAGGGGCGTCCTGCCGATGAGGATGTGGAAATAGCTGAACTGCATAATTACCGGAACTGCATGTACTGCAAAATGCTGCCTTCCTCGGGATACATAAACCTTTTCGATATCAGGCCGTACAGAAACGGCCTGCTGCTCAGGCTGCCTAACGCGCTGCATAATCACACCATCCCTCCATACAGGGATGACGACAAGCTGTACGAGGCATATGCGGAATGCAGGCGCATGCGTAAATACACGGGCATAAGCTATCTGGCGGATATTAACAGAGAAATCAGAGGAGGCAACGCAGACGAGATCATCCGCGAGAGTGAATGGCTTCAGTCCAGACAGCTTGAGGAGTTTGCAAAAGCAGTAGTGGAAGAGCATAAAAAGGTCGTTCTGATCGCAGGACCATCGAGCAGCGGCAAGACCACGACAGCCAAAAGAATATGTGCTGAGATCGGAAGACTTACAGGAGTGGATCCTCTTTATCTAGGTACTGACGACTACTTCGTGGAGAGGTCGGAAAGTCCGATCGGACCTGACGGCAAGCCGGATTTCGAAGGCCTTGATTGTCTGGACCTCAGGCTTTTCAATAAGCAGATGGAAGATCTGCTCGCAGGCAAAGAAGTTGACATTCCGGAGTTTGACTTCCTGAATGGCACAAAGGTGTTCGGAAAGCGTATCACTTCTCTCGGGGATCATCAGGTTCTTGTCATAGAGGGTATCCACAGCCTGAATGACGTGCTTACAGAGAACATCCCGAGGAAAGATAAATACAAGATCTACATCAGCCCGCTGACGCAGATAGGCATAGACAGACATAACAGAATATCTACTGCGGACGCGAGACTGCTGCGCCGCATGGTAAGAGACAATCAGTTCAGAGGGTACAATGCTGAACTTACGCTTGAGATGTGGCCGAAGGTAAGGGCGGGAGAGAGTGTCAACATATTCCCGTACAGCTCATCAGCAGATGTTGTGTTCAACTCGAGTACTGTTTATGAGACAAACATGCTCAAGACTTTCGCAGAACCTCTGCTTGAAGCCATACCTGAATCGAGTCCGCAGTACGAAGAGGCTCAGAGGATACTGACTTTCATGAAGTACTTTGACAAGATAGAATCTACCGATGCCGTTCCTGACAACGCCATACTCAGGGAGTTCATCGGACCCCGCAAGTGAAAGGACTAATCAGGCATCTTTAATATTAATACAAGATGTTGCATAAATACTCACTTTTGTGTATTATATGTCATTATAGATTTCAAAGAAGGGGAAAAAGGATAAATGAAGAACATTTTTATTGAAGAGAGAGAGATACGTCAGCCTAAGCTGATACATGCTCTGATAACATTTGGCGGACTGATAGCTGTAATGGCTGTCGGAATCATTGTATTTGAGGTCGATCCTCATATACCGATGTTTATCGGAGTAATAATTTCTGCAGTTATGGCAATGTATCTTGGATACAACTGGTCACAGATTGAGAAGATGATGGTAGACGGAATCTCAAAGGCCATGCAGTCCATTCTTATTCTGGCTATTGTCGGAATGATGATCGGTACCTGGCTGATTTCCGGAACCATCCCTACAATGATTTATTACGGACTCAAGCTGCTCAGCCCTAAGATCTTTCTTGTAGCGGCAGTACTCATCTGTTCCATCACGTCGCTGGCTACAGGTACGTCATGGGGCACAATGGGCACGATGGGTCTGGCTCTTATAGGCATAGGACAGGGCCTCGGCATGCCTGTAGGTCCGACTGCAGGAGCCGTGCTTGCAGGAGCGTACTTCGGCGATAAGCTTTCACCGCTCTCGGATACCACAAATCTTGCACCTGCTATGGCAGGCACGGACGTATTCACGCATGTAAAATACATGCTTAAGTCCACAATGGTGGCATATGTGCTTTCGCTGCTGTTCTTCGGAGTGTACGGCTTTATGCATGCTACCGGCGGCAATGTGGATACATCACAGGCGACAATAATCATGGACGGTATAAGCAGTTCCTTCAGGGTCAGCCCTATACTGCTCCTGCCTCCTCTGGTCGTAATACTGTCGATCGCTCTAAAGGTTCCGGCCATACCGGGAATAACACTCGGCTTCCTGACTGCAGCCATAATGGCTCCGTTTTCGCAGAGCGGAGTAAGTCTCGGCGGAATCCTGGATGTATCCCTCAACGGATTCATGATGGTAAGCGATATTGAATCACTGAACGATCTGCTCTCGACCGGAGGCCTCATGAATATGGCCAGCTCCATACTCATGACAATGATCGCGATGATGTTCGGCGGCATTATGGAGGGATCCGGCCAGCTGGCAGTCATCATCAATGCTGTATCCAGAAGTATCAGAAGCGGAGCCGGCATGGTGGCTGCTACAGAGGCAACGTGTGTACTCTCGAACGTGGTCATGCCTGAACAGTACATCTCCATTCTTGTTCCGGGAAGAATGTACGCACCGGCTTACAGAGAGAGGGGGATCCATCCGAAGAGCCTGTCGAACGCACTGGAATCTGCAGGTACTGTTACTTCATGTCTGGTACCATGGAATACATGCGGCCTGTTTATCGCAAAGACTCTCGGAGTAGGCTGGGCTGTATATGCTCCTTGGGCTGTGTTCAACTATTCAATGCCTGTCATCTGTCTTGTCATGGCGTTCATGGGCATTACAGTTACCAGCATGACTAAGGAAGAGCAGGAGAAGGCCGACAGAGGAGAACTCGTATGAAAAACAACAAGAAAGGCAATGCTACAGCCTATCTGATCATCATTGCTCTGCTGGCGATAGTGATAGCTTACATGTTCGTAAGACTCAACTGGAGGCGCTTCAAGGCTGAAGCGAGCTTCGGCTTCACGGTGGCGGGTGTAATAATCGCAGTACTTCTGATCCTCTTTCTTATGATCAGACACAGCATCAGAAAAGCAAAGAAAGAGAAAGCAAAAGAACAGGCCAGGCTCGAGAAGGAGAGACTCGAGCAGGAGAGGATAGCTGCAGGCGGCAAGCCAAGCACACTCGGAGACGGAAAGTTTGAGATGAATGACGTAAGCGAAGTCGCCGGAAAGGCCATGGATAAGATCGATAAAATCATTGAAGGAGGCGAATAACGCTGCGGGAGGAGCCTGGTTATAAAGGCAAAACCACATCTTGTGGCATCCCTGGCAGGGTGACACAATCTCAAAAAATGTAAAGATATCTTTACCTACATATTGTGCAAAAACGTAAAGCAGACACTACATATTGTGCCTGCTTTTTCTTTTTTTAAAAAATGAGCTTTGTAAAGGCAACTTTACACAAAAAAGTGGGGAAATCATAACAAAAAATAAGATTTTTATTTGGAAAAGTGGGGAAAAGTGGGGTAAAATCTAGCTATCAAAGCTTTCGATATCTATACAAAACAATGCTGAGAAGCACTGAAATTTCAACGAAAATATGTTCTTAGGCACTTACACGAACAAAATAGACGACAAGAACCGGATGGCCGTACCTGCAAAGTTCAGGGACCAGCTGGGCGGTAAGTGCATGCTCACTAAAGGCTTCGATGAATGCCTCTATATCTACACTATGGAGGATTTCGAAGTGATGGCTGCAAAGATAGCGGCGCTGCCGCAGTCGGATGCAGACTTCCGCGAGTTCATTAGAGACTTCTTCGGAAATTCAGAACTCTGCGAACTCGACGGTCAGGGGAGAATAAAGATCCCGCAGAACCTAAGGGAATACGCTCACATCACGAAAGACCTGGTGACAACAGGAGCCATGGACAAAGTGGAGATCTGGAGCGCAGAGACGAAAGCGGACTTCGACCTTGCAAAGAAGATGAAAGACAGCAGGTTCACTGATAAACTCAGAGAATTCAATATCTAAAGGGGCATCGCATGGAATTCGAACACGTACCGGTACTGTTTAACGAAGTGATGGAAGCCCTTGATATCAAACCGGACGGCATATATGTCGACGGCACCGTGGGCGGCGGAGGGCATTCATCAGGAATATGCCAGAGGCTCACGGAGGACGGCATGCTGATAGCGGTGGACAGAGACCGCGAAGCTCTGGCCGCAGCGGAGAACAGACTCAAAGAGTACAGCTGCAGAAAGAGATTCGTTCACGCCAACTACAGCGACGTGGAAGCTATCGCGGAGGCCGCAGGCAAGAAGGTTCAGGGCATACTGCTCGACCTGGGAGTCAGCTCATACCAGCTCGACAATCCCGAAAGAGGCTTCAGCTATATGCAGGACGCTCCTCTCGACATGAGAATGGACGATTCTGACAGATTCACGGCCTACGACATAGTTAATGGCTACAGCAGGGACGAGCTCACGAGAATGATAAGAGAATACGGCGAAGAGCGCTGGGCATCCAGGATCGCCGAATTCATTGTAAGGGAGAGGGCAGAAGCCCCGATAGATTCAACAGGAAGGCTGACTGAGATCATAAAGGCCGCCATACCGGCAAAGGCCAGGCGCACGGGACCGCATCCGGCAAAGAGGACATTCCAGGCAATAAGGATCGAAGTCAATGATGAACTCGGCCACCTGAGAGAGGCGGTCGAAAAACTCCCGGATCTGCTGGAGAGCGGCGGAAGGATAGCGATAATCACTTTCCACTCACTCGAGGACAGGATAGTAAAGACGGAGTTTGAGAGGAGACTGGATCCGTGTACATGTCCTAAAGACTTTCCGGTATGTGTATGCGGCAAGGTAGCCGACGTAAAAAGGGTAACGAGAAAACCGATAGCACCTTCGGAAGAAGAGACTGAGACAAACCCGAGGGCCAGGAGCGCCAAGCTCAGAGTGCTCGAGAAGCTGTAACACCTATAACACACACTTCGAAAGAGATACGACCATGAAGAGCAGAGCACAGAGAATAAAAGCAGACAGAGTAAGAGCTGACAGAAAAAGCGCAGTCAGGATCCTGACTGTAGTAATGATCGGTATATTCGTACTCGTGGGTATGAGATCATACGCTGCGATCATACAGCATGAAAACAACATTCTCGAAAGAGAAAATGCATATATTCAGGCAGAAATCGACTCATTGCAGAGCCAGATAGTCGACGAGACCAGGGTTACCAGAATAGAAAAAGTAGCGACACAGCAGTTCGGCATGGTATATCCGTCAGCCGCAAATGTCGTGAAACTGGGCAACGCTGAGTCAGAGGTGAAGAATCTTGCTGCTGCCATAAGGAGTGAAGCCTACAATTAAAGCATAGAGCAGATATCTTGATGCCACTGATCCGGCGACGGTTCGGTGGCTTTTTTTAAACTTGGTCCGCTCTAAATGCAGTATCGGCCTTTAAAATCGAATACCATATGTGGTATAGTATATCCGTATATGTATGCTCAAATGAAGAAGTATGGATAAAAACAAGAAGACAGTTAAAAAGACAGACAAAAAAAGAGAAAAGATCAGGAGGAAAGCTCTCGAAGATAACAGCAATCTGATCACATCCAGGAACCGTAACCGCCTAGCGTTCGGATTTGGTGTGATTTTGCTGCTTCTTTTTGCGCTTGTCTTCCGAATGGGATATTGGCAGATATATAAATCCGATGAGCTTAAGGTGATGGCTGCAGACATGCAGAAGGTAGATACAGAGATCGCTCCGGTCAGAGGTGCGATCTACGACTCCCGCATGAACACATTGGCCGAAACGGTTACGGAATATGAGCTCTATGCGTACACGCAGTACATCTATAAAGACGAAAGCATCAGCGCAGATGACAAGGCAAAGAGAATTCTGAGGCTTGCCCACATCACCGGTAAGGACGTGGCTGAGGTCAAGGCTCTTCTCGAAGGAGAAGAAAACCTCGTACTGCTCGGGGAAGGACTCACCAGGCAGCAGGTTGAAGCTGCTGAGAATGAATTTGCAGGCGACGTTGTAGTAAAGACCCGTGCCGCAAGATATTATCCGAACGGTGCTTTTGCAGCACAGGTGCTCGGCGGAGTAAACAAGGACAATGTCGGACGCTCGGGCCTCGAGTATGAGTACAACTCCACGCTCGCCGGCATAAAGGGAAGAACGGTAAGGACTACCGATAACAACGGCGATACACTTTCAAACAGCAAAACAAGATACTACAAGGCGCAGGATGGTTACGGCATAGTGACTACCATAGATTCCGTAATACAGCACTTTGTAGAGGATGCTCTTGTTACCGGCATGGACAAGACCGGAGCTGATGCCATCACATGCATAGTGATGAACCCTAAGACCGGAGATATCCTTGCTATGGCAACTACTCCTGAATATGATCCGAATGAATCCGATGAGCCGTCTGATCCGAAGGATAAAGCGAAATTCAAGCTGATGACCGATAAGGAGAAGACTGAGTATCTGAGCAACATGTGGAAGATCACCGCTGTGAGCGACGTCTACGAGCCGGGCTCCACATTCAAGCTTATTGCGGCGGCGGCAGCACTGGACTCCGGAAGCGCAAACGAAAAATCGAGATACAAGTGTACGGGCGCGATCAAGGTAGGCGGTTATTACCTCCACTGCCTGCACACACACGGAAATCAGTCACTGAAGGAGGCTGTAGGTAACTCCTGCAACCCGGCGCTGGCCAAGGTTGCCCTCGACATGGGCGCTGACACCTTCTATAACTACATCGATCTCTTCGGATTCAACGACCTGACAGGAGTCGACCTTCCGGGTGAAGGACTGTCCATAGTAAAGGATCCGGCAACTATGAGCGACGTAGACCTTGCTACAACAGGATATGGTCAGGGTATCGCCATAACGCCGTTACAGGTGCTCTGTGCAGTAAACAGCATGGGCAACGGCGGAGTGCTCATGAAGCCTAAGATCGTGGACAGAATAGTGGATAAAGACGGCAAGACGGTTGAGGAGGTCCCTGACACTGAAGTCAGGCAGGTAATATCCGAGGAAACAGCAGCGCAGATGTGCGACATCATGGAATACTACGTATCAGATGCCGGCGGAACCACTGCATATATTCCGGGCTACAGGGTAGGCGGCAAGACCGGTACGGCTAACCGTGTCGCGAATAAGAAATACAGCGAAGAGACCAATACATCCTTCGTGGCAATGGCACCTATGGACGATCCGCTGATATCGATGATATGCATCGTTTACAACCCTAAAAAGATCCAGTACGGTGCTTACACTGCCGGTCCTATCGTCAAGGAGATCACTGAAAAATCCCTTGAATACCTCGGAGTAGAGCGCAAGCTTACCAAGGAAGAGAAAAAGGAAGCACAGAAGAACACAGTGGAAGTGCCTGATGTTACCGGAATGGACAGCAAGGACGCCATCCGCAATATCAAGCTCTATAACCTTAAATATTCGGTCATTCCGGATGATCACAGCAATCAGTCATTCGTAGTAATAGACCAGTATCCGAAGGCAGGCACAAGAGTAGAGAAAGATTCGGTTGTATATATCTACAGCGAGTGATGTAAAACAGAACGGAGAAAGAATAAATCAAATGATTATGGATCATGTAACAAAGGAATATGGACTTATTGCTGCGATTGCGTTTGCGGTAACGATGCTGGTGACAGCGAGGCTGATACCGCTGATGAAGCACAGGCAGTTCGGACAGTTCATCAGGGAAGAAGGTCCTCAGGCCCATCTCAGCAAGGCAGGAACGCCTACCATGGGCGGAATAGCGTTCATCATAGGCATTACGGTAGCGATATTGGCAAGCATGTTCATGAAGGGCGGTGACGCGACCGGAAAGATCGCAATACTTCTCAGCATGCTCGCTTTCGGAGCAATCGGTTTTATCGATGACTACAACAAGGTAGCCAAGAAACAGAACGAAGGTCTTACTCCGAAGCAGAAGCTGGTGCTTCAGCTTGTGTTCGGACTTGCGCTCGCCATCTTCATGATGAAGAAGGAGGGAACCACCATGCTTCTCCCGTTCTTCGGCAAGACTGTCGATTTCGGGATAATGTATATTCCTTTCGTGGTTTTCATAGAGGTGGCCATGGCCAATGCTGTCAATCTCACTGACGGGCTTGACGGCCTGGCTTCGAGCACTTCGTCGATCGTGGCCTGCACGTTTGCCATCGTGGGCATGACCGTGCACGGCGGCAACGAGCCGATGGCCGTTGCCGGACAGGCTGTTTTCGGCGCACTCGTGGGCTTCCTGCTTTATAACCACTATCCGGCAAAGATATTCATGGGTGACACGGGTTCGATGGCTCTGGGCGGAGTGCTTTCAGCAATGGCTATCGTGGGCCACATGGAATGGCTCCTGCCTATAGCAGGCCTCATCTACGTCATCGAGGCACTGTCCGTTATCATACAGGTAACATACTTCAAGAAAACAGGCGGTAAGCGAGTGTTCAGAATGGCTCCTATACATCATCACTTCGAGCTCGGCGGCTGGCATGAGACCAAAGTGGTGCGCGTATTCTGCATATTCACTCTCGTTTGCTGCGTTATCGCATACTTGTCAGTGCGCTGATAAAAAGAGGAGAAATACATGATGAAAAGGGGAATAACATATAAACAGATACTCAGAGGACGCAATGTGCTAGTAGTAGGTCTGGGCAAGTCCGGAAAGGCTGCTGCAAAGGCTCTCAATGAGGCCGGGGCCGTAGTTACCATTCAGGACTCCAAGACACCTGACAAGCTGGACACACAGTTCCTCCAGTACATGCAGAATGAAGAAATCAGGTCATATCTGGGCAGCGTTCCGGAAGACATGACAGCGTACGACATGCTGGTGCTGAGCCCGGGAGTGCCGACTTCGCTTGGCTACATCCAGGAAGCAAGGGATGCCGGCATCGAGATCATCGGTGAGCTGGAACTCGCCTACAGACTCGGAGAAGGCAATTTTGTGGCCATTACAGGCACCAACGGCAAGACAACGACAACTACACTGGTAGGCGAGATTTTCAAGGCCTCAGGGCGTAATACGGCCGTTGTGGGCAATATCGGGAACCCGGTAGTTACCCAGGCGATGGACAGCACTGAAAAAGACTGGCTCGTAACTGAAGTATCGTCATTCCAGCTTGAGACAGCCGTAGATTTCAGACCGGTGGTATCAGCGATCCTCAACCTCACACCGGATCATCTTAACAGACACGGAACGATGGAGGCGTACGGGGCTGCAAAGGCGCGTGTTGCCGCAAATCAGTCAGAAAACGAGTTCCTTGTCATCAATCTTGACGACAAGCAGGCGTTCGGACTCTCAAAAGATACAAAGGCTACGGTTGTTCCGTTCAGCAGACAGGAAAAACCTAACTTCGGAGCATATCTTGACGGTACAAAGATTATCGTTAAGGACTTTGATGGGACGGAACACTTTATCTGCGACAGGTCTGACCTGCGCATCATAGGTGACCACAACGTAGAAAACGTGCTTGCCGCAGCAGCGATAACCTTCTTTGCAGGCATTGATCCTGAGGTGATCAGCGCTGTGATAAAGGAGTTCCCGGGAGTGGAGCACCGCATCGAATTCTGCGGAAGAGTAGACGAGGTAGATTACTACAACGACTCAAAGGGCACTAATGTAGATGCCGCAGTCATCGCCATAAAGGCGCTTAAGGATGGAATAATCCTCATCGCCGGCGGAGATGGTAAGGGACAGGAATTCGACGAGCTCGCTGAACACTTTGACGGAGCCGTTGAAGCGCTTATCCTTCTCGGAAGGGATGCGCCTATCATAGAAGAAGCCGCCAGAAAAGCAGGCTTCACCAACATTTATAACTGCAAGGACATGCCTGAGTGTGTACGCAAGGCAGCGGAACTCGCAAGATCCGGCGAGAAAGTTCTCCTGTCGCCTGCATGCGCAAGCTGGGACATGTACGCTAATTTTGAACAAAGAGGCAGACACTTCAAACAATGCATAAACGAGATGCTGAAATAGAGAATAAAAAGACCAGGGCTGAGAAGGCCGCGACCCGCAGGGCGATCAGGCGCGAAAGGCGAGGCACAGACAATAAGCCAAGCGCTGTTGATGAAGCAAGGGATTTCGGACGCGGTCTCAGCAGGGTTGTGAGCGGCTACGATTTCGGAGTAGTCGTGCTTGTTATCGTGCTGTCGCTCTTCGGAGTAGCGATGGTATTCAGTGCCGGATATTACCAGACTATCAACACGGCTCATCCTGACCCAACATACTACCTGTTCAGGCAGATGCTCTGGGTAGGCACCGGGCTCTTCGTAATGCTGATAGTCGCCAACATCGACTACCACGCTTACATGAAACTGAGTTATCTGATAGTGCTCGCATCAATTGGATTGCTTGTGCTCGTAATTCTGACGAGTTCCACGGTCGGCGGAGCCCAGAGAGGAATACGAGGCATCGGTGTAACGCCGAGTGAGTTCTCCAAGGTAGCCATGATCGTGTTCACCTCATGCTATCTCATAAAGGACCCGAGCAACATAAGAACACCTAAGGGATTGCTGGTACTTGTAGCGATAATGGGTATCCACTTCTACCTGATCGTAAAACAGCCTAACTTATCAACGGCTATCGTAATCGTAGCCATCATGATAGCGATCATGCTGGTAGCCGGACTTAATTTTCTGTTCCTCGCGATCCCGGCAGGCGGCGCAATTGCCGGATACATGTACATAATGGCGGCAAAGACACCGGCTCACTGGTATCAGAGAATAACGAGCTTCCGTGATCCTTTCGCGGACTTCCAGGGAAGCGGATATCAGGTTTCGCAGGGACTCATAGCTCTTGGCAACGGAGGTCTCAGGGGACTTGGCTTCGGCCGCAGTATCGCTAAAAACCTCTACCTGCCTGAGCCTCAGAATGACTTCATCCTTGCGGTAATAGGCGAGGAGCTCGGATACATCGGATTTGCCATTCTGATGCTCGTATACATAATCCTGCTCTTCAGGATCTTTATGGTTGCTTTAAAGGCCAGAGACAGACTCGGATTCTTCCTTGCCACCGGAGTAGGCGTCATGCTCGGACTTCAGGTTGTTATCAACGTGGCGGTCGTTACATCGTCAATGCCTGCGACAGGTATCACACTGCCGTTCATAAGCTATGGAGGAACATCGATCTGGTCATTCATGATAGCCATGGGCATAGTGCTTAATGTATCCAAAAGACGGGTACCCAAAACCAAGATAAAGAAAAAAGCGGAGGCCGCAGCATGAAGATCGTTCTGACAGGAGGCTGCACAGGCGGCCATATTTACCCGGCGCTGGCCATAGGCGATAAATTCAGGGCGGAGGACCCGTCCGGCGAGGTCATTTACATCGCTAAGGGCGAAGACCTCGAGCGCCAGATAATCCCGGCTCACGGCTATGAGCTTTACGAGGTCGATTCCACATGGTTCGACCGCAGCAATCCGGTAAGACTCGCGACCACGATCAGAAGGACGCTGAACGGAAGGCGCGACGCCATAAAACTCATGAAAAAGTTCAGGCCTGATGCCGTTATAAGCACGGGAAGCTTCGTGAGCGTACCGGTAGTGCTTGCAGCAAGAAAGCTCGGAGTGCCGGTATATCTGCACGAGCAGAACGGGTTCCCGGGTGTTTCAAACAGACTCGCGGCCCGCAATGCAAGAAAGGTGTTCCTGGGATTTGAATCCGCACGCGAGCACTTCAGGAACAAAGACAATATAATCTACAGCGGCAATCCCGTAAGATCCGAATTTGACGGCAGGGACCGCTCAGCTGACAGAAAGGAACTCGGTATCCCGGAGGACGATTTCGTCATAATGGTATTCGGCGGCAGCCTCGGATCCGAGACAACCAACAGCATAGGAGAGGCTATCGCAAGAGAGTATGCCGGCAGGGACGGATACACCGTGATCTGGGGTACCGGCAGGGAATACTACGATGCGATCAGCAAGCGCCTGGCAGAAGAGGGATTCAGTCCGTCGAATGTCAGGATCAGCGCATACATAAATGACATGCCTGCACAGCTTTCGGCATGCGACCTCACGATCAGCAGGAGCGGGGCGCTCTCAGTAGCTGAGGTCACCATGGCCGGAAGGGCAGCCATATTCATCCCGTCACCGAACGTAACGGCCGATCACCAGTACTACAACGCCAAGGCTGTGGCTGATGCCGGCGGGGCAATAATAGTAAGAGAGAACGCGGATACTGCGGACAAGGTAATGGAAGAAGTCCGCAGGCTCGATGCAGACAGGCCAAGGCTCGAAGCCATGAATAAGGCCAGCCGCAGCATTGCGCCGGTAGACGCTACAGACATCATATACAACACAGTCATACAGACTTACAGGTAAGGTATTTGGAAGATAACAAGGAAGATATCGTACAGAATACAGGAGAAGACATCAGCGAAAAGGCAGAGGAGAGTAAGCCGGCAGCTGAAAGTGCAGCGGATGATGACATCATCTACACTTTTGTTGTACCGAAAGGCGAAGTCTTCAAAGAACCGGAAGAAGATCAGGAGGAGCCTGAGGCTGCACCTGACCCCGTTATGGCGGAGCCGGAACCTGCAAAGACCATCGTGGCTGACCGCAAGCATTTTACCGGTGAGGTAAATGAGGCTTTTGAATCGTATAAGGCAGCAGGACGGACAGGCAGAACTCCTGATATAGAACCTCCCGTGTATGCCCCGACCGGGCTTCCGGAAGATGATGACATAGTCTATACGTTCGTCGTTCCAAAAGGAGAGGTATACAAAGAGCCTGATCCGGAGGAAGAGCAGGCGGCAAAGGAAGCTGAGAAGGCAAGAAGGGCAGCCGCCGCTGAGGCCGCTGCTGCTGAGCAGGCCAACGCAGAGATCCTTTCTGCAGAAACGAAGGTCATGGAGCGTAAGCGGAGCAGCGAAGGTGGCTCCGGCGGAAAGAAGACCCGCTACGGACTGCCCCTGGATCATCCTGAGGTAGGCGAGCTTGCCCAGAAGCAGGAAGCCCGCAGGCTATACAAGCAGAGAAAGAAAAACCGCTTCAGAACGCGCTTCTATGTACTGATGACTTCTATCGTACTCCTGATAGTCTGGCTCGTTATTTCGAATTCAGGACTTTTTATCATAGATTCGATAGTGGTGCAGGGCAATTCGCATTACACGGCTGAAGAGATCATCAACATGGGTCATGCATCGCCTGGCCACAACATCATATATAAGGCCAACATCAAGGAGACAAGGGAATATCTCGAGAACAACCCGTATATAAAGCATGCAGAGGTAAGGCGCAGACTGCCGTCGACACTGGTGATAAAAGTATCCGAGAGACAGGAGCGTCTGGCGTTCAAATATGATGATGACTATCTCGTAATGGATGAGGACGGCATACTTCTGAAGAAAACGAGGAACAAGCCTCAGACCACCGTCATCCAGGGCATAGTTGTCAGCAAGATAAAGCTGGGTGAGAAGATCGGCACTGAAAACAGCAAGCTGATGGATAAGGCTCTTGATCTCATCAAGACCATGATCAAGTCAGACCTTTATTATGTAAAGGTCGACATATCGAAAGAGAAAAGCGTAAAGGCATACATTTACGATACGCTGGTCGTGAAGGCGGATTACGACACTTTGATGACCAACATGGAGAACGGAAAACTCCATCTGGTGGTGGAGCAGCTGTTCGCAGACAAAATAGAAAGGGGCACGATCACGTTCCTTGAAGATGGATCAGCATCGTTCATGCCGATATTCTAGTTTACAAGTAATTGTGTGCTGTCAAGCAAATACCCCCTAAATGTTGTGTTTTTTGCCAAAAAACTAATGCATTCGGGGTTTTCATATGTTACTATTACCATATATGTTTATAAGTATATTTATTTGAGGAGGACTTCACTATGGAATTCGTTTCCGATTTTGTTTCCGAACCGGACAATGCCGCAATCATCAAGGTCGTCGGTATCGGCGGCGGCGGATGCAATGCGATCAACCGCATGGTCGACGCCGGACTGCAGGGCGTGACCTTTATTGGTGTGAATACAGACAGACAGGCACTTTCGAGATGTAAAGCTGAGATCAAGGTTCAGCTTGGCGAAAAGATCACAGGAGGCCGTGGTGCCGGAGCTAACCCTGAGGTAGGCCAGAAGGCTGCTGAGGAGAGCATCGACGAGATCATTTCCAACATCCAGGATGCCGACATGGTATTCATTACTGCAGGAATGGGCGGCGGTACAGGTACAGGAGCAGCTCCTATCATCGCAAAGGCATCGATGGACTGCGGAGCTCTTACAGTAGCTGTAGTAACAAAGCCATTCACATTCGAGGGAAAGAAGCGCTGGAACCGTGCCGCAAAGGGCATACAGTATCTCAGCAACTTCGTTGACTCACTCGTTGTTATCCCTAACGACAAGCTCATCGATTCGAGCGATAAGAATACATCGATGCTTGAAGCGTTCGCAATGGCAGATGACGTTCTCAGAAAGGGCGTACAGGGCATCTCAGATCTTATCTCTGAATACGGACTCGTTAACGTTGACTTTGCTGATGTCAGAACGATCATGGAAGGCCGCGGAATCGCTCACATGGGCGTTGGCATGGGCGAGGGCGAAAACAGGATCGAAGATGCGATCCAGAACGCAGTTCACAGCCCGCTGCTCGAGACATCGATTTCAGGCGCCAAGTCCATCCTGCTCTACGTTACGGGCGGATATGACATGGGAATGCTCGACATCAACACTATCGCAGACAGAGTACAGAGCGAAGCAGATGCAGATGCCAACATCATCTTCGGTGCTACTATCAGCGAAGAGATGACAGACAAGATCTCCGTCACCATCATCGCTACCGACTTCGGCAACACAGCCGGAATGGACGGAATTACAATTACACCTGCTGAGAAGGATACTCTTGCAACTGCAAAGAGGATCACAGTCGATGGACTCGATGCTGTTGAAGTAGAGCTCGACAAGCTCTTCGACGACAACGACGTTGCTTCGCCGCACAGCTCAGACGACTTCGACATACCGGAATTCCTTAAGTAAACCGGAAGAAATCGATCCGTACGCCAGGCTATGCTGATCAGGATAACATCAGGTGACAACAGCAGGATCAGGCTCGTAAGGAAGCTCAGTACGCGCAAGGGGCGCAATACTGAGGGGCGCTTTGCAGTCGAAGGCAGAAATCTCGTCAGCGAGGTGCTTGAGAGAGGCCTTGATGTCGATTTCATAATGATTCCTGAGGGAACGTCGGGTGACGCGCCGGACTTCATTAAGGACTGCATAAAGTCTCAGGACATGACCGTCTGCGAGATCCCGGAGCGCGAGTTTTCGTCTCTGACGGATGCAGTCGGAGGCATAGGCATGCTGGCTGTGGTAAAGCAGCAGGCATGCGGCCCTGAACTGATTGACAGCTTCGATGCAGAAGACAATCTGCTGGTCCTCGACCGTATCCAGGACCCGGGTAACATGGGCACCCTGATAAGAACTGCGGTCGCTGCAGGCTACAAGGCCATAATCGCCATGAGCGGAACGGTGGATATCTATTCTCCGAAGGTGCTCAGAGCGACTGCGGGAATGATCTTCGAGATCCCGGTGATATATGTTACGGGCGAAGACAGGCTCAGAGACATCCTCAGAAAATCGGGCAGGCGCATTGCCGTTACTGCAGTAGACGGAGGCGTGCCTTATTACGAAGAGGATCTCAGCAAGGGCATAGCCCTTATTATAGGCAATGAGGGAAGCGGTGTATCCGAAGCCATGATAGAAATGGCAGATGTGAAGGTAACGCTTCCGATGCGCGGAAGGATCGAATCTCTAAACGCGGCTGTTGCGGCGGCCATACTCATGTATGAGGCTGTCCGCGGCAGATAACAAGAAATATCAATGCGAGGTAAGAAATGGAAAAGAACAGAGCCGATGTAATCATTTGCGGAACCAATTATGTGCTCTCCAGCGACAAGAGCGAGGAGCGCATCAAGGATATCGCTAAGATGGTGGATGAGGAGCTCAGAGCAGTAAGCAAGGCGCTCAATGTCAATCCTAATTACAAGGCTGCGGTACTGACAGCACTTAATATCGCAGAGAAGCTCATGGATAACACAGACATGACGCTCAAGCTCCAGACAGAGAACTATCAGCTCGACAACGACGTAAAGCACTACATCCAGATGTGGGAGCAGTCGAAGAAGCAGGTCACCGATCTCAAGGACAAGATGTCTTCTGAATTTGACAGACAGACACAGAACTCCGAAGACCAGAAGAAGCTTCAGGAGAAGCTCGTGGAAATGGAGAATGCATACTTCGACCTTCAGATGGAAAACGTCAATCTTAAGAACGAGCTGAAATCGATCAAGAGACTGAACAGCGAAGATGAATTCTAAGATACTGACACTCCTCGAATTCAATAAAATACTTGACCTCCTGCGCGATCAGGCAGGCTCGGGACTTGCTAAGGAAAGAATAGCGCAGCTTGAGCCGATGACCAATCTGCGCATGGCAAAGGATGCACTAACGGAAACTACAGAAGCGGTTTCCGTTATTGTTCATAAGGGAACCATTCCGGTAGGGGAGATCGGAGACATCAGCGGTACCGTATCGATGGCCAGAAGGGGCAGATGCCTTACCATGAGAGAGCTGCTGCAGGTACGCGCGAGCATAGCCTCGTCGCGTCAGGTAAAGGCTTTCCTTAAGGAAGACATGCCGGACGGTCTGAACATCATACCCGAGATAGCGGCCCTTCTGGATCCGCAGGTAAAACTCGAGCATGACATCTACGATGCGATAATCAGCGAAGACGAGATGTCGGACAATGCATCGCCTGTGCTGAGATCGATAAGGCGCGACATGCGTAATAAAAACGATCTCATTAAATCGCGTCTGCAGAAGATGGTCAGTTCATCTTCTGCGAAATCGCATCTTCAGGATGCAATAGTCACGATGCGCAACGGCAGGTATGTCATACCGGTCAAGAGGGAGTATATCAGCCTGTTCCCGGGCATGGTGCATGACCAGTCATCCACGGGAGCCACTCTTTTCGTGGAACCTCAGGCAGTGGTGACTCTCAACAATGAACTCAGACAGCTGGAACTGGATGAGCAGGCAGAGATAGTCAGGATACTCGAGCTCTTCAGCAGCAGGGTCGGCGAGCATCACAACAGCCTGATCAACGATCAGAGACTGATGGCCGAGCTTGACTTCATCAATGCCAAGGGAAAGCTCTCGGTGATGATGGACGGTGCCGAGCCACAGCTGAACGAGGAGAATATAATAGACATAAAGACAGGGCGTCATCCGCTCATCCCGGCGGACAAGGTGGTGCCTACAAACATAGAGCTCGGCCGTGACTGGACGACTCTCCTGATAACCGGACCTAACACGGGAGGCAAAACGGTAACGCTCAAGACCATAGGCCTTCTGTGCCTCATGGCGCAGAGCGGTCTGCATGTTCCTGCAGATGAGAGGACCAGCCTGCCGGTGCTCAGGGAGATATTCGCCGACATAGGCGACGAGCAGAGCATAGAGCAGAGTCTCAGCACATTCTCATCGCACATGAAGAATATCATAGAGATCTTCAGGAACGCGGGAGAAGGAAGCCTGGTGCTCCTCGATGAGCTGGGAGCGGGTACGGACCCTCTTGAGGGAGCGGCACTCGGAATAGCAGAGCTCGAAAGGCTCAAGGAAGCCGGTGCTCTCGTTGCGGCAACGACGCACTATACGGAACTCAAAAAATACGCACTTTCGACTCCGGGAGTCGAGAACGCTTCGATGGAATTCAACGTGGAGACCCTTTCGCCGACATACAGGCTCAGAGTCGGGCTCCCCGGCAAATCCAACGCCTTCGAGATATCCGAAAAGCTCGGACTTGATAAGTCAATTATCGAGCGGGCGGCGGAACTCATGGGCGAGGAGCAGCTCGAGTTCGAAGAGGCTGTGAGCAGGGTGGAGGCCGATCAGGCTGCAGCTGAAGCGAGGCTGGCGGAGGCCGGCAGAGAAAGGGAAGCTGCGCAGGAGGCCATGAGCGAAGCTGAAAAGGAGCTCGCGAAAGCGAGGGCCGAGGCAGCAAAAATCGTTGAAGACGCCCGCAGGAAGGCCGGTGTTATGCTGAGAGACGCTCAGGGAACGATCGACGAGATCGCCAGTGAACTCAGAGACATACAGCACAGAAAGAAGAACGCAGGATTCAATGAGGGTCACATAGCAGGGGGAGCTGCTGAAGGCCGTAGAAAGCTCAGACAGGCAGAATCCGCTCTCAAACCTGCTGAGGCGCCTAAGGTCGAGACCATACAGACCGGCAAGATGCCGGATCCTGAAGATCTTAAGGTCGGCATGAGGGTCAAGTACACGAAGCTCGATCAGACAGGTGATGTGGAGAGCGTTCCGGATTCCCGGGGCAACTTCAGGATCAGACTGGGATCGATACACATGACCGTAAACGTCAAAGATGTTGTTATCGCCGAGTCTGAACCTCAGGGCAACAAGGACAGAAAAAGGTCAAAGTATGGCAACATGTCATTCGGCAAAACAAAGACTGTCAGCACCGAGATCAACCTCATAGGCATGAACCTCGATGATGCCACGGACAGGATGAACAAATACATCGATGACGCTTTCCTGGCAGGCCTTAAGACTGTGAATATAATACACGGCAGGGGCTCCGGCATTCTCAGAAAGGGACTCAGGGCAGAGTTAAGACTCAACAAGCATGTTGAGTCTTACAGGTCCGCGCCGTACGATCAGGGCGGAGAGGGTAATACCATAGTTACACTAGTTGACCGCACCTAAGAGAACAACTACAGAAGGAAAAGAGTAAAAGCAAAATGTATATAGTAAGCAGATGCCTCCTCGGATTTGACTGCAAATACAATGGCGGCAATAACAAAAATGATGATGTCATAGAGTTCTGCAGAACTCATGATTATGTTACAATATGCCCTGAGACAGCCGCAGGATTGTCTGTGCCGCGTGAACCGGCTGAGATCGTTCCGATAGATGATGAGTACTTTAAGGTGCTTGATAAGTCAGGTAACGATCTTACAAGGGCATTCGATGAGGGTTCGCAGCTGTCACTCAATTCAGTGCTCGTTGAGCATGGATCGAGGAAGCACGGAACCTGTAAGGTAGAGGGAGCCATTCTGAAGGCAAACAGCCCTTCCTGCGGATCGGGTGTCATCTATGACGGAACGTTCAGCGGTAAGCTGACAGGCGGAAACGGCATGTTCACCGACAAGCTGATCGATGCCTGCCTCGGGGAGAGGGCAAACCCGGATATAGAAGCAGATAACAGAGTGTTCGCAGATGATTTCAGGATCTGTGACGAAAATCATTTCATGAAAGTGTTTGGTAAAAAATAATGGTAGATTTCAAAGAAATTATAGCTGATGCGATTTACAGCGAAGAACTCGGACTGACTAAGGATGAGATCATGAACATGATCGAGATCCCTGCCGACGAGAAGATGGGAGATTACGCGTTCCCATGCTTCAGGCTTGCGAAGGCACTTCGCAAGGCCCCGCAGCTTATCGCTGCGGACATCGCCGCCAAGGCCGGCGATGCTGAAGCATTTGCCAAAGTTGAGAACGTAAATGCTTACGTCAATTTTTTCATTGACAGAGCGTTCTTTGCCGGAGAAGTCATCGAAGAAGTAGAAAAGCGCGGTGCGGACTACGGAAAATCAGACGGCGGGGCAGGCCGCAAGGTCATCGTAGAATATTCTTCGCCTAATATCGCAAAGCCGTTCCACATCGGACACATCAGAAGTACTGTCATCGGAAACGCACTTTACAAGCTTTACGATGCAGTCGGTTTCGATGTTGTGCGTATTAATCACCTTGGCGACTACGGCACGCAGTTCGGCAAGATGATCGTGGCATACCGCAAGTGGGGAAGCGAAGAAGAGCTCGCAAAAGAGCCTATCAAGGCACTCCTCGGCTACTATACGAAGTTCCATGAAGAGGCAAAAGAGCATCCTGAACTCGAAGACGAGGCAAGGGAGACATTCGTAAAGCTCGAGGCCGGTGAGCCTGCCGAGCTCGAACTCTGGGAGAAGTTCAGAACACTGAGCCTCGAGGAGTTCAACCGCGTTTACGACATGTTGGGCATCACATTCGATTCCTATGCAGGTGAGAGCTTCTACTCTGACAAGATGCCAAGATTCATTCAGGAGCTCAGGGACAAAGGTCTCCTTATCGAATCCCAGGGCGCTCAGATCGTAGACCTCGAGCCATACGGACTCGGTGCAGCCATGATCACAAAATCCGACGGCTCCAGCCTCTACGTAACAAGAGACATTGCAGCTGCGGTTTACCGCAAGGAGCATTACGACTTCTACAAGTGCATTTACGTCGTGGCATCTCAGCAGAATCTCCACTTCAAGCAGTGGAAGAAGGTCCTTCAGCTCATGGGTTATGAGTGGGAGAAAGACTGCATACACGTTCCGTTCGGACTGGTCAGCCTCTCCGACGGAGATGATATAAAGATGATGTCTACTCGTGAAGGCAGAGTCGTATTCCTCGAAGACGTCCTCAACACAGCAGTCGCCAAGACGGCAGAAATCATGCGGGAGAAGGACGCACAGGGCGTAGACATAGACCAGGTATCCAGGGAAGTCGGCATCGGAGCCGTTATTTTCCAGGAGCTCTCCAATAACAAAATCAAGGATTACGTGTTCTCATGGGACAAGGTCCTCAACTTTGACGGTGAGACAGGACCGTACGTTCAGTACACTCATGCGAGAGCATCGAGCGTTCTCCGCAAGGCGGAGGCAGCCGGCGTTAACGTCGAAAACCTCGGAAGCATCGACACGGAAAACCTCGGAAGCGACAGCGCATACACGCTCGCAAAGCTTATCTACAGAGTTCCTGAGGTTGTTGTTGAGGCAGCCGAAAAGTACGAGCCGTCCATACTGACACGTCACCTGGTAGACATAGCACAGTCGTTCAACAAGTTCTATCACGATGAGCACATCCTGGTCGATGATGAAGCTGAAAGGAATGCAAAACTGGCTCTCGTAAAGGCGTCAAAGACAGTAATTGCAAACTGTCTGGGCCTGCTTGGCATAGCTGCACCTGAAAGAATGTAGAAATGCTTGATCTCCGGAGGCTGGGCTCCTCCGATAGAATCATTTGATAAGCAACTCCTCTGACAAAGCAAAAGCGAGGTGTACTGATATGAAATTATTGTTAACTACAATCAAATCAGACTGCAAAAGCTCTGATCTGGAGCTTAAGTCCATCTACAGCGTCCTTGCCGACTCTCCGCTGGACATGCATCTGAAGACTTTTGGACGCAATGATCTCTACACCGACATCTTCGAGAAAATCGCGACCGGACAGTACAACATAGTCTACTTCCATGCAAACAGCTCCAATATCAGACAGCTGTGCCGCGTGGCGGATATGGTCAAGAAGGCCATCCCGAGCATTGCCGTAATATTCGGCGGCATGGAGGTGTCCTTCGAGACGCGCCTCTTCATGAAGCAGAACGATTTTGTAGACTACGTCGTCAGGGGAGAAGGCGAGAGTGTGCTCTTCAACTTCCTCAAGTCAGTGCTTGATTACGAGTTCGATTTCGAAAACATCGCCGGCCTGGCTTACAGGGAAGGTGATCAGGTGGTAGTCAACCCGTATGACGCTCCGGTAGAAATGGAGTCACTGCCTTTCCCGTATGAGAGATTTGAATCGGGCAAGGGCACGGTTTACTATGAGTCCATCAGAGGAACATCCGACAGGACTGTATACTCGCAGTTTCTGCCTAACGCCAGAGTCAGATCACTCAGCCTCAGCAGGATATGCACCGAGCTGAGATACTTCCTCGCCAACGAAGTAGATCGTGTCGTATTCCTTGACAAATGGTTTAACTTCAACAGCGAGAGGGCATACAGGATCTTCGAGTACATCATCAATAATGACAACGGCATTACATCGTTTGAGTTCAGCATAGACGGTGATGAGCTTGATGAAGAAACGATAAGGCTGCTTTCAGAAGCCAGGGAAGGCCAGATCATTTTCAACCTGGATATCGCCAGCACGAATGCAGAGGTGCTCGCCGCATGCGGCAGGGGCGAGAACATCTATCGCCTGATGTACAACACCACAAAGCTGCTCCAGAGCGGAAAGGTGCGCACTGAGATCCATATAAAGGCCGGTCTCCCTCTCGAGACAGAGGCGATGTTTGCGCGTTCCTTCAACAAGGCGTACGGCCTGGCTGAAGGCATGCCTCTGCATATAGACAATATATTCATGAGCAAGGGCACCATGCTGAGGGCAAAGGCACATGATTTCGGCTATATTTATGCCGCGTATGCTCCTTATGAAGTCATTGCTACGGGCAATATGACGTCAGACGAGCTCCTGCGCATAAGAGCCTTAGCCCGTACCGTTGAGAGTTATATCGGAGACGGCGGTTTCAAAAAGTCGATCCCGCGGGTGCTCAACGACACAGGCCTCAAGCCTTACGATTTTTTCAGCAGGCTGACTTCTTACATAAACAAGAACGATCTCGCAGGAAAGACCCGCAAAAAAGAGCATCTGGCACGCATTCTTTACGCATACACAGACGGACTCTACGAGGACCTCGCAGACTCCGTGAAGCATGAGATCCTTAAAGACGTCATCTATGCAGATCTTGAAACAATGATCGGTGAGGATGCAATTAAGAAATTTGACAGAAAAGGCTGGGATTTAGATTGAGCGAAGGCAAAAACGAAGACAGAATAAGCAAATACCTCTCTCCGCGAATTCAGAACATGATGTTCGCGGAGCTTTCGCCTGACTACCTTTCGAGAACGGGGTCTCTTGAGATACTCTCGGGAATACCGGTTCCGGTAGGTATAGAAGGCAGCGACGCAAAGGGAGAGATAGACCTCAAAAATATCGTGCTGAACATGGGCAGGGTGATTGGGGGCGATCCGTACTTTGTGTTTGCAGAAAAATATGTTGAGTTCATAAAACATGCGACAGGCGACAACGCTGCTCCGATGCTGGTGTCCGAAGGCGCTCATTCTGCTGATATGGGCGACTTTGAGGATGCGTGCATACTTTTGAGGGGAGCCCTGCGTATCGAGCCTAAGTCGAAAGAGGCTCTATACCTTTATGCCAGAGTCTGTAAGGAGATATATGAGGAGGAAGCACAGGACGGTCTTGGTGATGAGGAAAAGACAGGCCTGTTCAAGGCCGAGTCTTCCGAAACCTTTGAGCTCCTGACGATGATCCACCCGGATTTCGCGATGGGCTATTACTTCCTGGGCTATGCTTACCTCAACATGGGCCTGTACCTCAAGGCAAAGCTCACCTGGCAGGATTTTCTCAAGCATTCTGCAGGCAGCGAGATGGAGACCTATGAGATGGATGACAACCTGCTGGCATCGCTCAGGGAGGAGATCTCGGCACGCGTTGAAGAACTCGAGGAGCCGGTTGAAATAGAACTGGGCTGCAACAGGATCATGGGCGGCGATTTTGCAGGCGGAAGGGACACGCTGGCACGATTCAAGGAGGGCAGATACTCCGAGTGGTGGCCGCTTTGGTACTACCTCGGCATCGCTGAGTCCTCGCTTGCCAACCCCGATGCTGCGATCGAAGCCTTCAGGAGAGTTCTCAGGCTTTCGCCTAGTAACGTTGACGCTATGGACGAACTGGTGCATCTTTATGAGGCTATTGGTGATACCGTCAATGCGGCGAAGTACAGAACCAAGATCGGCATAATAAAGAAAAACCTTGAAGAAGAGAAAGCGGACAATCTTTACAACTGACAGGGGCATTTTTTGAATTAAAACATGAATTGTTTTGACGCTCACAGCGACATCTGGGCAGATGTAACTAACAAAAGAATGAGGGGAGAAACAAACGTCTTCCACAACCACCATTCTGAAAACATCAGAAGGGGCGGAGTGGAAGGCTCTGTTTTAGTTATCTGGGTCGATACATACGGCACGGAGGATATAGAAAAAAGGACTCATGATATCTTCCGCTGCGTGAACGATGAGATAGCAGAGACGGCTGACTTCCGCATTGTAAGGACGTACGATGAGATGCTGAAGGCCAGGGAAGAGGGCATGTTCTATATCTTTATAGGCGTAGAGGGCATGTCTTATGCTTCATATGACCCGTCGCTTGCAAGACTTGACGAGTACTATGATTTCGGTGCAAGACACGGCATGCTTACCTGGAACGAAAAGAACGGCTTTGGCCACAGCGCGGCATCAGGCAGTACTGAAGGCCTCAGTGAACTCGGCAAGAGGGCAGTGCTACATATGATCGAAAAGAAGATGATAGTAGACACCTCACACCTCAACGAAGCAGGCTTCTGGGACATCGCACGCATAATGGACGGAAGACCTTTTATCGCTTCCCATTCCAATTGCAAAGTGTTCAGCGACCACCCACGCAACCTTACTGACGACCAGCTCAGGGCAATCAGGGACGCAAACGGCTGCGTCGGACTCAACACATGGAACGAGTTTGTTGACCCGGAGCGTGCCAAGGCAAACATAAACAGACTTGCCGATCACTGTGAGCATATGATAGATGTTATGGGCATCAATCATGTAGGCTGTGGATTTGACTTCTGCGGCTACATCACGAATACGGGCGATCAGGCAGGGTCGGATTTTTCAGACGGAGCCATAACGGGACTCGAAGATCCATCAAAGATACCTGCATTTTTGGATATTCTCAGGCAAAGGGGCATGCGCGAGGATGAATTAGAAAAGATCGCATACGGCAATTTCCACAGAATCATAAAAGATGTGATAGGAAACAGCGAAAAAACCTTAATTTAGGTGTTGACACAGAACGCTGTGTAAACTATAATAATCAAGTCGCATAAAGCGACAGACGTTCCGAGGTAGCTCAATGGCAGAGCAACCGGCTGTTAACCGGTAGGTTGTGGGTTCGAGCCCCACCCTCGGAGCCATTTTATACAAATTAAGCCGGAGTGGTGGAATTGGTAGACACCTGGGACTTAAAATCCTATGAGAAGTGATTCTCGTACCGGTTCGAGTCCGGTCTCCGGTACCACCTTCCAAAAACTTAATACGATGACGCGGGGTAGAGCAGTTGGTAGCTCGTCGGGCTCATAACCCGGAGGTCGAGGGTTCAAGTCCCTCCCCCGCAACCAATTGAAAAGGAGTCGAAATTCTGAACCACGGAATTCCGACTTTTTTCTTTATTGCAACAATATCAATACTTTCAGTCATTCTTAAGAATTGTGCCTGATTACAAACATTTGAAATCACCTGTTCAAAGATTTGAATCGGTGTTCTATCCTGAACCGCTTATTTCGCCATATGTGTATAATACTGAGTTTCCTTTTCATCAGGTGATCTGTAATTGTTATAGCTGTGCGGGCGATTCTGATTATAGTGCGCGATATACCTGGATATTCTGGTTTTGAATTCGCGCTCTGAGCGATAGTCATGCCTATACATTTCTTCTTTCTTCAGATTCGAAAAGAAAGACTCACTTACCGCATTATCAATGGGTGTACCCGTATGTGAGAATGATTGATCCACAGAGCAGCCTGTAAGAAGTTTGCGGAAAGCCTTGGAAGTATACTGACATCCTTGGTCGCTGTGGAATAATAGATTAACTGGATAGCCTCTTTCTTTGAAAGCCATTTTGAAAGAAGCGGTTACTATCTGTGTTGAAGCGTTCGGAGAGATTTTATAGCCGACGACTTTTCTCGAAAAGAGATCCATAACAACACATACATGATAATAAATACCTTTTATCTTGAATTTGGTAATATCACTGACCCATACAGTATTTGGTGCAGAAACATCAAACTGCCTTTTGACTTTGTTCTTCCGATGCAGGGCGTAGTAATCCTTTTTTGAATGAATTCTTATGCTTTCGAGGCCAAGTTCATGCATTATGTTAAGCACATACCTCTTTGACGTGCGATATCCACGTCTCTTAAGAACGGCCAAAATCTTATCTGAACCATAGCATTGCTCGCTTTCATCAAAAATGTGCTGAACTGCTTCGCTGATCTCCTTGTGATGCAGCTCATAACAAGTCGGGTTATGTTTACAGATTATCCTGTTATGATAAGTCCCTTTTGAAATATGAAGAGCCTCAAGTGTCACGTTGATTCCGTAAATTGGACTTAATCTCACGAATTCACTTAGTTTTTCTTCGAGCGGCGATTCACTGTTACAGTTTGCGTCATTGAGAATACCTACGATCTTTCTTAGCTTTTGCATACTGCGTTGTGTATCACAGAACTCTTTATGTATCATTATTTCCATTCCAAGATCCGCTGCATATTCCTTGTATTGGTTAGGGGCAATCCAGAAATATGCTGTTGATTCCGAAATACCATATATTTTGCAGATCTCTTTTACCGGTGTTCCGCTCCAGTATGCAGAGCGTATTGACAGGATTTGAGAATCGTTAAGCTTTGAGTGCATATTAACCTCCTTGTGATAATATAAAAAACAACAAAGAGCATTATATGATCCATGTCAAGTGAACGAGGAAATATGATATGAACATCGAAGCATATGATTTGGATTCCCTGCGTAAGATAATCAGAGGATTGCAGGAAGAGAATAAAAGTCTTAAGGCGCAACTGCGACAGGTCGGAGCGGCCTATAACGAGCAGGACTATTTTTCAGACAGAATAGAAGAGTACGAAGAATATGATCCTGATCAGGGTGCAAGAATATACAGACCGTTTATTACAAGGGAGCATGCACAGGCATTTTTCAAAATGTTCTGGGGACGTCAGGACGTTTATGCAAAACGGGGACGCAAGGGTGGCTATTTCCCACAGTGTGCTAACAGGTGGAATAATTATGTTTGCCCCAAGCAGCATGGCGAAAAGCAGTTCTGCGATGAGTGTGCGTTCAATCAATGGATAAAGCTTACACCTGAAACTGTAATGCAGCATCTGATTGGCTACAAGGAAGATGGTACAGATGTGATTGGAGTGTACCCATTGTTTCCGGATGGTACATGCAGATTCCTCGTGTTCGATTTTGATAATCATGTAAAAGGCGCGGAAACCAACGACTATGCAAATGAAGATGAAGCCTGGCATGAAGAGGTAGATGCACTCAGAAAAATGTGCGAAAAGAACGGCGTGATTCCTCTTGTTGAAAGATCAAGATCGGGACGTGGCGCTCATGTCTGGATCTTCTTTGACAAGCCGATACAGGCATCACTTGCAAGGAACTTTGGATTCATGCTTCTGGACAGGGGAGCAGCTTCAGTTAATATGAAGTCTTTCCATTATTACGACAGAATGTATCCATCACAGGACACGGCAAGCAGGCTGGGAAATCTTATTGCTTTACCACTCCAGGGCTGGGCATTGAATAATGGTAATAGTGCCTTTGTCGATAAAAACTGGAATGCATATACTGACCAGTGGGATGTTCTTGTGAACCGAACACCAAGGTATTCTCAAAGGGAAATCGAGCAACTCATGGTCAAATGGTCAAGTGAATTGGATCCTAATGTTGTGAATGCCACAGATTTATTCTCTGGCTCAAGACCAAAACCATGGAGAAAGACTGACCGCCTGAATAAGGCTGATGTAATAGGTAAGTTGCATATTGTGTTGGCGGATGGTGTTTATGTAGATACCTTGAATCTTATGCCAAGATTGCAGAATCAGATAAGATGCATGACAGCATTCGACAATCCGAAGTATTTTCAGAATAAACGACTTGGGTTTTCAAATTATTATAATTTCAGCGCATTATATCTCGGAAAAGATATTGACGGATATATTCGTATGCCAAGAGGCGTGCTGGAAGAATTAGAGACAGCATGTGACAAAGCAGGAATATACTATGACACTACGGATCATAGGGAAAAAGGAAGACCGATAAGGGTCAAATTCAATGGTTCCCTTAAACAACAACAGGATCTTGCAGCGCAGAAGATGTTGGAATATGACAACGGAGTGCTCAGTGCGGCAACTGCTTTCGGAAAAACTGTTGTCTGCAGTTACCTTATTGCAGAGAGAAAAGTCAATTGTCTGATTCTGCTACAAAGCAAAGACCTTTTGGATCAATGGGTAGATGAACTCGAAAAATTTCTGGATATAGATGAGGATCCACCGGAATACACAACCAAAACCGGAAGAGTAAAAAAGAGAGACAGTGTAATTGGAGTTTTGCATGGATCGAAGAAAGCGCTTACGGGAATAGTAGATGTAGCTATGGTTGGTTCTGTGTATGCAAAGGGCAAATTCAATGAGCTGATCAACTCATATGGTATGGTTATCATGGATGAATGTCATCATGCGGCAGCAAGTACAGCTGTTGAGGTGCTTCAAAAAGTTAATGCAAGGTATGTTTATGGCGTATCAGCAACCATAAAAAGAAGTGACGAACTTGAGAAGATGATTCCAATGCTGATCGGACCTATGCGTCACAGTTATACATCAAAGCAGAGAGCTGTCTCTCAAGGGATCGAACACTATGTATTTCCACGATTCACGAGGACTATTGATACTATTGAAAGCCGTAGCGATATTAATCAGGCGTTTACACTTATAAGCAAAAGTGTTGATCGTAACCAGATGATAATCTCAGATGTTAAGCAGTCAATATCTGATGATAAAACACCTGTCATCCTGACAAGATACAAAGAACATGCAAAATATCTCTACGATAACCTGAGAGAAGAGGCTGATCATGTATTTCTTATATATGGAGACAATTCAGATAAAGAAAACAGCGCAGCCAGAACTGAAATGAAAGGAATTCCGGATGATGAATCCATGATACTTGTGGCTACCGGGCAGAAGATCGGTGAAGGCTTTGACATGCCACGGCTTGATACACTGATGCTTGCTTCTCCTGTATCTTCTTCAGGGTCTAATCTTGAACAATACGTAGGGCGGCTCAACAGAGACTATGAAGGAAAAAAGGAAATCGTAGTCTATGATTATGTTGATTCACATATACGCTACTTCAATAATATGTATGCCAAGAGACTGAATCTGTACAAAAAGATCGGCTTCAGCGTGATAGGGTGGGCAACACCCGAAAAACAACAGGCTAATGCCATCTATGATGCAGGCAACTATTCTGATACATTTGAACAGGATGTTATAGAAGCAGATAGGGCTATTGTGATTTCAAGCCCGGTACTTCTTCGTGAAAAGGTGAATCGATTCATATATATTGTTCGCAGCCGACAAGAAGCCGGAGTAAAGATCACTGTAATCACAACAAATCCGGATCGAGTGCTTGATAGTTCGTCAGATTATTATATGGAACTCATCAATACTATGACAAACAATGGAATCAACGTTATTCCGAGAGAAGAGGTGTTGGAACATTTCGCAGTTATTGATGATGAAATAGTATGGCACGGAGGCGTAAATCTTCTTGGAAGTGATGACATCTGGGATAATCTCATTAGAATCAAGTCTCCGATAGTAGCGGCAGAACTGTTGGAGCTATCCCTTGGTGATGACAGATGGGAAAGCTGGGATTATGAGAATGGTCAGCACGAGCTTGTCTGATTAGCAGCTGAATGTGAGTATGGCTCTGATTGACATGGGTTGCTTTTTCACATATAATCAAGTTGTAATCAAGAGATTATTGGGCTGGTCGTAAGACCCGGGTCCACATATTGGCGGGTAAGACACCCGCCACTTTTTTTCAAGGAGAACAAATGACAGAATTAAGCATTTTTGTTGATGAATCTGGTGACTTCGGAGAGTATGAAAAGCATGCTCCTTACTATATCATTACATTGGTAATGCATAATCAGGCATATGATATTGAGGAAGAATTAGAACATCTGGAATCAGAACTCTCAGCGCTTGGATATCCAAATCATTGCGTACACACAGGACCAATCATACGAGGTGAGCAGGAGTATCGATATGTGGATATTTCGGTAAGGCAGAAAATCATGAAAAGAATGATGACATTTACCCGAAACGTTAATGTCAGATATAAATCATGCTATATCGAAAAACGCAAAACAAATGATTCCTTGGAAGCGGTAGCATTACTAAGTAAGCAAATTGCAAGGTTTATTAGAGATAATCTGGAGTTCTTTATCTCATTTGATACTGTTAAGATTTATTATGATAATGGCCAAACAGAAGTAAACAAAATACTTGCTTCAGTATTTAATTCGCTTCTTGACCATGTTGAGTTTAGACGGGTTTTACCTTCATCGTATAGGTTGTTTCAAGTTGCTGATTTGATATGCACCATAGAACTTATAAATCATAAGCGAGAGGCTAAAAACCTATCTAATTCTGAGATCCATTTCTTTAACAACGAGAGAACCCTATATAAGAACTACATAAAACCAGTAAAAGAAAAAGAAATGTAGCTCGTTGATTTCGGTTAGCATATAAACCAATTCGAACTATATTGAAACCTAAGGATTTGGAGAAAAAAGAGGGGATGAATTTGAAGAAAACGTTGTAATGCTTGAGATAATTGAAACTCAGAAATAAACACATCTCGTTCCCGTAACCAATTGACCTTGCTAACGCAAGGTCCTTTTTTATGTCGGACAGAGGCAGTAACGATCCCGGCCTTCGATATCAGACACTGCTCTCTTTCCACTTGCCTGAGCAATAGAAAACAAGACCGATCCACAGCGGGGTGAATCCTGCAAGAGCATCGTCCAGCCAGAAGCCGTAATGCTTCATTCCGAGGGTAAGACCGAAGAGGAGAGCAAGGCCTATTCTCATGACGATACCATCCAGAATAGCCGTTGCAAAGTTGACCTTGTAATTGCCGCTTCCGTTGATCAGCGCGTTCATACCCGACCTTGCAGCGCTTCCGAAAAACAGTACACACGCTATCGGCACAAACTTTATGCCGATAGCTATTACGTCGGGCTCATTAGTGAACAGCCCGTAGATCTGCTTCGGAAAGAGGCAGATAAGAAGCGAGAAGGCAGCCGCGAGAGTAGTAGTGATCGCGTAAACAGACTTCATCACTTTTCCGACTCTGTCGTAGTTGCCGGCTCCGATGTTCTGACCCACCATAGATGCTCCCGAGGTGTTGAACGCGTTAGACAGGGTGTTCACAACACCTGACATCTTGTTGGCAATACCTGCGAATGCCGAGACAGCAACACCATAAGAGTTTACATAAGAATTCACGAACAGCTTCGACAGATGGATCGAAGCTGTTTTTATAGCCATAGGGATGCCAAGTTTAACGAGATTTGCGAGCATGCTTCTGTCGATACAGAGAAGTTCACTTCTCGCCAGAGTAAGCTCGTATTTTTCTTTGTTTCTGAAGATGTAGACCGCACAGCCGATGAACGAGAATGCCTGGCTGAGCACCGTTGCAAGAGCCGCACCTGCGCTTCCCATGCCCATCATGAGCACGAACAGTATGTCCATCACTATATTTCCGACAGCCGCGACAGCGATAAAAATGAACGGTCTGACCGAGTCACCCATGCCTCGTAAAACAGCACTCATTGCATTATATCCGTATATGAATACAAGACCGGACATCGTGACAGTTGCATAGCTGACTGCTTCGGAGAATGCTTCCGGCGGGGTGTTCATAAGCGAGAGCATTTGCGTTTTCAACGACAGGCATACGATACTGACGATTACAGCGCAGCTCATAAGGAAGCACATCATCGTGCCGATGAAGCGGCTTATCTTGTCTTTCTGGCCTGAGCCGATATACTGAGAAATGATTATCTGCCCGGCATTTCCGAAGCCCATTGCGATGAACGTAAGAAAATTCGTGACATCGCCGCCGACCGAGACCGCGGAAAGACCTACCTTGCCCAGCTTCTGCCCAACTATGATCATATCTACCATGTTGTAAATAAGCTGCAGCAGGCTCGAAAGAAACAGCGGTGTGGCGAAAATCACCAGCTGTCTGGGCACATTTCCCGATGTAAAATCCGTTATGTTCTTTCTGCTTTTCAATTTATTTCCTCCGCCTCTATTTTATTACTTTGCTGAGATACGGTACAATCGATACAATTTTAAACCAACACGAACCATGCTGAAACATACATATTTGAAGAGGGAACAGGGGGGTGCTTTTGAAGGAGAACGCTGTGAACCTTGGAAACACTGAGATGCAGATATTAACACGTCCCGTCCCCGCAACCAAGTAATTGCAAGGCTTTCAGAAATTCTGAGAGCCTTTTTGCTTTGCTCAGCTTTGCTCCTGATTCGTGCTTCTATGCCTATAAATACACAAGGGGTATGAAGAAATTCGTATCCCATAGCTAATATTCCCATGTGCATGACGAATCGGGATTTTGAACGTCCGGTCGAGACAGGCAGAGGTAAGGCAGTCACAGGGCTACATCAAATATGATATATTTATGATATCGCAGTACATAGTGACGAATCTGAGACAGATTCAAATATATAGGTGTGAAGTGTGATTTTCAGAGAACTGAGGACAGATGAATATGATTTACTGAAGATCTTTCTTTATGAAGCGATCTTTATTCCGGAAGGGGAAACGCCACCGGAACAATCCATAATAGAGCTGCCGGAGCTTGCCTTGTACTACGATGACTTTGGGAAAGGTGCGGCTGATTATTGTGTAGTAGCTGATGATAATGGCCTTGTTGCCGGCGCGGCATGGACACGTATCATGAATGATTACGGACATATTGATGACGAAACGCCTTCACTTGCGATGTCTGTGCTGAAAGATCATCGTGGCCAGGGTATAGGTACTCATCTCATTCAGGAATTAATCTGTCTTTTGAGTGAAAAAGGATATAAAAGGATATCGCTGTCAGTACAGAAAGCGAATTATGCAGTGCGTATGTATGAACGGGCAGGATTCCGAACGATTCTGGAAAACGACGATGAATACATTATGGTATGTGACTTGCTGAGTGAATCGGGTCTGTATAAAGATCTTGGAGCACTGACGAAAGACAGAAGCAAGTGGAAAGAAAAAATCCCGTATGTTTCGTCTCTTCTCAACCATGAATCTGTAAAGATAAAGGCAAAGGCGCTCTGGCTCCTTGGCGAGATGGGGCTTGCTTATCCTGCGGAAGCACCGGAGATGTTTCGTGTTCTCGGCAAACGAAGGCCGGATTATGTAGTGCCTTATTTAGCACAGCTGCAGCAATTATCACAAACTGATAATAACGATGTAGTAAGGATCCATTGTCTGGGTGCAGTCAGGGCGACAGAAGGAGAAATATATACCGAAATACAGATAAAGGTGACTT
Organism: Mogibacterium sp.; assembly: GCA_017510725.1. Lineage (GTDB taxonomy): Bacteria > Bacillota > Clostridia > Peptostreptococcales > Anaerovoracaceae > Crickella. Next base: position 63,164 of record JAFWMD010000072.1, on the reverse strand, counting down.
AAATGGACAACAGGTATTTCAAACTTGAGATATTTATTCCTGAAACACATTTTGCAGAATTGAGAAAAGTTCTTCAAAGCGTAGACGCAGGACACATAGGCAATTACGATTCCTGTCTCTCATACAGCAGGGTTATCAGTACCTGGAGACCTCTTCCGGGTACAGATCCTTTTATCGGAAATGAAGGCGTGATCAGCGAGGAAGAGGAACTCAAAGTAGAAGTAACTGTAAATGGCAATCGCCTTGATGAGACTATTGCTGCAATAAAAGAAGTCCATCCGTATGAAGAGCCGGTGATTAATGTGTTCGAATTATACAGGACTGGAATATAGAGGACATAACTGGAGATATGAAGATAGGAATCGTCTCGGATACACATGGTCTGCTAAGACCGGAAGTAATAGATGCTCTGCAGGGATGTGAAGTGATCCTTCACGGTGGGGATATAAACAGGCAGGAGATCATAGACGACCTTGAGAGAATCGCACCTGTATATGTTGTGCGCGGCAATAATGACAAGGACTGGGCGGAGCATATTCCGTACTCCCTGGATTTTGATCTTGCCGGGAAGCATGTGTACATGACTCATAAGAAGAGCGATCTGCCTGAAGACCTGAGTAAGTATGATCTTGTGATCTACGGTCATTCTCATAAGTATGAGGAGTCTTCCTATGGGAATACGGTTTTGCTTAACCCGGGAAGCTGTGGACCCAGAAGATTCCATCAGGCTATTACCATGGCGACTGCTGAACTGCGCGAAAATGAGATCGTGATTACTCGCGTGGATATTCCGCAAAAGCAGAAAGAATCACTTACTAAGACAGGCACAGCCGACTTGAAGAAACAAATCGGGATCATAATAAGGGATACTCAGAAGGGAAAAAGCCCTTCAGAAATATCAAAAAAATACGGACTTGACTATCAGATGACAGAGAAGATCGTCAGACTTTATCTAACACATCCGGGAGTTGATTCCGATGGAATAATGACAAAAATGGGGTACTGAGAGTAATGAATATTTTTCTGATATATGCATTTCTTTTTTTCATAGGCTCATTGTTCGGATGGGGACTGGAACTCATATTCAGGCACTGGTTTTCAAGGGCTAATCCCGAGCACAGATGGATAAATCCAGGGTTCTGTGTCGGTCCTTATGTCCCTCTGTATGGATTCGGACTATGCATATTGTATTTCATGGCAAGCATTATAGAACGCCTGGATATCACCGGCGTTGCGCAGCATGCACTTGCTCTCATTCTCATAGCTTCGGAACTCACGCTTCTTGAGTACATAGCAGGTATATTTCTCCTCAAGGCAGCAAATGTCAGGCTGTGGGATTACAGTATGATGTGGGGAAATGTGAATGGGCTGATCTGTCCTCTGTTTACTCTGTTCTGGACATTGCTTGGCGTGATGTACTATTACCTGATCCATCCACATATACTTGAGGCACTTGCGTGGCTGGCGTCCAACCTTGCATTTTCTTTCTTTATAGGCGTTTTCTTCGGAGTGTTTTCAATAGATGTCGCCTATTCCATCAACCTGGTAACACGGATCAGGGAATTTGCTGATGAAAAGAAAATTGTTGTCAAGTATGAAGAGTTCAAGCGTATAACATATGAGAAGCGCAAAGAGCAGAAGGATAAGATCCGGTTCTTCATGAGCCTGCCGAGAAGAGAAAGGATGAACGAGATGCTCGAACACTACAGGCAGAGGATGGAGGAGCTGGAAAAGTCTCTGAGCAGATAGATTGCAGCAGGAATCAGGGGACTCAAATTATTGGCTGTTTGCGGGTATGAATTATGAAAAGAATAGATAATGATTCTTTCTACGAATTTATAAAAAAATATGATCCGGATAGCAGGTATCATTTTGTCGGTGAGGTTGACTATCATTTGTTATGTGATGATAAACCTTATGAGGGGATGAAATCTCATAAGGAAGCATTGCATTTTGTCTTTGAAGGGCTGGTGGAACAAAGCATAGAAGATAAAGAAAGCGCCCGGATGATGTTTGGTGACGACCTTGCAGATCGATTGTGCCCTTTGGTTTATGACATCGACAGGGCGCAGCTTTCTCCGATGGATCCACGGGTGTTTTTCTACTGTCCGAATATCGTAAAGACTGATTATTATGGCAACGTCTGGTATGATGCCGAGTGGGAACCAAATGACGAGAACTTTGGAACTACAGTCCCTTACTGGTATGCTGTCATGGAACCGGTGCACGGCAGAAGAAACAAGCCTGAAGACTTCAAAAAAGTGAACGAAGTTCTGTTTCCAGACGGTACAGATGCGCTTGACATATATGAATGGACAACAGACTGGTCAGATTTTTTTGACGACGGACATGAATGGTATGGATCATGCTGCTGGAGTGTCTATGATAAGACCCTGAGCAGATATGTAGTGATGCTCGTATCAGCAACCGATTAACAAATCAGGTTTGCATAAGTACGATTTTCAGGATTTTGACAAGTTTTCAGGATTTTGACAAGATGGTAAGTAGACTTATATGATTTTTATAATATAAAAGTTAACAATCATGGCTGACACAGCAGACCGCTGAAACAGACGTAACGGCATAGAAGGAGAGTTAAAGGAGATAAATATGTAAAAGAAAGGAATAGCACATAAACTACTGAGCCTTTCACTGGTGTTCACTCTGGTATTGTCATTTTGCGCTTTTGATTTGCAGTGCGCCTTTGCAGACGATGAACCGGCACCGATCCAGGACACATATGAAGTCGATGGTGTCACATACTTTAAGATCGATTCTGATGCATTTGCAGGGTCTAAGGCTGAGAAACTGATCGTCAAGACCAAACTGCTAAAGAAGGCAACAGTCAAAGGATGCCTGAAGGGCTCCAGGGTCAAGTCAGTAAAGGTCAAGGTAGGCAAGAAGTCACAGAACAAGAAATATGTGAAGAAATATAAGAAGATTTTCACAAAGAAGAATGCCGGAAAGAAAGCAAAAGTAAAGTAGTGCAGTTTTCAGAACCGGTTTTCGGAAGAATAGTAATAGTAAACTAAGCGGCGGCAACCCCGAAAAAGGATTGCCGTCTTTTGCTCTTTAAGGGACCTTTTGATATTTCAATATGTGGTATCATATAGGCAGCACAACTAGCAGCGGCATAGCCGGTCCCGGTTTGCAGTGGAGGAAATGCAATGAAAATCTACGATATTTCTCAGGAAGTTTTCAGCTGTCAGGTATATACAGGCGACCCTGCTCCGGAAAAACAGGTGCTTAGTTCAATTGAAAAAGGCGACTTATATAACCTGACGGCATTCAGCATGTGCGCTCACAACGGCACGCATATAGATGCTCCGTTTCACTTTATAAGGGACGGGAAAACTGTGGATGAAATATGTTTAGACGCGTTCGTGGGAATGGCTTATGTTACGGAGCATCAGGGGATCGTCTCAGGAAATGATGCCCTGGAAATGCTTAAAAAAGCTAAAGAACAGAACCCTGAAGCGTCAAAGAGAATTCTTATAAAGGGAAAAGCCGAAGTCTCTTCGGAAGCGGCAAAAGTATTTGCCTCCTCAGAAATATTATTGCTTGGCAATGAATCACAGACTTTCGGACCTGAAGACGCTCCGATGGAAGTACATACCATACTCTTAAGTGCAGATGTCATATTGCTTGAAGGAATCCGCCTGGAAGATGTTTCAGAAGGTGTTTATCTTTTAAATGCAGCACCGCTGAATCTGTCCGGTGCGGACGGTTCGCCATGCAGAGCTGTACTGATAGCTGCTGAGATGTAAATAGTGAAACAAAGGGAGGTTACCAACATGGGAAGGCTGAAAGAACTTCGGGCATATGTAAATGCTGAACTGAATAAAATGGAAAACGAAGATAAGCGGAACAGCGCAATCGTGCATCTTTATGGCGTTTCACTTGCGGCGACTATGATAGCAAAAAAACGCGGACTCGACTGGGAAATCGCTTCAATGGCAGCCATGCTGCATGATCTTTACGCGTATAAGAGCGGATCATATGATGACCATGCACATAAGGGAGCTGATCTGGCAAGAGAGATTCTTGGCGAGCTGAACCTGACGGATGAGGAAGAGACTGAGACTATTTGCTCCGCCATCTATCATCATGATGATAAGCTTGTTACAGATGGACCAATGGATGAGGTCCTTAAAGATGCGGACGTCATACATCACTGCATGAACGATCTGTCAAAATCCATAAAAGAGAAAGAGCAGAAGCGTTTCGACATGCTCTGCGGTGAATTTGGCATGTGAATGGATCAGTAAACACAGGACAGAGATTGAACAATAAAACCAAGGGAATAATCTGCATAATAGCATCGGCTTTTTTCTTTTCGCTGATGTCCCTGTTTGTAAGAATGGCAGGGGACCTTCCGACGATGGAGAAAGCCTTCTTCAGGAATGCGATAGCAGCCATGTTTGCCATCGTCATACTTTCACGTACGCCGGAGAAGTTCTATATCAGAAAAGAGAGCTGGCCGGATCTCATACGCCGGTCGCTGTACGGCACAATGGGCGTCATCCTTAACTTCTGGGCAATAGATCATATAACAATAGCTGACGCAAGTGTGCTTAATAAGATGTCGCCATTCTTTGCAATTATAATGTCGGCAATCATTCTTAAGGAGAAAGCGACGAAGAAGGAATGGGCGATCGTAGCAGCTGCGTTCTTCGGCGCCGTGCTTGTGATCAAGCCTACTGCAGGAATCGCAAGCATCCCGTCATTTGCAGGCCTGCTGTCGGGCTTTGGAGCCGGAGCGGCTTACACATACGTGCGCAAGCTTGGCATAAGCGGAGAACGAGGTCCGGTCATAATAATGGTTTTTTCGCTGTTCTCATGCATCGTATGCCTTCCTTTCATGGTGTTCGACTATCATCCGATGACTATGACGCAGTTCCTTATACTGCTCGGAGCAGGAATGTCGGCGATGGGAGGGCAGCTGACGATAACAGCCGCATATACTTTTGCTCCGGCCAAAGAGATTTCCGTATATGACTACACAAACATACTGTTTACGGCAACATGGGGGCTGATCGCATTTGGCGAAATGCCGGATGCACTGAGTGTCTGCGGATATATAATCATAATTGCCATGGCCATACTGAAATGGCATCAGAATGTAAAATCATAAAGCACGCATAATACTTATAAATAAAAAAAGGGATAAGGATACAGATGAAAAAAGAAAGACTCAGGTATCTGGTAATAGGCGCCGGCGGCACCGGCGGAGCGATAGGCTCACACATGGCTCATGCCGGACATGATGTCACATTCATTGCGAGAGGGCGGCATCTTGCTGCTATGAGAGAAAACGGCCTCAGAGTGAGCCGTCCTGACGGTGAATTCGTCGTAGATCCTGTCAGCACATTCACAACAGAGGAATACCTCGAAAGAGCCGAAGCGGCAAAGCTGGCCGGAGAATACTCCGCACCGGATGTGATTTTTGTATGTGTCAAAGGCTATTCCGTGGATGATACGATTCCTTTCATAAAGGCAGCCGCATGCCCGGAGACATTGGTTATACCGATCCTTAATATTTTCGGTACCGGCTCACATATGCAGAAGAGCCTGACAGACGTGACTGTGACCGATGGCTGTATTTATGTTGCATCAGAGATAACGGAGCCAGGGCACATCCTGATGAAAGGCACCATCATGAGAGTTGTATTCGGCTTGCGTAAAGACCAGAAGCATCTCGATGAAAAGCTCAGACCTCTCATGGAGAGTATACGTGACGATCTTTGCAGCAGCCGCATTGAGGGCATCCTATCAGACAACATAGAAAGAGACTGCCTGAGGAAGTTCTCATATGTATCTCCGCAGGGAGCGTGTGGTCTTTACTACGATGTGCCTGTAGGAGCAGTTCAGCAGCCAGGAGAAATAAGAAACTGCTTTGCCGGACTTATCAGAGAGATATCCGATCTGGCTGAGGCCATGGGTATCGGGTTCGAAGAGGATATAGTCCCTGTAAATCTGGACATAACAGCCGGTCTTTCACCCGATATGACTACATCACTGCAGCGCGACATAGCTGCAGGGAAAGACTCTGAGATAGAAGGTCTGATCTATGAAGTCGTGAGAATGGGGGAGAAGTACGGCGTAAGCCTGCCGCTTTACAAAAAAATCTCCGCCGAACTGCGGAAAAAACTGCAATAACAGATTAAAATGCTATAATTGCAATATAATGTTTTACTTAAAAGGAGAGTGCTTTTTGAGAAAGAACTACACACTGGAGATTGTCAGCTGACCGGGAGGTTTGCAGGCGATCTTACAAACCTCCCGCTGAAAGGCAATTGCAGTCGACAATTTTCAGGAGGTAAAACAATGAATAGAAACGACGTTATCATACGTTTTGAAAATAAAGGCGAATACAGAGAGGTCGAGAACCTTATAAGAGAGTCGTTCTGGAACGTTTATCGTCCGGGCTGCAGCGAGCACTATGTTATTCATGTGCTGCGTGATGATCCGGCGTTTGTGAAGGAGCTCGATTTCGTGATGGAAAAAGATGGTGTACTGATAGGCCAGAACATGTTCATGAAGACCGTGATCAATGCTGATGACGGCAGAGATGTTGAGGTCCTTACGATGGGGCCTATATGCATCACACCGGAGTTAAAACGCAAAGGTTACGGAAAGAGGCTGCTTGACTATTCGCTGGAAAAAGCTGCAGAGCTGGGCTTCGGCGCTGTTCTGTTTGAAGGCAACATAGACTTCTACGGAAAGAGCGGATTCGGATATGCACGGAAGTTCGGCATCAGGTATCACGACCTGCCTGAAGACGCTGATGATTCATTCTTCCTGTGCAGGGAACTGATCCCGGGATATCTTGATGATATTACCGGCATTTATCAGACGCCACAGGGATACTACGTGGAAGATACTGATGTCGAAGAGTTTGACAAAGCCTTTCCGCCTAAGGAAAAGCTTAACTGCCGGGTCAGCTGTTCTGATTCAGAGATTAATTAAACTGCCCTAAGCACCGCTGCCGTATTCAGCAATACAGGAGAACCTATGAAAAGCATAAAAAAGCTGCGTTCCAATATGAAAGCAGATATCATCGGTGGTCTGATCTTCCTGATCCTGATGTTTGCGACTGTTGTCTATGTCATTGGATACAATATCTTTACCGATGCATTCAAGGAAGAATATACTTCGGTTACGCATCATATGGCTGATTCGGCAGCGGCAATTGTGAACGGTGATCATATCGATGAGTATCTCGCCGGCGAGGAGCAGGAAGAGTATGATGCTGCCAAAAGGAGAATGGATGTCACATGTCAGAGGATGAATGTTTCCCTGATTTACGTGATAAAAGTCGATACGAGTGATTACGGCAGCTTTGAATCCGTCTTCAATTCCGTAAACAACAGCGTGGATGACTAAGAATACACTGAATGGGAAGTCGGACATAAAAGGGATACCACGAACGATGAGTACCGTGACAAGTACAAAGCGATATATGAGCAGCATTCGGAATGTGAAACTGTTTTTCGTACGGATCCCGGCGACGGATCGCATCCGCATATGACGACAATGGTTCCTGTTAAAGATTCAGAAGGAACGGTAACGGCGCTGCTCTGCATACAGCGTCCGATAAGGGAAATGATACAGGCCCTTTTGCCATATCTGATGATGATCTTTGTCGGTGTTGCCCTGATAGAGATACTGGTATGCATTCTTGCAACAAGGTTTATCAATAAATCGATCATCAACCCTGTTGAAAAGGTTTCAAAAGAGGCATCACGCTTTGCGAAGGAGAATACCAAAAGTGAGCCGCTGGGTGAGATAAGCAGGTATGAAGTACTGAAGAATCTTGCAGGATCCATAGACTTCATGGAAACTGAGATGACCAGCTACATCAAAAACCTGACTGCCGTTACAGCAGAGAAGGAGAGGATTGGAGCAGAGATCTCGATCGCTGCACAGATACAGAATGATGCCTTGCCTGCGGTCTTTCCGCCGTTCCCTGATCGTCACGAATTTGACATCTATGCTTCAATGGATCCGGCCAGAGGAGTCGGCGGAGACTTCTACAACTTCTTCTTTATTGACGATGACCACCTTGCTCTGGTGATGGCTGATGTATCCGGCAAGGGCATACCTGGCGCTTTGTTCATGATGGTAACAAACATACTGATTACAGAAAGGACAAAGATCGGCGGCACGCCGGCAGAGATACTGAGCTTTGTAAATGAGCGGCACTGTGAACACAATAAGGCGGAGATGTTCGTGACTGTTTGGCTTGGCATTCTGGAGGTCTCTACAGGACATCTTATCTATGCCAACGCGGGTCATGAGGATCATACAGTATACAGAAACAACAAGGTCTTTGAGATCGTGAAAGAAAAACATGGATTTGTTGTTGGCGGCATGGAAGGTGTCAGGTACAAAAACTTCGAAATGCAGCTCAACAAGGGCGATAAGCTGTTCCTTTACACTGACGGAGTGCCTGAAGCGACCGATAAGGACGATAATATGTTCGGAACAGACAGAATGGCAGATGCGCTCAACATTGAACCGGCGGCAGGTCCGGAGCAGATACTTAAGAATGTCAGAAAGGCGGTTGATGAATTTGTCGGAGACGCAGAACCGTTTGATGATCTGACCATGATGTGTCTGGAGTACAGAGGTCCTGAGTTATCAGAGAAGCCGGATGATAAATAAAAAGAGGTAAATAATGGATCGTAAATTGATTTTTCTTGATGTCGACGGGACGCTGACACCGCCGGGCGGATACGTACCGCCTGACAGCGCAGTCAGGGCAGTCAGAAGAGCCCGCGAGCTGGGGCATAAGGTGTTTCTGTGCTCCGGACGCAACTACGGCATGCTGGAGCCGCTGCACAAATACGGATTTGACGGCGGCATTGCGAGCTGCGGCGGTTATGTTTATGCCGGCGATAAGGTCTTGTATAACTGTCCGCTGACGGAAGAGCAGCAGGATAAGCTGATCACCCTGATGACAAACGAAGGCGTATTCCTGTCGATAGAAGGAAAAGATTTCGCTTTTAGCGATGAACGTGCTAAGGACTATCTTGATCAGAGTGGAAACAGAAATTACTACCTGATCAGCATGATAGAAGCCGTATGGGTAGGGCTCGGTCCAAGGCCGTTATCAGAATATGACGGATGTCCGCTTTACAAGGTAGTGTTTACCTGCTCGAGCGAGGATCAGATAGGTCCTGCAAGAGCAGCACTGGAAGATGAGCTCCAGTTCATAGTGCATACCTTCTCGGAACCGGGCTGCCTGTTCGGCGAGATAATCAACCGTAAGTTCGATAAGGGCAGAGCCGTGCGCGTGGTAGCGGACGCTCTGGGCTTTGACATGGCAGACACTATCGGATTCGGCGACAGCAACATCGACATAGAAATGATAGAAGCCGTTGGCACAAGCGTCTGCATGGAGAACGGAAGCGATTTTCTCAAGGAGCGCAGCGACATCATCTGCCCGTCTACGGATAACGACGGTATCGAATGGGCTTTCAGAAAACTCGGGCTCATTGATTAAACAAAAAGGAATTTGCAACTTATGAAAGCATGTGTATTTTCTGATTCACACGGCCTTGTCGGTCATATGATAACTGCGATAGACCAGGAAAAGCCGGATATCTGCTTCTTCCTCGGAGACGGTGAAAGGGATCTGGCGAGGCTAGAAGAACACTATCCGGATCTTCCGTTTTATGCGGTAAGAGGCAACTGCGACTTCAGTTCAGATTTGCAGAGACTGATACTCTGCAACGTTGAAGGCGTCATCATATTTGCCACTCACGGCCATCTGTCCAACGTAAAATACGAGGATGATTTAAGGACACTGACTTATCAGGCGAAGGAAGCCGGAGCGGACATCGCTCTTTTCGGACATACGCATTATCAGCATCTGTCCGAAAAGGACGGCATTACGCTGCTGAATCCGGGAACAGTCGGTTACGGTTATTATCCGGGCTACGCAGTACTCAACATCGAAAACGGAACATTCACCGCAGAACTCAGATCGATCTGACATCATACAATGAAAAAACTGTTCTCAGAGATACCGTACATATTCACCATTTGAACGCATACTGAAGCGCATCATGAAGTATAATAATAAACTGTAAGGGACGGTTGAATCATGCGCGAAAAGTGTTATCATTGGACTTTGAAAGAACTGCAGTCATCACTGAAACGCAGTCTCTGAGCGGAGGGTATTTAAATGACGATTGAGATAAAAGAGAGAGGTACAAAACAGTTTTATAAAGAGGTCGTTAATGTGCTGACACAGTACAGACAGCTGCTTTACAGACCTCAGGATAAACTGAAAGACAACTTCAAAAGATACATCTTTCTTACGATCGCAATGCTGCTGATCTGCATCATGAGCGTATACGGCGGCATCACTGTGTCATTTAGTGCGACGAGGATAATAACAGCCGTGTTTGCAGGAGTGGCAGCTGCCGCTACAGCCGTGATCCTTTTCAGAATGTATAAAATGGTTGACGGATTTCTTGCTGATGACCGTCCGTCCGTAGTCACGATCGATGAGAACGGAGTCGGAATAGAGAAGACCGGAGCGCAGGCTGTAAGACTCGCATGGGACAATGTGGCGTTTGTAAGATCATTTGTCGAATCCACATGCTTCTTCTCAAAGGATCTGAGCGGGATCGTCCTCTCCGTGACAAACGATTACAAAAGGGAGATCATGGACTATCTCAAAAACAGCGACATCAACGTAACAGTAATAAAGTAATTATAAAGAGAAACAGTACGGTGCGCAGGGCACGTTTGAATATATAAAGAGGGTTTTGAAAATGGATAAGAAAAAGACTTTCAACGAAAAAGATTTTGAATATACGATCGTTATGGACGCCAGCTACACAGGACCTGACGTCAATGAATTCAGAAAACCGAAAGCGGGAGCTGAAGGCGCTGCGGATCCTAATGCAGAGTATGAGCTTCTGTATCATGATTATGAGAGGATGATCTTCAGGGATCCTACAGTTCTCGACAAGGATGACGCGTATCCGCATTCATATCAGTGGCGCGTAGGCGACAGGTATGATCCTGCCAAGCTTGCAGCCCTTGAAGAGGCTATTAAAAACAGGATCAGGATATCGGATACCGAGGCGTACAGAAAATATCTCGAGGACATGAAGAACCGCAAGTTCAAGCCGGAATCGTGGGATTGACACTGCAGCTCCGTTAGTATAACATCAATGCGGATTCAGACAGGGTCTCCGGTCACCTGAACCGGGGACGCTTTTTATGCTGAAACAGCAATAACAACTATCACTGAAAGGAGTCATTAATAAGAATGGCAGATCTTGAAAAACTTAAAAGGGATTATGCAGAACTGGTTATCAGATCAGGTGTAAATATTCAGAAGGGACAGAGATTACAGATCACTAGCGAAATAGAATGCGCGGACTTTGCAAGGCTTTGCGCAGAGGCAGCATATGAAGCAGGATGCAGGGAAGTCCTGTTCCGCTGGACCGACGACGAGCTGACCCGCATGAAATATCTGAAAGCAGCCGATGATGTGTTTGACAGCGTCGACCAGTGGGTCGTAGACCGTGCCAACAGCCTGGTCGATGAGGGCTGTGCTTTCCTTACTATCTATGCTGAAGATCCTGAGAGCCTTAAGGGAGTCGATCCTGACCGTATCAGAAGAGCACAGATCAGCAGCGGTAAGGCTCTCGAGTACTATCGCGAAAAAATGATGAGCAGCGCTGTTCCATGGAGCATCTGCTCGATACCATCCAGGGCATGGTCGCGCCTGGTGTTCCCGGAACTAAGCGAAGAAGAAGCCATCGCAAGGATGTGGGAAGAGATCCTCGCATGCTGCAGGATCGGCAGCGGCGACGCGATCAGAAGCTGGCAGGATCACATTGATGAGCTCAAGAAGCATGTCGACATCCTGAATGACTATAACTTCAGGACGCTGAGATATAAGAATTCCGCCGGCACCGATGTTACAGTCGATCTTCCGGAAGGCCACTACTGGGAAGGCGGTTCGGAGAAGTCAGGCACGGGAGTGATCTTCTCGCCTAACATGCCTACCGAAGAAGTCTTCACGCTTCCTGACAGAAACAGCATGAACGGCACCATCGTTTCCACAAAGCCTCTCAGCCACAACGGAACTGTCATCGAAGGCATCGTCTTCAGAGTCGAGAACGGAAAGATCGTTGAAGCTCACGCGGACAAGGGAGAAGAGATCCTGAAGGATGCGATTTCGGTAGACGAAGGCGCTTCGTATTTCGGAGAGGTAGCACTCGTCCCATACGATTCACCGATCTCAAACAGCGGCGTGCTTTTCTTCAACACACTGTTTGACGAAAATGCTTCATGCCATTTCGCATTCGGCGAGGCATACCCGCTTATAAAGGGTGCTGAGAATATGACTAAGGAAGAGCTGAAGGCACTTGGCGCTAACACCTCGATGACCCATGTCGATTTCATGGTCGGTTCCGAAGATCTTGAGATCATCGGCATCACACATGACGGCAAGGAGATCCCGGTATTCGTAAACGGAAACTTCGCATTCTAAAACAGAAAAGCAGAGCCTCTGACCATGGCGGTCAGGGGCTTTTCTGTATTCTCTGATATGCACATGTGATACAATTGTTAACAAGAGAATTAGAGGACTTTTTCTTAAAAGGGGGTAGAGGATCATGACTTATCTGCTTTACAATCCGTTAGCCAATAATTCCAAAGGCGAGCAGGATGCCAGGCAGTGGGCTGAGGGCAATAACGTTGAATGCGAATTCACGAGCCTGCTTGACATCAGTGACATGAAAGCTTTCTTTGAAGGACTGAACGATGATGACGAAGTAATCCTGACGGGCGGAGACGGCACAATGAACCGCTTTGCTAACGACGTATACGGCTGCGAGCTCAGAATTCCCGTTTATTACGTAAAATGCGGCAGCGGCAATGACTTTTACCGTGACAATGAAAAATACGCTGTAAACGGAAAAATCGATCTCAGACCGTTCCTTAAGAACCTGCCTTTGGTCACAGTCAAGGGTATACAGAGGAGATTCGTAAACGGTATCGGATACGGCATCGACGGAGAAACATGCCGGATAGGAGACATCCAGAGAGCTACATCCGATAAGCCTGTCAGCTACTCGAAGATAGCCATAAAGCTCCTTCTGGGCAGCTATAAGCTCAGGAAGGCGACCGTTGAAGTCGACGGCAAGGTAAGTAAATTCGAGAATGTCTGGATGGCTTCCACAATGAAGGGTCGTTTCTATGGCGGAGGCATGATGGTAGCTCCGGCGCAGGACCGCTTCAACGAGGAAGGTACTGTATCAGTGGTTGCACTGTACAAAAGGAACAGGCTCGTTACTCTGATGAGATTCCCTTCGCTCAATAAGGGCGAACATGTGCTGAAGAAGGACTGGGTAACGGTACAGACAGGAAAGAAGGTAACGGTGACGTTCGATCAGCCATGCGCTCTGCAGATAGACGGAGATGTTATCGAGGATGTTCTGACTTACACAGTAGAGACAGACGTGTAGCAGGAGCGCGCCATGGATAAGTATGATGTAATTGTTATAGGAGCCGGGAATGGCGGCCTCGGAGCAGCATGCCGGGTCCTCAATGCAGGGAAGACCTGCCTGGTGTGCGAAAAGCACAACATACCGGGCGGCTTTGCCACGAGTTTCGTGCGGGGCAGGTTCGAGTTTGAGGCTTCGCTTCACGAATTCAACGGCATAGGCACGCCCGAAGACCCGGGAAGCACGCGAATTATGTTTGAGCAGCTGGGCGTTGCGGACAAGATCGAATGGATACAGCTGAAAGATGCCTATCATCTGATCTCTGAGGCGGAAGGCTATGATTACGTGATGCCTTTCGGCCTGGAGGCATTTGCAAAGGCAAATAATCAGATCCACCCGGACGGCGAGAAGTACATAAAGGGGTTCTTCGCGCTGTGTAAACAGATAAGGGATGCGATGGCCTACATCGGTGAAATGAAGGGACGGCCTGATCCTAAGGTAATGATGGAGAAGTATCCGGATTACCTTGCGTGCGGCTCGTACTCGGTCAACGAAGCATTTGAGGCGCTGGGATACCCGAAAGAGATAGTCGACAACCTCAACACCTACTGGTGCTACCTCGGAGCGGATGGAAACAACCTCAGCTTCCTGCACTACGCCAACATGATATACAGCTACTTCTCAAAAGGAGCTGCGATCCCGAAGTACCGCTCGCATGAGCTCTCACTGGCGTTCGAGGAGCGCATTCACGAGCTCGGAGGCGACATATGGTTCAACAGCGAGGTCGTTAAGATACTTACTGATGAAGAGGGACACGTCTGCGGCATAAGGCTGAAAGACGGAAGGGAGATAGAGAGCAGGCATGTCATCGCCAACTGCTCACCGCATGTTGTTTACGGCAAGCTGCTCGACAGCAGCGCAGTTCCGGAAAGAGCCCTCAGGCTTACAAACTTCAGAAAGCTTGCGGGCAGGGGATTCACGGTATTCCTTGGCATCAGCAAGTCCGCCGAAGAACTGGGGCTCAGGGATCATAACTACTTTGTATACGACACTGCAGACAGCGTGAAGCAGTATGAATCCATGAAGACTATAGGCAATACCGCCGCACAGGCGACAGTATGCCTCAACAATGCGGATCCGGACTGCTCGCCGGAAGGCACCTGCATCATATATATGACCACGCTGTTCACGGACGACGCATGGAGTTCCGTAAATAAAGAAGATTATTTCAGGGTAAAGAACAAAGTGGCCGCGAGCATGATCGAAAGATTTGAGAAGGCTGCGGGAACCAACATCCACGACTATATAGAAGAGATCGCTATTGCTACCCCTGAGACGTATGCCAGATACTGCGGGCATCCGCAGGGCACTGTTTACGGTTACGAATCACAGTACTACGATGGCCTGATGAACAGGATACAGATGGTCGAGGAAGACAGATTCGTGCCCGGACTCAGGATAGGCGGAGGCTACGGAGAAAGACTGCTTGGATTCCCGAGCAGCTACAAGTCCGGCGTTAATGAAGCCAGCCGCACCCTTAGAGACATGGAAAAGGAGGGCAGGTAGAATGGCTTTCAGAAGAAGTAATGTTCCGGGCGAAGATATCAGGCTCGCCATGGAAATGACGGCCAGACGCCGTCAGCTGATAGACGAAACACCTGCTGCACCTCTGGTTTATGAGTACGGAGTGAACCGCCTTGCAAAGGCACTGCATCCGGGATTTGTAAAGGCCGTGATCACAGATAAGGCTCCATGCAGCGCCGACTGCTGGAAGATCAGCTTTGAGCCGGCGGGCGGCGGAGAGTTCCCGTATTTCAGGGCCGGCCAGTTCATAACACTGAGCTGCAGGGCCGGCGACTCGTTCCTGAGCCGCCCGTATTCAATCATCTCGTCGCCAAAGGAAGCCCTTGCAGGCATGCTGGAGATAATGGTGCAGAGAAAGGGAGTATTCTCAGGCTTCCTGATAGATGAAGCTCCTGCAGGCACTGAGCTGTGGATGGGCGAGCCATCCGGCGACTTCTGCTTCGACAGCATCCGCGACAGAAAACACATAGTCGCAATAGCAGGCGGAAGCGGAGTAACACCGTTCCTCTCAATGATGAAGGCGATCCGCGAGGGCAGCGAAGACTGCAGACTGACGCTGATATACGGAGCCAGGACCAGGGCACACATACCGTTCACTCCTGAAGAATTTAAAGCTGATGGGATTGAAGCCGTCGTAGTTCTCTCTGAAGAGGAGACTGAAGGCTACCGCCATGGTTTCATCACTGCAGATCTTCTGGAGGAATACATCGATGATGACACCAGCGTTTTCATGTGCGGACCTGAAGCAATGTACAGGTTCGTCCGTAAGGAGCTGAAAGGACTGGGATTCGACGAAACGAAGATCCGTCAGGAGAGAAATTCGGTCGGAGACCGTGAGGTCAGCGGAATCAAGGTGTTCAGGCTTAAAGTGCACATTCGCGATTCGGTTTATGAGCTGGATGCGGCCAATAATGAGACTCTGATCACAGCTCTGGAGCGCGCAGGCATACCGGCAGTAGTCAGATGCCGCAATGGAGTATGCGGATTCTGCCACAGCAGGGTGCTTAACGGAGAATATTTTATCGCCAAAGAGAATGATTTCCGGCGTTCAGCGGATAAAAAGTTCAATTACATCCATCCGTGCTCCACATATCCGGAGTCAGACATGGAGATTGATATCCCGATAATGAATCCATAGCAGTTTATAGCGTTTTAGCAAGGAAAGAGAAAATGATCATATTCATAGCTATTTATCTGATTGCTCTGTGCTGCTACTTTAAGACCAGAACGTCAGACAACATCAAACACAGAGCCATCAACAAGTACATCATGGCAACAATGTACCTGACGCTTGCCATCGTGACTTTCGTAAATAAGTACGAGTTTGCGAGTTATCAGACACTTCTGATGGCGGCCCTTATTTTCGCATGGCTTGGCGACATATTCCTTGTTTTCGACTTTGGCCGCGGAGGGGACTTCTTCCTCGCGGGCAACGTCTGTTTCACTTTGTATGAGCAGATCGTGCTGGTAGACAAGGGAGGCTATAGTTTCAGAAACTTTGGATGGACATTCGTAGTTGCAGGTCTGATGCTTATCATAGTGATATTCGCTACCGGCCGCTGGCCTGAAAAGATCAAAATGGGCAAGATGCGCTGGCCGATGATTTTCTATCTGTCGTCAATTTTCATGCACGGTATCACGGGACTCGCGCTGATGACAATGATGCCTGGTACGAATTACGCGATACTGGGCCTCGGATCATTCCTGTTCATGATCTCGGATATCGATCTGAATATGTACAGATACATATTCAACAATAACAAATGGCTTATCAGGTTCAACAGTCTTACGTATTTTGTCGGTTTGCTCCTGATAGTGCTGAGCACTGTATATGTATAGAGAACCCTGATAACACCGGCTGGGAGGTATCAGATGTACACAGAAAAAGTGATCATAGGTGAGGGAACAGAATATCCGCTTAACGGTTTGCTGACTATCCCGGATGGCATGACCGGACCTGTGCCTGCAGTCGTTATGGTACATGGTTCTGGCGCGAGCAACATGGATGAAAAGGTCATTAAGCTGACGCCGTTTAAGGATCTGGCAGAAGGGCTTGCCGCACACGGTATAGCTTCGGTCAGGTACGACAAGCGCACCTTTGTGCACGGGCGTAAGATGGTAAAAGCCAATGGAGCCGGCATGACCGTCCGTGAGGAGACTATCGAAGATGCCATACTGGCGATCGAAATGCTGAGAAATGACAGACGGATCGACAGCGATAACATATTCATATTAGGTCATAGCATGGGCGCCATGCTCGCACCAAGGATAGACGCCGAAGGAGGCAGCGCTAAAGGCCTCATAATGATGGCCGGAACACCGCACCGCCTCGAGGAAATCGTGATCCGGCAGCTGAATCAGAGCCGGAAAGGCGGAAGCAATCCAGTTCTCAGATTTGTAACAGGACTGGAATGCAAGTATTTTGCGAATAGATTCAGCGGCCTTTATGAACTGAGTGATGAGGAAGCGAAAAAGAAGAAGTTTGCAGGCAATGTTTCGCTCTACTACTTCAAGGAGATGGGGCAGAAGACAGCTGCGGATTATCTGCGCGAAAGCAGCAAGCCCGCGCTCATCATGCAGGGCGGCAGAGACTTCCAGGTTCTGGCGGACGATGATTTCAAGGCGTTCAAGGAGCAGCTCGCAGGCAGGGACAATGTCGAGTACAAACTCTATCCGGAGCTGAACCACTGCTTCGTCACCGCGATCTCCGATGACATCCTCAGGGCGACAAAGGAGTACAGTGTTGAACGCCATATTGGTGAGAACGTGATAACAGACATCGCGGAGTTCATCCACGCGCAGAGATATGATTAGTGAAATCCAGCAGAAGGGGATTAAATCAGATGAAAAAGCTTGCAGCTAAATCACCAATCATTTTTGAAATAGTTCTTATCATCGCTGCATTTGTGCTGGCGCTTGGATTTGGTGCAATTTATATTAGAACAGGCGACCTTTTCTCAGTCATGATCGCTCATGCCGCGATAGATATAACCAACCATGTATTCGGGGCGGCAAGCACTACGCCAACTACGTTAATAATTGCCTTCCTGGCGCTGCTCGCAGTTGAGGCAGTTTATGCATTCGTGCTTGTCCTGAGAGGGAAGGCAGCAGGTGAGGTAACTTCCAGCCAATTACAACAATAGGGACAATCATTTGAAAAAAAGCAATAGTGTAAAACTCTACAATATTCTGCTCCCGCTGTGGCTGATAATCTTTCTGCCGTCATATCTCTGGCTTGTGCTGATCCCGCTCAACTACCTTATCGACAGGGTGGTTCTGAAGTGGAGCCTGAAAGATATGCCTGATAAAGGTTTCTTCTGCCGGAAGCACACATGGAAGATATGCCTCGCGGGCTTTTTCAGCGACTTCGTGGGAGCAGCGATCATGCTGGCAATATCCATGTATTCCGGAGAGCACAGTGAAAAACTTTATGACATTGGGCACGCTGTAATGTTTAATCCATTTTCAAGCCTGCCGGGATTTCTCATAGTGGCAGCATGTATTGCAATATCGGCAGTATGCATATATCTCATAGATAAGCGGATCCTGCGCAAGGCGGGGCTCGATACGGAGCAGGTGAAGCAATCAGCCCTCAGACTGGCGATCATCACTGCACCGTATCTGTACCTCTTTCCGTCGGGCCTGCTCTATCAAGGCGGAATACTGGGATGAAAGAAAGGGGCTGGAAATGTTGTATTTTCTGATTATTCTATGCGCAGTTCTTGCGGGCGTATTCCTGCGGGCGGAGAGCAAAGAAAAGTATGTAAAGGCTGTGATCCTGAAAGGTCTGGCGTCGCTCTGCTTCGTAGCAATAGGCCTGATCTGCAGTCCGGGGAACCACGTCGCCACGATGATAGTTGCTGGACTCATTATTGGATGTATAGCTGATGTAATGCTGAACCTGAGAATGGTGTTCAAAGAGAAGGGCCAGCTGATATTCCTGATAGGAATTCTGGTGTTCCTGACAGGGCATATCATGTATCTGGCTGCTGTTCTGCCGCTCTGTTCTTACAAGCTGGCCTGCATCATAGCCGGGCTGGTGTTGACCGCACTGCTCATGGTATGGATATTCCGGCGCATCACGGCAAAGCCGGCTTTTAAAATCTTTGGCGTTGTATATATCGGTGCCATAATGCTGCTCAACTGCGTCGCAATAGGCAACGTAATTGCGGTCAGGTCACCGTTCAACATAGTGTTTGCAATAGGAGCTGTACTCTTCCTGGTAAGCGACATCGTTCTCATACTGAACACGTTTGGAAGCGAGTTCAGGCAGAGCCTGCGTAATACCAATATATCGCTGTACTACGCCGGTCAGCTGCTGATCGCATTCAGTCTGACCATGCTGGCGTAGAATTACTTGAAAAATGAAAGGAAACGTTAGTTGTGATTAAAATCTGCATCTTCGATCTGGATGGAACTCTTGCAGCTACACAGGAGTCTATCGCAAGACCTGTGAACATGACTCTGGCGCTTTATGGCCTCCCTGAGCAGCCTGTTGAAGCTTTTAATTACTTTGCCGGGGATGGCATCAAAAATGCGCTGAAAAGGGCACTGATCGCCGCTGGGGATACTGCGGCTTCACATCTCGAGGAGGGACTGCCGAAGTGCCGTGCATGGATGCAGGAGGATCCTGCATACCACGTAGTGCCTTATGATCACATGGTATGGGCGCTTGAAGAACTCAAAAGTCATGGCATAAAGATAGCTGTTTTCAGCAACAAACCGCATGAAAGTGCCATCAGCGTAGTTGAGACAATTTTCGGTCAGGGTTGCTTTGATCACATACAGGGACAGACCGACAAGATCCCAATCAAGCCGGATCCAAGCGGAGTGTATGAGATCCTGGAAATCTTTGGAGCTGAGAAAAACGAGTGCCTGTATTTCGGTGACACCAATACCGACATGCTGACTGCCCGGAATGCCGGAGTCACTGCAGTAGGAGTAACATGGGGATTCAGGCCGAGAACAGAGCTCGAAGAATATGGCGCAGATATAATAATCGACAGTGCAGCGGAGATACCGGGCCTGGCGGGAATACACAAAGCTGAGGAAAAGTAAGCCGGCCGTGGGTAAGGAGATTACAGCCGGAGTTGTGAAAAAGGAGGACCTGAGATGACATTAATGGAAGCAATCGATGCCAGGCATTCGGTTCGTGCATACAAGGATACACCAATACCGCATGATGTACGCGAACAGCTTGACGCATTCGTCAGCGAATGCAACAAGGAGTCAGGGCTCAACATCACAGTTGCATATGACGATCCTGAGGGATTTGATTCAAGACTGGCGCATTACGGCAGTTTCAGCAATGTAAATAATTACATCATTCTGAAGGGCAGCAAGCGCTCGGATTTTGATTTCGTGTGCGGATACTACGGCGAGAAGATAGTCCTGAAGGCACAGCAGCTCGGACTCAACACCTGCTGGACAGCACTCACTTTTAACAAGAAGAAGGTGAAGGAGCTGGTCCCGGCAGGCGAAAAGCTTTGCATGGTAATTGCGCTCGGATATGGCGAAACACAGGGCCATCCGCACAAGGGCAAGAGCATGTACGACGTAATAGACGTAGAAGGTGGAATGCCGGAGTGGTTCGTTGCCGGAGTAGAGGCAGCTCTCAAGGCGCCGACCGCCGTGAACCAGCAGAAGTTCTGCTTCATGCTTGAAAACGATGAGCCGTCTGTAAGAGTTAAAGGACTCGGCACATATACCAAGGTGGATCTGGGCATTGCGGCATATCACTTCGAAGCAGCAAGCGGCAAAAAGGTGAAAGCTTAAGCAATTTGAAAAACATAAAGCCCAGGCAGGGGCAGATTACTGATAAACTTAAACAAATAAAAGGCGGATTCTACCAAAATCTGGAGACTGAGATAATCAAATGCAGATAACGGGATAACGGATAATAGAAAAAAGATTTACGAGGGATGTTCAGCTGACACTGAACATCCTATTAATTATGCTTTGAAAAGAAAGCGTTAATCACATCATAAGCTCCATGGATAGGCAACGGTGTACGCGACTGTTTTCTGTGATATTGACAGGCAATCAAGAAATGAGCTTCCGTCCAAAACGCTGAAAAAGGGTATAAAAGACGGAAGTCCGCAAGCGTGCAGTGAGGGAAACTTCCGTCCAAAACGCTGAAAACGGGCATAAAGGACGGAAGTCCGCAAGCATGCAGTGAAAGAAACTTCCGTCCAAAACACTGAAAACGGGCAAAAAGGACGGAAGTCAGCAGGCGTGCATGGGGAGAAACTTCCGTCCAAAATGTCGAAAACGGGCAAAAAGGACGGAAGTCAGCAAGCGTACAGTGAGGGAAACTTCCGTCCAAAATGTCGAAAACGGGTAAAAAGGACGGAAGTCTGCAGGCGTGCAGGGGGAGAAACTTCCGTCCAAAATGTCGAAAACGGGCAAAAAGGACGGAAGTCAGCAAGTGTACAGTGAGGGAAACTTCCGTCCAAAACGCTGAAAACGGGTATAAAAGACGGAAGTCAGAGCGCTGTTATGAATTATTAAATATGTGCATCGCATTTCCGGCCTCTTGCTGTCCTCTTTTTTGGACATGTAGTGCGCTACACTGTAGATGTCAAAACACACTTAAGCAAACAGAAAGAGAGGATGCAGTAAAATAAGGAGGTCCATGAGATGAAAACCTATAACCTTACAAGACACCTGACTACAATAATAACAGTATTTGCAGCTATCTTTCTCCTTGCAAGCTGCAATATCTAACATGTTAGCAAAGGCTCATATTGCAGTCGGAATGGCTGCGGCATTTTCTATAGTGAGACCCGGGACGGTCGCCGAGGCTCTGCCTGTTATCGCAGGCGGAGCTTTGGGCTGTCTCATCTGTGACCTTGACTGCGAGAACAAATCTGAAAAGAGCGACTCCTCACACTGGAGGGTCGTGATGGTGCTGGTGGCCACAGCCGCTCTGATTGAAGATTATCTGCTGGACGCGGGAATGTGGAGGTCACTCGGATACAGCGGCAACTATCTAATGGACCTGCTTGGGCAGAATCGCGATGCTTTGTCAGGCGCATCGGGACAGATAGGGACGTATCTGTGGTTTGCGGGACTTGCAGGCTTTGTTATCACGTGCGTTTTTGCCAGTGGATCCGGCCACCGCGGCTTCTCACACTCTCTGCTGGCAATGGCGCTGGAGACTATATGCCTGTGGCTGATATTCCCGGCGGTGACCGTACCATTCGTGATAGCGTTCGCCTCACACGTTCTGCTCGACATAATGAATAAGAGATCGGTGAGGCTGCTTTATCCATCAAAGAGAGGATTCTGTCTCGGCTGGTTTTACGCGGATAAACTTGCAAACAAGTTAGTCACAGCAGGTGGGACAGCATGGATGATTGCCGCAATAATTATGTGTCTCAGATCAGATTTATGACAGATAGCAGAATACTCCCTGTCTCCATATGTCAACCGGTTGATTTATACTCGGTTGATAATTGTCAACCCGTCAAATATAATATGACAAAGGATATGCTTTGGACGGGTGAGTAATATGATAATAAAAGATATTCAGTTTGAAGTGCGCAGCTTCAGGTTCGAAGAACCGATGAAAGTCGCGTTTGCCACAATCGTAGACATGGAGACATGTATAGTTAAAATGACTACGGATGAAGGTATAACGGGCTTTGGTGAGGCAGCGCCTTTTTCTTATGTCACGGGCGATAATCTTGAGACCGTGATTTCTGTGGGAAATGATCTTAAAAAAGCGCTTATCGGCATGGATCCGCGTGCGATTGGTTCGATTCACCGCGTAATGGACAGCATGTATGCTGGTAATGGAGCGATTAAGGCCGGGATAGATATCGCATGCTACGACATAGCTGCAAAGTCAGCGGAAGTGCCGCTTTACAAGTACCTCGGCGGTGACGATCCACATATCCATTCAGACGTGACGATAGGCATAAATGAGCCTGCCGCAATGGCTGCAGACGCAAAGTCCTGGGTTGACAAAGGTTTCGGGATCATCAAGGTGAAACTGGGTGAAGACATAGCGACTGACGCGGAAAGAATTAAGGAGATACGCGAAGCGGTCGGGAGCGACATAAAGATAAGGATCGACGCCAATCAGGGATGGTCGGTAAAGGACACAGTCGTTATAAGCCGCAGGCTTGAAGAGCTCGGAGTAGACCTCATTGAGCAGCCGGTAAAGGACTTTGATTTCGAAGGCCTCCGGGAAATAAAGAACAGTACGGATGTGATGATCGCGGCGGATGAGAGCTGCCACTCGGTATATGATGCATCCAGGCTGGCAGCCATGCGCGCGGTGGATGTGGTAAACATCAAGCTCATGAAATGCGGAGGGATATACAATGCGATCAAGATAGCGGCTATATGCGAAGGAGCCGGAATTCCGTGTATGATAGGCTGCATGGGTGAGAGCACGCTCGGCAACCTTGCAGGCATGCACCTTGCAGCTGCAACGGACAACATAAAGGACGTTGATCTTGATTCCGTATACATATTGAAGCAGGAGGACGTTTACGGTGGATTCGACCACAGTGGAGGACATGTCACGTTGTGGGATGCTCCGGGAATAGGGTGTATTGTGAAAGGAGACTGATGAGGATGGAAAAGATTATCACAAAACTAATGGAAGATTATAACGTAGCAGGTATGAGCGTTGCCCTTATTAAGGGCGGTGAACTGGTATGTGTTGAAGGCTACGGAAAAAGGAATGTCGAAGAAGACCTGCCGATGACAGGGGACACCGTGCTCCCGATCGGTTCGATCACAAAGACATTCACTTCGCTGGCTCTGGCAATGCTTGCCGATGAAGGGAAGCTGGACTGGGACACACCTGTAATCAAATACATACCATGGCTTAAGCTGAACAACCAGGAGCTTACGGAAAATGTCACCGCCAGGGATCTCATGTGCCACCGCACAGGCACACCAAAGTATGATCTTCAGGCGATTTACGCAGCAACAGACGACAAGGAAAAGATGGTCAGGTCCCTCGAATACCTGCAGACATTCGCGCCTTTCCGCACCGCATTCATGTACTCGAATCAGATGGTCTCACTGGCAGGATATCTCGTCGACATTCTGTCCGGAAAAACATATGAAGATTTCGTCAGAGAGAGGATCTTTGCACCGCTCGGTATGACATCGAGCGACTTCGAAGTGGAATCGCTTGCAAAATACGAAAAAACATCAAAGGGATATGTGTTCACGGGTGAGTCATTCATGGAACCTCCATATATGCACCTTGGAGCGTTTTCGCCATCCGGAGCAATCGTTTCGACTGCAGAAGACATGGCGAAATTCGCAATGTTCCAGCTGGGAGATGGAACATGGGAAGGCAGGCGTCTGGTCAGTGAGGCAATGATGACCGAGATGCACAGCCCTCAGATGAACGGAACCCCGTACTTCTGGGATTTCCCTGAGACAGAGAAAGCAGAATACGGACTCGGTTGGTTCACAGATATCTACAGAGGAAAGAAGCTGATCAACCACGGTGGCAACACCAATGGGTTCTCCGCTCAGATGACTCTCATACCTGATGAAAAATTTGCCATAGTTGCACTGTCCAATGCGACATCCAGCTTCTCTGTCAATGCACTTGGTCACTATGCTTCAGATGAAGTTCTGGGAGTAGCGGATATTCCTGACTGGTCGGCAAGATTCAACGAAGTGTTTGCGAACCTGATGAACGGCATGATGGCGGGAATGCAGGCAAAGGAAGAGGCGAAAGTTCCTGATACGACACCGGCCAAAGCAATCGAAGAATATGCCGGTAAATACGAGCATCCGGGATTCGGAACGATGGAATTTGCCATGACAGAGCAGGGACTCGCAGGAACCTGGAACGGACTGCCGGCTATGCTGATACATTACAATTATGATACGTTCGACCTGATGCTTCCTGTACTCGGGACAGCAGTTCCTGCAGAGTTCGTTTATGAGGACGGGGAGATTGCCGGTCTTGCTGTGGTAATGGAAGGCACCCCGGGAATCAAACCGGAAATGTTCAAACGTGTATAGACTGATTGAAGTACATTGATTTTTTTAGTACTAATACATTTACAAAAGGGCTGAAAAGCCCTTTTTTTGAGTATATAAAATGCAAAAAACTTCCAAAAAAGATGGTTGACACGGTGTCAACGGGGTGCTACAATTCAATTGTTGACACAGTGTCAACCGACTGAAAGGAGAAAAAATCATGTTCAAAGGAACACCTGATATCATCGCACAGCGAAGGGAAGAGATCGTTAATGCATGCGAGCAGCTGTATCAGACGATGAGCTTCAGGGACATTACCCTGAAGGAAATCGGTAAAGTCACATCCTTTTCGCGACCTACGATATATAACTACTTCCAAAGTAAAGAAGAAATATTCCTTGCGTTATTTGAGCGTGAATATGACAGATGGAACACTGATCTTGAAATGATCCTGAACAGTGATCAGGAATACTCCGGAGATCAGCTGGCTGATCTGATTGCTAAGTCTCTTGAGAGAAGGGCGCAGCTTCTGAGACTTCTTTCAATGAACAACTTCGACATGGAAGAAAACAGCAGAGGCGAGCTTCTGACATCATTCAAGAGGGCATACGGACGATCAATCAGGAATTTCAGGATGATACTTGATAAGCATTGTTCCGGGCTCTCCCAGCCGGAAGCTGATCAGATCCTATACGTATTCTTTCCGTTCATGTTCGGCATCTATCCTTATGCTGAGGTAACAGCAAAGCAGAAAGAGGCCATGAAGGAAGCGGAAATTGATTATAAATATCAGACAATCTATGAAATCACATATAACTGCCTTATACAGTTACTTAAGAATCAGGAGGAACTTAGAAAATGAAGACGTTAGTAGCAGTATTCTCGGCAAGCGGAGTTACTAAGCGCGTAGGCGAGGAGATCGCAAGGGTAAGCGGCGGCGATTTCTTTGAGATCGTCCCGGCAGAGAAATATACAAATGCCGACCTTAACTATATGAACAGCAGGAGCCGCAGCAGCGTAGAGATGAACGACCCGTCAGCAAGACCGGCAATCGCAGGCAGAGTAAGCGATATGGATTCCTACGATACCGTAATAATCGGATTCCCGATCTGGTGGGGCGTAGCGCCGAGGATCATTGAAACATTCCTGGAGAGCTACGATTTCTCCGGAAAGACGATCATCCCGTTCTGCACATCAGGCGGAAGCGGAGTCGGCAGAAGCGACACAGAGCTTCACAAAAACGTCAGCGGCAATGTGAAGTGGGGTAAAGGCGTTCAGATCAACCGGCCGAACGAAACCACTATCAGAAACTGGCTTGATAAGGCACTATAGTAACCGCCCTGAAGAGCTTCTGAAGAAACTAAAGGATTAAACTAAAAAGACAGGAGTGAACGTTAAATGAAATATATAAAGCTTGGCAATTCAGATCTTAACGTATCCCGCATCTGCATGGGATGCATGGGCTTTGGCGATTCGGCAAGAGGCCAGCACAGCTGGACGCTCGATGAAGAAAACTCAAGAGAGATCATCAGACGTGGACTGGATCTCGGAGTCAATTTCTATGACACAGCAATTGCATACCAGAGCGGTACCAGTGAGCAGTTTGTCGGAAGAGCTCTGCGCGACTTTGCTAAGCGCGACGAAGTCGTTGTAGCGACTAAATTCCTGCCGCGCACTCCTGAAGAGATCGAGCAGGGTATCAGCGGGCAGCAGCATATAGAGAATATGATCAACACCAGCCTTAAGAACCTCGGCATGGACTATGTTGACCTGTATATCTATCACATGTGGGACTGGAATACTCCGATCCATGACATCATGGAAGGCCTCAACAACGTCGTGAAAGCAGGTAAGGCCAGATACATAGGTATCTCCAACTGCTTTGCATGGCAGCTCGCAAAGGCAAATGCTCTGGCTGATAAAGAGGGATTTGCGAAGTTCGTCTCAGTGCAGGGCCACTACAATCTGATCTTCCGTGAGGAGGAACGCGAGATGGTGCCTTACTGTGATGAAGAGAATATCGCTCTGACTCCGTACAGCGCACTGGCCAGCGGAAGACTTTCGAGACTTCCTGGAGTAGGCGGCACAAAGCGCGCTGAAGAAGACAGCTATGCGAAGTTCAAATACGACGCGACAGCTGATCAGGACAACGTGATCATAAGCCGCGTGGCGGAGCTCGCTGATAAGCATGGAGTCAGCATGACAGAGGTCTCTCTGGCATGGCTGCTGACAAAGGTAACATCACCTGTAGTAGGAGCTACAAAGTTCCATCATATTGAAGGTGCTGCAAAGGCAGTCGGGCTTGAGTTGTCAGGCGAAGAAACAGCATATCTTGAGGAGCCTTATGTTCCTCATCCACTTGCCGGGGTAATGGCTCAGAACAAGCCTGCGGCATCAAAGGAAAAACATGTGTGGTCGACAGGAGACCAGAAGATCGGGAGGTAAATAGAAATGAGTGAAAAGATCGTACAGACAGCAGGCAGAGACCAGCTTGGAGAATTCGCACCGATGTTTGCGCACCTGAATGATGATGTGCTGTTCGGCGAAGTCTGGAATGAGGAAGCAATCGACGTGAAGACAAAGTGCATCATCACTGTCGTATCGCTGATGGCATCAGGCATTACGGATTCATCGCTTACATATCATCTGCAGAACGCCAAGGCACACGGCGTGACTAAAGAAGAGATCGCGGCCATCATCACACATGCTACGATGTATGTAGGCTGGCCAAAAGGCTGGGCAGTATTTCGCCTTGCAAAGGAAGTATGGAGCTAAAAGTAAAATAAATTCTAATTGTGAAAGGAGTGGATTACATGAAGAATTTAGGTTTCGGTATGATGAGACTTCCGGTTATCTCCGGTCCTACTGATTTTGACTATGATCAGCTGAATGATATGGTAGATGCTTTTCTGGAAGCAGGCTATACGTACTTTGATACAAGTTATGTATATCACGACGGCAAAAGTGAAGAGGCAACCCGTAAGGCGCTCGTTGAGCGTCATCCGAGAGACAGCTATACTGTCGCGACGAAGTTCCCGACATTCATGATGATTCCGGAGGAAAAGATCGAGGAGATTTTCCAGAGTCAGCTTGAGCACCTCGGAGTGGATTATGTGGATTATTACCTCCTTCATAACATTCAGACTGTCTATTATGACGGATATGACGGAAAGGGCGGTATCGTAAAAACGACGCATCTTTTCGACCATGCAAAAAAGTGGAAAGAGGACGGAAAGATCCGCCACCTCGGCATTTCATTCCATTCGTCCGCAAAGCTGCTCGACCGCGTGCTGACAGAACATCCTGAGATAGAGTTTGTACAGATCGCTCTGAACCCTATTGACTGGGACAGTGAGCTCGTGCAGGCAGGACTCTGCTACGATGTGATCCGCAAGCACGGACGCAAGGTGGTCATCATGGAAGCTGTAAAAGGCGGCGGGCTTGCTAAACTTCCGGAAGAAGCAGAGAAACTGATGAAGGCAGCACATCCTGACTGGTCGATAGCATCCTGGTCCGTGCGTTTCTGCCTTGATCTGGATGATGTGATCGCAGTCCTTTCAGGAATGAGCAAACTTGAGCAGGTGAAGGACAACACGGCCACGAGCAACGCAGCTGAAAGACTGACGGATGAGGATCGCAGGGTGCTTGCAGAAGCGATGCGCATTTACCGTGAAAGCGCACCGATCAGACAGAGTGAGATCGAGCAGTACAAGGATATCATGTACCACGGTGTTCCGGTCAGCGCTATACTTCAGGCCTACAGTATTTGCCAGATCCAGCCGGACCCGGGTTTCTCGGATGATAATAACTACTTGAAGAATGCGTTCGCAGAGGCGGAGCATGTCGACTTCCATGACGGACTGTCAAAGCAGAGAGTATTCACTGAGGATGGCAGAGACATCACGGATATGGTAAAGAAAGCAGTTGAATGGCTGACAGAGAACAGCTTCTAGTATACAAATCGAAGATTTAGTGAGGATATTGAGATGAGTAAACGAATAAAAGTTATTGCTGCGCTGCTGATCCTTTCATTACTGGTATTTGCAGGCTGCAGCAAAACAAATGACACAGCTGAAGAGCCAGCAGAAACTGAGACTGCTCAGACTGAAGAGCAGGAAGCAGCACCGGACGAAACCGCATCGACTGGTGCACAGGACGGAAGCGATGTTCTGGTCGTGTATTTTTCAGCGACCGGAAACACGAAGGGTGTTGCTGAAAAGATCGCATCGATCACAGGCGCGGATATCTACGAAATCAAACCTGCCCAGGAGTATACAAGCGCTGATCTTGACTGGAATGATTCAGACAGCCGTACTACTCATGAGCAGAATGACAAGTCAGCCCGTCCGGAAATAGGTAGCGATCCTGCATCACTTGAGGGCTATTCGACCATTTACATCGGATTCCCGATCTGGTGGGGCGAGGAGCCTCGCATCATGGATACATTCGTGGAGAGCTACGACTTTGACGGAATAACCATGATCCCGTTCTGCACATCAAGCAGCAGCGGAATCGGAATGAGCGGAAAGAATCTCGAATCCAATGCAGGCAGCGGCAACTGGCTTGACGGAGAGCGCTTCGGAGAAGGTGCATCTGAAGAAGAGATTCAGGCATGGATTGATGGCCTGAAATAAAAACCGGGAGTTAAGTTTATGCAGAAGAAGCATAATAACAATTTGATCAAAAGGATCATAGATGTGTGCATGTCTGTCCTTCTTCTCTTCCTGATGGCATATCAGGTGACAGGAGAGGTGCTGCATGAATGGATCGGGATAGGGATGACGGTTCTTGTGATCGGCCATCAGATCCTCAACAGAAAGTGGTACGCTGCGCTTTTCAAAGGCAAGTACCGCCCGTACAGAATTGTGACAACAGCAGTCAACATACTGCTGTTGTTGTCGTTCGCGCTGACGGCATTCTGCGGGATGTCAATGAGCGGTCATGCGGTGCCGTTCCTGTATGGCATGGCGCCGGTATCGTTTGCGAGAAGGATGCACCTGTCCATGTCTCACTGGTCTTTCGTACTGATGGGCCTGCATCTGGGTCTGCATATCCCGGCAATGACTGCAGGGATGAAGCTCGAGGACAGAAAAAAGACGCTTGTTTCCGCTGCTTTCTGCTGCATTGCGGGTATAGGTCTGTGGCTTTTCCTGCGCAACGGAATGACGGACTATCTGTTTTTCCGGGTCCCGTTTGCGTTCCTGGACTACGAAAAAGCCGGAGCGCTGGTGATCCTGGAGAATATAGTGATGCTGCTGTTCTGGGCGTTTACAGGCGCGCAGTGCAGTCTGCTGTGTCTGAGATCCGGCATTAGGAAAGACCAATATGATGACCGGCAGACTGCTGCCGGTAGAGAAATCATGGGGGACTGGAATTGCAATGAAAAAAGACGAACTTAAAAAATATCTTGCTACGAGACGTATGGGATGGCCATATGAAGACAGCTACCATGTAGATAACATGGGAGGTCATCGTTTTGTTGCGAAGATAGGCGATGAGCTCGCCGGTCTTTCTTATGCCGAGGTAAGCGATAACGGCAAAGAGGCAGTGATGAAGATGAACCTCAAGGGCCAATATGCCGAATATGGCATAGGCACCGAGCTGCTTGAGCTCCTGATGGAAGATCTTCAGAACTCAGGGCTTGAGACCATAAGATACGAGATACCGCGTGAACGCTACGCATTCCAGATATACAGGAATCTCGGCTTCACCGTTGAGCGTCAGGACGAAGAGACCGTAAGGTTTATCTGGCGTAGGACAATACTCGTAACAGCGTTTGAGCCATTCGGAGGAGAGACTCTTAATCCTACAGCAGAGGTTCTCGGGATGCTGCCTGATGAAAGCAGCGGTTATGCCATCCGAAAGCTTTTGCTGCCGGTGGAGTACGGCAGATCTGCGGAAATTGCGATTTCAGAGTACGACAGACTGCAGCCGGCAGCTGTTATAATGCTTGGCCAGGCAGGAGGACGCAGCGCAATATCACCGGAAACCAGTGCTAAAAACCTTATGGACTGCGAGGCACCGGACAATGCAGGGTACATTGCGGATCACGAGCGCATTTCGGAAAAAGGTCCGGACACACTGAGCTCCACATTGCCTGTCGGAAAAATAGTTGATGTACTGGCAGCGCGGGACATTCCATGCGAGATATCGGATGATGCAGGCACTTATGTCTGCAACTCCCTGTTTTACAGCATGCTCGATCATAACAGAGGCGATGTTCCGACCGGCTTCATACACGTACCGTACATAAAGGAGCAGGGTCATACGGACAAGCCGTTTATGGAAATCAGCGACATATGCATGGCAATAGAGGTTATAATAGAGACAATATCAGCAAACGGAGAAATCAGATAATGAGAAAAGCGATTATATTTGTACTATGCCTTTTGCTTGCGTTCACTGTGGCTGCGTGCTCAAAGACATCTTCAGTAACAACTGATGAAGAGGAAGGGTTCGGTTACTCCCGGGTCATGGCTGAGCTGACATTCCAGGCGAATCAGGATGATGAAGCATTTTTTAAGAGATGACGATAAATGATCTTTATATACGAACAATAGATGACCTGGAAACCGCGGTCACGGAGCTTGGAATACTGCCGTTTTTCATGAACTCGATACGCGGATTCTCGATCGATGAGCATGTCGATCCGGGAATCTGGTTCACGGGAGACGATGGGCCGTGGGAGTGGAAAGGCCCCGTGATCAATGACTTGGGATGCGCTTATGGCAAGTTTTTCGAGAAAAAGGCAGCGTACATAAGTCCGGAGTGGTTCCTGCATTTTGCGAATTACCGCCGCGACGGCTATGACTTTGATGCGAGATTCGAGGATGGGCTGGTCTATCACGGAGACAAAGTTATGTACGACCTGATAGACAGCAATGCACCGATCCTGTCGAAGCGTCTGAAGCAGCTCGGCAACTACCGGAAGGGCGGCAACAAGGGCTTTGACACAATAATCAACCGGCTTCAGGCGCAGGGCTATGTGATAATAAGCGACTTCAGGTACATGATAGATAAAGACGGCAGGGAGTACGGCTGGGGCGTAGCGGAATACTCAACGCCGGAGCATTTCATGGGTGACAGCTTCAGGCAGAACGTTTATCAGTGTACACCGAAAGAGTCTTATGAGATCCTCTTTGAGCACCTCAGGGATATTCTGCCGGGAGCAGATGAAGAGGATATTAAAAGATTTCTAAAGTGAAAAGAAGACCCCGGGCTTAGATATTTCCGTACTTAAACGGCAGGAAGCCCGGGGCTTTATTGTATATGCATAATCAGCAAATTGACATGCCAGTATACATATGGGAAAATATCTTAGCAATAGAGGTTAACAATAAATGAGAAAGGGTATAAGGACATCATCGACGACTTCCCGGAAGTAGTAGAGGTAATGAACGACGAAGTACATCACGGCGATGCGGTGATGGGACTGCTGTAAGATAAGTGCGTATCCCGGCGATGTAAAGGGGACAATTTAAAAATGAAATACAGAAAAGACAAATACGGCAATGAGCTGTCGCAGCTCGGCTACGGCTGCATGAGGTTCACAAGCAAAGGCGGAAAGATCGACTACGATAAAGCTGAGCGCGAGATCATGCGTGCAGTAGAAATGGGCGTAAACTATTTCGATACTGCTTATGCGTATGGCGGCAGTGAAGAGTGTCTCGGCAGGATTCTCGAAGAAAACAAGGTTCGCGACAAAGTAAACATAGCGACGAAGCTGCCGCAGTACATGGTCAGGTCCATGAAGGCGATAGATAAGATCTTCAATGAGGAGCTTACGCGACTGCAGACAAATCACGTCGATTATTACCTGATGCACATGTTCACGGACGTTTCCGAGTGGGAGCGCCTTAAGTCGTATGGAATCGAGGAGTGGATCGCCGCGCGCAAAGCCGACGGAAGCATCAGGCAGATCGGGTTCTCCTATCACGGGGATACGGAGATGTTCCTGCAGATTCTGGACGCCTATGACTGGGATTTCTGCCAGGTGCAGTACAATTACCTCGACGAGGTCAGTCAGGCCGGGAGGCGCGGCGTAGAAGCTGC
Organism: Mogibacterium sp.; assembly: GCA_017510725.1. Lineage (GTDB taxonomy): Bacteria > Bacillota > Clostridia > Peptostreptococcales > Anaerovoracaceae > Crickella. The sequence goes on along the minus strand of JAFWMD010000072.1, from coordinate 30,087 downwards.
AGAGAAGAAGGGCATACCGGTAGTTATAATGGAGCCTCTTCGCGGAGGGAAGCTGGTTAATCTTCCTGTGAAAGCGAAGCGCGAGCTCAACGACAGCGGCAAGGGCTACACGGCTGCTGAGCTTGGTCTCAGATGGCTCTGGAATCAGAGCGGAGTGACTGTAGTGCTCTCGGGCATGAATTCCCTCGAAATGGTCGATGAAAACATAAGGATCGCATCAGATGCGGAGCCGGAGAGCTTCGACGAAAGCGACTTTGCTCTCATAGACAGTGTCAAAAAGATCATCAAAGAGAAGGAAAGAGTCGGGTGCACGGGCTGCAGATATTGCATGCCATGCCCGAGCGGAGTAGACATACCGGGCAACTTTCATCACTGGAACCTCATGTACATAGAGGGAAAGAAGAACGCGGTGAGATTTGAATTCGCGCGCAATGTCGGTCTGCAGGGTAAGCCGGGCTTTGCGAGCCAGTGCGTAGGCTGTGGCAAATGCGAGATGCACTGTCCACAGCACATCCAGATCAGGGAGATGCTCAGGAAGGCAGACAAGGAGCTCAGACCGCTGCCATACAGGATAGCAATGCCTGTGGTCAGAAAACTCCTGTCGAGATAGGCCGGCCCTGACCATCGATGGACGAAGAGATAAACCGGAAAACACTTAAAGGAAACAAACATCACATGGCTTTTGATTATAAAAAAGAGTACAAGGAATTCTATATGCCGAAGGACAAGCCGTCCATAGTCACGGTTCCGCCGATGAACTACATTGCTGTCAGAGGCAAAGGCGACCCGAATCAGGAGGATGGCGACTACAAAAGGGCAATAGGCCTGCTGTACGGAATAGCTTTTACCATCAAGATGAGCAAGAAAGGTGATCATCAGATAGAGGGCTACTTTGACTATGTGGTCCCGCCGCTCGAAGGTTTCTGGTGGCAGGACGGCATAACGGGAGTTGATTACTCTCACAAGGATACATTCAACTGGATCTCAGTAATAAGGCTGCCTGACTTCGTCACCAGGGAGGACTTTGACTGGGCTGTGGCAGAAGCAACGAAAAAGAAGAAAGAAGACTTCTCGAAAGTGGAATTCTTTACGTATGAAGAGGGACTCTGCGTGCAGTGCATGCACATAGGCTCATACGATGACGAGCCGGCAACTGTAGACAAGATGCACGCATATATGAAAGAGCAGGGCTGCGAGCTTGACATAACGGCAGAGCGGATGCATCACGAGATATACCTGTCGGATGCCCGCAAAGTAGCCCCGGAGAAGCTGAAAACAGTCATCAGACATCCGATAATTCAAATGATTTAAATGATTCTTAAAATCAGCGAATGCTTTTAAAAGTCAGCGGAAGATTTATAAAATCAGTGGATTATTCTAAAAAAGATGATGGACGGAGTACATGAAGAGCAGCAATGAAAAGGTGCTGCTTCTTCCGCAGTGCGAGACAAAGGAAGCGCTGGATAGCATAGAGGAGATAGTGCAGATAGAAGGCATCGACGGCATTTTCATAGGGCCGTTCGACCTCTCGATCTGCATGGGCATACCCGGCCGGTTCGACGCACCTGAGTTCAGGGAGGCAGTGGACAGGATACTCCGTGCGTGCAAATATGCCGGCAAACTCTGCATGACATTCACCACCACCCCTGCAGAAGCAAGGACGTACATCGGAAAGGGATTTGACGCTGTAGCAAACAGCATAGATACGATCACAATCGGTCAGGCGTATAAAGCTATGGTCGATGAGATCCGTGGGTAAAGGAGATCGTGCATGAACAAAGACTTCTGGAACGGAGCTGATGCAGCCGTGGGCGCCTGGCAGCAGATACAGTGATCTTTAGAAAGAGACATGAGACAGACATTAGACAGACAGGAGACAGAGAACCGAACCGTTCCCTGTCTCTTTTTTCAGCAAGCATATCATAAGTAACTCAAGTATAGCTTGAGTTTTTGATTGCAAGTTCAACTTGAGCTCGCTACAATATTGTTGTGAAACCCTCTATCATAAACATGTAAGGAGGGCAAGGAAATGGAAAAAGCATGTATAGGATTCAAAATGAAAGATGCTTTCGAAGCATACAGACACATGGAGCTGGAACTCGTTGAAGAGTATGGAGGCTATGCATACGGGCACTGCCTGTATACCTGGGATGACGGAGAGCGGCATCTGTGCAGATGTAGGAAGTGCGGAGGATACGTTCTGGTGCAGAACTCAGAGTTTCATGACATGTGCGGAGGAGATGACAGCTATTACAGGGATTATTTCCCGGTCGGATCTCCTGAGGAGGCAGATGAGCTCAACCGCAAATATGATGGGTTTCAGATAGAATTCGACTCAGGCATCAGATATCTGATACCTGATGGAGGCAGGCCGCACTGGTCGGTAAGGTTTGAAGAGTAAAGAGCAAGCGAAAAAACCAATGCAATAAACACCGAAAAGGAGCATACAGATGAGTATCGGAGAAAATATAAAAAGTCTAAGATATGCACAGGATCTGACACAGGAAGGTCTTGCGGAAAAGCTGGGAGTCACATTCCAGGCTGTGTCATCCTGGGAGCGCGACGAGTATATGCCTGAAACAGCAAATCTGAAGAAGCTGGCCGAAGTATTCGATGTGTCGGTATCGGCAATCGTTGAAGATAAAAAGGGCACATTCAAAACAAAAGACGCGATCTACAACTGGGAGCACATGAAGACTTTCGTGAAGACTACAGCATCAGCTCTCGGCATGCACAATGCGTACAGGGCTGTCGATTATGCAGTCACTGCACATGAAGGGCAGAAGCGCAAGAAGTCAGATATACCGTACATTTACCATCCGCTCAACATGGCCTGCCATGCGCTCTCAATGGGAATCAAAGAGGATGAGATCATCGCGGCCATCCTGCTGCACGATGTTGTGGAGGACTGCGGGAAGACGGTCGAAGAGCTGCCGGTAAACGATGAGGCAAAAGAAATCGTACGGCTCATGACAAAGGATAAGAATGCGCCGGGCACCAGAGAGGAGAAGCTCGACAAATATTACGGAGCTCTCGCAGCAAATCCGAAAGCTGCGCTGGTCAAGTGCATCGACAGATGCAATAACATCACGACGATGTCCTGGGGACTGGGCCGCGACGGCATCTACCGCTACATATCAGAGACAGAGAAGTATTACCCGGCGCTGATCAAGGCCATCAAGGACACACCGGAATACAATTCAGCATCGTGGCTGCTGAAATACCATATCGAGAGCATGCTCGACATTTATAAGAGGCTTATGTAAGGAGACAGGGGACGGTTCTCTGTCTCCGCCTCATAAAAATACTGACTGGCTATAACCGCTGAATCCCGGGTTATAGCCAGTCAGTTTTCATTTCTGTAAGTGCTTATTTATTAGCGCTATTTTGCCAGCCAAGGATATAAAGGAGGAAGAGCATCCCTTACGAATGACGAGACATTATTCATGAAATTAGTATTGATGGTTCCGATATAAGTCTTCTTGTCCTTAGTGTATTTCCCGCCGTACACTAAAACTTCCTTGGACATGAGGAAACCGTCATCATAAACATATCTTTCGACAGGCTTGACACCAGCATATTTGTATATGTATTTTGTCGTTCCGTACTTGGTTTTTATTGAGGCTATAAAGCCATTGCTGTTGAATCCGTACGTCGTAACAAATTTACTTCCGCGTACACGGGATGTCTCTTTGATGGTTTTTGGCAAACCATTGGAATAGAAGGTATACGTATACGAAACAGTGTATTTGATTTTGCCATTTTTGCCGCTTATTTTTGAGATCCAGCCTTTTGAGCCCTTTGCTCTGCTGTATTTTTCAGTTCCTTTGCCGATGCTCTTGCCTTTCTTATTATAAAGCTTAAAAGCGACAGATTTCAGCTTTCCGCTCTTGTAGGTCGATCTTGCGATAGACCCCAGTTTCTTGCTTCCGGTCTTTGCCTTTACCCTTTTTGAGCCCTTCAGCGTCCATTTAGTCTTCAGACTTCCCTGTGCAGTGACATAGCCTTTTGTGTTGTACGTAAATGTATCTGAGCCGGCATATTTCCAAACTGCTTTTTCAATGGATTCAACGTCATCATTAGCCTCGTTTGAGTAATAGATTATCTTGACCGGGACTTCATAAGTAGCTGAAGCAGCGCTTACAGGCTCAGCCGACAGTCCAACGAACATCGTAAGAACCAACGCAAACGCCAATGTCAAAGCAACAAATCTTTTCTTCTGCATCTGCAAAACCTCCTTGAAACAATATCTGATTAGCTTTACTGCGGGGTATTTTCTGTTCGCAGCCAAGCACTTTTGCTACGCATATCTTACCATATGCTCAGAAGCGCAACAAGGAGGCAGGGAGACGGGGAGACAGAGAACCGTCCCCTATCTCCCTGATTGCAAGCCGGACGAATGCTCTTTATAATACTTATCAGGAGTCCTTCCGCCATAAGTTTGCAGGAAGGCAGGTAAAAACCTGTATTTCGCATATGTTTACGATAACAATAAGGGTGTAAAGTAATGGCAGAGATCATTGATTTATATACTGTTGACCGTCAGCTGACCGGAAAGACTGCAAAACGTGGAGATCCACTGGATGAAGGCACATACAGGCTGGTGGTCCATGTCTGTGTTTTCAACAGCAAGGGTGAAATGCTGATACAGAAAAGGGCAGACGATATAGTCCGCTGGCCTTCGTACTGGGATATAATTGTCGGCGGCGGTGCGAGCGCCGGAGACACAAGCCGTACAGCAGCAGAGCGTGAGACAGCTGAGGAAATCGGGCTCAGCATCGATTTCAGCGACAGAAGACCTGTCATCACAGTCAACTTCTCGGATGGCTTCGATGATTTCTACACTATCGAGAAGGATATATCTCTCGAGGACCTGCATCTTCAGACAGAAGAAGTCGCTGATGCAAAGTGGGCGAGCCAGAAGGAAATAGAGGAAATGATCGATGATGGCAGCTTCATTCCTTACCAGAAGGACCTGATCGGCTATCTCTTTTTCGCCAGGGAAGGAAGAGGAACGTGGAACCTTTGAGCAAGATAATCAGGATACGTACCGGAGGCCAGAGCGGTGTCGACAGGGCGGCGATGGACTTCGCCAGGGAGCATGGAATTCCTCTGTGCGGATGGTGTCCCAAGGGAGGCTGGGCAGAGGACTATCCTGATTCTCCCGGACTGCTTGCAGACTATCCGGAGCTTGCGGAAACTCCTTCAGAAGGTACGGAGCAACGGACAAAATGGAATATGCGTGACAGCGATGCAATTCTTACAATCATACCTGAGGGTTCTGAGCCTTCGCCGGGCACTGATACAGGCCTGCTTGAAGGAGAAGCACTGGGCAAGCCTATGTACACCGCATCAGGGCTGAACGACGTTCCGGATATCATCAAATGGATCAATACACTGCCGGATGAGACGGAGCTTTGTATAGGAGGACCCCGCGCAAGTGAATGTCCGGAAGCATATGAAATTTCAAAAGCAATACTTAACGCATTGCTCGAAGAGACAGGGGAGACAGGGGACGGTTCTCTGTCTCCCTCCGATGGTACAGGAGAAAATGGAGGATAATCATGAGCAGGATAGTTAACGAAGCAAAAGTAAAGAATCCGCTTATCGTAGGCATACGTGAGCAGCTGGAGCATCGTGCGCTGTGGATGTACCTTCTGTGTGACGAAGCAGAAAAGCACGGCCTCAGGGCTGAAGATTTTGCTCCTGATGCGATCAAAAGATGCGGATTATATCAGGGTCAGAATCTCGTGAAGAAAGGCAAAAGGGGACAGTCCCTGAAGGGGCTGAAAAAAGCTCTGTTCGGATTCTTCGCACAGAAAGTGTTCGAGATGGATATCCTTCGCTGCGATGATGATCACCTGGACATAGATTTCCACTACTGCCCGCTCGTCAAAGCCTGGCAGAAACAGGGCTGTAGCGATGAGCAGATCGCAGTGATGTGTGATCATGCCATGTGCGGTGACAGGGGAATCGGTGAGTGCTTTGGAGTAGAGCTGGATCTTCCGGGAACTATCGCGAAGGGCGATCCGACATGTCAGCTGAGATATGTAAGAAGATAGTCTGTTGGAAAGAGGAAGAGGAGACAGGGGACGGTTCTCTGTCTCCATCCGCTGAAGCGGTTAGATGGGCGGGCATTACTGAAATTAGTAGTGCCCGGCCTTTTTATGTGGAATAAACAAGGTGTGGATTTATGTTTGCGGATAGTGATAGAAAACATATTCTCCCAATGTTATACTGTAAACAGAAGTAGTTAACAATTTAAAAAAGCAATCAATTTCGTAAAGAGGAGTCAGAAAAATACATACAAAAGAAGCTAAATAAGTCTGAAGATTTGAGAGGGGGATACGCAATGCATACGAGAGAAGAAAACCTGGCAAAACTTGCCAGAATCATGTGCAGCGGAGAGCTGGATACAAGTCCCGACAGTCCGGAATACAAGGTGCTGGACTATCTTCTGGAAGACGATGAGCTTGAGGTCATGTGCCATATGAGGCCTACGATCCCGTTTACTGCGAGTGCACTGGCTGTGCTTTCGGGTTTTTCTGTAAAAAAGACGAAAAAGATACTCGATGGAATAGCGGAAAAAGCATGTTTCATAGACTTCCAGATCCCAAAGACTAAGCAAAAGGTATATATCATGATTCCGTATGCTCCGGGTCTGTTTGAGTTTCAGATGGTGAGACCCGGATATGCGGAGGCGCATCCTGAAGTTGCAAAATGGTTCTGGGAGCACCAGTTAGTGTCGCATTCAGATGTTTTGCCGACGAATCCAATGGGAGTAGGCATCATGAGGGTCATCCCGGTGGAGAGCGCTCTGCCTGCAGAGACCAAGACTCTGACCATGGAGAGGCTGAGCACCCTCATTGAGACATCTCCTTTGCAGATCTTCTGCAAAGTGCCGTGTCAGTGCCGCAGGGTACGTGAAAGCATGGGCGAGGGAACAGGAGAATCCCCTGATGGCATGTGCATATACATGGCTATGGCAGCAGATACCATGATCCGTCACGGAATGGGTGAGCAGATCACCAAGGAGCAGGTGTATGAGCATCTCAGGATGGTCGAAGACCTCGGATGCATCCATCAGATAACTACGCTCCTGAACGGAATGACTCTGGCGATATGCAACTGCCAGCCGTCAAGCTGCATGGCCATCGGAGGAACATCTTATTTCAACACACCTAATTTTACACGCAGCAACTACGTCTCCGAGATCGACGAAGAAAAGTGCGTCGCATGCGGACAGTGTGTAGAGATATGTCCGAACAATGCTCTCAGACTCGGACAGAAGATATGCTCAAAGACACCAATAGTGCATCAGATGCAGGAATTGCCTGATGATCTCGAGTGGGGGCCGGAGAGATGGAACCCTGATTACAGGGATAACAGGCAGAATTCAGTAGAGACAGGTTCATCCCCGTGCAAAGCGACATGCCCTGCTCATATCGCCGTTCAGGGCTACATCAGGCTCGCGGCTCAGGGCAAATACATGGAGGCGCTCGAGCTCATCAAGAAGGAGAATCCTCTTCCGGCAGTCTGCGGACGCATCTGCCCTCACGACTGCGAGAATGAGTGCACAAGAGGCCGGATAGATGATCCGGTTTCAATCGATGAGATCAAGAAGTTCATTGCAGACAAAGAGCTCGATGCTGCTCACAGATTCGTTCCAAAGATCACTTGGGACTTCGATACCAAGGTCGCTGTCATCGGATCCGGTCCTGCGGGAATATCCTGTGCGTACTACCTTGCTGAGAAGGGATATAAAGTGACTGTATTCGAGAAGGAGCTCAAGCCGGGCGGAATGCTCACAAACGGTATACCTAACTTCAGACTTGATAAAAACGTAGTCGATGCTGAGATCGACGTGCTGAGAGCGCTGGGTGTCAGGTTCAGATGCGGCATCGAAGTAGGTAAGGATGTTACGATTCCTGAGCTCAGAGAGCAGGGCTTCAAGGCATTCTATCTTGGTATAGGCCTTCAGAACGGCGGCAAGCTTGGAATAAAGGGAGATGACGCAGCAGGCGTGATGCCGGGTGTGGATTTTGTAAAGAGCATCAACCGCGGCAACGATGTGAAGCTTTCCGGAAAAGTCGTAGTCATCGGGGGAGGCAGCATAGGAGCCGACGTTGCAAGAACGGCTGTCAGACACGGAGCTGACAGCGTCGATCTCTATTGCCTTGAGAGCTATGATGAGATGCCAATGGGTGCAGAGGATCAGGCATTCTGCAAGGCAGACGGTATCCCTATCCATGATGGATGGGGACAGACGGAGATCATCAAGAGGGCAGGCAAATGCAGGGGAATTAAATTCCGCAAGTGCATCAGTGTCAAAAATGAAGAGGGCAGATTCGATCCTAAATTTGATGACAGTGAAACATGCGAGGCAGAATGCACTACAGTCCTGTACTGCATAGGTCAGCGCCCGGACTGGGGCAAGCTGCTGACAGGCGTCAACGTAGAGCTCGACAAGAGGGGCCTTGTTATAGCTGATCCACTGACATACCAGACTTCTGAATATGACATTTTCGCTGGTGGAGACATCTATACAGGACAGAAGTTCTGCATCGACGCTATAGCTGCCGGAAAGGAAGCGGCTATCTCAATCACTCGAGCTACCAAGAAGGGGCACAGCCTCACGATCGGAAGAAACCGCAGAGAGTTCATAGCACTCGATAAGGACGATATAGATTACGATCAGATCAGTTATGACAATACGTCAAGACAGGTGCCGGGCTTCGATCCTGCCAGGGTGATGAGCAAGTACGATGAGAGACTTACCCTGACTGAAGAGCAGATGAAAGCTGAGACCGAGCGTTGTCTCAAGTGCGGGGCTACGGTCGTTGATCAGAACAAGTGCCTCGGATGCGGCATGTGTACTACGAGATGCAAATTCGATGCAATACATATCGTCAGGAAGTACAATGTACCGATCCATTCACTTCCACTTCGCGGAAGGTTTGTCGAGAAGTACAGGAAAGAAAGAGAAAAGAAAATCGAGATCAGGAAGATCAGAGAAAGTGAAGCTTCACGTTAAACGCCGGAGCACGCAAAAACAATCGAGGGCGCCTTCCAGAGGAGGCGCCTTTTTAAAATGGTGAGACATGGATAGGATGTGGTTGGTGCTCTCATTCAGCACAGATGGTTTGACCATCCGTATCCTGATGCCTCAGGGACATTATAGCATACAGCCTAAATAATACATTCATTGGCACGTAGATAGATTCGCAGAAATTACAGCGCCTATTACAAGAAACATTGTTCTTACGACGAGGTGCTGTGCGGAAAAGAGGTGTTATTACAAACGATTAAAGTGTTTCAAATATGGCATTGACCTCGTCGTTACAACGAGATGTATAGTTGGAAAGAGAGGTATGCAATGTCACTGATTACGATCCGGGAAGTCACTGAAATAACAGGAATTACAGTGAATGCATTAAGGTACTACGACAGTAAGGGGTTGCTGCATCCTACATTACGAAACTCTGAGGGACGAAAAGAGTGGCTGTATGACGACGATGCTGTAAGAAGGGCTAAGAGAATACTGCTTCTGAGAAGGATAGGGATACCTGTTGAAAGCATAGCCATTGTGATAAAAAAAGTGGACAAAATGGATGAAGACATACTCAGATCCAGGCTCAAGGAACTGAGGGAGGAACGGGAAATCCTGGATGAACAGATTTCATTAGCAGGCATGCTGCTGTTGCTTGATGAGCTCTCTTCGGATGCGGAAGTCAAGGAAGAGCTGCTGGATAAGATGTTCGAGAAAACATGCCTTGAAAAATGAAAGCGGAATCGGGGAGGTTTTGTAAAAACAGGAGGTGCATAGACAATGAAGAGATACTTAGTGGTTGCAGTTGCGCTGCTACTTATGCTGACTTTGGCTGGCTGTGGAAAAGGCGATACAACATCTTCAGAGAGCGATACCGGAAAAGTCGACAGCTATGACACTGTCGAAGAAGAGCCAGTATCATCTGAGGATTCAGATACAGGTGATGATTCTTCTGGATCTGATTCAGGAATTCTTTCTCCGGAGTTTAAAAAGACAATGGATGATTATGAAGCCTGGTTCGATCATTATTGCGAAGTTATGAAGAGATATCAGGAAGATCCATCAGATCTGGAACTATTAAGTGAAATGACCGACCTTCTGACCGAAGAGGCAACAATGCTCGAAGAAATGGAGAACATGGATCAGTCAGAGATGAATACAGCAGAGCTTGCATACTATATAGAGGTAACTGCCAGAATAGAGAAAAAGCTTCTTGAAGTCGCTTACTAGTAAATCACCTTTGTATAATTCGAAAAAGTCCTATGGCAAACGCAAGATGATTGCGAATGACATAGGACTTTTGATCTTAGGTGGATATGTTGATGAAGTGTGTCCCTGCTTGCTTTGTAAAAAAAATAGCTTAAGTGGATAAAAAAGGAGATTCAAAGTAGTATCATAAGAAGAAATAATACTTAAGTACTAGGGACAGAGTTGTTACGAAAGTAATGTGTATTGCGAACGGGAAATCCCTTGTCTAAACAGAAGGAGAAAAAGATTATATATAAAGCAAGGGAATTGCAAGAATTCGAGTAATACTAGGAGAGTCGATTATGGCAAATAAGATTAATGTAAAAAAAATTGCAGGCAGTGCAAAAGATTTTGCAAAAAAGGGAATCGATAGTATTGATGTTGAATCAATCAAAGGAAAAGCGGCAAACATCAAAGAATCGGTCGAAGACAAGAAGGAAGAACTCGAGTTTAAGCTAAAAGAACTTGATATTGAACTTGAGAAGTCAATCAATGCGTATAACGAAGAATACGCTAAAATGAACGATGAGGGACTAAACCTGTATATTCAAAGAACACGCGCAGTTGATGTCATCGACAATGTGGCTGAACTGGTCAATAGCATTGCAAACAGCCCTAAGTCATTTGATAGTGATTTTGAAGAGATTAACAGAAATAAACTTGTTTTCAAAGGAGCGGAAGCTTTCGCCGAAAAGGAACTTCAGGACGCACGTAAGGCTGCTGGTGGAGCTGGTGCAGGTATAGCTGCAGGAGCAGCTGTTATGAGTGCAGCGCCAACTGCCGCGATGTGGATTGCTACTACATTTGGCACAGCATCTACAGGCACAGCCATATCTACGCTTTCAGGTGCTGCAGCAACTAATGCTGCTTTGGCATGGCTCGGTGGTGGCGCTTTAACTACTGGTGGGGGAGGTGTAGTTGCCGGAAAAGCCTTACTTGCACTTGCCGGACCGGTTGGAATAGGTATTGCAGGAGCGAGTTTACTTGCTTCTATTGCACTTTTTTCTCGAAAGAGAATACTTAATAACAAAGAGAAGAATAAAGAAATCGAGTCAATCAAGAAGAACACTGCTGATTTGAAAGAGGTTACAGGAGTTATACACACAATTAATGCAGAGACTATCACGCTAAGAGATGAACTAATGAAGCAGTTCACAAATAATATGACATTGTTCGGTTCTGACTATAAGTCTCTCGATAATACTGAAAAGGTGCGACTTGGAACTATGGTGAATAATACCAAAGCATTGTCAGCACTGTTCATCAAGACCGTATAGTGAGTTAGCTATGAATGATAATAATACTCAGTTCAGTTTAAGAGACATACTGCATTATTGCAAGAATGCTGTAGATGATCTCAACAGCACCTCTATAGTTGCTGCTCTACGAGAACAAAATCAGAATTTTGATAAGGCTCTCAACCTCATAGAAAAATATTTGCCTACAGCGGAGAATGTGCTGGATCATGATAAAATAGATCTTAGTATTAAAACTGCAACGATATTCCTTGTAAGCTTGTGGTCGAAACTAAAGCAAGGAGGCTCTGTGGCAGAATTGACTAGGGATGATTGGAATGATGTCCTTGGCCTTGCTGCTGAGAAAGCCGTAACAATAGACCCACAGGATTACTCATTATTTGTATTTGACTTATATAGACAATCAATAGCATTTGCAATTGAACCTATGAGGCCAAATGCATCAGAAACAGTAATAAAGAGATTGGAAGAAATCGTTTCTTCGATGAAAGAGTATTCTGAAAATCTTAAATCTGGATCCACATCAGAGATCAAGTTTATAGAAGAAAACCTGTGGCTGAGCCTTGAAGCCGTATTTCTGGTAATGACAGATAGGATGAACCATTCTCTCATACCTAAAGAAAGGCAGGAATTAGCTGAAGCTGTTGGCGCTTTGATATTCCAGAAATTCAGATACAGTCATTATGAAAAAGAACTGGAAGCAATAGATGAGTGCCTGAAGTCTCAAAAAGATTTAGATCAAAGATTGACACAGCAGGTAAATGAATATATTGATGCTTTGAATGCTGAACTGGATGCATTTGATATATTGGCGGAAAAAGCATTTGATATAACAGACTTTCAAGCAGCCTTTCGAGGATCAATAATTCTGGCTAAGACATTCGAAGCAGAAGAAATACTTGAAACACAACATGATATTGATAACTATTTTATGTCATAGAGCATGAGAAACCTGTAAAACGGAGAATGATATTTATGTGGAAGTGTCCTAAATGCGGCCGGAGTTTCAGCAGGGAAGGCCAGCACCATTTTTGCGGAAAAATCGAGACCATTGATCAGTACATTGATGAGCAGGACGAATCGGTCAGGCCATATCTGATTGAAGTGAGGCAGATTCTTCGTGAGGCTATTCCTGAGGCAAAAGAGAAGATATCCTGGAGTATGCCTACGTACTGGAAAGGTGTCAACATAATCCATTTTGCAGCATCGAAAAAACATCTGGGTCTTTATCCGGGCGGTGAAGCAACAACAGTGTTTGCAGACAAACTCAAGGACTATGATGTGAGTAAGGGGACGATCCGGCTGCCATATAACAAACCTCTGCCGAAAGAGCTGATTGCAGAGATCGCAACCTGGTGTTTTGAACAATATGCGGTTGACAAAAAGGCAAAATAAAAATGTTCGAGTCGCATCCGGATTGCAAAAAATAGGGAAATATTTAGATATAATGGGATAAAGTGGGAATCGCGATACATGTATGAAGGGCGGTGAACTATGAACGTGAAGACTTGTACAAAAGAATTTGAGTTGAGAGGAATCCACCGGTATCTCCTGTTGCTGATGATCGTTATTGTTGGAATTGCAGCTGTACTGTTAAGTCCGGATATCGCTTTCGCTGATTCGTCAGGCACCTGCGGCGATGGTCTTACCTGGACTCTTTCTGATGACGGGGAGCTCGAGATCAGCGGCAGCGGCAGCCTTTCGGGTGCTTCATGGAACGAGCAGAATGTTTTACAGGTGACGATCCCTGAAGGTGTAACATCCATAGAAGAAGGACTTTTCATGGGATGCGTCAACCTTGTCAATATCAATGTGTCACCATCAAACATTTATTATTCCTCAGCAGATGGTGTTCTGCTCAGCAAAGATAAGACAATTCTTGTTGAGTTCCCGGCTGGAAGAAGTGGTGCCTACACTATCCCGGGGACGGTCAAATCTGTACTGATTGGAGCTTTTGCTTCGTGCAAAAAAGTGACATCCGTCACCATGCCGGATAGTCTGACCACTCTTGGGAAGTACGCATTTAACTGCTGCGATGGACTGACTAAAGTGGTGATCTCCAAAGGCGTTACAGTGATTCCAAGGGATTGCTTCTCCAATTGCTCATCTCTGACATCCGTAACTATACCGGAGGGCGTGAAGAAGATTGATGAATCCGCGTTCTGGGGCTGCAAAAGTCTGACCTCGGTAACAATACCGAAGAGTATCGAAAATAAGGGAATAGCTCATGATGCATTTGATGGCTGTCCGCTGGATAAAAGCAGTCAGGCTGCTGTTAATGCAAAGCTGAGGGACGAAGCTTCAGCTACATCAGAGTATGAGCTGGAGGTCGGAGATAAAAGGGATTATCAGCTTAGTCCGACCATAGAAGGAGGCATGATAGATGGCTACTTCTATGCAGAATCCTCCAATACGTCGGTTGTACAGATTGCGTCTTTGACAAGAAACGGCAGTATTGTCTATGCGAATGCTGTAAGGTACTACTATGTGCTCGGAGTTAAAGCGGTAGGTCCGGGATCAGCAGTGGTGACTGTGTATACCGACAAAACCAAGAGTAAAGTGCTCAGCAAAACAACACTTACGGTCACTGGTGAAGCACCGGGAGGAGGTGCGGCGCAGCATGTGACAACCGTGACAAGCGGCAACGGAGTTTATAAGATATCCGGTTCCTCCGCGACACTCTTAAAGCCTAAGAACAAGAGCATTACAAGTCTGTCAATTCCAGCAACAATATCTGTAAATGGCAGAAAGTATAACGTGACTGCAGTTTCAGCAAAGGCCTGCAAGGGACTTAAAAAGCTGAAAACCCTGACGATCGGAGCGAATGTCGATTCCATCGGCGCGTATGCGTTCCAGAACTGCAGCAAGCTGAAGACCATCACGATCAGGACCACAAAGCTGACCTCAAAGAACGTCAAGTCGAAAGCGTTCAAGGGAACACCGAAAACGGTGAAGGTCAAAGTTCCGAAAAAAGTGAAGAAGGCATACAAGAAGTGGCTGACTAAGAAGGGCATCAGTAAAAAAGCAAAGATAAAGTGAAAAAAAGCGCCTTTTGCAGGCGTTTTTTTCATGTGACAATCGCGTCATAGTCTGCTTTTGGATTGCTCTTTAGTGGTACAATACTAAAAAAGAGAAGAGGGAAGGAGACAGAGAACCGTCCCCTGTCTCCAGTGAGGAACTTAGTATGAAAAAGAGATTTTTAGTTTTATTTATGACAGCAGTCATGGTATTTGCAATGTGCGGCTGTGGCGGTTCTTCTGATACATCCGGTCAGGATGAACAGGCAGCGGATACTGCGCAGGAGGAACAATCATCAGATGCCAGCCAGATGTCATTTGCTGAGCTTGCAGAACATTATGCGTTTGAACTTGAAGGTGAGGACTATTCACTTCCGTGCCCGGTATCTGATTTCTTAGACAATGGATGGTATATTGAAAAGGAACAGCTTGACTCAAAACTTGATCCCAATAATACATTGCTTGTCTTTGTGTATCCGGAAGAAGGCAGTGACATGTGGGCGTTCTATATGGACGTAGGCAACTTCTCTGACGAAACTAAAGCACTTTCAGAATGCATTGTATGCGGGATAACAATAGAATCACAGCGCAGCTGTTCAAGCTTAACTCTTAAAAAAGCAGGACTTAAGGTGGACCTTTCCAGCACGGAAACAGCGAAAAAGTCTGCCGACCAGCTGCTGAATGCATATGGAAAAAATGAAGATGTTTATTACGAGCAGGAGGGTGATTCTTTCTGGTTGTATTCGTGGACTTTCAGTAGACAAGTGCCTAGCGGCAGCTCAGGAACCTGGGGCGAGAGTACACAATTCCAATGCGCAAAAGATAAGGATGGCTACAGCTCTCTGAGACTTTACTACCTGGGGCCAAAGGAATAACAGCTCCAAAAGCATTTAGCGACATTTAGCGCCTTCCGGCGCTCCTTTCGGCGCCGTTCGGCGCTTTTTTAGTGGGCGTTTTTCTGTACACGTGGAACTGTAAACTATAGATGTCAGAAGCAAGCAAAGGTGTTCTGAAAGAAGAAACAATAGATGCAAAAATCAAAAGAAAGGCGGTACAGGAAATGGATACATCTAAACTCGACTACATCATGAACATTTTCAAAACTTTATCGACTGAATTACCTGATCAGATGCTGTACCGTGAGGACGGCGACAGCATCGAACTGAAAACTCTGGATAGTGCCGAAAACTGTTCGGCATTGGATCTGCAGAATAATGGCTGGACAATAATCGGAAGCCAGGTGGCAGTCGCTGCATAAACTAAAAAATAGCAAACTCCTCTATAGTCGGGAGCCCGGCATCATAATTATTCGGAAGTCCTCGCCGGGCTCCCAGTTCTCCTTACAGACGGAAATCATAGTTTCACATGCAATGACGGCTTCTGATGGTATAATGTATCCAGCATGCAGAAGGGATGACCGCATAGCAGGGATAAATATTTATGAGTGAGCTGGCTGTTCAGGCGATCGGATTCGTTGGAGTCGCATTCTTCATCGCCTCGTATCAGATAAAATCGAATAAGGCACTGTTCCTGTGCCAGATGATAGGCTGCACCATTTTTTGTGTGCAGTTCTTTATTATGGGAGCTTATACCGGAGCTGTCAGTCTGATCATTAATATCATCAGAAACTTGCTCCTTTTTAAGCGGAAAGACTGGAAGTGGGTGGACCGCAGGTCAACGATGCTGGTCATACTGGCACTGCTGACTGCGATGACCATATACACATGGAACGGTGTTATCAGCCTGCTCCCGTTCATTATGGTCGCGGTAACTACGATAGGGTACTGGAGCAACAACGCGCAGAAGATAAGGCTCTCGCAGTTTATTGGCTCTCCGTGCGTGCTTTTGTATGATGTGCTCATACAGTCCTGGGGCGGCGTGCTGAATGAGACAATCACCCTTATATCAATAATCATTTCGGTGATACGCTTTGGCTGGAAAAACATGGGCAACCCGGATTCAGACTTTTAAGGGCATAGAGACTTTTGGCAGGAGACAATCATGGCTAAAAAATTTAAACCGATCAGAAAAGTTACGAAAAAGGCGCGCAGAGCGGTCAATGACGCTGTTATGGATAAAGCTGTTGACTCTGTGATCAATAAATATATAACTCCGGAAGAGATCATAGCTCAGGTAATCAAACTGCCGAACGTAAAAGTCGACAGGGCAGCGTTCCTTCAAAAAGAGCTGATCCGATATTACCCTGAAGAAACTGTGAAAACGGCTATAGAGCATAACCCTGCATACGCTGGAATCGATAAACAGGGGATCAATAAAATAGCTGACCAGGTAATACAGTATGAGACAAATAAGGTGTCAGGTATATCATTCGCAGCGGGTCTGCCCGGCGGCTTTGCCCTGGCTGCTTCAATACCTGCAGACGTTGTCCAGTACTTTGCGTTTACCGTAAAAGCAATACAGGAGATAGCCTATCTTTATGGATTTGATGAGCTTGATTTCGCAGACGAAGAGGCCGGCTCATACGCCATGGACCAGATACTGATATTCCTTGGAGCCATGTACGACGTGCAGGGTGTTGACGACAGCATTAAGGTAATAGCAGAGGCGGCTGCCAATAAGACCTCAAAAGCTCTTGCCAATGAGGCCCTGACTAAAACAGCCATATATCCGGTCGTCAAAAGAGTTGCAAAAGAATTGAGGTCAAAAATAGCAAAGCGGATCTATGTGAAGAGTGCCTCAAAGATAGTTCCTGTCATAGGAGGAGCAGTTTCCGGAGGACTGACATATGCTACATTCAAACCGAACTGCATGCGACTGAAACGAAGTCTCTGTGATCTGGAGCTCTGTGATGTCGGATTCTATGACTCACCACAACAGAATGCATGACAGCCTTATGTGCAGTGATTCTTCCCGTGTTATCCTTTGAAGGTCGATGCTGCACAGATCCTCAACCGTTTCAAGCCGGTAGCTGACAGTATTTCTGTGAATGCCTAGGATCCGTGCTGTTTCAGATAGCTGCATTCCTGTTTCCAGATACCAGTAAAGAGTGCGAAGCAAATCCTGTTTATGCTGCTCGTGCAGATAAACTACGGCAGGATGAGTAAAGTACTCAGTTTTTCCATCAACAGCAAGAACATCTCTCATATAGAGAGGATATATCTTTCCGAAAGAAACCATCAGTTCGTGATCTGAATATCTGAGTGCAATCCCTGCCTGAACACCGGCCTCGTAAATATGTGAGAGGCTGTTGAATGGCAGGCTGATGCCGGCATGCATGCCAATCGTATTTACAAGAGAAACAAAACCTTCTGGCAGGTCATCGCCCGATCTGTAATCCCGTTCACACTTCATCAACGCAACAATCTCTCCCTGATGATAATAAGGACTGATGCTGCTGTCTGATTTTTTTAGTCTTCTGATAAAAGAAGCCGCGTTCTTTTCATTGAATTCATCGACCCTGTTTGGACTGGTCATGCGTATGATCACGTACTTCCTGCAGTTCTGCCATCCCTGAGTCAGCACAAGGTGATCCATCAGGGAAGGAGATATATTTCTGCCATCAAGAAGATCCAGGAAGACCTTGCTGCTGTTATCTGCGCTGATCGCTGCAAGGCGGAATACCAGCTCTGAATGTTCAAGCCATTTCCTTATCGTATCGAGTATTACTAAATCGCACGGCTCATACGGTACACAAAGCTCATCCATCGCAAGAATCGCAAAAATATGATCTTCACGCATAAGATGCACCATGAGTATCCTGTTATCGCTCTTTTCGGGAAAAGCCGGATAACAGATGATTCTGCGCGACTTAGGTATCTTTTTATAGTATTCCCGGAAATCCCGCGGAAGGTTCTGAACGGACGCGTAATTTTCAGTAACAACAGTCCTCCATATCGGGTCATCGAATTCACCAGGTATTTGACCTCCATAACCAATCAATGAAAATGAAGAATCAAACAGAGCAATCGGATCAGGGAACAGCTCAGATGCGATGTCAAGAAGATCATCAACCTGTACCCGCTTCAGAACCGCGTCTGCCAGCCTGATTTCCCATTCATTATATTTTTCAAATACCTGCTGAACTTTATTCAGTACCGCATTTAGCTTCTGACCTGTACGGACCTTCAGCACGTTATGGACTGAAGGAATGTCACTGAATTCCTCTCTCTCGCTGTATAGAACTATGAATGCACAATTCGGGTCGGTATCCATGTCTTTAATATGACCGGCATCATCTGATTCCAGCAAATATGCATAAGAGGGCAGCAGAGGAGATTCCGGATCAAACAGAGATACATTCCGGATGTATCCCTTGCTGCTGTCGGTTTCTGACAGCAAAAAGCCTTCGACATCCAATTGTCTGATGAGCAGCTGAAGATTGATATTCATGGCATCGGCCTCCTTTGGTTTAATTATGCACAAATGTGCACAAAAAACAATCTGAATACTATGCAGGTCTTACGTTGCTGTAATTTCTGAAAATCTGTAAGATGTCTGTAAATCAAAGACTTCAACTGCAAAAAGTACAACGGAGGTACATAATATGGTATTTGACAATAATGGTGAATATTGGAGAGGCGCGTTTGCTCATTACAACATGCTTGGAACTGACACTCCACTTGAGTATACCGGCGCAAGAGATGAATACCTTGCATGCCGCAGAAGCGCTTGGCTTGGCGGAGCCCTTAACTGTTCTCCTGTTTATGACGTGTGGGGAACTGATGCGGCTGCTGTACTGACTTATACATTCGTAAACCGTGATTTCAGTCTGATGGAGCCTGGACAGTCAAAGCATGGCATCATCTGCAATGAGAACGGAAACATGATGGCAGACGGAGTCATTATGTACAGAGGAGATAACCTGTGGAGATCCTACTGGCTGGCACCTGTACTCCAGTACTTTGTTGAGAAAGCCGAGAAGGAAGGAAAAGACATTCACGGCGAATACAGGGAAGATGAATACTTCTTCCAGATCGACGGACCTAAGTCTCTCGAGATCCTCGAAGAAGCAACGCAGACAGACCTGCATGACATAAAGTTCGGAAAGCACAGGATCGTCCAGATCTGTGGCACAGAGATGGTAGTACACAGACTGGGAATGTCCGGATGTCTCGCATACGAGGTACACGGTCATGAGCGCGACAAAGAGATCGCATATGCAAAGCTCAGAGAAGTCGTCGAGAAGAACGATGGCCGTGCACTTGGATTCCGCCAGTACATCGTACTCAATCATACACCGGGCGGTTATCCTAACCAGTTCCAGCACTTCCTCTATGATTTCAGAAGAGATGATCCTGAGTTCGTAGAATTCACTCAGAAGAACTGCTTCCCACAGTTCGGACTGGGTTCTGCTATCAACGATCAGGAGATGTATTACGCAACTCCTTATGATATCGGCTGGGGCAAGATGGTCAATCTCAAGCATGACTTCATGGCAAAGGATGCTCTTATGGCTGCCAAGGAAGGACCACGCAGACAGGCTGTCACACTCGAATGGAATGATGACGATGTTGCTGCAGTATTCCAGGAGAACTTCAAGGGTAAGGGTGCACATAACTATGCTCCTATCGAGGCATATCATGATGCATATAACGCATCGATGCCAATTCCTTGCTCCGGATACTATGTTAAGGATGGCGACAAAGTTATCGGTATCACGACAGGAAGATGCTATGCATTCTATGAGAAGAGAATGATTTCGCTCGCATTCATTCAGGGTGAATATGCTGTGGAAGGCAAGGAGTACACAGTAGTATTCGGACAGCCGGGATTTGAGAATGTTGATATCAGAGTAAAAGTGGCACAGTTCCCGTACTACAACGAGGAATACCGCAACGAGACATTCGATACAGAGAATATCCCACATCCTGACTTTGAGGCAATGAACAACGCACGTCCTGAAGGAAGATACGAAGTAGTTGCTAAGTCAATCATGGGTGAAAATCCGGGAGCATTCGAATATGCTATCGATGGAGATACACTTACGGGAACAGCTTTCGCAATGGGACAGAGCGTACCTGTTGAAAACGGAAAGTTCGACGGAAGCAAGTTCAGCCACACAATGACCATGATGACGCCGATGGGAGAGATGACCATGCCTGTATCCGGAGAGGTATATGGTGATAGAATCAACGGAGTCATGGGCGAAGGCATGACAGCAATGCCATTTATCGGATACAGAAAGTAAAAACCGAAACAGAATCAGCGAAATAACAGCGCCTGCAGCAGGAGGAGGGATTCGCCTGCATAAGCGGCGCACAGCAATCGAGGAGCCTCCGACAGGAGGTGACAGACTATAAACAAAGTCCAGGTTCGAGTTCAGGCGAGCCTGGGCTTTTTATGTATATGAGAGTGTAAACCCAAAAACTGATACGACCAAATGATGATTTAAGTTCCTGATAAGTGCCAGTGATCAGCTAATTTGACTCGTGGTGATTTTAGCTGGTCACTAACATAAAAAGGAGTTTTATAATTTTTGATAAAATAATAGACTGCAAAAACTATATGTGTAGCAATTGTTACTGGCTTCTCTTCCTATCAAAAATACAGGCCATTGTTCTGGATGCTTTAGTTGACGATAACAGGGTTTTAAAGCGTTATTGTAAAGTAGCTATGGCTCATTCTATTTCTTCTGGCAATGTTGTCTGTAATTTTGATAAACATATAATTTTACTTCTTAAAATATTTATCAAAATTTCTGAAACTCCTTACTATCTGTAAAAATTGACCTGCTCAGAATAAATAATATGATGACTTCAAATGGTATAATGAGTTAACGTGATTAAGTAGAAGGGGAACTCCTTAAATCTGTATTAGTAAATACATAAGAGGGGTAGGAGCAAGCAACCCATGAAAAATATATTGATTCTTTCAGCCAGCCCGCGCAAAAACGGCAACTCGGATATACTCTGCCATCAGTTCATGAAAGGAGCAGCGGATGCCGGCAGGACCTTGGCGGTCACGATGTGTATATCATAATTACCGGACATGATGGCAAAGAGGGCCTGAAGCTGGTAGGAGACGAGCTGACCACGATTTTCAGCTATCTTGGCAATGAGATCAAAGGTGTTATATGGGGCGAGCGCGTCTGGCAGAAAGGTGAGGTTACATCAACAAAGGCAATGAACGAAGCATACCAGGCCGGAGTGAACGCATAGCCCGGAAGCATTGGAAGGCTAGATTTCGACTTCTGAAAAAGTGTGACGAATCAGATTGAAAAAAGGGGGACTTATGAAATTTCACTATGCAGGTAAATACAGCGGCAATCCGGACGATATCCCTTGCCTCGAGCATGAGCCGGGAGCCGTGAAGTTCAAGGAAGCTGATGATCCAAAAAAGCTCAGCAGAATAATGACCATAAACTCGGTACTGATCTTCTTAGTATTCTTTATATTGTCATGTATCAGAGCCCGGGATATTATCTTCAGCTATGTGGGAGTGTTCCTGTATCTCCTGACGATAGTTCCTCATGAGTTCCTGCATGCGATATGCTTCAAGGATGATGTATACATGTTTCATGATCTGGCGCATGGGATGCTGTTCATAGCGGGACCGGAGCGAATGAGCAAAGGCAAATTCATCTTCAAAAGTTTGCTCCCGAGTATTGTGCTTGGATTTATCCCGTTCATCATTTTCTGGATCAATCCGAAACTGGTTGTGCTGGCAACACTGGGCACGCTTGGCATAGCAACTGCTGCGGGTGATTTCTACAATGTGCGCAATACACTGCGCCAGGTGCCGAATGGAGCCAGGGTATATCAGCACAAGTACAATACATACTGGTATAAGCCTGAGAAATGATAATTAATAAACGCTTGTCATAGACAGGAGGTGGATCTTGAATAACGGAACAAAAGTATTTTCATCGCTGCTGTTAGTTGCATGCCTGGCGGCAGGCGGCTTCGTTGCGGGGAAATCCGCGGGTCGTGCGCAGGTCATCAAAGAGAATGATGCTTTGCAGGCAGCCAACAGAAGCAGTGTCGAGAATATGATCGTCGAAGACGGTCCGGTATATGTAATAGGGCACAAGAGTCCGGATTCGGACACCGTCTGCACTGCCATTGCATACGCGAGGCTCCTCAACTTGCTTGGGATCGAAGCAGAGGCAAGGATAACAGAAGATGTGAACAACGAGACTGCGTTCATCCTGAGCGAGGCTGGTGTAGAAGTGCCGCCTGTTCTGGAGGATGCTTCGGGAGAAGATATCTTCCTTGTCGATCACAGCGAATACGCCCAGTCTGCGGAAGGTATGAAAGACGCGCACATTGTTGGGGTGCTTGACCATCATGGAGTAGGCAGCGTAAATACCGGACATCAGCTGGTGTACGAGGCCAGACCGATTGGTGCTACTGCTACCATTGTGTGGCTGGATTATCAGAATTACGGCCTCGAAATCTACAAGAGCACTGCGCACATTTTGCTTGGCGCGATCCTCTCGGACACTAATGGTTTTACCGGATCAACTACTACAGATGCGGACAAACAGGCAGCAGCTGATCTGGCAGAAATCGCCGGTGTCACAGACGTCGAAGAGTTCGCAAAGAAGATCCATCTGGAGGCGCTCTCTTATGAAGGAATGAGCGACGAAGAGATACTGTTCCATGACTATAAGGAATATGAGGCTTCGGGAGTCACATACGGCATAGGTCTGGTGAACGCTTACGATGAGGAAGTCGCGGCAGATCTGGCAGCGCGGATGAAGGCAGCGATGACGGACGGTGCTAAAAAAGTGGACGTGGATATGCTGTATGCTTCAGTAGGTATCCGCGAGGGCGATGTGAAGATCGATTATATAGTTCCGCTCAACGGGCGGTCGGAAGAAACCTTCAAGGCGGCATTCCCGAATTATGATGAGTATAACGGGACCGCGTATATATTCAGATCCGGGCTTGGAAGAAAGACCAAGTTTGTTCCGGGGATGACAGATTTCCTTGTAGCGCACCCGCACGAGTAAAAACAGGATAATACAGGGTTTGGGATTACCGGTATTAAAGAAGTAAAGTGAGCGATATTGATTGGTGAATGATATGAAAAAAAAAGAACTTTATAATTTCAATACTGCTTTCGCTGGTAATGGTTTTCACATGCGTACCATGCGCTATGCAGGCGGAAGCGGCTACACAGACTGAAATATATAACGCAAATAAGGCATACAAAACTCTTCTTGCGGGCTCTTCAGATCTCGAGGAATTTGCCCTTTACGACCTCAACAACGATGGCATCCATGAGTTGATAACACATGGCGGAGGGGCGATCAACTATTCCAGGATATATACGTACAAAGGTGGAGCAAGCGCTAAAGAGGTCCATTTCGGCACCTGGTTCGATATCTATTCGAATGGCATCGTGGAATGTACGTTCAACAGCGGATCCGGATACTGGCTTGATTCATTTTACAGGATGAACGGGAATCTTGAGCTCAGTCTCGTGTACAGATACGCCGAATGGCTTGATACGAGTCCGTCAACTTATTCGGAAGGCGAAGATGCTTACGAGGAATATTCCGAAAGGGTCGATTATTCCGAAGTACAGGAGCACAAGGCGCAGGTCATCGGAGGCGCTGCGGTAGTAAAATTGACATATCATAAGAATGATGCGGCAAACCGGGCGAGGTATCTCAGGACAGGCGCTGCCGTTTATCCGAGACCAACGAAACTGACCAAGGTCAAACCATTAAAAAAGGCGATGACCGTTAAATGGAAAAAGCAGCCGGCAAAGGTCGGGAATAGACGGATAAGCGGGTATCAGGTGCAGTACAGCACAGACAAAACGTTTGTTAAGCGCACAAAAATCAAGACAATAAAAGGGTATAAGAAAACCTCAGTGACCATTAAAAAACTGAAAGCAAAGAAGAGGTACTATGTACGAGTACGTACCTATCTGAAAAAAGACGGGATAACTTATTGCTCAGCGTGGAGTGAAGCAAAGAAAGTAAAGACCAAGTAAGTCAGTTGAATAAACACTTTCAAAGGGCATACTGAAGTGTGCCTAACTTCATTGAGTACATAATGCCAAGGAGTATAAAGTCAGTGAGGAGAGGCAGCACTGAATGAAAAAGGAAGAGGATTCTATTATGTCAGATAAAGAACTACTAGAAAAATCATGTCCGGATGAGCGGTATTTGCTGCTACAGGCATCTTGGCACAATTGGGGTGAGCTAACCTGTGGAGATCAAGTAAAAAAAACATGGAAAGTATATAGTGATGGGTATTACAATTATGAATCGGTCGACATAGGATTCCATATACCTAGAGATAACACATATATATACGAAGGTACTATGGATGAAAAAAGCTTCCGTTCTCTATGTGCTTCATTCGGTAGTTCGAAATGGCCGCAGGCGCACAGGGATGGCGATGATGGAGAAGCCTGGCAGCTGATCTTGTTCGATATCGAAGGAAATACAATCAATACAACTGGAAAACTGGGATATGTTTATGGGATGACGATAATTGAGAACATTGCAGATCTGCTGAGAAAAAACTGCAGAGGAGAACACTTGATTTATAAAGATGTAGAAGAAGTGAGTTATCCACCCGAGTTTTTGGCGTTGTTCTGATATTTGTGAAAAGAGGAATATGAAAAACTACATGCGAAATTGTTAGATAATGCGGAACGATTTCTTTATTATTCCGAACTCCTCAACAACTTAGATCAGGATATCCTTGTTTTTCTAGGATCCTTACAAAGATTTGGTCTTGGTGAAAATAGCATTGAATATATAGCATATAAAGCATATAAGATTGATAGACAAGTTCTTTTAGAAACAAGTAGGTGGATGAAGAGCAGGTCTGAGAGCTATATGTCGTTAACCAGTGGCATCGAATCTGAAAGATATAATACTGTTCTAGATGATAAAGATAATTGTAAATAAATCTTGAATTATAATACCGTAAAGCAAAAATACGATGCATGTGCATCAATAGAAAGGAGAATCGCTGCGGCGAGTTTTTTTATGAAGATACAAAAAGAAACGCGAGCGGCGCTTAAAGCGGCCGCTCGATCAGTTGTTTCATCGATTTGCCTTATAGCTATTAATTTTCATTATACGGTATAACATAGTCATCGAGCGCGATCTTTCCTCTGGAAGGGGTCACAAGATACTCCGTATAATACTCATCATAGTCATAGACGCCAAGGTCCTCGTCATAGTGTGGAACTTTTTTAGTCAATACAGAACTAATATAATAGCCTGCCTTATTGCTCTTTTTTTCCTTCAATACGACTTTGTAACTTGACTTTTTCTTGCCTTTGCCATTCAGCTTCATGGACTTTTTAATTCTTTTTTCGTATTTGGTTTCGGCTATATAGTATATCTTATTGTTGCTTATCGCATAATCTACTATATTCGCAAGAAATTTCTTATTCTTTCCCGACAGCTTTATCCTGTGAAGCTTTGCATAAAGTTGATTGCTCCAATCTACATAATAGAGATAGCCTTTATAAATCTTCATACGACCAACTGATGAATCAGCATCAGGCGCAGCTGGTACCATAAGCTTTTTTGTTTCGGTCTTCAGATTGACTTTGTATAACCCATCGTATGCTGCACAATATGCGTAATTACCATTTACTACTACCTGACGGTAAGCAGTCATGGTTTTCGTTTTACTGCTTTTGGCCACAGCTTCAGGCGCTGAAAGAGAAACTACCATCAGTGCAATAAGAAGCGATGCGATAAGCGAGCGAACTAATCTTAGTTTTTTACTCCTTTTCATAGCACATGGACCTCCAATCGTTCTCATAATAACTCATTTCAGGAATTCTTCAGCTTACACTATGATTATATCTGTTAAAAGAGCAAGTATTCAATAGCGCAGTTGTCGCCTCTGGTGCGACCATATTACCCTGCAATATTGTATACTCTAATTAATGAGCGTAATAGATTATGTAATAGAGCTTAATAATGAGAAACGGAGGTGCTGCAGATGTACGGTGCGATTCTTGGAGATATGATAGGCAGCCCATACGAGTGGCATAATAAAAAGAGCAAAGATTTCCCGCTGTTCAGCCAGTTTTCGCGGTTTACAGATGATACTGTGATGACCCTTGCTGTCGCGGCTGGGTTCATGGCGGCTTTCGACAATGCAGACTGTCACATCGAGGACGGAGACGATGTGAACGATGACAACAGGGCTATAGTTGAGGCGTCAATCATCAGAAGCATGAAGACGCTCGGCCTCAGATATCCCAATGCAGGATACGGCGGCAGATTCAGGGAATGGCTCAAAAACGGGACGGAACCGTACAACAGCTGGGGCAATGGATCCGCGATGCGTGTCTCTCCGGCTGCATGGGTCTGCAACTCCATAGGTAAGGCAAGGGAGATGGCCAAGCTTCAGGCTGCTGTCACGCACGATCACCCGGAGGGCATTAAGGGCGCCGAGGCTCTGGCATCAGCTATATTCATAGCGCGGGTCGGCGGTACAAAAGATGATATAAGAGAGTATGTTACTGCTGAATTCGGCTATGACCTTGCCAGGACCTGTGACAGCATACGCCCGGGCTACAAATTCGATGTTTCCTGCCAGGGCAGTGTCCAGGAAGCCATCATAGCATTCCTCGAAAGCAGGGATTTTGAAGACGCTGTCAGAAATGCCATATCACTTGGCGGCGACAGCGATACGATAGGCGCTATGGCTGGTTCGATCGCGGAGGCTTTCTACGGTGTTCCTGATGAGCTGAAGGCGAAGTGCGAGGAGATGCTTCCGGCTGATCTCAGAGAGATCCTGAAAGACTTTGCAAGGGATTATCTGCCGGACGATCTGCCGCCTCTGATCGGTAAAGTAGCAGAAAAAGGCGACTGGAAAATCACAGAGATGCCGGAGGAGCATGAGAGCTTTATCCTGCACTGGCATTTCAACGATCTCCAGATGGCTGCACTCAGACGCGGGCACATCCCTCAGGAGATGGAAGATAAATGGTTTTGGTACATGGAGGGGAATACACTGTACGCCCACCGCAGCTGGACCGGGTTCTGTATTTACAGGGTAGATTTCAAGCCGGACGATAAGCATTTCGTTACAGTCAGCCGCGACAAAGAACAGTATTCGTGCACGAGCATCGAAGAGGATGCGCGGAAAATAAGCAATCTGCTTAGCTGGTGGTCTCAGAGCATCTATGATTATTACGGCGAGTGGCTGTCAGAAACAGTGGACATGCTGAGAAAATCCGGGCAGATACAAGACTAAATCAGCTTGAAGCACGGATTCTACGAGATGAAGCAGGAGATATATAATATAGCCAGAAGGCTGAGATAGCTGCTAAAACAAAAGGGCGAGCAATAGCTCGCCCTGATTTTTTTGGATTGCTGAAAGCGGATATCAGTAGAACCTGATTTCCGATATGACCGTGTCTTCCCATTTGCTTCCCGTATATACAGCTCTTATCGTTATGTCTACGTAATCCGTATCGACGGATTCAGGGAAGGTAAACTGCTGGGCGTTCATTTCATCCTTAAGATTGAAATCCATGGACGTGCCATCAGAGAACTCCAGCGTTATTAAGGAAGGTCTAGAATTCGCTTTGTAGATATCCTGACTCTTCTGGTAACCTGAGTTGATCATGAAGCCGGATACATTGTACACATCGTCAAAGACAATGTGTGCTACTTCTCCTTCGCCATTTCCCGATACACCCTCAACCCAGCCTGTGCTGAGGTCATTATCGACCATGTTTTCCGGAAAATAAGTAAATCCTTTCTTGTCCGTGTCGAGCTGCGAACTTGCAGAGACATATTTGATATGGTCCATATTTACTGGATCTGCAGTAATTTGTGGTGCTTCTTCCTGCTCAGGCACGGTCTCAGGTTCCGATGCGACTTCATCAGCAGGTGAGTCCTCCTGCACGGCTTCCTGTGTGACTGCCTCAGGTTCATCCGGTGTATCGGCCGGTTTCTGATCGCCACCATGCAGCAGGGCAATGGCTCCGGCTGCTGCCAGAATGACTACCGCAGCGATAGCCACAATAATCACTTTGAGATTTTTTCCGGAAGGAGCCTGTGGGGACAGTTCCTTTCCAGGGGGTTCCGGTTGTTCACGCACGATGCCGACGATATTGGCGATACCCGTCAGTTCACCGTTCTGCGAGCGGATCTCAAATCTGTCACCCGTCGCCGTATTTGCAGGTATTTCAATCGTATAAATCTTATTCCCTATAGTTACAGACCTGTGGCATCCCCGGATTGCTTCTTCTGCAGTAAGTGTAATATTGATCTGTTCCGGTTCTTTGACAAAACGCCTCTGTTTTTTGCCCGGCCCATTGGAATGGAACATCGCCACCGTTTCCTCGTTGATCATATCCAGATCATCAAGCATCTCTGACGCAGAGCTGTATCTGTCTATTCTGTTGAAAGAGCAGGCTTTCAGCACTATGGCCTTAAGAGCCGGACTGCCATCAGCCGGCGGCGGAATCGTCTCACCGGAGATCCTCCTCTGCAGCGATTCCGTTCTCTGCTCAGCTGTCGGTATGACTCCTACAGGAATGAACGGCAGCTGTCCCTTGTTAAGCATTCTGTACATAACAAGACCCAGGGAATAGGTGTCTACGTCTCTTCCGTACTTTTCTCTCTTGATGACTTCCGGAGCCATGTATATCTCGGTTCCTGCTTTAGTCGCACTGGAAGTACGCTCAAATACTTTAGCGGTCCCGAAATCCCCGAGCTTGTACACGCCTTTATCGTTAACGAGAATATTCTGAGGCTTGATGTCCCTGTGTATGATCGTGTGCTGCTCGCATGCTATCAGAGCCCGGCAGATATCCCTGCCAAGAGCAATAACGTCATCTTCTGTGATGCTGTCGGATTTCCATATCGCGTTGAGCGGCGTAAGCAGCTCCATCATGATGAAAACATCACATCCTATACCGTCCTGATGCCAGATTTCTCTCATATCATTACATCTGACGATATTGGGATTGCCCCTGAGTTCCTTCATGAACTCATACTCTTTTCGGATGCTGTTCAGAGCGTTTTCACACAGTTTGCGGGCAGTGCCTTCGTCATATTGGGAGCCGTACACATCATCAAGCATTTCCGTGCTGATCGATATGACCTTCATTGAAGCCTTCTGTACATTCCTGCCGGTACGCTTCTCTATTTCATATACCCGGCCGAAACTGCCTTGCCCTATTAGGCGTACAAGTCTCCATCCTTCCCAGGGAATATACACTTCTGCCTGTGCCATAGTCATTGTCCTCTTATCATGAAATCAAAATCTTATTCTGCGTATATTATACGACATAGTTTTGGTTGAAACAAAAGTCATTAAAGCCTAAGGCAGGCAAGAGTACGTGTCATCAAAGCAAGGAACTTCCGTCCAAAACGCTGAAAACGGGCCTTTAGGACGGAAGTCGTGAGGCAGACAGGGCAAGAAACTTCCGTCCAAAATGCGGAAAATGGGCCTTTAGGACGGAAGTCATGAAGCGTACAGGGCAAGGAACTTCCGTCCAAAACGCTGAAAAAGGGCCTTAAGGACGGAAGTCATGAAGCGTACAGGGCAAGAAACTTCCGTCCAAAACGGTGAAAAAGTGCCTTAAGGACGGAAGTCGTGAAGCGTAC
>JAFWMD010000071.1 GCA_017510725.1 Mogibacterium sp. | reverse complement strand
TTTTGCTTGTTTGTCTTTTCTTTCAAAGTCTTTCATTTTCAGGGCTTTTCGCCCTTTTAATTCAAGACCTGTTCTGCACTATGAAGTTTTCAAGGTTCCGCTGTGCTTTTCAGCGACAGCTTGTTTAGTATACACAACTCACTGTTTCCTGTCAAGAGCTTTTTTAGAATTTTTTAAATTCTTTTTTCACTCTCTCATGAGCTGCCGCAGCTTCCCGCTGCTGTTTGCCTTAAAAAAGCAGGGCCTTTGTTTGCCCTGTTTTCAAGCACTCGCTTATAATACTCTTTTCTGAGAAATAGTCAACAACATTTTCTATTTTATTTTGCTTTGGTTTCAGAACAAATTGTCACCTTCTAATTCGGCATTTTTTCCGTCTCTGTTTTTTCCGGATCAAAACCCGGCTGAAGCTTCTGCTCACTTGCGTACGGCTCTGAAACAGAACTGCCTGCAAGTTCCATCGGCTCCCATATCGTGTATGGAGGATACCTGAGAAGGTATCTTTTATACGCCCTTTTAGTGCTCAGCAGCGCATTCTTCCCCAACGCAACGGACTGGCCGGAATTAAAGTTGACTGAATAGCTGTTTATATCGCTGACATGATCGAGGTTTATTATAAGCCTTTTTATCGGTCTGTAAAATGCCCTCTCTGCCAGCGATCCCGCTATTGTGTTTATTCCTCCGTAAAAAGAGTAATCCTTTGCAGCGGTGATCACATGTACTTTGCGGCCGTCCTGCTCGATCACCTCTATATCATCTATTCTTATCTTTGCGCATTTATTTGCACTGATAACCGAGATGTATTCCGGAAGAGCATTGCGTCGCTTCCTCTGATAATCGTATTTCTGCATGATTCCCTCCTTATATATATGAAGTGTGTTTTAACAGTATCCGTACCGGTTAGAGCCGGCATTACATAATATGACACAGCTGGTGAGGGAAAGGTCTGGTTTTATAACGCAAAAAAGCGCCGACAGACGCTTCATATAATATGTTGAAAACAAATTGTAAACTATGTTACAATTTCAGACGTAGAGTAAATATCAAGCGTTAAGTGTCCTGGGATGGGATGTTGCCCGGGAACGAAAACTTTCAGAGTTGCGGTTTGATATTGCATCCGCTACTGCAGATCAATAATAAGCAAGAGATGACCTCTTGGGACGTAATTGCTGCAGTCGAGCGTAGTTCGTTATTCTATTGCAATTACTGTGTTCCGGAGGTTTTTAATATGAAAAAAACAAGATTCACTACAGAAATGCTCGTTTTTACGGGCTTCATGATCGCACTATCGGTTGTGCTTTCCAAGCTGGTCTCGATCAACATCTCGTTTCTTAGGATAGGCTTCGGATTTCTCCCTATCGCCGTACTGGCGATGCTCTACGGACCGTACGTGGCGGCAATAGGCTACGGCATAGCAGATCTGCTGGGAGCCTGGCTGTTCCCTACCGGCACTTTCTTTCCGGGATTCACTGTCTCGGCAGTGCTTACGGGCCTGATATTCGGCTGGGTCCTCTATAAAAAGGAAGTTACGATAGTAAGAGCACTCATTGCATCTGCCCTCGTATGCCTGATAGTCAATCTTCTGCTTAACACCTGGTGGCTGACATTCATAATAGGAAAAGGCTTCACGGTGCTGCTGGCCTCAAGAGCAATCAAGGAAGTCGTCGCGATCCCAATCATGGCTCTCCTGATAGTAGCGATAGACAAATCGGTAATAAAACGAATTAATCATTGAGCATAAAAGGAGCCCCTTTGCGGGGCTCCTTTCAGTTTATAACTTCATATAACGAATCAGCGTCATCCTTGCGCACAGCCTCAGGCATCGCGAGTACCCTTACTTTCAGAACATTGGATCCGAATGTGACCTGGATCACATCGTCTATCCTGAGTTCAAGGCCCGGCTTGGCGACCTTTCCGTTCACCTCGACCCTTCCCTGCTCGCAGGCCTCCTTGGCCACGGTACGGCGTTTTATGATTCTTGAATTTTTAAGATACTTGTCTAATCTCATCTATTTTTCCTTTTAATGCGTATGCCGGTCCGTATCCGGTCAGCACCGATTATAAATACCAAACATCAAAAAGAGCGGATAGCCTGAGCTATCCGCATCTCCTTGTTTTCAATTACTTGTTTACAGCATCCTTAAGGGACTTACCTGCCTTGAATACAGGAGCCTTTGAAGCTGGGATTGAGATAACTGTGTCAGGCTTCTGAGGGTTTCTGCCTGTTCTTTCTTTTCTGCTTCTTGTCTCGAATGTTCCGAAGCCGATCAGTCTTACGCTGTCGCCTGCTACGAGAGCGTCCTCAATTGTCTCGAGAACTGCGTCGAGTGCGAGTTCTGCGTCTTTCTTCTTGAAACCTGTCTTATCTGCAACCTTTGCTACCAGATCTGCTTTATTCATAATTAATCCTCCTAAATAAGTAAAAACAAATACTATATGTATTATAGGGATGGCGTTTTGAGATGTCAACCTTAAAATTCGTTGAAATTTTAGGATTTTTGAGACTTTTTTGTTGCTATTTTGCAACCCTCAGTTTCACTGCCAGCCTGTATAAAAGCTCCCCTTTTGGTATGAGCTCAATCTCCTCTTTTGTAACTGCACCGGTCATAAAAGCGGATACAAAATATACCACTGCAGCGATCATTATCGCCAGAAGTGTGGATATGGAATTGCTCGAAGTGATCATGAAAATGAGCTTATACGAGATAAGTGCAGCAGCTCCCATGATGAGGGCCGCACTCAGCGGCTTGATGAAGATACTCTTCACATCGAGTGATACATCCGTGTACCTTTTGAGTGCTCTGTAATTGAGTATGCCGGCTGTTACATACGCCATGACCGAGCCAAATGCAGCACCGTTGATATTTACTGCCGGAATGCCGAGAAGTATATACGACACTATTGCCTTAACGACAGCACCTATCAGCAGATTCCATACAGGAAGCATCATCTTGCCTATCCCCTGCAGGCTCGTCGAGAAGGTGCGCATAATTGCGAGCGTAATAATTGAGACGGCCAGTATCTGCAGAGCAGGCACAGCCATTACTGCTTCATCGTACTTTCTGTAAAACAGCATCGTCAGGATAGGCTTAGCGAGCACGATAAGTCCAATGGCGCATGGATAGGTTATTATCATCATGGTCTTGAGACCGGTCTTGATGTGCTCGTCCAGATTCTTCTTTATTTTGAGCGTGTACGCGGTGGTCACTGCAGGCATCAGGCTGATGCAGATAGCATCGATGAATATGTTAGGCAGATTTATTATAGGGTCGCAGAATCCGCCCATGAGGCCATACAGCTTATCCGTCATTACGCGGTCAAATCCTGCAGCCAGCAGTCTTCTCGGAATGATCGCTGCATCTATGTTGAACATTATCGGCATCACAGCCGAACCGATAGTGATCGGTATGAGGAACGCAAGGAGCTCCTTCAGCCTGCTCTTATCTGTCTCAGGCCTGTGCACCGAATCCTCAAACAGCTTGCTGCGTGCATCCTTATCGCGTGCATATATGATCATCATCGCTATGAAAGCGGCGATGATACCTGCAGAAGCTCCGAATGTCGCTCCGGCTGCAGCCCTGACCAGGCTGGTCCTGTAAAACATGTATGCAAGAGTAAGGCCGGCGGCGACTCTTATCATCTGCTCGATGACTTCAGTCACACCCGTAGGCTTCATGTTCTGCCTGCCCTGATAATAGCCCCTCATGGAAGCGACCAGAGGCGTGAAAAGCAGAGCTACGGATATGGCTTTCATGGAAGCCTCAGAACCCGGATTCTTATACAGTCCGGCGATAACTCCGGCACCGAAGTACATAATCAGGAAGGATGTTATTCCGAGAGCTGTCGATACCTTCATCGCCAGTTTGTAAGACTTATGTGCGTTTATAAAGTCTCCCTCGGCGATCCTGGATGAAACCATCCTTGAAATTGCGACCGGAAAGCCCGCTGTTGCGATAGTGAACAGGAGCATGTACAAGGCATAAGCCGCGCTGTAATAAGCCTGTCCCTCAGCACCTATCATATTGGTGAGCGGGATCCTGAAAATGGCACCGAAAATCTTGCTCACTATACCGGCGATAACCAGTATGGTGGCCCCCTTCATCATCAGAGCCGAAGTCTGCTGCCCTTCCTTCTTATTATTCTCGTTGTTTCTGTTCTCGTCTTCAGTCATTTACAGTCTCTTCAGTATCTCTGCCTTGGCATTCTCTGCTTCAGCAATAGTCTTTTCAATATCCAGGAATGTATACTCGCCGTCTCTGTAGAGCGTCATGCCGTCACACATCGTAAGGCATACATCCTTGCCGTCCGCCGAATATATCAGCCCGTTTGCAATATCGTCGCACGCTGCCCAGTTAGGACCGGAGATGTCGACTACTATGAGGTCGGCCTTGTATCCTTCCTTTACGAGTCCGCAGTCCTCCCGTCCCTGAGAAAGGGCCCCTGCCCTTGTGGCACTTCTGAGCACCTGCTGCGGTGTCATGCTCGCAGGATCCATAGATGTGATCTTTCCGGTCAGCGCGAAAATCTTCATTTCCTCAAAGAAGTTCAGACTGTTGTTGCTGGCAACGCTGTCCGTGCCGATCGCTACATTTATACCCATGTCATACATAGGCGGTACATGGCACAGTCCGCTTGCGAGCTTCATATTGCTGCAAGGATTGCTGGCTACAGTAACGCCCTTATCCCTGAGGATGCCGAGATCGTTTTCATCGGTCCATACGCAGTGAGCAGCCGTGCAAGGCACGTCGAACATTCCTGCATCGAGGAAGACTTCCGCCGGAGTCTTGCCGTATTTTTTTATGCAGTTATTGTGCTCACCGGACGTCTCTGAAAGATGTATGTGAGTCCTTACATCGTAATGCTTCGCCATGTCAGCAATGGCTTTCAGCATGTCGAAGTCATTAGTGTACTCCGCATGAGCGCTCGCGTCAACAAGAATACGTCCGTCTTCGAAACCATAGTACATCTCGATGGCCTGTGCAGCCTCCTTCAGAGACTTGCTCTCGGATACAGGGGTTCCGAAGTTTGTAATAGCGCGTGATATATTGGTTTTGAGGCCCGAATGCACAACAGCACGCACCATGTCGTCGGTGAAGTAGTACATGTCAGAAGTTGAAACAATGCCGAACCTTATGGACTCCGCCATTGTGAGCAGGGTCGCCCAGTATACGCCTTCGCTGTAAAGCTTGTCTTCGAACGGGAAGATTCTCTCGTTGAGCCATCTGTCGAGCGGCAGGTTTTCACCATAGCCCCTCATGAGGCTCATAGGCGAATGGCCGTGCGCATTATAGAATGCCGGCATGAGCACCTTGCCTTTTCCGTCATAAGTCTCGAAGAAAGCCTCCTCGTTTTTCGGAGGTTCGCTGTCTATGTAAACGATACGATGGCAATTGGTGCCAACGTACATGTTCTCGCGGTATTCGAAGTTCTCATCAATAAGACCAATATTTTTAAAGAGCATTTATGCACCTCCAGTTATTATGAGAGGATTATACGTTATATGTCAGTTTTAGTGAATAAATATAAACAGAGATTCAATTCTCAATTTGCTTTGAGTCTTCTTTGGCTGCGCGCAGGAATCTCATCAGTCCAAGTATCGCTGCGGTATCAAGCTCCTTGCCCATGTGATATCTGAGCATCGTTGCCCTTCCGTCGATCAGAATGATCTTTTCGCCGTACTCAGACTTTGCCATTACGAATACGAACGGATGCACCCTGACTCCTGCGGCGAACCTTAAGTTTACCCATCTTTCAGCTCTGCTGATATCAGAGACTCCGAGATATTCAGCGTGTGCCCTTATCTCTGCAACGTTGATCAGTTCAAGAGCTTCTTCAGGGACGTCTCCGTATCTGTCGGTGAGTTCATCTATCACATCCATGGCATCGTCACTGTCAAGTATGCCCGAGATGCGGCGGTATGCCTCAAGCCTGAGTGATTCATCCGGGATATAGTCAGCCGGGATCGATGCGCGCAGAGGCAGGTCAATCGTGATGTCCGATCTGGCCTCGCCTACGTCCTCACCTTTCAGCTGTCTCACTGCCCGGTCTATCTCCTTGCAGTAAAGTTCGTAACCTATGCTCTCGATATGACCGCTCTGCGCTTCTCCAAGGATGTTTCCCGCACCACGGAGTTCGAGGTCGCGCATCGCCAGCTTGAAGCCCGCACCGAATTCAGTGAACTCCCTGATCGCTGCCAGCCTTTTGCGGGCGATCTCAGTGAGGACCTTGCCCGGCTGGTACATGAGATATGCATACGCAAGCCTGCTGGAGCGTCCTACCCTGCCTCTCAGCTGATAAAGCTGCGCCAGTCCGAACCTGTCAGCATTCAGAATGATCATCGTGTTGGCATTAGGTATGTCTATACCGTTTTCGATTATAGTGGTCGCAACGAGCACATTGATACGTCCTTCTATGAAGTCGAGCATGGTGTTCTCAAGATCTTCCTCGTGCATGCGGCCATGTCCTATTCCAACAATAGCCTGAGGCACAAGTCTGCTGACCGTCTCCGCCACCTGATTGATTCCGGTGATCCTGTTGTTGACGACAAATACCTGTCCGCCCCTGGCGAGCTCGCGCGAGATTGCATTGCGGAGTATCTCCTCATCGTAAGGAGTCACATATGTATGCACAGGTATTCTGTCACCCGGAGGCTCCTCAATCAGGCTTATATCCTTTATGCCGGTGAGCGACATGTTGAGAGTACGCGGTATCGGCGTCGCCGAAAGCGTAAGCACGTCTATGTTGCTCTTGAATTCCTTTATCTTTTCCTTATGACGCACGCCGAATCTCTGCTCCTCATCGACTACAAGGAGCCCGAGGTCCTTGAATTTCACGTCGTCCGACAGAAGCCTGTGCGTACCGATGACTAGGTCTACCCTGCCGCTTTTGATACCTTTGATGGCTTTGCTGATCGCGTTTTTGGATCTGAACCTCGACAGTTCTTCAATTTCAAACGGGAACTTATCGAAACGCTCTCTCAGATTGTGATAATGCTGATCGACAAGAAGTGTCGTAGGTGCGAGTATGGCAGCCTGCTTTCCTTCGGAAACACACTTGAATACAGCCCTTGCCGCGACTTCTGTCTTGCCGTAGCCGACATCTCCGCAAAGGAGCCTGTCCATAGGCAGAGGCTTTTCCATGTCTTCCTTTATCTCTGCTGTTGCGCGCAGCTGGTCGTCTGTCTCAGAATACGGGAATGCTTCCTCGAATTCTGCCTGCCAGACGGTATCCGGTCCGAACGCGTAGCCTCCCTCTGCCTGCCTCTTCGCATACAGCTTTATGAGATCTTCTGCGATCTCCATGGCAGCCTTTCTCGCGCGTTCTCTTGTTCGCTTCCAGCTTGTGCCTGATAGTCTTGACAGCGCAGGCGGATTTCCTGAGTTGCCGATGTATTTCTGGATGACATCGAGCTGCTCGATAGGTATGTACAGCATGTCAGTGCCTGCATAGCGGATAAGCAGGTAATCCCTGGTCGTTCCGTCTGCCGTGACAGGCTTGATTCCCTCGAACCTTCCTATTCCATGCATCTCGTGCACCACGTAATCACCTTTATGCAGATCGGAGAACTGTATGCTGTCTTTTGAGCTCTTGCGCTTCGCCTTTCTGCGCGGTGTCCTGACCGCCCCGGTGAAAATGTCCTGTCCGGATATGAAGCAGAGCTTTTCATCATCCATTATGAAGCCGCCGGAGA
The DNA here is from genome assembly GCA_017510725.1 of Mogibacterium sp. Lineage (GTDB taxonomy): Bacteria > Bacillota > Clostridia > Peptostreptococcales > Anaerovoracaceae > Crickella. The sequence goes on along the minus strand of JAFWMD010000071.1, from coordinate 69,869 downwards.
GGCTTCCGCTCCTGTATGAAATGTTGCCGCTCACTTCTGCGATCTCGAGGTATTCGCGTACGCGCTCATTCCTCTCATCAGAACCCGCTGCTATGATGACCCTGAAACCATCCGCTAAAAGCCTGCCTGTCTCTGATGCAAAGAGCTCTATGTGTCCGTTGAAAGGTGCTATCTGACGGCTTCTGACGTTGTCGATGCGGTCAAGCTTATCGACTCCCGGTATGGTCTCCGGAAACGGAGTGTAAATATCTACATCGCGCCTGGATGAGATACCGGATGCGTTTTTGTATATATCAAAGAAGTCCTCATCCTTTGCCGACTCAGGCAATGAGCTCATGATCGTCGCAGGATCGCATACCGCTATGCCGGCTCCGGACGCGTAGTCCCACATCCTGCACTTCTCCACATCAAAATATGCCAGCAGATCAGCATAAAGCTGAGAGCCCGTACTGGTCTCGAAGATGTCTTTGATCCTGCCCCTGCGGGACTCCACAGCATCGATACGGCCGTCAGCTACATCAGGATGCGCATGCTCCTTTTTGTAGCGGCGTATCATGCGGTCATATTCCTTCATGACAGCGGTCAGCGCTTTTTCTTTTTCTTCGTTGTTTGGAATAAACTCAGCAGCAGGAACCAGAACCACTTCGTTCAGCGAGTCTATGGACCTTTGAGTCTCAGTGTCAAAAGTCCTGATGGAATCGATCTCATCATCGAAGAATTCTATTCTTACTGCTGAATCCATTGCCGGCGAGTACACGTCAAGTATGCCGCCGCGTGATGTGTATTCGCCCGGAGACTCTGTAACAGCCGCCGCCTGATAGCCTGCATCCGAAAGGTGTTTTCTGAGGTCATGAGGATCCACCCTCTTACCCACTGCGATACTGATAATGGACCGGGTAAATCTCTCAGGGCTTTCGGTCAGTTTTACTGCGGCGCTCACGGGCGCTATAACAGCTGTCATTCCGGCGCCCGTCTCCGGATCGGCATCCGGAGACCTGCCCGTCATGGCAGTGAGCGCCTGTATCCTCTTTACCAGAGTCCCCCTGTCGCGCGCCTCATACAGCACCTGAACATCTTCTTCCTCAGGAAGCACTATCACATTGAGCGAAGGCATATAAAAAACGAGGTCGTCGGCCAGACGGGCTGCTGCCTGTCCGGACGAGACCACCGCCAGAAGCTTTTGCTTCTCTTTTATGACTTTGGTCAGCATGAAAGCTGTTCTGCTGCCGCTTATGCCGCTGTGGTTAGTTATCATTCTTTTCTTTTGTGATCACATGATTATGCCTGTTCATGGCATTGTCGACACCGATCGCGATTATATCCCTCACCGCGTCAGCTGCCTCAGCCGCAGCCTTCTGAAGAAGTTCCTGCTCAGCCTTAGGCACTTTGCCGATGACCCTGTCCACCAGGTCTTCGCCTGATTCGGCGGCGCCTACGCCTATCCTTATTCTGATGAAGTCCCTGGTACCGAGTTCCTGCACTACGCTCTTCATGCCGTTGTGAGTACCGGCGCCGCCCGACTTTCTTATGCGGATCGATCCTATCGGCAGATCTATGTCATCATAGATCACGATGAGATTCTCAGGCGCAACGTCAAAATACATCGCTGCCTCCCTGACAGCGATGCCGCTTCTGTTCATGTAAGTCTCAGGTTTTACAAGTATCGCCTTTTTGCCGGCTATGGTGCCGCGTCCGAAAAGCGAATGGAACTTGTTTCGCCTTACCTCAATATTCTCATTCGAAGAAAGCACATCTATGGCTTTGTACCCCATATTGTGCCTTGTATCTTCATATTCTTTGCCGGGATTCCCCAGACCTGCTATGACAAATAAATCCTTAGCGAATCCCGGCTCTTCTTTGCTTCTTTTAAAAAGTCCCATCAAAATCCTTAATTTCCGAACATTACGGAGATCGGCTTGTTGGAGTAAACTCTCGAGATCGTCTCCGCAAAGATATGTCCTACCGAGAGAACAGTGATCTTCTTAAGCTTCTTCTCCTCAGGGATAGGAATTGTGTTGAGGAGTACCATCTCCCTGATAGGAGATGCCTCGATACGCTCTATAGCCGGACCCGAGAGTACAGCGTGAGTAGCACATGCATACACACTCTTTGCCCCGAGATCGTCAAGCGCCTTTGCAGCGTTGCAGATAGTTCCTGCAGTATCGATGAGGTCGTCGAGGATGATGCAGTTTTTGCCCTTTACATCACCGATGATGTTCATGATTTCGCTCTTGTTAGGCTCAGGACGTCTCTTGTCGATAATAGCGATCGGGCAGCCGAAAGGCTTGGCCATGTTGCGGGCTCTTGTTACTGATCCATGGTCAGGAGATACGATTACCAGGTCGTCAAGATCTTTGAGCTTAAAGTAGTCTGTCAGCATCGGCTGTCCTAGCATGTGGTCTACAGGGATGTCAAAGAATCCCTGCTCCTGCGATGCGTGAAGATCCATCGTGATAACTCTGTCGATACCGGCAGCTGTCATCATATTTGCGACAAGCTTCGCTGTGATCGGATCCCTTGCCTTTGCCTTACGATCCTGCCTTGCATATCCGTAATACGGCATTACTGCAGTAACACTGTTGCATGATGCTCTCTTGAGAGCGTCTGTCATTATCAGAAGCTCCATGAGATTATCATTTACAGGTTCGCATGTTGACTGCACAATGAAGCAATCCTTACCTCTGACCGATTCCCAGATACTTACACTGGTTTCTCCGTCGCTGAATCTTGTTACTGTTGATTTCCCCAGTTCAATACCCATGTGCTCAGCTATCTCCTGCGCGAGTTCCGGATGGGAATTGCAGGTGAAAAGCCTGAGATTAGAAAAAGCTTCACTTGTCATATTACGTATCATGGCGCTAATTCTCCCTTCTATTGCGTCCTGAGTAATTATTGTTCATCTTTGTGCAGCAGCATATTGCCTACTTTGTAAACATCTCCTGCGCCCATGGTCATCACAATGTCGTCCTTGCCGGCAAACTTCTCGATATACCTTACAATATCCTCGAAGTCCTTTACATAGTATACCGGCTTGTCAGGATGCTTTGCCTTCATCGCAGTAACAAGCTTATACGATGAGATATTGTAGACATCCTTTTCACGGGCCGCATAAATATCTGTAAGGATCACGACATCGGCATCCAGGAACGCATCAACGAACTCGTTGAACAGCGCCTTGGTCCTTGTGTACGTGTGCGGCTGGAATATGAGCCAGAGCTTGTTGTGTTTAACATTTTTGGCAGCTGAAAGAGTCGCCTTTATCTCTGTAGGATGATGAGCGTAGTCATCGATCACCTTTACCCCTTTGTCTGTGGTGCCGATGAAATCGAACCTGCGGTTCGTTCCGCTGTACTCCTTAAGAGTCTGCTGTATGACCGGTATTTCTACACCAAGAAATGAAGTGGTCACGAATGATGCCATTGCATTCAGAACATTGTGTTCACCCGGAACCTTGAGTTCGATGGATGCCACCTTGTTACCCTTGCGGCAGATGTCGAAGACCGGGAATCCGTTTTCATTGAACTTGATGTTCTCTGCGTAGAAATCATTGCTCTCGCTGTAGCCGTATGTGATCTTATTGTCATGATCCTTGAGGATGCTTCTGACAAACGGATTGTCACCGAACGCTATGATAATACCGTGCGGCGGGATCTGCTCAACGAAGGTGCTGAATGATTTCACGATGTGCTCCATGTCCTTGAAGTAATCGAGATGATCCGAGTCGATGTTGAGAATGACTCCGATGCTCGGCTTCAGCTGCAGGAAGCTGTCCATGTACTCACAGGCTTCAGTAACGAAATACTTTGTGCCTCCGATCTCTACGTTGCCGTTTATCTGAGGAAGGTTGCCGCCTACAAGTATTGTCGGCTTGTACTCAGCATTTCTGAGTATGAGTGATGTCATCGAAGTAACGGTAGTTTTGCCGTGCGTTCCGCAGATCGCTACCGAATTCTCGTAGTCATCCATGATCATGCCAAGCACCTGAGCTCTTGAAAACAGAGGTATGCCAAGCTCTTTTGCCCTTATTACCTCAGGGTTCTCATCAGAAACTGCCGCTGAATAAACGATGGCATCCACGTCCTCGACGTTCTCAGGTTTGTGCTCTGTGAATACCTTTATCCCCAGATATTCAAGATGCCTGGTAACTTTGGACGGATGAATGTCAGTACCGCTGACAATATACCCTCTGTCACGGAGTATCTCAGCAACGGCAGACAGACCAATACCGCCTATTCCCAGGCAATGTACGCGTTTATATTTGCTAAAATCCATAAATCGATTCGTCTCCTGATTTCGCGATTTATCTTCCGGTTGTTGCGGCAAAGCCGTATTTTCACTGATATCATTCTATCGGAGGAGCCTAGCCTCCGTAGATCAATGATATCTACCTTGCGGCAAAGCCGTATTTTCACTGATATCATTATAGAATATGAATACCGCAGTTTCAATAAATCTATTACTTATCAATTACTCTAAAAAAAGTGCAAGGCGTTGGTTTTGCTATATTATTGAGATTATCAATGCCCCTTATAAATACACATTATCAGGATGACTTGTATTATAATGTAAATGGTTGTAATTGTTCTTCTGGAGTAATTATCTGTGAGGTTTGACAAATGGAAAAAATCTATCTGGATAACGGTGCAACTTCTTATCCTAAACCGAAAGAAGTTGCGGACGCTGTTTACGAATATATGACCAGCATCGGTGCCAACATCAACCGCGGAGGTTATCAGGTGGCATACGATCTCGAAGGTACTGTCTATGAGACACGTGAGATGCTCATGGAGATGTTCGGCGGTTCAGACTGCAAGAATGTGGTTTTCACGAAGAACGTCACCGAGTCACTGAACGTTGTTCTCAAAGGTCTTCTCAAGCCGGGCGATCACATCCTTTGCTCATCGATGGAGCATAACGCCGTAATGAGGCCGCTCGTGCAGCTTCAGAAGAAAGGCGTAGAATTTGACAGGATCCCGGGTACTGAATGCGGTGAGCTCGTACTTGATGCTGTCGAAGGCATGATCAAAGACAACACAGTTGCAATCGTGATGACACACGCAAGCAACCTTGTCGGAACGGTCAATCCTCTCAAAGAAGTCGGCGAGATCTGCAGGAAGCACGGTCTGAAGTTCATCGTAGATTCAGCACAGAGTGCAGGCATCATACCTATCAACATGAAAGAGATGCATATCGACGCTCTCTGCTTCACCGGCCACAAGTCCCTTCTGGGGCCACAGGGAATCGGCGGATTCATTCTTGATGAGGGCATGATAAGCCTTATCGACCCTCTCCTCTCCGGCGGAACGGGCTCCATAAGCCACACCGAAGAGATCCCGGATTTCATGCCGGACAGATTCGAACCTGGCACCATGAACATTCCGGGAATAGTCGGACTGAACGCAGGCCTTAAATGGATAAAGGAAAAGGGACTCGATGCCATCGCTGCACACGAGCTGGGGCTTACCAAAAGATTCATTGACGGGCTTATCCCTCTTGAAGAAGCCGGCAAGCTTAAGATTATCGGCCTCAAAGGCATCGAAGGCCGTACCGGAGTCGTATCCGTACAGACGACCGATGTGGACTGCGCTGATGCAGCTTTCAGACTTGACTTTGAGTATGGAATAGAGACCAGAGTCGGCCTGCACTGCGCGCCTAATGCTCACAAGACTCTTGGCACCTACCCTACAGGCACGATCCGTTTCAGCTTCGGCAATTTCAATACTGAGGATGATGTTGACGCAGCCATCAGGGCACTTACCGAGATCTGCGAGTGATAACTGAACAAAAACTAAATCAGCCCGGGCATGTGCCCGGGCTTTGTGATGTCCTTATTTCTTCAGCGCATCTATGATCCTGTCCGCCGCCTGTTCTATATTCTCACGGCATGTTGCCATGTTCAGTCTTATGCATCCTGCGTATTCATCGCCTCCGAACCATGCACCATAGTCACCGGCAATACCGCACACATCTTCCATAAAATACTGCATGGCGTTCACAGCTGCATCCTCAGCATCCGGATCCAGTGAAGAGGAGCCGGCGGCTTCAGCAACTATTCTGTCCATGCAGGAGCTTAGGTCGATCCACATCAGATAAGTGCCCTCAAGATCGGCAACTTTCACACCAGGCAATGCTTCCTCGAGCCTGCTGCGCAGGTATCTGTAATTTCCTTCTATAAGTGCGAGAAGCTCCTCGAGCCATGGACGGCCTTCCTCATACGCAGCACGGACGGCTACGTACCCAAATGAGTTACCGCCTGTAATGCGGATGCCCTCGGTAAACTTGTCCCACATGGAGCGGATCTTCTTATCCGGAATTATGACTATCGAGTTCTGAACAGCTGCCAGATTGAACGTCTTTGTCGCTGCAGTCAGAGTGACCAGTATATCATCGTATGCTCCAGCCGATTCTCCGGCTGTTGCTGAAGGAACATGCTCATGTCCGCTCATGATCAGATCATGATGGATCTCGTCTGAGATAACGTACACATGATGCCTGCTGCAGATATCCATTACCCGCCTTATTTCTTCTTTCTTCCAGACACGTCCTACAGGATTGTGCGGCGAACAGAAAATGAAAGCCTTCACGTCTTCGCGGACTATCGTTTCCTCGAAACCTTCATAGTCCATCGAATATCCGGACTCACCACGAAGCAGCGGGCAGTTCACAAGGCGCCTTCCATTGTTTTCAACGGCCTTCATGAACGGATAGTACACAGGCTGCATAACCGCTACAGACTCTCCTTCTGCTGCCAGTATCTGAACCAGCCAGTTGAAGGCAGGCACGACTCCGGGAGCAAATCTCATCCACTCGCGTTTCAGTTCGTATCCATGATACCTGCGTTCCCAGTTTATGAAAGCATCATAGTAGCCTGCCGGCGGCACATAATAGCCGAACGCGCCCATGTCGATGTAATTTTTGAGTGCATCGCTCACGCATTCAGGCACCTTGATGTCCATGTCGGCGACCCACATCGCAAGCAGATCTCCCCTGCTGAACGTGTGCTCCAGACCGTCCCACTTTGCACAGTCCGTATTCTTTCTGTCTACGTATTTCAGTAAGCTCATTGGCCCTCCCGGGTTATGCCCTGCGGTTCTCTTTCTCTGCATCTTTCCTGGCGATATCGTTGTTATCCATGTCTCCCCTGTAAACTATGAATGTATCGTACAGATACTCAAGCGTCAGGTTGAGCGCCATGTTAAGGCCTGTAACCAGGTATTCGTTCCAGCCTGCCGTCTCAGCAAGGTAATCGCCGAGTATTGTAGTTGCAGGAGTAAACACCAGATAGAATGCAAATACCATCGCCATTGCGCGCGGAACATTCTTTGTCGACTTGAAGGTGTAGCGCCTGTTGATGGTAAAATTCCACAGAACTGATGCGATAAGTGCTATCAGATAGCACGGCCAGTATCTGAGGCCGGTGAATTCATTCAGGACCGTAAACAGTCCTATCTCGATTATGCCCGCTGATGCGGAAATCAGGGCGAACTTTATCGCCCTGATGACTTCCTTCTTTTTCATTATTCTTCTTTACCTATGCTTCCATCTGTTTTGAGTACTTTGAGAGATAAATGTACCGCTGGAGTCTGGCATCTATGCTTCCGAGCGGTCTGGCGTATTTGGTGTAACATGCCGCGGCACAGTTCTTGCTGACAATCATGGCGATCGCCTCAGCATCCGACCTGGTCTTGCCTGCACAGACAGCTCCGACGCCCTTTACCAGTACTGCGTTGCGTCCTATGGCGGAATTCAGAGCCGGCTGCTGACCGCCCATGAGGTCGAGAGCTCCGGTCATAGGCATTTTTCCTATTAATCCCTTTGCGGCCCTGTTAGTTGAATAGCCCAGAAGCACTCTCTCAGCAGCCCATTCATCGCAGTCAATTACCTGCATGTCCGGGCCTACGATCTGTGCAAAGTCATCGATATATGAACCTACAGTCCTGCCCTTTTCACAGCACTTCATTATGTATGGATCGTTTACGATCTTAACAAATGGAAGCGCCCTGATATTGATCTTCGATGCGTCGAATGTGTTGTATGCTTCAGCGGCGTGAGGATTCACTCTTGCCTCAACGATTTCCCTGCATCTGTTCTCCAGCTCCTCTGCCCTGGCAAACGCCTCCTCCATGTCTGAGCCAAGTAAAAGTGTTCCGTGCCTTGCCATAAGGAATGCATTCTCGTAAGGATTGTTTCTGACGCAGTCTGCGACATACCTTCTGAGCTTTGTAGTACCCGGAAGAGCATATGCTGCGCATGGAGCCGTTCTGATGCTCCTGCACTCGGCAGCGACCGCTGATGCGTAGTACTGATGAGTGTGGATGATGAATCCCACATTGCTTCTTAGAGCATATGCAGCAGCGTGAACGCCTTTCTCACTGCTAGGCTTCACATTGCCCGTGTACGAGCAGTCGCTCACCCTTACCTTGACGAGATCAGCCGGCGTCAGTCTGTCATAGGCTCTGCCGCTCGGAGTTATGATGAACTCATTTTTACTGATCCTCGCACTGATGTTGCCCCAGGTACGGGCTATAAGCTTGTTTTCGAGAAGCCTGAGTCCTGCTTCGATAACGAGCTTTCTTGCTTCAGTTTCGCTGTAATACATGTTTTTACCTCTCGTTTCGGACGATTCTTCCACCGCTAATGATACCACATTTTCGGCATAAGAAAACTCCGGTATTGTAAACCGGAGTTTTCTTATGTGTCGGTGATTAATTAGCCGAGTTCTACCATGTGCTTCAGGGTTCTTACGAGCTGGCTTACATAGCTCATCTCGTTGTCGTACCACGATGTTACTCTTACCTCGAAGAGGTGCTCAGCGCACTGCATTACTACTGTCTGAGTTGCATCGAAGAGTGAACCATAGCTCATTCCGATGATGTCGCTCGAAACGATCTCATCCTCTGTGTATCCGAAGGAATCTGTAACTGCTGCCTTCATAGCTGCATTGATTGCTTCTACCGATACGGAGTCTGTGTCGTCCTTTACGATAGCATCGAGGATTGTGATGGAGCCTGATGGAACAGGAACTCTCATAGCGTTTCCTGTCAGCTTGCCAGCGAGTTCAGGGATAACCAGACCGATAGCCTTAGCAGCGCCTGTGCTGTTAGGAACGATGTTTACAGCACCAGCTCTTGCTCTTCTGAGGTCGCCCTTTCTCTGTGGTCCGTCGAGGATCATCTGGTCACCTGTGTAAGCGTGGATGGTTGTCATGAATCCAGTCTGGATTGGCTTGTAATCATTGAGTGCCTTTGTCATTGGAGCAAGGCAGTTTGTTGTGCAGGAAGCTCCGGAAACGATTGTATCCTCTTTTGTCAGGATGTCATCATTTGTTCCGAATACGATTGTTGGAAGATCGTTGCCTGCAGGAGCCGAAATGAGAACCTTCTTAGCGCCGGCATCAAGGTGAGCCTGGCTCTTAGCCTTCGATGTGTAGAATCCTGTGCACTCGAGAACGATATCAACATCGAGATCGCCCCAAGGGAGCTTGGATGCATCTGCCTCAGCATAGATCTTGATGAACTTGCCGTCTACTACGATGCCGTCCTCAGCTGCTTCTACTGCAGCGTCAAATCTCTTCTGAACGCTGTCATACTTGAGCAGATGTGCCAGCATCTTAGGGCTTGTAAGGTCATTGATTGCTACGATGTCAATGTCCTTGTCAGTATAGATCTTTCTGAATGCGAGTCTTCCGATACGTCCAAATCCGTTAATAGCTACTTTCATTAGTAAATCCTCCTCTGGATCATTTAGATCCGCTGCGATCTTCCGACCGCTAGTTTAAACAACATATTAATCTCCGTTGTTAAGTGCGCCCCGTATTAGGCACATTTACGGTTTGATTTTACCATTATATTACTCACTTCACAATGAAAAGAGCCAAATAAAATAAATAAAAACTCTATTCACCAAGGTCACTTCTGATAACTTTGCCTATATTCCAGACATAAGCCGCCCTGCGGGCTGCTGCCGCCCTCTCCTCAGGATTGCTGTAAGCGAATTCGCCTGTCTGCGAACCGCAGTCCATGCATGTTACTGTCCAGCACCAGCCATTTCCGTCATCAAGAAAACCTGCTCCGCCACAGAAAGGGCATCCACTCAGATCGATTTCATCGTATATATCGTATATATCCATAGTAACCTCCGTTTTTACTGATATTGCTGTATTATGCCTCCGCCGATTACGCGATTTTCGCTGTCATAGAAGACTGCTGACTGACCGGGTGCCGGAGCTTTGACCGGCTCGTCAAATACAGCGGATATTGTATTATCGTCAACACGTTCGAGCACCGCCGGTGCTGCAGCGTGATGATATCTTATTTTCACAAAAGCACGTATTTTTTCGCCGGTTTTTATGTCTTCAACTGACATAAAATTGACTTCCCGGCACAGAATGCGGCTTCGATGCACTGATTCGAGATCTCCGATCACCACTGTATTGTTTTCAGGATCGATACACTTTACATATGCAGGATAGCCGAGCGCAAGTCCGAGGCCCTTTCTCTGGCCTACGGTGTAATGCACTATGCCCTTGTGACGTCCAAGTATATTGCCGTTCTCATCGACAAAATTACCCGGAGGAGGAAGCTTTCCTTCGACATAGGAGTCAATATACTCTGCATATCCCCCGTCCAGAACAAAGCAGATCTCCTGCGAATCCTTCTTGCCCGCTACAGCCAGTCCGGCGTCATTCGCTATCTTCCTGACTTCATCCTTGGTAAGGTCTGCAAGCGGCATCAGCGTACGCGCAAGCTGCTCCTGAGTAAGCTGGTACAGCATATATGTCTGATCCTTTGCTGATGATGCTGCCTGCTTCACCGTAAACCTGCCGTTTTCTGCCTTTTCGATACGCGCATAATGACCTGTTGCCACATATTCGGCATTGATCTCATCAGCAAATGCGAGCAGTCTCTCCCACTTGATATACCTGTTGCAGGCTACACATGGGTTTGGTGTCAGTCCTTTTATGTACGCTTCAACAAACGGCCCCGTAACATGCTCTCTGAACTCCGGAAGACTGTTTATATTATAAAACGGTATCTCAAGCTGAGCGGCCACCTTTCTGGCGTCGCTTATCTCACAGCAGCGGCTGTATGCACCGCTTTCGGCTTCCCAGGTCCTTAGCGTTACTCCTATTACCTGATAGCCCTGTTCTTTAAGCAAATATGCAGCTACCGCGCTGTCAACTCCGCCCGACAGCCCAACTACTACTCTTGAAATGTCTTTCACCTCTTATTCTTCAACGCTGATCAGCGTCCGTCATTAAGCATCTTACGTATTCTATCACAGCCCATTAAGCTAAAAAAGTCCCTGCGGAAACGCAGGGACCATTTTATCATTTTATTCATTTATGGTTTAGAAGCCGAGCTCCTTGTTTGCCCATTTCTGGAATGCCTTGAATGTTTCAGGGCCTGCAACTCCGTCAACAGTTACACCGAGGAATTTCTGAAGAGCCTTGGATGTCTGTGTTCCCCAGACTCCGTCCTGATCTGCGCCAACCAGCTTCTGGATAGCCTTGATCGTCTCTGTTCCGCAGATGCCATCCTCTTTGCAGCCAAGAAGGTGCTGTACAGTCTTGATCGACTTAGGTCCGAAATCTCCGTCTACTGCGAGCTTGAATACCTTGTTTGCTTCCTTCTTTGCAGCCTCTTTTGCCTCTGCAACTTTCTGCTCTGCAGCAGCCTTAGCCTCTGCAACCTTCTGCTCTGCGGCGATCTTCTCCTGCTGAGCTGCCTTTACAGCTTCGTTTCTCTTGTTGAATGCTTCTTCTCTTGCCTTAGCCTCAGCAGCCTTCAGCTTTGCTGCTGCTTCTTCAGCTTCCTTCTTGACCTCAGCTGTCTTAGCTTCAGCTTCTTTCTTTACTTCTGCTTCTTTGTTTTTGAACTTATCAAATAATCCCATTATGCACCTCTTTTCTCCTTATGCGGCCGTAAGGCCTACGGGTATTATTTTACGCATCAATTATATTCCTCCGCTATCTTTGCGGTCAATGCCAATCGTCAAATAGTCAACCCTGAATTAAATCCCGGGCACTGATCAGTCAGTTTCTCCAAGAACGATCTTAACGCAGTTTGCACGTTCAAAGTCCTTGGTACCCATACCGAATCCGCATCGCTCCACATGCATCTGAGGCATGTCCCCGAACTCTTCTGCAAAGTGTCTGAGGAGAGCTGCACCGGTCGGCGTGCAGAGTTCGCTCCTGATATCCCCTGAATATGAAGGAATGCCCTCGAGTATGTTTGCAGTCGCAGGAGCCGGTACCGGCAGTATGCCATGCGCACATTTAACAGTTCCGCCGCCAACATTAACATGCGACGCTGCGATCTTCTGTGGTTTGATGCGGTCGATGAGCATGCATACGGCTGTCACATCGGCTATCGCATCCATTGTGCCCACCTCGTGGAAGTGAACCTCAGTAACCGGAACGCCATGAGCCCTGCTCTCCGCATCGGCGATGATATCATAAACCGCGAGGACGTCTTCTCTTATATTCTCCGGAAGATCCAGGTGGTCTTTCACAATATGTCTGATTTCTGCGACTCCGTTATGGGAATGTGTGTGCGGTTCACCATCGTGAGCATGCTCATGATGCTCATGAGCACGGTGCGGGTGATCATGGTGGTGATCATGGTGGTGATCGTGGTGGTGGTCATGCAGATGTTCGTCTTCCTCGGCACCATGGACCTTTATATGCACGTGAGTGCCCTGTACGCCGCATTTGACTGAAGGCTCTGTTTCCATCACAACGCCCGGAAGGCCAAGTCCGTTGAACTCCTCAACGAACGATGCACGTGCGTCTGTTTCCAGAAGCTCAAGGAGAGCTGCTGTAAGCATGTCGCCTGCTGCGCCCATGCTGCAGTCTATGTACATCAGCTTCATTTCTTTGCCTCCATGTGGTTTATCTGACTTGCTATGTAGCCAGCACCGAATCCATTATCTATGTTTACGCAGGCTACTCCGCTCGCGCAGGAATTCAGCATGGAAAGCAGTGCTGAAAGTCCTCCGAATGCCGCGCCATAACCTACGCTCGTAGGAACAGCGATGACCGGACAGTCAGCCAGACCGCCGACTACACTTGCCAGGGCACCTTCCATGCCCGCGATGGCGATAATAACTGATGCCTGTGTTATGTACTCCTTGTGAGCAAGCAGTCTGTGTATGCCCGCTACTCCGACATCATAAAGACGAACCACCTCGTTACCGAGTGTCTCAGCAGTGATTGCGGCCTCTTCTGCTATAGGGATGTCACTCGTGCCGCCCGTAGCGATGACGATCGGACCGATGCCATCAGGTTCCGGCTTATCGCCTATGACTGCGATGCGGGCCTCTTTGCTGTAAATAATTTTGTGTCGCGCGGCAAGGACTTCGGCCTTCGCTGCGTCTATTCTGGTCACGAGTATGGGTTCCTGTCCCCTCTCAACCATCACGTCAACGATGCCGGCGATCTGTTCCGCAGTTTTACTCTCGCCGTATATGACCTCCGGTGCGCCCTGCATCACTTTTCTGTGCAGGTCAACCATCGAATATCCGATATCCTCGAATGGTTCCGTCTTGATGCGTGTCAGCGCTTCATCAACACTTATCTCGCCTCTTTTCAGAGCCTCAAGAGTATGCCTGGTGTCATTGTTCATCTTATTTCTCCGTTTTCTCTGCAGATGGTTTTGCAAGCTCCCTGCAGAAATTGATGATTATCAGCAGTATGAATACGATCCCGATATATCCCTGTGCAGGATAAAGGAATTCGACCAGTTTCTTGAATCCTGTGAGCCCCAGCAGGAATCCTGCAAGCGCTCCGCCTATGATTATCCACTTCTTGTACCTGCCCGGCCTGAGTTTGGTGCTGAAACCATAGTACGTGCTGGCTCCTGTCGAATACACTGCTCCGTAAAGGATCACGGCGTAGATGATGCTCAGAACCGGTGAGAGCCTGCCTGCAAATCCGAGCATTGGCAGGTCGAGTTCCGAGCTGAACGCCATATCGGTCAGAAGTGCTCTGAGGAGCAGTATGGTGAGAGCGCCGAGGCAGAGTGTGCCTGAAACAGCGCCTGCGTATGCGTTCTTTGCGTCTTTTGCGTTCATGGCGGAATTGCCGGACATCGCTATCATGCCTGTTGTATTGTATGCCATGAATACCAGAGCTGAAACCGGCCAGTTAGGCGACATGCGTCCCGGAGTATACCCTTCTGTAGGCCCGCTCTGACTGAAGTCCGCCCTGATCGTCAGCAGGATCGTAGCGATGCCTATTACAAACAGGACCGGTATCATCAGTCTGAATATCTTTGATACACGCTCAAAATCGCCAAGAACCGTGAAGATGCACAGGATAGCTATTATGATGCCGCCGACGGCTTTGTTGATGCCGAACTGCTGGTTAAGAAGAGAACCTCCTGCAGCAGTCATGGCGATTATCATGGAATAATAGATGGCGGCGAGCACCCAGCCTATGATCTCATAGGCCGGCCGGCTCTCCACCGGGCAGATGAGCCGGCCCAGGTCTGCTGTGCCCTTGCTGCGTGCGATATATGTAAGCATGCACGCCAGAAGCACAAAGCAGACCGTGCTCGCCGCAGCTCCCGCGTATCCTTTGGTTCCGAATACGCCGAAGAACTGCCAGCACTCCCTGCCCGACGCGAATCCCGCGCCCATTATTATGCCTATATATAAACTTGTTATCTCTATCCAGTTAAGCTTCTTCATCACTTACCGTCTGAGACTTCAACTTCAACTTTCGTTTCTTCTTCCGGTGTAATTACTGTCTGTTCAGTTTCCACCGTAACAGTTTCCTCTTTGAAGACTTCTTCCTGATACGGAAACTCGCTTTCTTCGACGTATTCCGCCCCGTTGGCAACATCCTCCAGCGTCCCCCTGTTTCTGCGATAGAACAAGTACATGAAACCGCCGGCTATGATAAGCGAAATGAACATGTCAGACAGGAGGCCGGAATCAGCCCCACCGTCCTTTGAAAAGAATGCTCCGAGCTGATCGAAGAAACAATCCACAGCGAAAGCGATAAGAATCCCTCCCGCAATAAACCAGCCTAATCCACGTGGCTGAAACCTCTGCTTCATCAGAAAGATCAAAATAAACACAAGCCCTATTGCTATAGTGCTCATGACATCTGCGATTCCGTTACCCGGAAAGGCTGTTGCACATATCAGTAAGCCGGCTATCAGCCAGCCTATGCCTTTACCGCTCCACTTCATCTTAAAGCCCCTTTTTTCCTAGTCTCTCGTCGGCAGTATCTCCAGCCAGTAACCGTCCGGATCTGTTATGAAGTATATGCCCATATCGTGATTTTCGAAGGCTATGCAGCCCATGCTCTCATGAAGCGCGTGCGCCGCATCAAAGTCGTCCGTTCTGAACGCAAGGTGGAATTCCTCCTCGCCAAGATTGTACTTCTGCGGATGATCTCTGAGCCATGTGAGTTCCAGTTCAAAATCAGTCTCTTCATTAGCAAGATAGACCAGAATGTGCGATCCGTCTTTGGCCGGCTTCCTTCTGACCTCCTTCAGGCCAAGAGCCTTCTCATAGAAAGCGAGCGACACATCAAGGTCGCTCACATTGAAGTTCTCATGTATCATCCTGAATCTCATAGCCGCATCCCCCTTTTCTATATAAATATCTTTCTCTTGTCCGGATCCGCTGCCTGTCTGTACAGAACAAATCTTCTGCCGATTGCCTGTACGAATTCAGCGCCTAGCTCTTCAGCTAAAGCATTTGCAGCATCCTTAGGCTCCATCAGGGAGCCCTCCTGGATCTGCACTTTGACAAGCTCATGCGCGTTCAGGTAATCATCAATCGCCGAAATGACAGTCGGGGTGATATCCTCCTTGCCTATCATGACAGTCGGCTTAAGATCCTGAGCAAGCTTCTTCAGTTCACTTCTCTGTTTTCCTGTGATCATTTCATTATTCCTCACTGTTTTATTTATCTTCTACCACCAGCTTCAGCACGTCAGGCCTTGCATAATGCCCGACTGCGTCGTGTTCCATTTTGCACGAAGCCGGCAGCTCCATGTCGAGTTCTGCATATATGACCGTCTCCTTGTCCCAGACCGGATCAGTCACGTAATGTCCGAACGGATCGATTATACAGCTTCCTCCGCGGCAGACCCAATAAGGCAGCTCCTTTATCTCTTCCGCTCTCAGGTCATCCGGATACGAATCCTTGCGGATTATCATGTCCGCGTTGACAAAGTAGCATTTGCCTTCGATAGCAATATGCTGTATCGTTGCCTGCCATTCAGGATTATCGTTTGTATTAGGCGAAATGTAAATAGTTATCCCCTTCTGATAAAGCGCCACCCTCGCCAGAGGCATATAGCTCTCCCAGCATATGAGACTGCCGACCGGTCCCCATGGTGTTTCGGTGACCGGGAAGTAATGCCTGTCGGCATCGCCCCAGACTAGTCTCTCTGAACCAGTAGGTTTGAGCTTGCGGTGCACCTTGTATGACCCGTCAGGCTCAAAGATGGCATTGCTGTTGTACAGCGTACCGCCAACAGCATCACGTTCCGAGAAGCCGATGCTTATGAAAGCTCCTGTCTTCCTTGCCGCCTCAGCAAGCAGTCTGAATTCGTCTCCGCCTAAAACTACAGAAGCATCGTAATAGCGCTTCCAGTCTTCCCTTCCCGGCTCAGACCTTTTGCCGACACTGAATCCGAAGTTCATGCCGACCGGATATCCCGGTATGAAAAGCTCAGGAAAAACGATGAGCTCTGCCCCGTTTTCCGCAGCCTCATCAATATAAGCCAATGCCTTTTCAAGACTCGCCTTTTTATCGAACAGCACAGGCTCGGCCTGCACCAGCCCTATGCGGCAAGTCTTCTTTTCAAGATCTCTCATCTTTAATCTCCGTGGACCTACAGTTCAGCCATTATCTCGGATATCGCTACGAGCGCAGCTTTGCCGCTTATTGCGATCCTGCCGTTATCTTTCAGTTCGCAGTACAGATATCCGCCGCGCTTCGAAGCCTGATAAGCCAGTATCTCCTTCTTTCCAATTACCTGCGACCAGTAATCTGCTATCTGACAGTGCGCTGACCCGCATACAGGATCTTCAGCGATTGCTACCTTTGGTGCGAAGCTTCTCGACACACAGTCCACTTCGCTTCCTGCTGCAGTCGCGTTCTGCAGGCGTCCTTCTATCTTCATGAGCATGCCCTGATCAGGCTGCATGTTCCTTACCTGATCTTCATTATCAAAGACACAGACGAGGTCGAGCCCAAGCACCGCCTTAACCGGACGTACGCCGAAGGCCTTCTCCATGTCGTCAGTGACAGGGATCTCTTTCAGATCATATGTAGGGAAATCCATCTCATAGAGATCACCCTTACGTTTCACCGTAAGAACACCGCTCATAGTATTGAAGCTTACCGATGAGCTCTCCGGTTCAACGAAATTAAGTATCACATACGCTGAAGCAAGAGTAGCATGTCCGCAAAGTTCTATCTCACTCCCAGGTGTGAACCATCGCAGATGATATCCTTCATCCTCTTTCACGATGAACGCAGTCTCCGACAGATTGTTCTCCATCGCCAGCTTCATCATCGAAGCTTCCGACGGCCATCTGTCCATTACACATACTGCCGCAGGGTTCCCTGCAAACGGCTTATCGGTGAATGCGTCAACTATATATTGCTTCATAATCCGAATACCTTTTCAGCGTGTTTCATGTTTTCACGTATCTTAACATCAAACGGGCATCTTGTCTCGCACATTCCGCACTGCAGACAGTCACCTGCGTGCTTCTCAAGCACTTCGTAGTGCATCCTCTCGGTATCCGGAACGCGGAAACCTTCTGTCCCCTCCTTTATACCGTTTGATTCATTGTGGGCTATGACGAGATTGAGCAGCTTTGTGACGAAAGCGATGTCTATCTCAGCCGGGCACGGATGACAGTGAGTGCAGTACATGCAGTGACCGCTCCAGCTCACCTTCGGGAAGGCAGCAAATGCCTCAGCGTAGTCGCGCTCAGCTTCTGTCGCCTCGCAGTAAGCGATGCTTTCAGCCAGCTGTTCATCGTTTCTGGCACCTGAGCAGACAGTAGCCACAGCAGGCCTCGACAGGCAGTAGCTTATGCACTGCACCGGAGTAAGCGCTGCTCCCGCAGGAGACATTTCCGCAGTCAGCAGGTCACCTCCGGCGAACGCCTTCATGACAGTGATGCCGACGCCCTTGCTTTCGCAGAGCTCATACAGTCTCTGACGCTCAGGATCCATGTTGACGAATCCACCTTCATAGACCTCGTCTGCCCAGAGGTCATCCACGACCTCCGTACCAGGCAGCATGTCGTAGACCGGGTTTATGCTGAACATCAGCACTTCAATATCGCCCTCTTCTATCGCCTTGATTGCGACCTTAGGATTGTGCGACGAAAGGCCTATGTGATGGATCTTTCCTTCAGCCTTCAGCTGCTTTGCGTATTCGACGATGCCGTTGTCCTTTATTGTCTGCCAGTCGCTGTCAGCGTCGCAGTAATGGATCATACCTACGTCGATATAGTCAGTACCAAGTCTCTCCAGTGAGTCCTCGAATGCAGCCCTGACATCATCAAGATTGCGGCTTCTCTCATACTGTCCGTTCTTCCACACGGAAGAAATATGCGACTGTATGATGAACTTTTCCCTTCTGCCCTTCAGTGCCTCGCCAAGCGCGGACCTCGCGGCAGGATCAGGTGAAAACAGGTCAAAGTAATTGACCCCCGCCTTCTCTGCCATGTCGAGGAACGACTTCGCATTGCTGTTGTCTTCTACGAACGCCTCGCATCCGAGCGCTATAACACTAACTTCAAGTCCGGTATTTCCAAGTTTTCTGTATTCCATACGATTATTCTGCACCTTCCCAGCGGTTCTTTCCGTCTTCAATGCAAACCGGAACGGAGAACTTTCCGTTCTTTACCTCCGATGCATAGATGTCACAATTTCCTATGTTTTTTGCCCAGTAACTGCCTTTTGATTCCGGCGTAAGGTATTCAAGAGCACCCTTCATCGCTATGGCATGAGTCGATATAAGGATGTTCTTTTCCTCTGCCTCACTGACTATATCCTCAAGGAATTCGCCAAGCCTTTCAACTATATCAGGCAGAGGTTCCATGCCTTCCGGTGCCGGTACGTTTACGAAATCCATGAAAAAGCTGATGACTTCCGGTGCCGGATTTCTGAGGTCCATGCCCTCATACGGACCGTAATCCATCTCTATCAGCCTCTCATCCACCGTAAGCTCCGCATCCGGTGCTATCTTCTCTGCAGTCTGCACGGCTCTTATGAGCGGACTGGTATATACTTTATCGATCTTTACGCCCATGTCAGCAAAGCGCCCTGCAGCTTCTTCAGCCTGCGCAAAACCAGTCTCATTGAGAGGATGGTTGCTCCTGCCCTGCATGAGCATCTTCGCATTCATATCAGTTTTTCCGTGTCGGATTATATACAGCATTTTTTCCCCGCTATTTCAGCTTGCTTGCCCACACGTTGATATCAGAATAGCTCTGATCAGGTGCGAACAGCTTCGCGTCAATGATCTCACCCTTCATTAGCGGCTGCAGCTTTGCCGGAGCTTTCTTTATATCGCTTCCTCCGGATGTTGCGAACAGCGCCACCTTCTTGCCGCTGAAGTCATAGCTCTTTACGAAGGTCTCGATGATATTAGGAGCAGTATAGTACCATACCGGGAATCCGATAAACACCAGATCATATTCCTCAAAGTTTTTTACAGTGTCCGCGATCGGCACATCCTTTTTACCGAGCTTCTCTTTATTGCATCTCGCCAGCGGATTGGTCCACCTGAGGTCTGCATCGGTATAAGGTTCAACAGGCTTTATCTCAAACAGATCAGCCTTTGCAGCCTGAGCCACTCTCTTTGCGAGTGATGCGGTATTGCCGCTTGCCGAGAAATAAGCAACTAATGTTTTCATATCCGTCTCCTTTATTATTACGTATCCAGTTTACCCTTTTTATTCAGTCTGCACTCCGACCTGACACATCTGCATAGTTTTAAGCGCCGCCTCGTGCGACTCAGGTGTAACTCCTGCGCAGCATGACGGATCGACTGAAATCTTTACCTCAGGCATGTAAGCCTTCAGCATGAGCGCGTTGGATACCACGCAGATATCCGTACAGAGCCCCAGCACTTCGATCTCAATATCTTCATTCGCAGCGATCTCCGCAATGTCCTTTGCAAGCGCTACGCTTCCGAATGTCGGCTTCTCATAAACATGCCAGTCAGGCAGCAGCGCGGCTATGTCGCTTCTGATCTGCCAGCCTTTCGTGCCTTTGATGCAGTGCTCCACAGGGAGGTTCCTGCCCTCCTGCGTCTCAAGATAGTCCGGCGTATGTGTATCCATCGTCACGAAAACATCCGCAGGATCATACTCGCGAATCCTTGCCTTCACATTTTCGACGATTGCAACTGCCTCAGGCGTGCCGAGCGCTCCGTCTATGAAGTCGTTCTGCATGTCTACTACTACAAGAATCTTTCTCATTTCAGAAAATCCTCCGCATTATTTCAGCAGGTCCTCACCAGGTCCCATCATCGGAATGTCAACAGCAGTTGCATCCTCAAGGTGGAACATCATCAGCTTGTTTCCGGTCTCGTCGTTATAGATCTTTCTCAGCATAGGCATTGCCTCGAGGTTCGCCTCAGCATACTTCGGATCTGTTTCGAATACTGCCTTACCAGTGTAGCGGAGCCAGTGTCCGTCAGGCTTTGCACATGCGATCTCTACCTTAGGATTTGCAACGAGCTGCTTATATACGTCTTTAAAATCACCTACGCCGAAAAGTACCTTGCCGTCCATCTCGAGATGAGCTCCGAGCGGTCTTACCTTTGGCTGGTCACCATCGACGGTTGCCAGATAGAATACGCCTGCTTCTGTCAGAAAATCATTTACTTTGCTCATAGTTTGCCTCCTTCTAAGCCTCGTCTAAATACGCAACAAGGAATTTCTCCGCCAGACTGTTCGGGCGGATGTTTGCCCGTGCTTCATCGCGCGTGAACCACGCATATTTATCAATTTCATAGTTAGCATGCATCTCCGACGCATCCTTTACGAATATCGTGAAATTGCACATCAGGGAGTCTGACTTTTCAAAGAACTCCGTGCGGTTGAACTTCATGTGCGAGACTGTCATGCCGGTCTCTTCACGTATCTCCCGCCTGCAGGCATCTTCGAGCGACTCTCCTCTTGTCACATATCCAGCAACCAGGATGTATGACGGCCTGCCATATTGCTGTATAAGCAGTATCTCGTCAGTAGATTCGTTAACAACGATCATTATAACTGCTACATTATACTGAGGGAACCGGTACTGACCGCATGACGGACAATAAGGCACTATCCCTTCATTTTTCAGCTCTTTCGGCACGAGCTTTGTACCGCACTCCCTGCAAAACTTACCTGTCATTATCTTTGTATCTCCTCATTCTGACAAAATTATTCGCCGGTCACGATCTCACCTTCCCAGGTGTTGATGCCACCGAATTCATACACATTCGTATAGCCGATATCTGCAAGTTTCTTTGATGCCTCCCTGCTGCGGTTGCCGCTGCGGCAGTATATCAGCAGGAGCTGAGCAGCAATACAGCTGCAACAATCTGGATGACCAGAAGCACAGGTACTGTAATAGTATAATACCACTTTTTCGTTTTATGTCTGAAGGTATACATGCCTGCCAGAGCCCCCAGCGAACCGCCAAAAGCTGCCATCAGGAGCAGCACGCGGTTCGGAATGCGCTGTTTTTGCCTGATTGCGGCCGATTTATCGACGCCGTACAGGCAGAACGCCAGTATATTTACAATAATTATATATGCGACAGCATATTTCATAACACTAAACAATGCACTTTCTTATATATGAATCGGCCGCATCAGTACGGATACCCATCAAAAAATAGTGATTATCACCGAAATCAAAGGTCCCGATCGTCTCCATATGAGCCTTGTTATTATGCGCGTTCTCAGATCTCTTGTTGATCTGGTTCACGAAAGTGAGCATCAGCGGGAATCTGTCCCTGAACTGCGCCAGACTGGCGTAAAACAGGTCTTCGAAAGCTCCCGTTCCCCGTATAGACCGGTCCACACACATCGGGCCATACTGATAGCTCTCATTTACAACAAGCCTTTTGCCTTCGAACTCATAGTCCGGAATAATGTCGATCATGTGCCTGAAGAGCGGCCATGCTGTCCAGAACTCCCACGGAGCCGCAAAACAGAAGCCAAGCACTTTGTCAGGCTCCCCCTCCACAGGCTCAGCAATGATCGCGACACCCTTCTCCTTTTCGATAAGCTCAGTCAGCTGTTCGTCGGTGATTGCAGTAGTTACAAAACCATCCGGGCGGTCCTCATCGGATATGGTATCGCGGTGGTACTTTCTGAGAAGAGCCTTAACACCCTCAATGTCTTCTAAAGTCGCAAGTCTGATTGTCATATTCTCAGTCCCCTTTCAGTCCGCACTCAACTGCTGCCAGATTGATGCCCGCTATACGAAATGCCTCTGCATCTCAGCAGAAGGAGCCAGCGTCTTTGCGTATAACTCCACCTGATCAAGGCATTCGTCCAGCACTTCAGCCGAAGTAGCAGGTGTTCCGAATACGAGATACAGGACGTGTTTGCTGTCTTCCTGAAGGCATGTTCTGCTGTCAGCGCCGGCAATCATGCTGATTATGACTCCGGCATCATCGCGTCCGGTAGTATCTCCCGGGTAACTGTGGCCTTCCGATCCGTGGATGCTCGGGAACGTCACCTTTTCAGTTTCAGTATAAATGATGATATCGCCTTCAACCCGCTCCGCATCGTGCGTTCCCATCAGTATCCTGGTCTTCAGCTCAGTCAGAAAAGCGACCGCGTTGATGTATTTCCCCTCCGGGAACGGCCGTCCCTTCAGCAGGAACGACTCCACCTGCATCATGACAGGATAGGTCTTTTTGAACTTGCGGAAGTATCTGAAATACGGATCCTGCCTGAACCAGGTTTCGCGGTCGTAATTCTCCCCCTCTTTCCGTATGGCCTCGAGCTCACGGTCGCGCAGCTGCTCAAATGCAGCAGTGTCCCATTCTGCGCTGTCCGGATACCGGACCTCTAGCACAGCCAGATGGCTGCTTTCATTCATCGCATCGTCTCTGATGATTCTCATGTCCCTTATATCCCTCTTACCTGATTGTGCATCCTGCGTTCAGCAGTTCGGCTCATAACTTCGTTCCTCTTTTTAACCGAATTGATTCAGCTCAGCATCGTACTCAAAGCCTGCTGCTTTCAGCTTTTCGATTATCTCATCCATGTCCGCATCATTGACACTGCAAAACTCCTCGAGTGAGTCATACTTGTCTCTGAGCATCATGTTTATCATGCTGTAGAGCATGTTGGGATCTTTTGGAATGTTGTAGCTCATAATTCTTTACCCATCAGGATCACCCGGTTTTCACGGCTGAACCCGTACCTTTCATAGAATTCCGGCAGAAAACCTTCTGCCTCGGTTATAAGATTGAGCCCGGCAATGCCGCGGTCCTTCATTTCTGAGATGCACTTTTCGAGGAGTTCCTTCGCGATTCCCCTTCCCTGAAAAACGGGGTCCACCTATATATTCAGCAGCCAGGCAAAACCCTTTGCTGTACGTATATCCGGCTCCCTGAAGTGGTTGCCCTGGTTCATCTCAAGAGTGCATTTTTCGCAAGCCTTGTGCGCCTGAAGCAGCTCGAACTGCTTGCGTATGTTATCGCCTACGGTACGCATTACAGGATTACGCGTTTTTTCCTCCCTGTCACCAAGGCTGAGATATACCTTATCTGTCTTTATTGGGTTGCTTTCGGCATACTCGATCCAGCCCGGGAACCATACCGACGGTGATGCCGCCGCTGCTCCTCTGAACAGATCTGTCTGATACGACGCCCACAGAGCAAAGAATCCCGCCAGTGAGTATCCGCCAATGTAAATTGCGGGTGCTGACTTCGGATCAGCCGGCCAATCTTTACCGCCTGTGAGCTCCGGTATCAGCTGATCAGTGACATATTTAAGCGTGACTTCAGCTCCTCCGGCAAATCCTTCGTTTCCAAACACCGGCGGCGCTTCCCAAGGTGAAAGATCCGCGTTCCAGTCGTCGACCTTGAACGCAGCCAAAGTAAATCCCTTGCCTCCCGCAAGTCTTCTGATCTCCGCGACCTCGCTGTCGAGCACTTCTATATCGTGATCATCCACAGGCTGTATCAGCAGCACGTCAGATGATCCGCAATCGTATATGTAACAGGTTTTTCCGTTTATTTGAGTTGTCATTGATTTCCTCTATTACCAGCCGGTTCCGGCCAGGCCGGCTGCCTCCTGGCCAAGCTCAAGAATCTTCTTATCAAGAACCGCAAACACAACATCCATGTCGTAATCAGGATTATCGCTGATCCAGTCGCGGCAAGCCCTGATTGCTACCTGCCAGGCCTCAGTCTTCGGATATCCGAAAATACCTGCCGAAATGAGCGGGAATCCGATCGAATGGCAGCCTTCCTCCTTGGCCCTGTTGAGCGATTCAATGTAGCAGCTGTATAGGTTTTTCGCCTCGTTGCTTTTTCCGCCTTTCCAGATCGGTCCTACTGCATGGATCACGTGCTTCGCTTTAAGCGCAAAGCCTGGTGTGATCACTGCTCCGCCTGTCGGACAACCGCCGATACTATTGCATGCTGCCTGCATCTCGCGAGGACCAGCTGCACGGAATATAGCTCCGCAAACGCCGCTGCCCATCGCCAGGCCGCTGTTCGCAGCATTCACGATACAGTCGGTGTCCAGGTCAGTTATACCAATTAGTCTGATGTCGATACTACTCATATCTGTACCCTCTTTCCATGATCTGATCACAGTTCAGTGTATATCATCCCATATTTACCGCGGTCCGAGCGCATCAGCGAAATGTGGTCAACAGTCATCGAAGCTCTTCCATTTCCGCCGATTTCACTCTCCGCTATCTCATCCGCAGCCTCTTTTGAAAGCGTTCCACTAGCCCTTCGGATTATCGTAATGTGCGGCGAGAACTTCTTTTTGTCAAACGGAATGTCCGCCTCAGCAAGCGCGCGCCTGAGCCTCCTGCTTATAGCCATGAGCGGCGCGCTGTTCTCAGTGCCTGCCCACCAGAGGTCCTTGAAAGCACCAATGCCTTTGAGTGTCATCTCAAACGGTCTGATCTCAATGCTCTCAACGATCTCCTTCACGCGCTCCGGATCGTCGTACTCGCCAATGAATGCAAGCGTAAGATGCATGTTTTCCGGCGGAGTGTTCTTGCCGCGCACACCATAATTTCTCATGGTATCCTGGATGTCTATCAGCGCATCCTTCATCTCATCATTAAGATTTATCGCAATAAAAAGTCTCAATTAAGCGCTCCCATCTCACTGCTCGCACGTCTTCTCAAATCTGTACTTTTGCTTTACATCCGGGTATTTCCCGTGGTCGACCTCGCTGAGGAACATTTCGAGCGGACGCACGTACATGCCGCTGTCGTCATAGAGCGGTCTGTAGACCATCATGGGTTCACGCGTCTCGCTGTGGGTTGCAACTCCAACAATTTCGTACAGATACTTGTTAGCTGCACGCTCCTCGTCGCTCAGCATCCCGCGCTTGAAATGCTGTACTATATCTCCCGGTTTGAATCTGTTTTCCATCACTGCATCCTCATCGTTATTTCATGCCCATCATCATGCCCAGCACGAACGGCACGAGCCAGATGACCCATACCAGAATGCTGAACCTGTGGAACGTATGCATTGCCTTCTCATCTTTGCGCACCAGAACGGCTGTCGCCCATACAGCATGAATCATCATGAGTATGATGGCAATCATGCCGGTGATTCCGTGAGCTCCCATGAGTCCTCCGCCCGAACCATCTGCCAGCTTCGACATCATCATTGTGCCGGTCGTATCAGCGCACAGGCCGAGCCAGAAGAATACGAGGTGTGCAGGTTTGAGAAGCTTTGCTCTGTGCTCCGACCAGACGCCTATCGTATAGAAAATCAGTGCAAGAGTAATGGCTATAACAGCCTTCATCAGTAATGGTGACATAATTATTCCTTTTTATTCAGTGTGTATCCCGCGACAGCACCGACGATACCGCCGACGATGTGCGCCATGTTCGAGATATTGTCCGCAACAAACAGCCCTTCATAGACCTGCTGGCCGATGAAAATTACTGCAACCAGTATGACCGTCAGCGGAATCTCTCCCTCTTTGAAGCTTGTAAATGAAGTCATCAGAATGAAAGCGAATACCACCGAGCTTGCGCCGCAAAGTGCCGTTGTCGGGAAAAGCAGCCAGTTTACGAGTCCAGCCATCAGGCCTGTTATGAGGATAACCTCTATCATTGCCCGTGAGCCGTACTTCTCTTCAAGCATCGGCCCAAGAAGCAGCATGTACATCATGTTGCTGATGTAATGGCTCCAGCCCATGTGACCGAACACGTGCGTAAAGAATCTTACATACGTCATCGGTGAAGCCAGCGATGTATGATATGTCATGAAAAGCAGCTTGTTGCTGAGTCCGGCAGTCAGGTAATTGGCGCCCATCGCAGCAAGGCTGATGATCACGAATGTCAGAACTACCGGTGAATTGAATGTTATGCGTCTTTTTTTCATCTCTTTCCTGTTCCGCCCCTATTTCGCCGTTTTATCGATAATGCTTTTTATCAGCCCGTCCATCTCTGAGCCATCCGTATAATCCGCGGGTGCGTAGTACCCTATCCTGTTCTCGTCCATCAGCTTGAGCACCCTGCTCTTATCGCGCTTCACAGGATCGTAAACACCGATCGAGTAGCCTCCATAAGAGTTGACCAGCTTCATGCACGGGATGTCGGTCTCGCTGTCGCCGATATACACCATATTGGTAAACGGCACGCGGATCTCTTCCGGCGGGAAATAATCGTTTACGGCAGGGTCATTCACATCCAGCACTCCCTTGGATATCCTGAACAGATACTGAGTTTTGCTGGTGTAGTTGACAACCTGCACAGGCCATATCGCGACGCCGTCTTCATCGTAGAAAAACGAGCTAGCGTAAATCATAGTAAACTTATCCGCAATGCACGTACCCTCGATCATCTCTTTAAGACCCGAGGACAGTATGTAATGCTCGACCGTGACACCGCGTTCTTCGCCATAGCGGCAGATGCGGTCGAACCATTCATCAACACCATCATAAAGCGCGACCTTTGCGCCATAACGCGCCAGCATGTCGCGCCTGAAAATCTCCTTGCCGCGCGCGCCCTTGAGCATCAGGTACATCCACGCAAGGTTCGAATCCATGCAGTTGGCGCGCGCAAGATCCATGGTCTCCTTCCAGAACTCATCCTGATTCTCATATTGTATCGCCTGAAGATAACCCTGCGCCTGCATGTTGTCAGGCGAGAGCGTTTTATCAAAGTCGTAGCAGATCGCCACGACAGGTTTTTTAACAGTTTTTTCTTCTTTGTTGTCCTTGCTCATCTCCATTGTCTTTATTTACCCAAGCAGGATCCTTGTTGTCAGTTTATCCTCGTGTTTGTAATCCTTGCGGCGCACCAGCTGTCTGGCGCCTGTCGGACAGGTCGATGCGCACAGGCCGCAGCCAAGGCATCGTGTATAGTCGACAGTGCTTGTTCCCCCCAGACCTATGCTATTGGCATCAAAGATGCACCTCTCGATGCACTTTCCGCATGCCGAGCACCCTTTGCATTTGGAACGGTCGAGCGCGATAACCTCAGGTCCTGCAAGCACCTGGTCCCTGCGTCCAGCCTTGAACGCCTGAACAGGTACGCATATTTCGTCATCGCAGTTGCATACTACAAATGTCCATCTGCCCGAACTATGGCAATACATTATTGCATGCACCAGGCCGCACTCTTCAAAATACCGGAGCATCTCCTTGGCTTCCTCTGCCGTCTCAATCAGCCGGTAAGGCTCCCCTATGCCCGTGATCTTAGCTGAAAGGTAGAGGTTTGCCGTATAAAGTAATGCCATGTCTTTCTCGACCGGCTCGCGGAATTTGCCCGTTGCGGTCTGGCAAACGCACTTTGTGACAGCCATCCTCGGACAGTCGTTGCCGATATTCTGGCTGTATATGAAATCCATGAACCTGCAGGCCGCCTCAGTAGAAACAACCACCTCACGCGGCAGCGCCTTTGGCGTCGCCATCATGTTGAACAGCTTTGCACGCTTCGGATTTCTCAGCATGAACATGGTAGCTCTTAGAATGTACGGCTCGCTTACTCCGTATAGCCACTGCTGTATGTATTGGCCTCTGCTCACAGGCTTAAGCTCGCCCGTTGCAGGATCGAGCACCAGCCCTCTCTTGTACTTCTCTTTCATATGTCCCCGCCTGGCCCATTTGCAGCAATTCAATCTTTTTGCAGCAGTTCCAAATATCCTTTCAGTATATGATATCACATATTGGCAGTGCTTTTGATGCCATATCTGTCAACACGATCATGTCGTATTTCGTTATTGATTTTACTGTCACGCAAATCATGGAGCCTAATAAATGCCTCTGGGTCCGCTGTTCGTGTTTCAAACTGGAAAATGATTCAGCAACAGAGGATCTGTACAATTGAAAAAGACAGCATCCGGATATCAGCGCAATAAAAAACCGCCATGAAGGCGGAAAAGCGATAAAGAAATACGTCGCCATTTACTCCAGCTTACCTCTGCTCCAGCTTACCTCTTTTTGAGAGAGACAATATCAGCAGCAGGATCAGTACAGTTAGCAATACAGTTGTGAAGACTGCACCTGTAAATCCGTATATTTCGTCGTAAAAGACAGGGTTGCAATCAGCCTTGCCTTTGATGATTCCTATAGGCTTATTTGATACAGCGGTTCCCAGTACGAACAGCTGGGTATAGTTCCATCCGGTATGAATGCCGCATGTTACCCAAAAGTTGCCTTCCCATTTCATCAGCAGACAGAAAAATACACCCAACAGAAAGAGATTCAGGCAGTACCTTGCTTCAAAACCGTAAATCTCCATATTGAGCACGTGATGGAATATGAATAGTTCCCTGTTTGAATTATCCATTTAAGCTTGATCCTGAAAGATACAGTTTTTTCACCCGTGAAAATATATTGCCCTGAAAATATATTGCCCCTGAAGGCTTACGCTCCCGTCCGGTGCAGCTTGCGCATTGCCAGTCCAAGCAGCCATATCACTCCACATATGACAGCAAATATGAGTATCCCGACCGGGTAGCCCCATGCCAGGAAAAAGTACCAGTCATTCGTATCCGGCCACTCCCCAATGCCGTTGATTATGTTATTGCCGAGATAAAATACTCCATAGACTACCGGTGACAGCATCACCAGTCTGTTGTCTTTGCGGGTGTATTCAGCATCGGACAGGAAGATAATTTCAGCGATCGCAACGACCGGTGTCAGGAGGTGCATGAAAAGGCTTGGTCCTGCAAACATCTCCGGATATCCGTACAGCGGTCCAAGGAACGCCAGTACTACTGCGCACGTAAGTCCGACGGCAGCTGCCGCCATGAACTTGAGAAGTTCTGCAAGAGCACTCGCCTTACCGTTGCTGCGGGAGCTGACCAGCCAGATGACTGATGCCGCTCCCTCGAACAGGTTCGACAGCACCGTGAAGTACTTCAGGCTGTTTATTCCGTTATGCATAAGGGTTCCGGACGCAGAAACGAAGAGCGCGATCCACGAGCCGAGTACCGCTGCCACGAGTAGTATATTTACATATTTTCTGAGTTTATTCCTGTCCATCTTACCTTTTAGCCGGGGAACGGAACTCGCACGGAACTCCAACCTGGCACTTGCCGCAGCCGTAGCGCGGCGAGTACTTTTTCTTCATCGCCTCGACATGCGTGTGGCATTTCAGATTGTTCTTGCCGTGCTTCAGTGTGATCGCCTTTGCCGGGCAGTTTCTGGCACATGCACCGCACTTGATGCAGTAATCATCGATGCCTGTGTATTTGCGTTCGGTCGGCTCAAGTTCAGCCGCAATAATGATGCTGGCGAAGCGTCCGGCCATGCCTTTCTCCGTGATGAGTCCTCTCGAAAGCCCGAATGTTCCCAGGCCGCAGGCATAGGCAGCGTGTCTTTCCGACCACCGGCTGTCAGCATGAAAGTCCGGTCTCAGGCCAGTTACCGTAGGCTCGATCTTTACATCGAACCTTTCATCGAGAGCAGGCACGCAGGCATCAATGCCTTTATCTGCCAGCAATTGTCTGATTGCGGCCATATACCTGCCGATGAATTCCTGTCCTTCTATCCTGGCGTACAGCCATTCCTTCGAAGGATCAGTTCTGTCCGCCTTGTTGCTAGAGCGTACCGCCTCTGAAAACGGCAAAAATAAAGCCATGACCGACTTCGCCTTCGGCAGCCATTTAAACGGGCCAAAATAGTTGGAGCCAATTGCTTCCTTGCGCCTGAATATCTCGAAAATTTCGTCCTTAGCAGACGCAAAGCCGAAGATCGGCTCCTCGTAAAGTACCGTTTCGCCGATGCCCGGAATGTCCACTTTATTGCCTTCGGTCTGCCTGAATAAATCAAGGCAGGCCTTTACCAGATCTTCGTTGGTATACATATATCTATTTCAGTAATCCCATTACAGCGTCCCCGTGATGGACTTCATCATTCATGACCTCCTCCACCTCAGGGAAATCTGCGATTATATTTTTATACTTTTCAGCTGCTTCGTATTCACCTTTTGCGATGATCGGATACAGCTTCTCTTTACCAATAGTCCTGTACATCGCCGGGATAATCAGTCCCTTGGCAGGATTGGCCCTGACGGTCTGGCCCGTGTAGCGGAAGAAAACATCAGCATGCCTTGCCTCGTCTCCGGCAAGTCTCAGGAACGCCTCTTTGTCCTTAGGATCATCTACGACTTCTGCAAGCTTCTCATACATGAAAACTGCGTCAACTTCTCCCTGCTGAGCCGCTTTCAGGATCTTCTTCTGAGGAGCGGTAAGCGTTCCGCCGGCACCAGGTTCTCTGATACCCACCTCTTCCATTATGATATCCGCGAGATGGCTTCCGGTTGCAGCATAGCTGATATGGCCTTCGCCCTCAAGCATGCGCAGTTTTGCGCCAGGTATCGACTCTGCAATGAGCCTGGTATCCTTCTCATCGACAATGTCCTTGCTTCCGGCAATTACTACAGTCGGCACTTTGATCGTCGCAAGCTCTTCAGGAGTGATGTTTGGCTCCGTCAGCATCATCAGCATCTTCGGGTCCTTCGTGAGCGAATACACCGCTTTGACGCCTGCTCTGAGCCATGGAACTACCCCCTCCGGCGTGAGGTTGGCGCTTCCCGGAAGCAGCAGACTGATCCTGTCTGTCCTCATTGCCGTGAGAAGTCCGATGATGGCTCCGTCGCTGTGACCGAAGTACACTACGTCCCTGAGGTCGAGCTGGTCCATGAAAGCGACCATGTCATCCGCCATGTCAGAATAGTGCAGTTCGTCAACCTTTGTGCTGAGTCCGTGACCGCGCGAATCTACGGCATACACTGCAAAATGCCTTCTGAGGAGCCAGATGGAATCCTTAAACGCCGTGTGATCCATGCTGTTGCCATGCACCAGTACGAGCGGCCTTCCCTCGCCATACTTCTCATAGTACATCTCGATCCCGTTCACATTGATTTTCATAGTCTCGCCTCCCTTTCCTTTTTACCTGTAGATCCGGATGATCCGCTCTAAATGCTTTTTCCCAGTTCGTAAGCCTGCTTCGGATATTCGCTGCTCCTTGTGACTGACGGCGTTCCGCATCCTCTGCCGAGCACCATTCCGCAGTCCTCAAACTGCATGTACTCGCAGACCCGCCTGTAATATGCCTTCGGGATTTCGAATACTGTGTCGGTATCATCCCAGGCGACACTAAGGAACGCTGCTTTCTTGTGCATCGACGTCAGCTCCACCGTGAAGCTGTAGAAACGATCCACGCACGCCTTGAGAGGAGCCGGCCAGTTGTAGTAATACACAGGCATTACGAAGACGATCATGTCGCTGGCGATAATCAGCGGTTTCAGCTCATTCTCGTAATCATCCTGCAGGACACACATGCCGGACATGCCGCAGTTTCCGCACCCCATGCATGGCTTGATGTTCTTTCTTATGACGTTATAAACGGTGATTTCATGACCGTTCTCTTCTGCTCCGCGAATGAATTCGTCCGCGAGCATGTTTGAGGAACCTCTGATGTTCCCGCTGCTTTCAAGTACCAGAATTTTCATTACTTTCCCTCTTTTCGCTTCTTATGCCTTTGCTGCATGCTTAGGCTCCTCAGGCTTTGGAGCTTCATGCTTTGGCTCTTCCGGGTTTTTATCTTTTGCCGGCTGCTCCTTCGGCATCGGCGGGCCGCTTCTCGTCGCTGACCGTTTTTTCCTGATCATCGTCATTATTATGAATATGATTATTCCGAGTACAAAGAGCGTGCCTCCGATCAGATACAGGAGGTTGGTCAGTACGCTTACGAGCTTGAACTCCGAAGCCTTATACCCCAAAAATATGAGCAAGGCTCCGAGCGCTGCAGTATCCAGGCCTCTGATAAACTTTCTGATACCATCAAGAAGCAAGTTTACGATAACAAGTGCTACGACACCTGCTATGATGTATAGCACGAGCTTTGATTCAAATGCGCTCGCCTTTGCGGCCAGTGATCCAAACATAATTTTACCTCCGTTTTTTCTGCCCCTTACGATATGCGATATGTTGTTACTTCCTTGTTATCCAAAGGATCTCCGGCGGACAGTTCTTCTGATTGAGC
This sequence comes from Mogibacterium sp., assembly GCA_017510725.1. Classification (GTDB taxonomy): domain Bacteria; phylum Bacillota; class Clostridia; order Peptostreptococcales; family Anaerovoracaceae; genus Crickella. Next base: position 37,165 of record JAFWMD010000071.1, on the reverse strand, counting down.
AGGCTCACATACGCCACGTGGAACTTCTTGTGATCGAGAGCTTCCGCCCACTCGAGGACCGCCTTCTTCTCTTCTGCACCTTCATCGTGGCCATCGTACATGACGACAGTCACTATGCCGCCCGGTTTGATGGTCCGGAGAGCGGCCTCAAGGCCTTCGATCGTAGTATCTGCAGTAGTCGTAATACTGTGATCGCCTCCCGGCAGATACCCCAGGTTGAACACGACAGCAGCAGCGCTTCTCTCCGGTATGTGATCGCTCATCGAGACGAATGACTGCAGCATCAGGTGTACATTAGCGATTCCGTGCGATTTCAGGCGGGTCTCCGTGAGAAGATGGGCATTCTTCTGTATGTCAAAAGCATAGACTCTGCCCTCATTTCCTACCGCACGCGCAAGCACAACGGTGTCCCGGCCGGTCCCGCAAGTCGCATCAACGACTGTGTCGCCCGGCTTTATGTACGTCAGCGTCACGGACATCGCGAGTTCAGTTGTTCTTGTAATCAGATTGCTCATCTACCTAACCTCGCGGCTTCCCATTCTATCTTAGAGATATGTAACAGTCTCCTCCAGCGGCTTTCTCGAATCGTGGTTTGCAAGCGGGCCGGACCCCTCAGCTGCGTATCCGAGATCCATCAGCATGAGGACCTCTTCGTTTTCAGGCAGTCCGAGTGCTTCGGCAGCTTTGTCAGGATCGAAGAAATTGACCCAGCAGCTGTCCACACCTTCGTTCTCAGCAGCAAGGATCATGTGTGTTGCAACGATAGTCGCATCCTCTACACCGGAGTCACGCTTTCCGCCCGGATAAGTGAACACATTGTTCTTGTCGAACGCCACGACGAGCACAGCCGGTGCATTGTAACGGCACGGTGTCAGAGCGTCGATCTTCGCGAGCATTTCCTCAGACTGCACTACATAGATGTGCTGTTCCTGGAGGTTTTTGGCGGTCGGAGCAAGACGGCCAGCCTCAAGAATAGCCTCGATTTTTTCAGGGGAAACACTTTCGCCACTGAACTTCTTGCACGAATAACGGTTCTTTACTACTTCTCTGAATTCCATTGTTCTCCTCCTTTAGATGGGGACGGATGATGGGGACAGTCCCCGTTAAATGCGGTTAACAGGGACTGTCCCCATTGCCTGCCCCTCATTGAATTTCCTCTTCATGTATTCTGTTCTCAGCACCTGCATCAGAAGTGTTGTAGGCGCATTTATAACATAATCATAGCCATGCATGGTGCCGTGCGTGTCGTGGAATTCCACGTCTATGCCAGCTTCCTGCAGGAGCTTGCTGTACAGGATCCCGTCATCCCGCAGCGCATCAAACTCCGCTACCTCGATGTATGCCTGAGGCAGTCCCTCAAGGCTGTCCGCCTCTACAGGTGACCTGTATGCGAGCGGTGTGTCCTCCGGGTGCGGATTTACAAACATATTCACCTTTTTGGAAAGTGTTGAATTCCAGACCGGTGTATCCGTGTACTTGCGGTATGATTCGCTCTCGCCCCTTCTGTCGAGGAACGGATAAAGCAGAAGCTGGAACAGCGGCTTAATGCCTGTGCCCCTGTCGCGTGCCATGAGGCATGATGTGACAGTCAGTGTTCCGCCCGCGCTGTCTCCGCCTATACCGATCCTGTCAGGGTCGATGCCTATCTCCGCAGCGTGCTCATGCAGCCACACCAGCGCCGCGAAGCAGTCCTCCTGCGGATAAGGGAAAACATGATCCGGTCCCTGCCTGTATATTACAAACGCCACGATGCACTCCGCATCCTTCGCGAAGCTGGCGGCACGTCTGTAGTGCGCTGACGTCGCTTCGAATACGAATCCGCCTCCATGAATGTGGTAGAAGCACGGAGCCGGTTTCTCAATCCCTGTAGGCTCTAGAAGCATCAGATCGATCTCCCCGTCTTTGTATCCCGGGATCTTCATCATGCTTATATTCAGCTTCGGATCCTTCAGCAGAGATTTTGGCATTCTGTACAGCCTGTTCGCACGTTCAATACCTTTACGGGTCATATTCGGCGTATACAGACTCAGCGGAAGGAACTCCCTGTTTATCGGATATTTGTTTATATTCATCGCCTCACCTTACTTTCTCTTTTTTCGCTTCAGCTCGGTATATTTCTCTGCGCTGCCCTTTGCGAGCTCCACAGGGTATTTGGCTTCGTTTTTATCCATCTTGCTGTTGATGATCTCATCCTCGTCGAGTCCGAGCTCATCCAGCATGTTGCGGCAGTATACCATCACGTCCGCCAGCTCTTCCTTTACATGATCAATATCGAAATCCGTATCGCTCCACTGAAAGCACTCGAGCAGCTCGTTCGCCTCGATCGAAATGCTCTTTGCTAGGTTTGCCGGAGTATGATACTGCTCCCACTCCCTGTCGGATGTGAATCTTCTTATTCTGTCAATCGTTTCCTGTTTCATGTCTACTGTCCTGAAGATGATGAGCCGCCGCTGCTTCCGGCCGACGCTGAAGTCTCTCTGTCGTTCACCATATGCTGGAGCGTTATGAGTATGGCCACTACCTCTTCCTCATACTCCGGCTTATATATGTCGACTGAGTATTTGTCGTGCAGCGAGATGGCCTTCTGGCTTACTACGGCAACGAGTTCACCGTTTTCATCTCTAAGAGTGAAATTGAGCTGCAGGATGTTGCCCTCCATTCTCCAGCCGAGGCCCTCGATATTCGTAACGTCCTTTATGATGTGCAGGAGCTCATTTGAGAGCATGAAGCTTTTGCCGTTCTCCATGTCCACATAATGGATCTCGTGAAGCGTGATGAGCTTGCGCTCGATATGCGCGACATGTCTCTCGTCTGCAGTGTAAATGTCTGTCTTGTCGTGGATCGACGGGAACTTCGTCTCCGCGCGATAAACCACGTTTTCATCATTATCCGTAATCTCGATGCGATGATGAAGCGTGAACACCTTTGAAGAGGTATACAGGCTTTTCACCGGCTCTCCGTATTCCTGCACATTTCTTATATCAGCTGCCTCACCAGGGTTTCTGTATCTCTGACGCGAGATGCTGACAGCAATAAAGCTGACAACTATGACAACCATGATAAGGATTAAAATCAGTTCCATTTTTCCTCCTTTGGCGGATGGGATTGGGGACTGTCCCCATTGCCCCTTATTCTGCTTCAAATACCGCTTTGTATTCTACTGTCTCGGTAACTTCAACTGTGATCTCAGATTCCTCTGAGAAATCCTTGCTATCCTTTGTCCACTTGACGAATTTCCAGCCATCATCCGGCCTTGCTTTTATCAGATAAGTCTCCGGCTCTGTGAGGTTGATCACGGTCGACTGATTCGGGAAGTCCTCATTAAAAACAACATCCTCGTCCTCAAGCCCATAGGCAATGGTTCCCATGCCGTCAGTGTTGATCGTAAGTGTTGCGATAACCATAACGTCATTATCTTCTTCACTTTCCACGAAATCAGCACTGCTGCCGCATGCAGTAAGTCCCAGCACAAGAAATGCCGCCAGTAATACGCAGATTAGCTTTTTCATAATGTGATCTCCTTTACCTGTTAATAATCAGTCCCAGCCCTGTTTTTCACAGATTCTTTATGATCCTCGCCGTAAGTCCCCAGATGCCATGGCCATCGTATTCCAGATAGTCCGTCTCGCCGTAGCTCCGGTATTCGCCGTAATGCGCCAGATAGCCGCGGAGCTTTTCCGGAAGCTCCTCATCGGACGTCTGTGCCAGCACATAATGCACGGGAGGGTTCTCCTCCAGCCAGACTGCCGGAAGCAGGAACACCTCCGCCACCTCGTCTTCTGACAGCTTGAGACTTGTCATGTCACCGACATGCAGCCTGGCAGATACAGGATAGACCGCTCTGCCGTCTCCCATAGTTAACGGTTCAAGTTCCGCTGTCACCTCAATGTCATCCGGCCTGACTCCAAGCTCCTCACAGGTCTCCCTGACCGCCGCCTCTGTAACAGACTCGCCATCTTCTGCCCTGCCTCCCGGGAAACACACTTCTCCCGGCTGTTTTACATGCAGAGAGCGCACTTCGAGCAGGAGTGATTCACCGGAATCAGTCTCCACCCATGGAATGAGTATTGCGTACCTTGTATTATTTCCTGTCATCATCTGTATCTTCCGGTCCGGCCTCATACGTCTCGATCCGCACAGGCTCGTACCTCCCTCCGCCAGTGTGGGCATACGTCACCTCAGTCACGGTGTCTCCGTCCACTTCGACGTAAGTTTCATCCGGAAAGAGCCCGGTAGTGTTGCCGCCGAGCACAAAGTCCCATCCGAAAGTTCCCGGACCTTCGTCGTTGAAATCCTTAAAGCTCATATCAGGAGCTCCTCACTTCCCTCTCTTTCAGCTCTGACATTATCATACGGTGGTAAGTGACATGCCCCATCTCGTCTGCCAGGCAGTATACAAAAGGATCCGGCTCGCCGTCCTCAAAATACACGAGCATGTCGAATTCATCGCTGTCTGCCGGCTCCGCGTGGACCTTGTCCGAGTACCTGCGGAACACTTCTACTACCTGCTCCATGGTCGTGCCATGCTTATCGAGCGTGTCGATCAGCTCCACAAGGAACGGCTCCTCGGGCACGTTGTCGCGCACATACATGGATGCCTTCGGATCCATGTGCAGGCAAAACCTCTCGCCCTTGTGCGTCACCTTGCCCGGACCCAGTCTGTCTTCCGCATAATCAAAGAAACCCTCAAGCATCTCCTCCATACCGGCGATGTCACAGTCCGTATCCATCATGTGGTTAAGAGCGCTCAAAGGGTAATACAGCCATCTGCTGTTGTCGCTGAACCCCAGCTTGATGTGCTGCTCCTTGATCACATAGCATATATTCTTTTCTAATTCGTCGTAGTTCGGTTTCATGTTGTTGACTAAAATCGTTCGACTGTAAAACTACTTTATATATTTTTCTGCTTCCGGATGCTCTGAAAGCAATTCATCAACTGACTTGTATTTATCGAAGTCATACCTTTTAACTATCAGATAACGTGCAATATTCCGGCAATAATTGCTGCCAATAAGGAATATGAACAAGTAGTAGGCGCCAAATGAATCCCAGAACTCCGGGTACTTGATAATAATGACAACTCCGCCTGTAAAGAAAGCTATCCACAGCAATATTTGCCATAGTGGAGTTTTCCATCTCCTCCTCCACCTTTTATCGGTATCCCTGAAAACAAATGACAGCCCCAGTTCCAGAATAAGTATGACCAAAAGAAACCACAGCAGCGGAAACAGTATTTTTGCTGTATCAAAATGGTGAATCGCAATTATTGCTAAAAACGTAATTATTTCAATTGTGCCTATAGCGATCGATGCTCTAAGCTGTTTTTTATACATTCTGTCATTACCTGATATACTTGTTACATTTGATAACTTTGTTATTTTTCAGTGAAGCAACTGTCTAACTTATATGCTCTCCAGTTGCCGTACGAAGTGCCTGATCTCGGCTCCGCAGTCGTGGTTCTTTGTCTGCAGCGAAAGATATGATTTTGGCCTGACCGCGCTGTATGCGTAAGCTTTCGCGATCGGCTTTCCGTAATCAGCCCTGGACATGTGGGTTACTACCAGATGCAGGTCGCCCTTGAACTTGCAGCTGTACTGCTTCAGGAACGCCTTTCCGACAACACACGGCGCCTCTGACCATACAGGCATGGCGACTATGACTCTGCCGTACTTATCCCAATCCGGCTCACCGCCAACGACCTCCACCTGAGGAAGCGGCCTGAACGAGTCTATGCAGCTTCCGATGTAGCCTTTCACTCCGCTGCGATCAATCCCGTCAGTGTACTCGAAAAGATCAGCATCAAGCATCTTTGCCATTCTTTCCATTATTGATTTAGTTTTGCCGGTCCGGCTGTAATAGAGGCAAATAGTTTTCACAACATTTCTCCTTCCAGGAGACAGGGGACGGTTCTCTGTCTCCTTACAATTCGCGCAGCACAAGTACCGTAGTCCCGAGGTTATCGCCCGGCTGGACGCGCAGCACCTTAGGATGATACCTGTACTCCTCGATTATCATGCTTTTAAGGCTGGTTCCGCGGTTGTATCCGTGGACCAGCTTTATCTGATAAGTGCTGTTATCTGCGTTTTTCAGCGCCTTATCGATGGTTTTTATTGCTTCTTCGCGGAACATTCCGTGAAGATCTAATGTGATAATAGGATTTCCCATTGTTTTACCAATAATCTGTTATGGTTTTATGGTTTGAAAGAGGAATGAGGACAGCCTCTGTTAGAGGTAATTAACGGGGACTGTCCCCATTCCCCCTATTTTCCTCGTAAAGCACCAATCCGCCCTTGTTATTATACCCCGTATCCCATAATTTTCTAAGGTCCAGCCACTGAAAACCGCTGTATGTAACGGTTTTGACCATCATCGTCTCATCGGTCTCATCATAACTGTTGATCAGGAACCAGTGCCATACATAATCCTTCAGCGAACGTTCCTTATGGTTCAGTATAAGGGTCGGTATCGGATATCCCTCATCTATCTGCTTCTTTACAGTAGCCGCGGCCTTCTCATATGGCTCGCTGCCGCTCAGGGAATCCATGCTTATGCAGGTGACACCCCTGTCACTCAGATACTTCGAGTACCCATCTATATAGATGCTGAGCTTGTCTATTCCCGACCATCTTGGCCACAGATACTTCTCCATCATATGCGCAAAATCCACATAATCGCCCTTAGAGAGGTTTTCAGCGTCGAATGGATAAATACCCTCAACGCCCTTGTGGATCGCAAAATACAGGCTGCTGTCGCAGGCCGTCTCAGCCCCGCAGCCGCCTATACGCATCATGAAAGTCCGGAACCAGTCCTGATTGCCGCCATATGAATTACCGATCATGAAATGCTCAAGTTCGTGCTTCATTGTTGTTTCTCCAGAAGGTAGGAGACAGGGGACTGTCCCCATTCACGCCCCCATTCTCTACTGATCCGGCTGCTGGCCGTCATGCGCCTGCCATGCGCACTCTGTCAGCTGAAAATCGCTGAAATACGCAGTAAACGACGAGTCCTCAGGCGAGCAGGCATATATGCCGAATCTCACTTTCCCTGCTCCCCCATGCATGTGGCAGATCCTCATCTGCTTCCAGCTGGATCCGTCCTCTGAACACTCGATACGGTAGTCATCCTCTCTCCTGCTCAGCCGGTACCACATCTCCCTGATATCCGCAGGTATCTCCGTGGTCGCCCAGTCTGACCAGCCATTATTTGTGACTACGCTCCCCAGGTGCTGGAACTCCTCGTTCTCATATTCGATAGACCCCTTTATCCAGTTCCCACTGTCGAGATACATCACGATGCCGCACTGGTCGAAGCGGTGATGGCTCTCCACGAAGGAGGTCTTCATGGCGAAACTGAAATACTTTTCCTCTGTCTCCATCTGCAGCACAGGCGCATTGTCATTGCGGAAATGGTAATACGTACGCTGCCAGAGGTCGGTATGCGGCGCAGTCGTTATCGAAATCTCATCACCTGCGATCTCAAATGATGCAGGCTCTCTTGTCCATTTGAATTGATTAAGGTCCATTTACTTGTCTTTTTTAAGCGAGTCCAGTGCTCTGATGCAGGCGTTGTATGCTATGTTTTTAGCGTTTTCTATCGCCAGATCTTCTTCTGACTTCTGCTGTGTCGAATCAGCAGGAGACAGAGAACCGTCCCCTGTCTCCAGCTTGACCATGGTCTTCTTAATCTCGCCGGCTACTGTTTCATCATCCAGACGCTCATCGTCGATCAGCAGATACAGAGCGCGCAGATTATTGACAAGTGTCTGGATCTCCATCGTGTATATGATGGAGCCCTCGATCTCCGGCAGTGCCTCAAGCTCGGCGATTCCCTGCTTGATCTCTTTGATGGCCCTGGCATCCTGGATGATTCCCTGCACTTTCTCCTTTGCTCCGAAGGCGATAGCAGCAGACTGCTCCTTTGCGCTCTGCACGATCTTCCTGGCTTCGCTGCCTTCTTCAGTGACTTCTTTTGCTCTGCTCACGACCTCGCCAAATACATCCCTGGCTCCCTCTTTTGCATCTTCTGCCAGATCTTTTGCTTTGTCTAAGTACTCGTCAAATATTCCCATTTTGTTCCCTCGCTTCTGCGTTTTTTAGTGTACGGGGACAGTCCCCGTTAGTTTTCTTTAACGGGGACTGTCCCCATCCCCGTAATGCTTCCTCATATATTCTATCGTCCGGTACAGGACTCTGCCGTGATATATATCCTCCAGATGCCCTGCAAAATCCAGTCCGTATCTCGCCTGAAGCTCCTGCAGGCGCTTCTCTATGATCTCCTGCTTCCCGTCTCCGGGTTCCTGCAGATAGTCGTCGAGCGTCAGTTGGCGCCCTTCGTCCGGTGACAGATTGTATATGCCTGCACCTATGAGCCGGACCGGCCGCTTTTCTACCTGTTCCAGCAGCCTCGATATCTCGCTGTAAATGGTCGCCGCGTTACACTCCGTTGTGATCGCTTTTGACCTTGTAATGCTCTGCATGTCTGCGTATGTCAGCTTGAGCGTAACGCCTTTTCCGTGCAGATTATGCCGCCCTGCCCGCTCTTCGACCGAAAGAGCCAGCAGCACCAGAACGTCATCGAGCATCCGGTAATTATCGGTATCCTCCTGGAACGTGACTTCCCGGCTTAGCGACTTGGCGTCCTCCGGCTTATATTCTACCACCTTGCGGTCGTCTATGCCGAACGCAAGCTCCGTGATCAGCTGACCGTGCTTGCCGAAGCGCTCAAGGATCTCGTCCTTCCTCTCCCGTATATCCCGCACCGTATATATGCCGATCCGGTTCAGCTTCTCTGCGGTCTTTGCTCCTACCGTGTAAAGCGACTTCACATCGCGGTCTATCATAAGGTTCACGAAGTCCCCGGGCGTCCGGATCTCAAAGTAGCCATCAGGCTTCTTCTCTTCGCTCGCTGTCTTGGCTGCCGTCTTGGAGTATGCAACGCCTACGGAGCACGTAAGTCCAAGTTCACTTCGTGTGCGGGCTTTTATCTCCCGCGCCATCTCTCCTGCACGCTCAAAGTCGCCTGCGCTGTAGGTCACATCGAGATAGGCTTCATCCAAAGCTATAGGCTCCATCTTTACCGCATAGTCGTACCAGATCTTACGGAGCTGTGCGGACACCGCCCTGTATTTCTCGAAATTCGGATGCATGTATATGCCGTGCGGGCATCGTCTGTATGCTTCCTTTATATTCATGGCAGAATGGACTCCATATTTCCTCGCCTCATAGCTGGCTGTAGCGACCACACCGCGCTCTGCCGGCAGCGCGCCTATAATCAAGGGCTTCCCTGCCAGCGACGGATCGTCGCGCACCTCCACCGACGCGTAAAACGCATCCATATCCACGTGAATGATTATCTGCTTCATTTCAGCTATAATGATTCTCCGAACTGCCTCAGCTTCAGGAGTTCCTCTTCCGACATGCCCGGATCATATCCGTTATGTGTGAACACTCCCATATCCTCGAGTCCGAGATAACCAAGGAAGTCCCCGTTATACGAGAACAATGCGTTTATCATCTGCGCCGTATTTCCGTTAGGTCTCGGGCTGCCGTTAAGCACAAGTATGTTCATAATGTTATCTCCCAATTATTTATAGCAGGATCGCGCCTTCGCCATATCTCACAGGCCTCTCATCGAGACGCCTTGCGAGGCGGGTCCTGGTCTGTCTGATCTCATACAGCATGACCTCCTTATCCCTTGGGAGCCAGCCCTGCATCCTTACTACATTGGACGGATGCAGTCCAAAGTACAGGCAGTTGTCCAGTTCGAGCATCTGAAGGAAAAGCTCCTCTTCATCAATATGCTCGCCAAGTGTCGGCTCTATGAATCTGCCTGACTGTATATCGTCGTAAAGCGGACAGCCCTGGTCCGCATGTATAGTTCCTGTAAATATGAGATACGGTGTGGTCCTGTTGAGGATCTCCGCAGTAGCTGCCGCATTTTCTCTCAGCCTGCCAGGTCCTGCACCTCCGAAAATGACATTGGCGCCATAGTCCATGCCTGCAGCTCTCAGCCTGCCCAGCTCATACAGAGCTTCCCGGCTGTCATAGCCTTTGTTCATAAGCTCGAGAGCCTCATCGAGGCCGCTCTCGATACCGACATTCAGCTCGTTGATGCCGAGCTCCCTCAGGCGGACCAGCTCCTCATCTGTCTTGCCGCGTATGTTGTTGATCGACGCATACATGGCAATTGTCTGCACGTCCGGCAGATACTCGTGTATCTTAAGAGCTATCTCCTCCAGCTTAGCTGCGCTGAGCGCAAACGGATCGCCGTTTTCGAGGAACACCCTCCCCGCATGCGGAGCAAACGCCCTGGCTTCGGCCAGATCATTCTCTATCTGCTCCATGGACTCCACGCTAAACGGTGTATCCCTGTACATGGTACAGAATGAGCACTTGTTATGTGAGCAGCCTGTCGTTACCTGCAGAAGCAATGAATTCGCCTCAAACGGAGGCCTGTATGTGACTCCTGTGTATTTCATCTATCTGTTTCCTCTGCCCTGCATCAGTCTGGCATTTTTCTTCTGCCAGTAGGTCATGAAAGATACGGAAGGGTCCCCCTCTTCGAATGGATGGACCTCAAAATTGTCATAGAAAGCTCTTTCCATGGCAAGGAAGTCCGCCTCCGGATCACTGATGATCTTCCTCTCAAGAGCATCCTTTTCAGCGAAGAACGAATCCGGTACTATCATGCCCAGCAGTCCTCTCTGACGGAGTTCAACTCTCTTCCAGTATTCATCGGCATTTTTCACATTCTCCGGACGGATGATCCCTCCTGCGCAGAAACCGTGCGGCTTGAATATAGACATGCATGGTCTGCTGCTTCCCGTGACATATATCTTTATCTCGTCAGTGAGGTCGACGACCATCGACGAGGTAGTCTGATCTGCGAACATGTCACCCGCATGCATGCATACGGATGAAACGCTTGCCCTGCACATCGGATCCTTTACCGTATGCTGTCTCAGGGCTGCGAATGCATCGTATATGGAATCCAGTCTGCTGCTGCATGTCATTTTTCTGCGGTTTGCGGCAGCCGAGAACGTCGAGTACAGGAAGTCCGAATGCTTCTTCGCAAAATCGCACGGCTCTCCGGAATACGCATCACAGTCATCTCCAAGCGTAAGGCGATTAGATATGGAAGCGTGCTCATATTTCTTATATGCCCATTCCCGGCCTGCGGTCTCGAGCACATATATCTCCTGCCGGTCCATTATCAGGTAGGAGTTGTCATAGCGGAAGTTTTTGTCATATCCGCAGTTTCCGCCCTGACCGTGCTTTTCAAGCAGCTCCGTTATGACCCGTACAGCCTCAAGAGCCGTATTGCCCCGTTCGAGGCCGAGCCTGACATAGTCCATTCCGATCAGTGAGTCCGGGCCATACTTTCCCTTGGTAAAAACAGCCTCATTGCCGATGCAGACGCCGTGCTCATTCACTCCCATCTCAGCTCCCCAGAGCCAGACCGGGCGTGATATCACCATCGCATTGGTCTCTTCCACCTGATCGATACTTATGTACGTGCACCTGAGAGTATCCTCAGCATGCTTTTTGTGTTCGATGAATTCGATTATCTGCGGCTCGTTCGGACTTCTGTCTGAATTCTTCGCAAATATAGAGTGGTTCTCACCGATCCTTCTGCCTATGGTATCGCACATAATGTCCCCCTGCCTTTTTCTCCATCATCAGAGCTCAAACACCAGTCCGGTCTTCAGCGCATGCACCTTGTCTCCAAGTTCCCCGTGCATTATATTCCAGGCTTTCTGTCCCGTGCAGTGGCCGGTATACACAGCCTCGACGCCGGTATCTCCTACCCTGCGTGCAAACGCCCTGACGTAATCATCGCTCTTGTTGAACAGATGAAAGCCTCCGATCATGGCGCTCATCCTTTTGCCGGGATAAGCCTTTATCACTTCGTTTATTATATTATCCGCGCCTGCGTGGGAGCAGCTGTTGAAAACGACGACTCCATCGCCCATCTCAAACACCAGGCTGTGCTCATGGCTGAAGTCATCCGGAACGTAACGCATGAATCCCTTCCTGAGATACATCTTCTCCATCCTGCCCAGCTTCTCGAGTCCCGGAGTGCTGTGGCCGAGCAGCCTTATGCCTTCTGCGATAAACATGTCAGGATCTGACTTTACGATCCGGTCTGCATGACGGGTCATCATGCCACGCGGAACTCCTGCGTACTTGAAGCGTATGCCGTGTCTGTCGTAGCAGTTCTCTTCGCAGCCCTGCGCAACATAAAGCTTTGCGTGATTGTTCAGCTCGAAGAATCTGTCCAGTCCGTTTGCATGGTCATCATGAGCATGGGAAAGGACAGCAAAGTCAACTCGGTTAAGATCGAGTCCCATCTTCTCTGCGTTTACAGCAAACAGCGGTGACAGACCCGCATCCAGCAGCACAGTCTTATCCGCGTATTCGATATAGAAAGAAAGGCCCCATTCACCCTTGAGGCCTGCCCCATCATTGTTATCTACAAGAACGGTAACTTTCATAAATCTCCTTTTGTTTTATTCCCGGGCGCTTCAGTCAAGGAACTCCACGCTTCCGTCTTCTATGTTATAGATCGCTCCTGCGACCACAAGACCCTCAGGATCATGCACCGGGTGGATCTCCAGCTCATGCCTTATGACCTCCACTCCGTGCTTCACATTGAGGCAGCTTGCCTTATATGGGTCCGTCTCGCTGCCTATCGCAAGCTCTATGTCCCTGACGATGGAGTCTATGAATCCTCCTGCATGGCCTTTTATAGCCGCGTCAACAGCTCCGCACCTGGTATGGCCAAGCACCAGAATGAGCTTGGTGCCCAGATGGTCTGCCGCATATTCTATGCTTCCGAGCTGGTGGTCATCAATGACATTGCCGGCTACTCTTACCACGAACAGTTCGCCAATGCCTGCGGAGAATATGCTCTCCGGTATGACTCGCGAATCCGAGCATGTAATGACTATCGCATACGGATGCTGTCCGTTCAGAGCAGTGACTTTGCGTATGCATGGCGAGATATCCCCATGAGCACTGTCCGCGTTAAGATATTCGCGGTTGCCCTCTATAAGTCTCTGTTTAGCTTCTTTTGCGTCGATCATAGTTTTAACCTTCTCATTTTACAGATAAATACTTTGCAGGAACTTCCTTCGTCAGCCAGACTCCGTTTACCGACCGGTAGAATGTGTAACCGTCGGCATGCATAGCTGCTGCGTCAACAGTATAGATGACCGGCCTGCCGTGTCTCTGCCCTACTTTCCTTGCAGTATCGACATCCCCCGAGAGATGCACGTACAGTCTTGATTTCGGGATAAGTCCCTCTTCATCTATGGATTCCTTATACTTAACTCCCGTCCCATGATAAAGAACCGCCGGAGGGATCACTTCAGGCAGTTCTACGTCGACCGGGATCGAATGTCCCTGATTGGCTCTGATGAGTGTTTTGTCCTCATTGAAGGAGTAACGCTGCTTTTCATCCTGAGCGACTATCTGCTCAAGAGTCTCCATGTCCAGAGGATGCGTCCTGCTGACACCTCTTATCAGATCGTCGACAACAGCCCAGCCATGTTCATCGAGCGTGATTCCAATGACATCGGGATGATGCCGCAGTATGAGGCTTATGTATTTACTGGTGCTTTTGTGCGGCCTCATTTCTTATTCTTACCCAATACTGCATCTATATCGTTGATATATTTCACTATCTGAGATGTGATATCCTTTGCGATCTCGTCAAGGGATGCACCAACCGGTACAAAGACAGGCAGTGCTGCTGCATCGTTCAGCTTGCCCTGGTATGAGACAGGATATTTCCTGAAAATCTGCCTGTATGTTTCCGGCTGCTTGAATCCTTTTTCATATATAACAGCCCAGAAAGGCGTTTCTTCTGTAGTTGGGTTTCCCCAGTTAGGTCTGTCGTAATTTATGGATACTGAATGACCCAGCAGATTGACATATCTTGCATATCCCTGGCGATTCGGAGTTGCTCTCAGTCCTCTTACCGAGGCGTCAAGCGTCTTGTCTGCCAGCATGTATGAAACGACAGCATCCGGGACCTGATAATGTCTCTCCTCTCTCCTTGCGTTCTCAATGCCGAAATCCTCTTCCGTGAAAGGTATGAAGGATGAATCGTCCATCATTTTGCAGAAGCCGTCGAGCTGATCAATATCCGAAAGAGCTTCCACTGCCATGGCTGAAGCTGCCAGCCTCAGCATTTCTATTACCTCGGACCAGGTAACGATCGACATGCGCACGCCATCAACTGCGACGCAGTACTCATCAATAATTACAGGTGCCTTTTTCTGACATAATTCAACCAGCTTGTTCCAGAGTATTCTTCTACGTCTGGCAGGACATATATACACCAGTCCGACACCGCCCTCTGCTCTCAGGCGCTCTAAATATGTGAGCGGCTGATTCTCTGTAAGGCCTGAGTAGAACTTCGCTGCGCAAAGGACTACTTCTTTCCCCGTATTATTGACTCCTGAGATATTCGGACGTTCCTTCTGCTTTCCGGATGCCTGGCAGTTGTAGTGAAGTCCGTCTCCCAAAGTTTCATTAAGAGTGGATTCCAGAAGCTTTGTGAAAGCATAATTCAGTTCAGATGACTTGGATACAATGTATTCAAGAGAATACGTTGCGATGTCTTCCTGTGATCCCCTGATGCGGGAATACATGTGCGCTAATAACGACTTTTCCATTTTTTATCTCCTAAAGATTATTATTTATATAGATTATAATCCATAATTATCATTTAAAATGTGTTTTCCTGATGTTGTTTGCAGAGGTGCTTTTCTTTTTCAGATATATGTTTGGAAGTACGCAAAGGACCTCTTTTTCTTCATTTTTGCCTTTCCAGTAAACCAGGAACCTTATTTCCGACTTATAAATGTCCAAGCCTTTTTTTCGTAAAGCATAAATGGAATCCATGCTGCCTTTTGAAAGCTTTGCTACACACTTACGCTCTGATCCTATATCTGCAAGCATGTCTCCTTTACTTTCAATCAATGGCTGTCCGCAATGCAGATTTTCAAGGCCTTTGTTAACATACTTAAAATATCCAAGATTTACACCTTTTAGCGACAGCTGTAAAAGCGCTTCCTCAGACTCTGGATAATCATGTCTGTCTACAGGGATTTTATACCCAGAAAGATAGCATCCATCGAAAACATCAGTATTGCAATTAATATATAATGACTTTCTAGCTCTTGTTATTCCTACATAAACAACATGCCTGCCTGAATCATCTCGTACTCTGTAGTTGTTCAGCATCATATATACGCTGTCAAATTCACGACCTTTCGACTTATGTATCGTAGATACCAGAATTAAGTCATTAGTCTCTTGTGTTAAATCTTCAAGCTTGGACTCCTGAATATACTCAATCAGATCTGAATAATACTTTTCTTTGCTGATTTCATCAAAAGTCTTGAGAAGCTTAATGCATTCAGGTAAGCAAGAGCTATTGCTAAATCGACTTTGGAATTTTTTCATGGCCCGATTCCATGCGTCTTGTTGAATAACCGGCTGAGACTTTGGATCACCCAGCATATCCATGAAGCACCTTAGCTCGTACAGATTACTCAGATTAAAACCGTCATTTGACTGAATTAATCGAGCGTTATATCCGCTTTTATTAAGTATTCCTGTCATCAGTAACGCTTCATCATTAGTCACCGTCATGACACAGCAAGTCCCGCCTTTATATGTCTTTCTAATAAGATTCATCGTAGGGACAATCAAATTGTTGGTTGTGTATTTTGTTACTTTTACAATTCCTTGATCCTTGCTGACAGGTTTAATAGGCTTTGTTTTCATCCTGCTTTCTATGGATGCAGAAAACTTATTAGCAAGGTCAATGATAGCCTTGTCGCTTCGGTAATTATCAAGCATTTCATACTGCACCGCATCATAGTCGGTTATTAGCGACTTCAGATACCTGGAGTCTGATGATCTGAATTCATATACATTCTGGTCATCGTCACCAACAGCAATTACTCTCATATCTTCATTTTGCTCCATGAGAGCTTCAACAAGTGCAAATTCATGCCTATTCATATCCTGGGCCTCATCCAGAACCAGAACAGTTTTTGTTATCTTGCCGGGATCAACTTCACCGCTTTTTATCATTGCAGTTGCCCTTGGCACAACATTCTCAGACTCTGTTATATTTCCTATCTGTCCCAGAAGATTGAAGCAATACGAATGGAATGTCTTGATTTCAACATAGAAAGCCGCATCTCCAATCAGATTAATCAGCCTTTGTTTGAATTCGGTTGCCGCTGATCTGGAGAATGTTAACATTAAGAGCTGCTCACTTTTTACATCCTCCAGGAGAAGTAACGATGCCAGTTTATGTACCAACACCTTAGTTTTTCCACTTCCCGGACCCGCTGCAACTACTATATGCTGGGATTTGTCGTCATCTATTATTCTGCGCTGTATAGGAGACAATGAATCAAACAGTTTGTTATACCTTTCAGGAGTTATTGACCTGTTGATTTCTCTTGTCCTATCGCCATAAAAATACTTTCTGATAAACAGCATGTAATCCATGGCAAAATAATCTCTCACCAGTTCCATTGCTGTCTCATAGTCTTTTGCTGCCATAAGACGTGCATATTCCCCAACAATATGTATTTGCTGCCTGCGATGAATATAGAACTCATCAAGATCCTTATAATCTTCTTTCTTATAGCGAATATGATTATCCGTTATAAGTCTTACGACCTGAATGGCGTTATATATTACCAGAAAGCCGCCATCAAATGTCATGGCGTCAATATTGTTCAAATAAATCAACGCATTCACTACATCTATGGATGTTGCCCTCCTCATTTCATTAAGCAAGGACAGTTGAGTGTTATAGGCATTTTGCAGTTCCAGTACAGAGAATACTATTTCTGTCGAATTTGGTATTGACGCCGGCTTTTTGAAAAGATATTCAACTATAAAGCGTGCAATGTTGATCCTATGAGCGAATTCATCTCTTACCTTCTCAAATCGAGGCATCTTAGCTATAGGAAAAGTACCATCATCTCCTACTACGGCTTTTTTAATATATTTCTGCCTCATCCAGTAAAGAATCAAAGTTTTAAGCTGCTTTGTACTGGAGTATTTAAGTCCATCTGCGATAGCAATGCTGTTCAGTTCCTTGAGTGTTGTAGCCGTTGTCTCCTGAAGGTTATCTATAAGATATCTTTCTATTCCTGCGACTCTCTCTAATGTATTCAAAGAGCGATTTATTTTTAAAGACGGATCGATATGCACCGACATATCCATGGAATCATCCAGAATTCCTTCTTCTCGAAGCTGGATGACCATATTCATTACTTCCCTGGTGCTTCTACCAAGACGATCAGCTATATAATCTATACGCGATTCATCTTCATCGGTCCCGGCTCTGGCATGACTTCTTTTTGACACAAGGAAGTTCATTATCTCTATTGCCAGCTGTTTGTTAGAATCCGTAAAATTTGACAGCGATCTTATTTGTGTTGCTGCTTCATCAAGATTATGTACCGCAAGGCCGTTTGCATAAATGTGAGGTATATTTCTTCCTCTTTTCAGATAGCCAGCCTGTTCAAGTGCAGAAATTGAGGATTTCACTTTAACTTCTGTCATTGGAGAAGTATCATCCCAGCCAGCAGCACGAGCTATCTCCAGCGGAGTTTTTGTAAATCTATCCCGCTTTCCGGATAAGCGTTTTACAGCAGTCCATATTTGCTGAATTTCGTTAATGCTTAGCTTCATTTCATTGAGATACTGAAAATGCTTATCCAAGTCGCCTTCATTAAAAAGAATATAGCATTCAGCATTCATTTCAGGATTTCTACCTGCCCTGCCTGCTTCCTGAACATAGTCCTCCAGTGATGTCGAAATATTGTAATGAACAACCAGCCCTACATCATCTTTATCTATTCCCATGCCAAAGGCCGTGGTAGCAACAACAACATCTACCTTTCCACTCATAAATGCATCCTGATTGGCCTTCTTTGCAGGAGGATCCATTTGTCCGTGGTAATTGACTGCAGGTATCCCATCATAGTTAAGTCTCGCTGCAAGCTCCATAGTTCTTCTAGTCCTGGAAACATATACTATGGTCGGGCAGTCCTTAGCCAGAATCAGATCTCTTAATGCTGAATACTTCTTTTCATCATCTTCACAGTACCATACTTCATATTTAAGATTGGTTCGTGAAGCGTCTGTAGTAAAAAGTTCAAGCTCATTTCCGCAGGTTATACGGAAATATTCACGAATATCGCTGATTACCTTTTGTTTTGCTGTCGCTGTAAAGCAAGAAATAGGAATTGGACTGTCTAGCCCTTTCTCTTCTTGTAGCTTCTTAATGAATGGTCCTATATACAAATAGTCAACTCTAAAATCCTGGCCCCATGAAGAGAAGCAGTGCGCCTCGTCTATAACGAATCTAACTATATTCCTGGATTTCAGAAGTCTTTCTATGGAGCTGGATCTTAAAGATTCCGGTGCAATATACAGTATGGATGCAACACCATTCTCGACCATATCAATAGCCGCTTTTCTTTCTACCGGATTCAGGCTTCCATTAATTGTAGCAGCATCAACAATGCCTCTCTTGTTCAGGTTGTCTACCTGGTCTTTCATCAGAGACTGCAAAGGTGAAATGACTACTGTTAGCCCATGTGCCGATTCACCTGCAATCAGTGCAGGCAGCTGAAAAGTTAGGGATTTTCCTCCTCCTGTTGGAAAAATTGCTAATAATGATTTGCCTTCTACTGCAGCTTGAACAGCATTTTGCTGCAACGGCTCACCGTTATATTTCCTGAAATCATCATAATTAAAAAACTCCCTGAGCTTTTGCCTGATACCAAAATGCGCATTGCAATACGGGCATCCACTTCTGCAAGGAGTATTACACAGTTTATTGTATATGAAATGTACTTTCGGGTAGTTTCTGATTACCCATGGCGGTATGATTGAATGCCTATCCCCTTCTTTTATCAATGCCAGGCAATAAGCGAGTTCAATAGGAGCTTCCTTTACCCAGGTTCTTATTTCGGCATTAGAACAAATCAAATTGCGGAATTCAGTTTTAATAGCCAACTCTATGCCTGGGAGCGGACCCATACCAAGGTACTTAAAAAAGCCATTAAACTCTGACTTGCCGTACAACAATGCACAATAAATGCGTTGTACGCGTTTATCAAGTCTTTTGAATGCTGTTATCTCATCAAAGAAGAGGTCCTTAGCCTTAAGGGAGTCATTGACCGGATTGTTTATGTCACCGGTCTGAAGTTTGTCATCTTTAAGCAGATGATGATATGGACGGCACGGAAAAAGAAGCGGTGACAAATACAGAGTATCAATATACTTGAACAATCTTCCTGTTCTTTGCAGGTCAGACTCCAAGTATTTCAAATCATGAGTAATGATATTGTGACCACATAAATAATCATAATCTGCAGCAAAAGCAGCAAAACTATTTCGATTCTTTGTATGAAGCGAAGAGCCATCATCAGATACTGCACCAATATCCTTAAGATGTTTCCCATCATAGGTTATCTCAGTGTCAAAGAATAAGATCTTACTCATGTTCTATTCCCTGCTGATTCATTGTTATTATGGCATTCAGCCATCTGAATGAATTCCTATGCAACTTATCGTCAGTATACCAGATTTTCTCCAATCTCAAACACTTGTAAGTACTTAGTAATGTACTCAAGCTTTCTACATCGAAATCTCTAAAGTATCTTCCATCTTCATTGATTCCCGAATTTATGCCTTCTTTTACCGATATAAATAAAGCTCCTCCCAACCTGAGATTGCATCTCAGATTTGAGAGAAAGCGATCAATACTCTTATCGTCTAGGTGCATTAAAGCGGCACAGCACCAAATACCATCAAATACTTCATCTGCCACCCACTCCTCTATGCATCCTACTTCTACAGGGATATCAAAATGATCTGTGGCAATTTTCACCAGCTTCTCTGAAGCATCCAATCCATATGCATCATAACCCTGATCTCTGAGCCACTTTACGTCACGACCACTGCCGCATCCGAGATCCATGATCCGTCCGCCAGCTGGTACATACTTCAGGAATTCTTCATACAGCACGGCAAGATCTACCTGTGAGGTTCCATCAAAATATTGTAATGCGTGTTCATCGTAATATTTTATAGTTCCATTCATTATTGGTATGTCCATTTCCTAAAGCCCATATTACGCGCTGATTCATATATTGGGAGCAATAGTTCTTCAAGCTGATTCGTGAAGTGCTGCTCTGTCTGTCCTTGCTTATAAAGACGGTACCTGACCTCTTCATTGTTCAGGTTCTCTTTGGCGCATTTCTCGAAAAGCATTGACGCTCTTTCATCATTTCCAGTGAAAAGATATGCATTATACTCCGCATGTGCCAGTCTACTGAAATATTTATCCCAATCTGGCAGATTATTGCTTTTGCTGCTGTTTATACTCTTTTCAGTTGGGATAAGATTCCACAGCTCATCGCTCGCTACATATGACCAAGGAACAAAGTGATCTATCGACAGTCCACGTGTATTTAACTCTACACCGCTGTATATATCCCTTACGCTACCCTGTTGGATAATATACTTCCAGTAATTTGTCGCTGCAGTCAGCTTTCTCTCCTGAGGCGGATATATCTTGTTTGAGATTCCAGGTACAGTCGGATTTCTACGTTGAAGATATGTTATCAGGTTGAAATCTGTCCATCCTATAAGGATACCGAGATTACTTTGCAGGTAGTCCATCCAAAGATCATCGATGATGATCCTGCTGTCAACTGACCTTTTACGCTCTATCAGATACATAACTCCATCTTGGGAATTAATATAGTCTGCAATAGCATTTAGCTTATTCCACAACTTTGGATCAGGACTTGTTATAAGAGGGGCCTGAAGTCTGTATGGTACATTCAATGACAGAACCTGCATATTGTATTTTAGTGTTTTGTCATCACTATCACGCAAATATGAGAGTAGTACCTCCTCTTTCTCAGTCGGTAGGAAGCCCTCCTTCTCAGCAATATACAGAACGGTCTTCTCCAGATTATCAGCTGGGCCAAGGTTAAGCTTATATTCGCTGACCATATACCAGGCATCCACAATCATCCGCTCTATTAAGTCACGAAAAGAAATTGTGCTTCTTCCAAGGCCAACCTCATGCAGAATCGCCTTGAACCAAAACAGCTTATAGCTTTCGCTCTTGTTATCAAAGATTCTAGCCAGACTAGCAGTATTCAGTTTTTCGGAATATGGTAGTTGCATCTTTTTACTCTTTTTTCTCTACTGTATGGAATATTTTGTAGTTATTTTATGTAACTACCGGTATAAACCGCGACATGTATTCTCTGAGCGCAGGATTGCATACATATACAAATGTGCCTCGTATTCCACGTGTCATTAACGTTATATAAATATTTACAAGATAGTCGCGTAACCTATCAGGGTCTTTTGTAAGGCCTGTCTTCCCCAACCCATCATGATAATTACTGATATCTGAAACTATACAGTTCTTATCTGCATCATATTTAATGTCCTCGCCAATTATGACGCCAAGATAATTAAGATCATAGCCTTGAACAGTATGAATACACCCTATTTCGTTAACAGAATTTTTTGAACCAATCCAATTATCGTAAGTAGAATTCCATCTATATTTATAGTTATCTATGAAAATGTCATATGCATCTTTATTCTTTTTAGTTATCCACTCCCATGCATATCCGGCAGCCATTCGACATAGCTTGAACTGATCATTCAGCGACTTGATATCATTGAACATTTCGTCAACGTCCTTATAGAGTTTAAAATCATAGTTCTCTATTTTCATAAATGATGATGCAGTACCTGAAAAAATAGCTTTAAGATAATTGATGTAGTCTGTTCCACCCATGCAACGCCACTGGGAATAAAGATACTGTTGAATTGATACTGTGCCATATCTGTTATAAATGACATCATTGAATTCATCATTATCCATATCACATGCGCGAACTCGTTGCTGGTCATCTCTAAAGAGAATCTGGTTCTTGCTACACATCATCATCCAGTCCAGTTCAGAGCCAGTCTTAGGATCTAGGCCAAGTGATTTGCAGGTATCATTGAATGTTTTATTGCTAAACATATTGCCGCCGTTTTTCCTGCTCTTAAGTCTATGCGCCTCATCCACTATTAGCAGATCAAACTTCTCACCTGTTTTCAGATAATCCTTGACTACATCAGGAGTGTCCATAACCATATCTGGATCCAATGAACCTATGCTACCAAACACTTCTTTCATTGATGTTCTCAAAGTGGATTGCGGGAAAACAATAGCAATCTTTTCAATTCCTTTGATACATTCTGAAGCGTATACTGACTCCGAATCCTCATCTAAATAATCATCAGTTTCATCAGGCTGAGGACCACTGGCGTTTATGTCAGCAAAAAGTTTTATTAGATATACAGCCAGGATCGTTTTACCTGTCCCAGCACTTCCATTTACTACGATTGAGGCTCCCTTATCGGACATTCCGTATTCTGCGAGAACAGCAAGTATCTCATGCTCAGTCTCCTGCTGTTCAACTCCCAGTGATTTGTATGGGGAATACTTGTATAAAGCAGAGTTTTCGATTTCTTCAATGGATTTTTCAACAACTCCTTTTTTTCTGAGTGAATTCCAAATCTTCTTAAACTCGCTTTCATACTTTGTCCGTTCATAATAATCATGATCCTGCATACCATGATTCTCATTAAGCAGATTATATTTCCCTTCTCCCGAAAGATGTTTGATCAGATACGCCTCTAGATCCAAGATAACTGATTTATTATAATCATCATCGCTAATTATTCTAATCTCTGTTAATTGTTGTTTTGCGGGATTAGCAAGATGTTGTTTAGTTCGAACGACCGCATTAACTGTTTCTCCCACATATACATCTGTTTCATTATTTAGCAAATAAACCACAGGCCAGTTTTCACCGACGTTGGTATTTTTATGTTTCAGCTTGCGAATCTCACTAACTGAATTGATATTAAAATCAAATCTGTCTATAAATGCCATTATCTCTACAGCTTATCGTACTTTGTACTAATACCCTTTGATTTTTCCACAGGATACTTCTTTTTCGTTTTATCCAGCTTGTTTAATACAATGTCTTCAATACTGACATCCAGTTTATCTGCAAGCATAATGCAATAGGTGAACACATCCGCAAGCTCTTCACAAACAGCTTCCTTGTTATAATCATTACCCCACTGAAAGCACTCCAGTAGTTCCCCGGCTTCTATACTTATAGATTTAACAAGGTTCTCTGGTGAATGGAACTGATCCCAATCCCTCTCTTCATTAAATTCGCGTAGAGCTTTAATTAGTTTGTCCATAGTAATGCTTTTCATCAATGTTTTCTCAACTTGAAGTCAAAATATATATCTTCTGGTGCTGTATTTTCCATTTCCACTTTAAAGAGATGAGCGCCGTTTTCTTTTGGACCTGTCAAATAGAATGGTTTGCCCTTCCCAATGTATGTAAATGGTAATGTTATGCCATCTTCATTTTCAACTTTCCTAACGAAGATATGCATTTCGCGGGCATTCTTCAGTTTCTCCAGTTCATTTTCCTTTACGTTTGCCACTGATTCCCATTGGAAGGTATCATTGTCTATGTATCCATCATCATAATCCAGAGTAACTTTTATTTTATCATCCTTCAGAACAGTTACATATGCATAGACAACATCTTCTATAATCTTTGTTCCTAGCATTATGTCACCTGGATCATTAAGTAGCAGCTGTGAGACCTGAGTTTTCCTATAACTACTCCATAGGTGAAATACTTCACCTACTGTTCTGTCGCCAAATTCTATGTCATATTTACCCAAGCCGTAGTTAAGAAGGTCTGTCATGTACTCCTCAAACTCTATATCCAACAAAGTTGAGTCTAATATCAGTTCATCACTACTTGCAGCAAAGTACGGCCTTTTCAGCATGTATGTCAAAGCATGCTCGAATGACGGTTGAGAGAAATCCGCGCAATGTAACTTCAGGTAATCCATTAAAGCATCCAAATTAACGCTGCCTGCACTTTCAATCAGCTTTTGAATAATCAGATACTCATATGGCCTTACTATTGGAAGCATATCCGACACATAATTAATGAACCTCTCCTGTTCACTGCTGAACGCCGGTATGTCTTCCTCATTTATCGACTTTAAGAAGCCATAGTATGAGAAGCATTTCTTAGAGCCGATCTTCGATTGGAGGAACTTGATCAGATCAGGTGCGTAGTCATTATTGAGATAATCTACATGTTCTGGGTATCTAGCTGCGCTGATATACTTTTTGAAATTCTCATAGTCCTGCTGTAGATAGCGTTTTGTGTTGAAGTTAACCTGACTTATAAACGTCTCTATCTCCTTCTTACTAAGATCATCTATGTGTATCTCAACACCATACTTTTCAAGGCCTAAGCTCTGATAATCATTTTTGACTAACTCAGCGACTAGGTCTTTTTCTACAACAAAATTCTCAGAAAGGCTTCCTAGCGCAAATGCGATCTGTACACTCCTCTTATAATCATTTCCAATGAAGTCTAGTACAGTTACATACTCTTTGTTCTCATACGTTCTAAGACCACGTCCAAGCTGCTGAATGAATATCGTCTGAGACTCAGTCGGCCTCAAGAATAACACCATGTTAACACCCGGAATATCTACACCTTCATTAAGGATGTTTACAGTAAATAAAATCTCCAAATCAGAGTTATCATCTTGCAGATCCTTATAAGCTCTAACTCGCTCACCAACTGAGCTGGTGCCTGTGAGAAATCTAGTATTGTAATATTCACTCATAGCATCAGCCATTCTAAAAGCATGCGAACGGTCACGGCAGAATGCCAATGCTTTGAGCTTTTGACCGGGGATTCTATGCTCTTCTATCATGCGCGAAATGAACTCACAATGCCTTTCATCAGAGAATTGTTCTACAAACTTATGACCTTTAGTTGCTGCAACACTGTACTCGATTAATTCGTCTCGTATGCCATAGTATTTAAAAGGTACTACGAGCCCATTTATTATTGCTTCCCTGAGTCTTAACTCGTACGGAACATTTTGGTCGAATAATCCGAAAACATCCTCCTCATCCATTCTTTCAGGAGTTGCAGTTATACCGAGCAAGAATTCCGGTTCAAAATAGTTAATAATTTTCTGATATGTTGAAGCTGTAGCGTGATGGCATTCATCAGCTTATGTCAAGGGTAGACTAACAATTTTTTTCACTTTTTTGGGATGACATATAGCATCTTTTTATTCCCTGAGGCTATTTATTATTTCAATACTTTCTAAGTATTTCGGATAATCGGCTTTCCTTCTTTCCATACGCTCAATTACACCTTTATCATAGGTTATAAGAATATGCTCATCCTGAACGTTACACAAAATGATTGCATCTAGTAAATCATTCTTCCACAAAGCAGCCCCATGGGTCATTATATTGACCAATGTATCGTAAAAATAGTCTTGCAGTGCTGCATGCTTAACCTTTTTATCAAAAATGCTCTTTATCTTTGAGATATGATTCTTTAATTCTGGATCATTATTGTTTTTCCAATAGGTAACAGCAAGTCTTTGTAAAAAGGCAGTGCTTTTCTTTACCTTCATTGCATTGTTAAGTTTTTTTGTGTCATTTGAATAATCTTCTTCGGACACCCATTCATCTACCTTTTGAATATTATCTTCATCCCCTATTGACTTTGCCCTTTCTATGAACGGTATACCTTTTTCAAGTTCAAAAGCCAATAAATTATAAAAACAATTTCTCACATAATTCTCGCAATCGTCAGTCTTATACCCCTCTGTGAATATGTCATTGAAGACCTCCAGGTTAATTGGTAAAAACATTCTACACACTTTATTCAATACATCATAACAGAACCCCGACGGTTCAACACCATCTGACAATGCTGAAAAATAGAAACCTGAAAGCAAACACATATCAAACAACAACGAAATAAAACGACTCTCAACATCTATTTTATTTGCAAGAATATCATTACATAATCGTTCTAAATCTGGCTCGGTGATATTCATGATATCTCCTGAAAAATAATCTGGCAGCGGATTTATGACATTTCCAGCTATCTTAATCTTTTGGTCCCAAAGATATCTTCCACCTTTATGTACTGTATCAATATCATTTCTGTACTTAATCAAAAACTCAAATAAAGATGTGGACGAGATAAATACCTCATTTTCTTCAATAAGCTTCTTTAATTTATGAACACTATAAGTGCATTCTGATATTTCTGATGCATAATAGAAAGCATTAGTATCCAACACATACACAACTATTGTTCCTCCTAGATCCTATTCTTTCACATTTGTTTTTGGAGACTCTCCATATTCAAATCTTGCTTCACGAGCTGCCACTGCTGCTAGCGCAAGTTCCTCCTCTGAAACATCAGGAACAACCCAAAGGCCTCTCATGAAACGTGAATAGTATTCTTTTTCCGAAAGTTCTTCTGGCGCTAGCATTCTGTAATTCGCAGGATATTTTTCACTTGGCCATTCCCAAACGTATTCTATAATTCCAACAAAATCATCTATTCTAACTGCTTCCGGAGACCCAATTAAAACAGAAAACTTTATATTCTCGTTATCTTTATTAAAACAGAATTCCTCACATTTTTTCATCTCATATTCACTTAATGGCTTTGCCTTAATTTCAAACCATCTATCAAGACTCGGAATATAAAAATCTGGCAAGTATCTAAGTCCATTCATTTCATATCCTTCAACTTCATATTCATACTGAAGTCCTATCATATCAAAGAAAATCGCCCATCTAGCCTAAAGACGACTCCTAAATCTGAAACCATTATACTTTGTTTCAATAGGCTTTATGCTCATCCTTTTCAGTCCCTTCTCTCTTCACATAATGCAGCTCAATATCATACCCCAGCGCCTCCATCATCTGCACAAACGTATTGTTCACCACACCGTTTGGCTTCTTGATGACGCGGTTCACATATGACTTGGTGGTCTCGATCTGCTCTGCCACCGCTGCCTGTGTAGTTCCTTCCTCTATACATTTTACTTTAACATCTATCTCAATATTATTTCTTACCATATTCGTTTTCCTGTTCTCTATCAGTTTCACAAAACGGATAACTTATTGTATCATGACACAAGCTCCTTTTTCAACGAAAAAAGAACCGGTCAGATCTCTCCAACCGGCTCTCAGCCTACCCCTGTATAAACTCCATAACCTCATCCTTAAAATTCCACCGAATCTCCATATGCTCCCGGTCTGTTATCCTTACCTCTTTCACCAGTGCCTTGACCACATCGGCCGACAGAGTCTCAGCGCCTGAAAAGGACTGTATCTTTTCCACTGCCCTGGCTGTCTCACCGCTGCCTTTCATCTTCAGCTCCTGAGCCTGCTTTTCCAAAATGGCTATCTGCTCTTTCAGCCTTGTCTCCTGCTCAGTCAGTTCTGAACGCTTTTTCTGAAAAGCATCTTTACTGATGGTTCCAGCCATGAAGCCATCCATATTTGCAAACTTCTCTGTATTGCACCTTTCCAAATCTCGCTGAAGATCAGCCAGCTCATGCACTTTCTTTAGATGAATATCAGCAGCCCCGGCTTTCTTTTTGGCAATCCTGCCTGCTGCCTTATCAGCAAGCACCTGAAGCTGCTTAATACTCTGCCAGACCACTTCATTGACATCAGCTTCTCTGATATATTCCTTACTGCATTGGCTGCCGTCCTGATACTTTGACAGCGGGCACCAGAAATAGTTGTAATCCCTACCTCTGACCGTATTAGACCGATAGTTCATTGACCTTCCGCAGACAGCACACTTTACCTTGCCCTTCAGTGGAAAACTTCTTGCCTTGGCAGGCTTCCTGTCCTCCCAGTGATAGAAAATCTCCTGAGCCTTCAGGAATACTTCCTTACTGATAATAGGCTCATGCATCCCTTCCACAATAATCTGCTTGTCCTTAGGTACCGCCCTGGTATGCTTGCTGCCCACACCTATGCGCTCCCTCTTGTGCTGAACCACAGCTCCGTAATACATTTCCTGCTGTAGTATGGTCCTGACATTATCCATCGTCCAGCAGCTGAGAGCAGATGAATTCTCATATTTTCTTGTTCCTGGGTGCTTCCTTCTGTAATATGCAGCCGGTGTCTCATAGCCCTTGTCATTGAGCGTAGCCACAAGATCTTTCAGCTTCATCTTTTGAAGTGCATAACCGAATATTTCTTCTATCACCGGTGCCGCCTCAGGATCCGGCATCAGCTTTCCCTTTGCCTCAGGATTTTTCATCAGTCCAAATGGTATATGCCCTCCAATGTATTCGCCCTTTTTCATTTTCTGCTTTTTGGCAGTTGTCACCTTCACTGACAGGTCCTTGCTGTAGTAGTCATATACGATATTCTTCATAACCACATCCAGACCGCCTGTAGTACCCTTGTAATCGTTACTGTCGTATCCATCATTGACGGAAATGAACCTGACTCCAAGAAAAGGAAAAATCCTCTCAAGGTAGTCTCCAAGTTCAATATAATCACGGCCAAATCGAGAAAAGTCCTTTACGATGACACAGTTTATTTCACCAGCACGGATCTTCTCTAATAGCTTCTCAAAGGCAGGTCTTTCAAAGTTACGGCCTGTATAACCATCATCGAAAAACTCATACTGAGGGCATCCAGCCAGCTCAGGATTGTTTTTGATGTAATTTTGAATCAGAT
Organism: Mogibacterium sp.; assembly: GCA_017510725.1. Lineage (GTDB taxonomy): Bacteria > Bacillota > Clostridia > Peptostreptococcales > Anaerovoracaceae > Crickella. Next base: position 8,447 of record JAFWMD010000071.1, on the reverse strand, counting down.
CCTTTTGATGCAGGATACTATTGCTGACCGCTTTGTCATCGCCTAAATCCCTGTCTTCCTGAGACAGACGAATATATTTTCCTATTACCATTTTACTCATGCTCATCTGCCTCCCTCAGTGCATCTACAATAGCAGCCACCTCAGCTGCTTTGTCCTGGTACTTTAAATCTATCTGGACTCTCTTTCCTTCAAAAATGCTGACTCTTGCCACCATAGCCTTGATCACATCAGCTGACAGCTCATCCATATTCCCAAGACCTTTTACAGCCTGCATCCAGTCTGTGTTCAAAGCCATTACCTTATCGAAGCTGTCCTTGGCCTGCCTTGCTTCATCAAGGGCTATCTGAAGCCTCTGGTACTCATTCTCATACTGCTTCTTGGCAAATTGGTAGTCCTCTTCTTCCAGAAGACCTTCTACCAGATTTTCGTAGAGTCTTGCTTTCTTTTCAGTTATCTTGGAAAGCTGCAATGATATGTTGTTGACCTTGCCCTGATACTGATCGGAAAGCCGCCTCTCACCGACACCGCCTTTCAGCCTTTTTATAACTGCTTCCATATCTGCCTCAATCTGTACCTGTTCACTGATTACAGCTGCTACAGCCTCACGAACCGCTTCATCCCATATGGCATGTCTGCTGCAATTCTGATAGGTTGAGTCCAGATAACCTCCGCATACAAATGTTGTTCTGGTCTTATGGCTTGTGGATTTTACAAACCTCATTCGCTTGCCGCAATCACCGCAATAGATTATGCCCTTAAATAAATTCTCCTGGCTGTCTCTACGCTCTTTGCTGACCTCACACTTTTTACTGTAAGTGGCTTTCCTTGCAGCAAACATATCCTGCACTTTATCAAATAATTCCTGACTGACAATAGGCTCGTGAGCATCTGGTATGATGCGCCATTCCTCAGGAGAAGCACGGTGCATCTTTATCCCTTCATACAGAGACTTTGGCATCCTTCCATAGACAATGCAACCAGTGTAAGTGCGATTCTGCAGGATATCTATGATAGTCCTGCCATACCAGGTGGTATGCTTGTATTTCTCTGCCTTCCAGATCCCCAGCTGCACTTTCCTCATTGCCGGTGTGACAGCTCCCATAGCCATCAGCTTTTCAGATATTTCTCTGTGGCTGAACCCTTCTGCTTTCCACTCAAATATCATCCGCACGTAAGGAGCCGTCTCTTCATCAATCTCATAGCGGTACGCCTGAGTCTTTGACTTTACATATCCATATGGAGCAAACGCCGGTAGTATTTCTCCCTTTGCCTGCCTTGACCTGAAGGAAGTAATGATTTTCCTTGAAATATCCTTGGCATAGGCTGTATTGATCATATTCTTCAGCGGTACCATCAAAGCCTTTTCGGCATCGCCGGAAACAGCACTGTCGTATCCATCAGTAATAGAGATAAAGCGAATTCCCATAAAAGGAAATATCTTTTCCAGATAAGCGCCGGCTTCAATATAGTCTCTGCTAAACCTGGATAGATCCTTGACCACCAGGCACTTGATCCTGCCTGCCTTTACCTCATCCATCATTTTCTGAAACTGTGGTCTGTCAAAATTGGTGCCCTTCTTGCCATTGTCTTCATATACTCCCACCAGATTCAAGTATGGATGTTCAGATACATATTCCTTGCAAAAGCTGATCTGATTTTCTATGGAATCGCCGTCATCGTCTTTACCGCTATTCTCAATGGATAGCCTTGCATATATAGCAGTATTGATTGTCTCACTTTTTACTGCTCCCACTACTGTAGGAGACTGACTTGTCGTTTGTTTTCTACTTTTTCTTGCCATCTTTGTCTCCTATCACGCCTCTGTCGTTATATCCTCAGGCAGAGTTTCTATTATCTTTAATGCTGCCTCTATAGCGTCATTGTGCTGAAAATCTATCTCCACCACATTGCCTTCATACACTCTGATTTCACTGATCAGATTTACAACCACCTGACGCTCTACCTGCTCTATGCCCTCATATTTTTTGAAGGCATCCACCCAGGTATAATCTGCAGCATTTTTCTCCACCACAGCATCCCTCTCAGCCTCTAATGCCTGAATATTTTTCTCAGCCAGACTGATTTTATCGCTGTAATTCTTTTTGAATACAAAGTATTCATCCTTATCAATCATGCCTTCCTCAAGGCTTTCATACAGCTTCATACGGAATCCCTTGTTTCTCTCAATTTCTTCCTGAAGCTTTACAATCTGAGCATCATAGTTGAATATATTCCGCTGATTCTCAGGCAATGACTGTGCCATCTCCAGCAGCTTTTCCATTCGCATCACTGTAGCTATCTGCTCTTTAATAACATGCAGCACCGCATCCATCAGTTTCACCTCTGATATGGAATGGCTACTACAGCCCTTCTTTGCCTTATTGGTAGAGCAGACATAATAGATATATTTCTTTCCATGCCTTGGTATGGTCTTACGAACCATGTTTTGGCCGCAATCACCGCATACCACATATCCTGCCAGCGGATACAGAGCCTCTTCATCCGGTGATATTCTGGTGTCTTTACTCAACAATTCCTGCACAGTTTCAAACTCACCTGCTGTAATAATAGCCTCATGAGCACTTTCCACACGGATCCACTCAGACTGTTCCTTATCAAATCTCTTCTTGACCTTATAATTTGGTGTGCTGCTCTTTCCCTGCAGCAATACTCCTGTATAGAGCTCATTAGTAAGAATTCTTGTCACAGATACTGCTGACCACTTTGCCTGCTTATGCACTCTGAAATTGGTCTGAACCTTCACCCCCATAGACAGCTTGTATTCCATAGGACAAAGCACACCCTGGCTATTCAGTTTATCTGCTATTCTGTTCTGGCTCATTCCCGCCATCTTCCAACGAAATATTGCCCGTACCACTTCTGCCGCATAGGTGTCTACAATGATTTTGTTGTGATCCTCGGGATCCTTTACGTATCCATAAGCTACGAAGGCTCCTATGTACTCTCCCTTTTTACGCTTGATTTCCAGCTGAGACCTTATCTTTACGGAAATATCCTTGCAGTAAGCATCATTGATAAGATTCTTAAAGGGAATCACCAACGAATCCGAATGGCTTTTGTCGTTGCTATCATAGCTGTCATTGATAGCGATGAAGCGTACACCCATAAAAGGGAAAACTTTCTCGATGTAATTACCGGCTTCAATATAGTTTCTGCCGAATCTGGACAGATCTTTTACTACAACGCAATCAACTTTACCCTCCCGGATTTCATCCATCATTTCTGCAAATCCCGGTCTTTCAAAATTGACACCACTATAGCCGTCATCGGAATGCTCCGATACGATTGTTATTTCCTTGTGCTGTTTAATATAATCCCTGATCAGGGCTCTCTGATTAGCAATGCTGTCACTTTCAGGTTTATCACCATCATCTCTGGACAGTCTTGTATAGATACATGCTCGATATGTTTCTTTAGACGCAAACATAGCCTATCTCCTTCCAACTATTTTTCACACCCGCGAAACTATCCGAAGGAAATAGGCTTTTGCTTCATAGACTTTTTATTTGACCTGTGGAAATGGTATCACGGACTGAAGCTCTCTGATAGGTACCTTTTTTATCTGGTACGGATATACTGCTCCAGGCAGTCTTCAAGTGTCCTATCAGTATCTGCAAATCCCACCTTCACCACCACATCACCGCATCTGTAGCAGTATGGATTTTTTATCTGTTCTACAAAGCTTTTGAGTCTCTCCGCTCTTGGCAGCTCTGGATTCACCTCTACATTCTTAATATCTATCAGTGATTCTCTATCCACAGTCCTGACATCCACAGCCCTCATTTCTTCTATAGTCATAGCCTCTGCCCTCCAGATTAAAGTGAAGATTTCTCTTCCTGACTCTGTAAGGACAGTCAGCTGCTCTTTGACCGGAATAAAGGCAAAAAAAAAACGGCCAGCAGAGAACTCAATCTCCACCAGCCGTCATTCTTAAATCCTGCGGACAAAATCCAACGAGAGCCATCCTATTCCGCTCTTCAGCCTACCCCATCCGGCAGAGCTGCCTTTTCCGCTCCGAACTTCCATGATCGTGTACACCCCTACCGGAATAAACTGAACCCTGTCATAATCTGTTCCCGGTCCTTTTCTGATATTCAGATCAGAGATGCTGACCTTCACCAAAAACGGCACCTTCACCTCCGGCTCCGCAGCCTTAGGCTCATACACCACCTTACTTAACAACAATCTCTACGCCTGGCTTATAGATCTATCCTATCTGTCAAATATGATCCTCCAACCAGTCCATAATGGTTTCAGCGCCGGTTGCATAACCACCCATCTGAGTATGGCACTGCGCAGTACTGTCATCATCAAACAGAATGTAATCCTTATTCTTTGCATTCACAAGCGCATCATAAAGCTCCTTAGCCGCTCCGAACGTCATTTCTGCTGTACCGTCAAGGACTAAAACCTCGCACTCCACCTTATCAAGTATCTTTGTGTTGTCATATTTTTTTAATTCATCAACGACTGCCTCTTCCGGCACTCCGTGCTTCCACGCATAATCCTCCAACATGACATTCATAAACTTCGGACGCATCTTGGACGGCATCTTCTGTATCATTGCCAGTCTCTCTCCAATTCCTTTTCCCCAGCTAATATTCCCGGGATCTGTAATGATCAGCTTGATCCTTTTATCAAATGCTGCCACTCTCGGCATCAGGAAGCCACCAAAGGAAAACCCCATACATGCCACATGATCCATGTCAACACAGTCTATCGTTTCCACATAATCGAGTACGGGACTCATCACTTTTTCCCAGTCCGGGCGGAACTTCATATCCTGAAATCTAAGAGCATATCCCTGTCCCGGGCCGTCATAGGTAAGGCAATGTATTCCACGCTTTAATGCAGCATCAAACATCCATCTGGTATCCACCGCCCATGTATCCCTGCCCGGAGTAAGCACCAGGATCGGTGCCTTATCCTCTTTAGCATAAGGAGAGGTATAGAAATGTCCCGGAAGATACGTTCCTTCATATGGTATTTCCACATAGTTTCCCGGATAATCTGACAGTTCCAGCGACTTTTCATAACAGTCAAAGCTCAGCCTTGTATATTCTTCCATCTTCGGAGAATGCACGTTATCCATATACATTGTTGCCATCCGGTAATATGTTGACGCACGAAGATACGCAGTAGATGCACTAATCTTCTTTTCATTTTTCTCAGAGTTCTGTGCCCTCGTTTTAAGTTTTGATGCAAGATCAGCCCACGTATTCTCCCAACTGTCGGTTTCCTTGTCATTCAAACGGCTTACAACCTCGAACGCTTCTCCGGCATCCGCCATGCCAAGATAGCAGAGACCCATCACATGCTTCATAATGGCATCCGTCATGATGCCGTCCGTAAACTTAAGCTCAGACCAATGATCGCCTGAGATTGACTGTATGCTCGGTCCTTTTGACATTGGACCGTTGTTTTTCTTTAAAATACTCATTGAGGTACCTCCTTATTCATTTGACTTGTCAACTGTGTTTTTGAATAAAAACCGGCAGTCGCATTCTGTGTCTGCCGGCCTTATTTCATTCCCACGCAAAATTATCTTTTCCTGCTCCAAGCTCAAAATGGTATTTCACAAGGCCGGTATCCACCCCGGTAAAGATTCCATTATCACAGGAAATGGAAACCTTGCTTTCTTTTCCGCTTATAGTAAATGCCTGCTTTGCCAACGCCGTAGGTGCCAGAAGTGCTGCATCCACACCATTCTTAAACCACTCGGGCACTTCTCCGTCATAAGTACTGACATCGGATGCCTTCTTAGACTTATGCGGCACCCCCTGTGTCTGACCATAACCTACAGCAATGATCCCCACCGGTTTTGCTCCCTCTGACTTCTCCTGTGCTCCCTTCCTGTTAAAGGTTCCACCGACCCACCATGTATTCAGCCCCAGTGTCTGCGCATACAGCATAAGGTCTGCGCCGCAATAGCCACATAGTTCATCAGCACCTTCCGGCCCCGCCATAATGAAAAAGTTGTTCACGCCCTTGGCCAGGATTAGCTTGATCACGCCCGGAACCGCAGTATTATCATTTGTCATGAGCTTAATGGATAGTCCAAACTGCTCATTATTTTTTCTTACGCGGTCATTCAGTTTCGTCACGATATCCTCCGGGATAGCTTTATCCGTGTATTTACGCACCATATGCCGTTCTAACATTGCCTGTTTCATATCCATATGAAATTCCTCCATTTACTGGTTGATTTCCTTTGCCCGCTGTGCCATCTTCTTTAACTGAGCAGCAAAGACCTCTGCTTCCTTTTGCGTCATGTCCTGTGTAATAAAATCCACCCATTTCTTCTGAAGCTCACGGATCCGCGGCTCTGCGTTCTTCGCCTTATCAGTCAGATACACCCTTTTTGCCCGGTAATTTTCTTCGTGCGCTTCCCTGCGGACAAGCCCTTTCTTCTCCATTCCCTGGATTGTTCTTGTCGTTGCAGCCTTATCTACTGTTATCACAGCTGCCATCTCCTCCTGGGTAAGTCCGTCCCTATCATACAGCTGTGAAAGATACATCAGCTCCGATGCCGTGATCTCAACCTCAGCTAGTTCATGACCAAAGAACAGATTCAGCTGACGCATCAATACAGATACATATGTTCCTGCCTTGTCCATTTTCATTCCTCCATTTCAGTTGACATGTCAAGTATAATTGTTTTGGATTGACTTGTCAACTGTTTTGCAAAAAAAGTATAGCTGATCCACACCGACCATCATTCATCAATTGCTTAGGAAGATCATTTTTTCAAAAAGAGTTACTTATCTCTTACACCAAAAAAAACGGCCAGCAGAGAACGAATCTCCACTGACCGTCACACTTAAACTCTCTTCACGAAATCCAAACTAATCCATCCGATTTCGCTCTTCAGTCTGCCCCAGCCGGTTGCTGAGCCTTTACCGCTCTTTACCTCCACAATGGTATACACTCCTGGCGGACAAAACTGAACCCTGTCATAATCCGTCCCAGCGCCCTTCCTGATATTCAGATCCGAAATGCTGACCTTCACCAGAAACGGCACTTTCACCTCAGGCTCCGCAGCCTTAGACTCATACACCACCTTGCCGTCAGCGTCGAACACCTTATATCCCGGATTCTGATCTGCACATTTCTTTGCATTGTTTAGAATCTTATAGGCTCCCTTCTGCGTCTTGCTATCCGCCCAGGTCTTTCTGACGCGATACCACTTGATCTTCTGGCTGTCATCCGCAGGCTTTTCAGATTCAACCTCACCGCCCAGCGCTGCCGTAACCTTACTGGCCAGATCGCCCATCCTCGCATACATCCAGTTGCCCGGACAGGACTTATTTGCAAACCACCTGTGAACCGTCAGTATCATCTCGCCGCTCTTCGGAGAATAATTCAGAGTCTTATCCTTATCCCCGAACCAGATAAGCTTGTTCTTGCCGTTACGCTTACAAATATCGATACAGAGCTTGATCAGAGTCTGATACACAACATCCCTGAAAGCATAAGGCTCCGTAGTATCGGAAGCACACTCGATTGTGATCGCCCTCTGATCGTTGGCATTGCTGGAAGAACACCAGGAACGGTTCTTCTCTTCCACATACAGACCGACGCGACCATCCTTATCGATTCCGTAGTTGCTGGATGCCTGTGTACTGCTCTTTGCAAACCAGTCACCAAGACCTTCCGCTGTACACTGGCCCACAACACAATGCGGCGTGATCCTATCGATGCTGTGCGTCCTCTGTCCGGAATGGTTCGGACTCAGCTTCGTATAAGCTACCATAGAACTGTTCGTGTATGCCATTATTCCTCACCATCCTTTTTCTCATCTTCCTTCTCAGCCCTGTCATGGAGCTGTTCTAACACCTTGTGCAGTTTCGTAGGAATAGGAAGTCCCAGATATGCCACGTTCTCCACCAGCGACAATCCCTCATTGGAGATATAGAAGAAAATGATTGCAGTTCTCAACACACTCCCGCTCCCGATTACCTGCGTATCAAGCAGATGCCCGATACCTACCAGCGCAAAGATCAGAACCTTCCTGCAGATTCCCTTGAAACCCACTGCACTAGAAAGCTTCTTGTCCGCCACAGCGCACATAATCCCGGTGATGTAATCCAACACCACAAAAGCCAGAAGCGCATAAAGCAGGCCGTCACATCCTCCAAGGAAATATCCAAGCCAACCGCCTACCGCTGCAAAGATCGCCTGAATCACATTCCAAAACTCTTTCATCGCAAATCCCTCCATTTCGTTGCAAACTAAAAGGGACAGCCGAAGCCATCCCTTAAAAACAGATTATTCAGTTACACGGAGCCTTACACCGTCTGCTCCGTCAACGTATAAGTGATCTTCATCGTCTTATCCGCATTCTTCACCACCGCCTGACTCAGATTGCAGATGGTAGCCAGATACGGAGTCAGGATCCATGTGTACCTGTACTGGTTCAGATAAG
>JAFWMD010000070.1 GCA_017510725.1 Mogibacterium sp. | reverse complement strand
GTCAATAGCCTTGGCTCCCATTATTGAAGCGTACACCCTGTCGCGGCAGGTCGGATTGCCTCCCCGCTGTATGTAGCTCAGGGTCGTAGTACGAACCCGGATGCCTCCGGCTTCCTCCAGCTTTTCAGCTATCTCCTCTGCACGGCCGACACCCTCAGCGTTGATGAGGATATTGTTGTTCTTGCCCGTTGCCCTGTGCGCGGCGACTTTCTCCATTACTCTCTTCTCATCGCCATCGTACGTTTCAGGGATAAGTACCTGCTCTGCACCAGCGGCTATGCCGCTCCACAGTGCAATGTAACCGGCATCGCGTCCCATGACCTCTATAAGACAGCACCTTTCGTGCGAAGAAGCTGTATCCCTTATGTTATCAATAGCTCTCATCGCGGTATTGACTGCTGTATCGAAGCCGATGGTATACTCAGAACATCCGATATCACCATCTATGGTCCCCGGAATACCGATCACGTTTACTCCCTTGCGGGCAAGGCTTTGTGCTCCTCTGAACGATCCGTCTCCGCCTATGACTACGAGTGCGTCTATTCCATGCTTCCTGCAGATGTCAGCAGCCTTCTGCTGATATTCATCGAGCTTCATCTCCAGGCATCGCTCTGTTTCCAGTATAGTGCCTCCGCGCTCAAGGATATTGCTGACCGAATCCATTCCCATATCGACGAACTCCTCGTTCAGCAGTCCGAGATATCCTCTGCGGATGCCCTTGACTTTGAATCCTTTGTAGATTCCTCTTCTGACCACGGCTCTGATCGCCGCATTCATCCCCGGAGCATCACCGCCGCTGGTAAGAACGCCTACAGTCTTTATATCAGTATTCATTTATGCCCTCACTTGACGGAGAGCTCCTCCTCAAAGTAGCTGCCTCTGACCTTGGTGCTCAGGTTGTGTTTATCTCCCTCCCTGATCGCGTCCAACAGCAGTCTGTGAGCGTTTATGAGTTCTTCCGTCTTTCCTCCGTTTATCATTTCGGATACAGTGCGGAATCTGATTGCGTATGTCAGCGTCCTTACAACTCTGTTGACCTTGTCCGCCATCGGGTTCTTTCCCATTTCTGCGATCTTGTCATGGAAGCGGTTGTCCACATCGAAGAACCTGTTGACAGGATCCTCCGAGTTTATAGCCTCCTTCATTTCTTCCAGGAGTTCCTCAAGCTCATTGAGTTCAGCTTCATCGTGATGATCTATAGCAAGCTTCATCATGCCCGCTTCTGTCATCTCCCGAAGTTCCATCAGGTTGTCGAACGAATCCTGGTTGAGTATGATGCCGTATATCATCGGGTCTATCATGCTCTCCTTATATCCGTTGCATACGAAGGTCCCTTCTGAGCGCTTGCTCTCAAGCACACCGAGATACGCCAGTATCTTGATGGCCTCACGCACGCTGCTCCTGGCAACGCCGAGCGAGTCGGCGAGTTCCGGTTCCGGAGGGATCTTGTCTCCCGGCTTCAGATCTCCGTTTCTGATGGCGTCGGTCAGCTGATTGATGACGCTCTGTACTACTGATTCCTTTTTTAAGCTTTTAAGATAAGTAGGTGCTGGTGTCATAAAGACTTTCTCCTTTATATATGATCTCTGTCCCTTTTTTCGTTTGTATGACATAATACAAAGTTAGGATAACAAGTCTTACACCCAATGTCAAATCCGTATTTTTTATTCCTGAAGTGTCAGATGCTGAGGCACGCCTTCCGAGTAATACGGCTCTATCTCGCCCATGATGAGCGGACGCGCGTACTCTACAAACTCATCGCTGACATATGTTCCGTCGTTGATTATCCACTCCAGAGGAACCTTGCGTTCAACGTTGGCAACTTCGTGTATGTCGAAGCTGTTATACGAAACGATATACGGCTTTCTTGACTCGACCTTGATCGTGATCATCTCTCCGGTGTTTCCTTCAAAAGCTTTCTGCGCTGCAATATATCCCGCGTTGTAGGCCTCATCAGCGTCCGTACGCGATACTACGTGCGATGCACATCTCTGAAGTGTCGAGAACTCGATCGATCTTGCCTTTACTCCTGTCTTCTCCGTTACGAGCGATGCGAGGTATGCGCCGACTCCGGAAAGCTGCTTATGGCCGAACGCATCCAGCTTGTCCGAGCTGCTGCTGAGCTCGCATACGAAACGTCCGTCAGCAAGCTTGACGCCTTCAGATACAGCGATGACTATCGAGTTCTTTTCTTTTGCGAGTTCACCTACGCGTTTCACGAAGTCATCAGGATCGAAGTCCACCTCAGGCAGGTAAATGAGATCAGGAGCGTTGTTTCCCAGTGCAGCGGCGGCTGTGAGCCATCCTGCGTGGCGTCCCATTATCTCTACGATTACTGCAGAAATTCTGTAAGGTCCGTAGCAGTCGTTATCTACAACGATCTCCTTGAGCGATGTTGCGATATACTTTGCGGCTGATCCGTAGCCCGGGCAGTGGTCTGTTACAGGCAGGTCGTTATCGATGGTCTTAGGGATGCCCATGAATTTTTGAGGTTTCCCGTGTGCTGCAGCATAGTCAGAGAGCATCTTTACTGTGTCCATCGAGTCGTTTCCGCCATTGTACAGGAAGTACTGTATGTCGTATTTCTCCATGATAGAGAAGATCTTCTCATATACGTCCTCATTGCCTTCGATCTTAGGCAGTTTATAGCGGCACGAGCCGAGGAATGCGGATGGTGTTCGCTTGAGAAGCGACACGTCCTGAGCGTTCTTCACCTGTTTTCTGAGGTCGAGAATGTTTTCATTGAGGAATCCCTCGATACCGTAGTGCATTCCGTATATCTTCTTTACTCCGGCATCCTTTGCAGCTTCGATGGCGCCTGCAAGGCTTGAGTTTATCACTGCAGTCGGTCCGCCCGACTGGCCTATGATTATGTTTCCCTTTATACTCATTTTTTATTTTCCTCCCTTAATAGCTCTGACAGCATCAACCCTGTACTTCGCTCCGAAAACAGCTGAGCCTGCGACTATAAGTTCTGTTCCTGCTTCTCTTACCGCAGCGGCATTACCTGCTCCGACGCCGCCGTCTATCTCTATAATGTAGCTGTATCCCTTCTCATCCTTAAGATCGCTGTAATATTGAATCTTTTCGAGCGAATCAGGCATGAACTTCTGTCCTCCGAATCCCGGTTCGACCGACATAACGAGTATGAGGTCTATGTCGTCAAGATATTCATCGAGGACCTCAGGCGCAGTCTTTGGTTTGACCGAGACCCCTGCCTTCACTCCAAGGGAATGTATATGCGCAAGAGTCTTCTTCAGATCGCTGCATGCTTCATAGTGCACCGTAATGAATTCAGTATTGTCAGTTACGAAGTTTTCTATGTATCTGTCCGGGTCTTCGATCATCAGATGAACGTCATAAGGAACAGTTGTGTAATTATTCAGACTCTTCATGACACCGGCCCCGAAACTGATATTCGGAACGAACATTCCGTCCATTACATCGATATGCAGATAATCGATACCGCAGCTGCAGACGTCTGCGACATCTTCACCGAGCCTTGCGAAGTCTGCAGCAAGTATTGACGGTGATATCATTGCTTTCTTTACTTCTGCCATTTCCATGACCCTTTCTTTTTTTTGAAGCGCGGGCTCCCTCCGTCAGGTTTTCTGCGGCAGGGAGCCCACTTATGATAAGGAGATTAATATGATCAAATGTATTACTTGCGTCCGATCACAAATCCCAGTATCAACGCGACTACCAGCATTCCTGCTGTTCCGAGAGCCAGGTTATGTGCTCCCGCAGCCGTTACCATAAACATAGGTGCGATCGTCAGGAAGAAGTTCTGAGTACTGATCTGCCAGAGAGGTGTCGCTGCGATCAGGTTAGGACCTGCGTCAGTCTCAAGCTCAGGGTCAGCGATCCTCAGCAGCATCATTCCTGTTGCAGTGGAACCTGTCCATGCTCCGAACATTACCATCGCGTTCTCGAGCCAGTTCTGCTTGAGCCAGAGCTTAGGCAGTACCATCAGGATGATCGTAGTCAGGATCAGTCCTGTGAACGAGATCGTCAGAATCGCTGCAGCATTGTTCATGATGACGTCAAGCTTCATTGTAGCGATAGCTGTGATGATAAGGTACTCGAGTGCGAGTGTGCCGACATGTGCGAGCGATTCGTTGTCTATGAACTGCGCAGCCGGAGTTCTCTTGATGATTACGCCGAATACCAGTGATACAAGTATGGCAGGTACGTAGATAGCGAATCCCGAGAACAGCGGTACCATGTGCAGGAGCTGCAGGAGGCCGTATGCTACCAGCATGATGGCCAGCACGATGCCGAAGTGCAGTGTCAGCGGGTCGAAAGCGATGTCCGATGTGTACGCTGTCATGAACTTGAATCTGTTTTCCTTGTCAAGGATTCCGGTATAGTCCTCTTTGCTGAGATTGCCGGACTTCTCTGCTGTGACCCAGCCCTTGCGGATACCGTAGTTAAGGATCACGATACCTACGATGATGCCGTAAAGCATACCGATGGTTGCGTATGTGGTTCCGAACGCCGATGCCTCGTCATAGTTCCAGTAACCGAGTGTGTCGTAGATGCCTGCGATAACCTGTGGGATACCGTGTGCGCCGTAGAATGCTCCGAACGGCAGAAGTGCAGCTCCGTCAGGCAGTCCGAAGACTTTGCCGAGGCCCATTGCTGACAGCACCTGAGCAGCGATTACAGTTGCCGAGATCAGGAAGATCAGCGAGCACTTCTTGATCATCCTTCTGTCGAATGACAGAGCGATGAACTGCGTTACAAAGAGTATCGCGAGCAGCGGGTTAGCGAATCCGCTTACATTGTCAGACCAGTGGATGTAGTACGGGCAGAACTTGCCGAGCACTTCCGATCCGAGCAGGAGTCCCACAAGGCCTCCGACTACGGCTACCGGTATGAACATCTTCTGGAGGAATCCCACCTTTGATCTCAGGAAGAGACCGATTATGAGCAGACCGCTCGCCCAGGCAAAATCCATCAATATTGTTTCAAACATGTTGTCCTCCTTCTATTTCACCTGAGCTGCAGCCTCACGGATCTTCGCCACGAGTTCGGCCGTCCACTCATTCTGTATCTCGAAGTTTGTATAGACATCACGTGTTGCTTCCTTGAAAGCCTCGATATCCGGCGTTTCGTTGACTGTCATTCCGGCTTCCTTAAGCTTTGCCAGCTGATCGTCCTCGTCGGCAGCTACCGCCTCGCGGTGCTCCTTGCCAAACTGCTTGGCGCCTTCCTGCAGCACATCCTTGATATCCTGCGGGAGCTTCTTCCATGTAGTGCCCGAGAACACCAGATTCTTCGACTCATACTTGTGATTTGTGATGGTCATGTACTGATTGACTTCGTTTATCTTGTTAGCGTATATGTTTGCGATAGGGTTCTCCTGTCCGTCGAAGGTTCCCTGCGCAAGAGCGTCGTAGGTCTTGCTCCATGCGAACTTTGTTGTGCTCGCTCCGAGCTCCTTGAAGATCGCGGCCGTCATCTCGTCTTCAGGGATCCTCATCTTGAGTCCCGCTACATCTTCCGGTCCTTTGATCTCCCGTACGCTGTTTGTTATCTGTCTCATGCCGTTCTCCCAGAAGGCGAGCTGCACAAGGTTGTAATTGCTGAGTTCTGCCGTCAGGCCCTCTGCGATCTCTTCGTTGTCCACTACTGCCCAGGCCTGTTCGTAGCTGGTGAACAGGAACGGCAGTCCAAGTGTCGCGATCTTAGGCGCATAAGTCGCCTCGACGCCCTGCGGCATCATCATCGCATCGAGCTCTCCGGTGACCAGCTGCTGAGCCATGTCGGTATTGTCGCCAAGCTCCTCATTCGGATAGATACGGACGATCACTCTTCCGCCAGTCTGCTCATTTACCCACTCAGCGTAGTGCTGAAGCGAGATGTTGATCAGATTGTCTTCAGTGTCGCTGTGTCCGAGCCTTATGATGTACTCCGCAGCCCCTTCCTTGCTGTCTCCGGACCCGCTGCCCTGCGAGCCGCAGGCTGTCAGCGACAATGACAGAGCCATGAGGAATGCCAGCATTACCGCCAGAGCCTTGAATCTTTTCTTCATAACTTTGTCTCCTGTCTTATTTGATAGCTGTATCTTTACCGATCGTTAAAGAGCCAGTGCTGTTTCAACAATATTTTCAACAGTGATACCGTTCTTTGCAAGCAGTCTTTCGTAAGGAGCGGATTCACCGAACTGATCCTGGATTCCGATTCTCTTTACTTTGCCCTTGCCCATCTCAGCTGCGACCTCGCATACTGCGCTGCCGAGACCGTTGATGATGTTGTGGTCCTCTACTGTTACGATCTTGCCGATCTCCTCAACGCAAGCCTTTACTGCTTCAACGTCGAGAGGCTTGATTGTGTGCATGTCGAGAACTCTAGCCGAAACACCCTTTTCCTCCAGAGCCTTTGCTGCCTTGATAGCGAGACTTACTGTGTCGCCGTTTGCGATGATGGCTACGTCCTTACCGTCCTGGATCTGATAAGCCTTACCGATCTCGAACTCTACGTCCGGTCCGTAAACCTGCTCCATGGCGTCTCTTGTGAATCTCAGATACATTGGTCCGTATGTCTCAGCTGCTGCTCTTACGAGCTTACGTGCCTGGTTGTAGTCAGCAGGCATCATGATGGAGATGTTAGGAATGGTTCTGAGGATTCCCATGTCCTCGATAGCCTGGTGCGAAGCTCCGTCGTTAGCCGGTGTGAATCCGCCGTGTGAGCATGCGATCTTGACGTTGAGGTTTGTGTAGCAGATCTCCTGACGGATCATCTCACAGATTCTCATCGATCCGAATGCTGCGTATGTTACTACGAACGGGATCTTTCCGCATGTTGCGAGTCCTGCTGCAACGCCTGCGCCGTTCTGCTCTGCGATACCTACGTTGAGGTACTGGTCAGGAAGCTGCTTCTTGAATTCACCAGTCTTGCAGCTCTTGCCGATATCTATATCCAGAACTACGATTTCCGGATTATCTTTTCCTACTTCTACTATTTCATCGCCGAAGCCGTTTCTTGTAGGGATCTTTTTCAGTTCACTCATTGTTCTGTCCTCCTCTTATATCAGCTGAGCCTTGAGTTCTTCCATTGCCTGTGCGTACTGTTCATCGTTAGGAGCTACGCCGTGCCAGCCTACCTGGTTCTCCATGAAGCTGACGCCCTTGCCCTTGACTGTTGCTCCGATGAGAGCTTTAGGATTGCCGTTCTGAGCCTCTGGTGCATAGCACTTGTCGAGTACTTCTACGGTTTCTTCCATGCTGTTGCCATCGTAGTAATATACGTCCCATCCGAATGCCTTGAACTTTGCACCGAGGTCTCCGTTCGGCATTACTTCTTCGCATGTTCCGTCGAGCTGCAGTCTGTTTACGTCTACGAATACGATGAGGTTGTCGAGTTTATACTTGTTAGCTGTGTTTGCTGCTTCCCAGATCTCGCCTTCCTGTGCTTCGCCGTCTCCGACTACGCAGAAGACTTTGTAATCCTTCTTGTCCATCTTGCCGGCAAGAGCCATTCCTGCTGCGCAGGCAAGTCCCTGTCCGAGTGAACCTGTGGAGATGTCGATGCCAGGGCACTTGATCATCGAAGGATGTCCCTGAAGCGGGGAGCCTTCTTTTCTCAGTGTGTCGAGTACTTCGAGCGGGAAGTATCCGAGTGCTCCGAGAGCTGCATACTGGATTGGGCATACATGGCCTTTTGAGAGGACCATTCTGTCTCTGTCTGCCCATCTTGGGTTTTTAGGGTCAACGTTCATGTACTTGAAATAGCATGCTGTTACGAACTCAGCAGCGGACAGCGATCCACCCGGATGGCCTGACTGCGCCTTGTAGATCATGTCGATAACCTTCATACGCAGGTCTGTTGCGGCGTTCTTGAGTTCTTTGATTGAAACGTCTTTCATAATTCTCTCCTTTGCCTTTTTCAATTAAGAATCAACAAGTAATAACTTTTTAATTAGCATCCGAGGTAAAGCGACTGCTTTGCCAGTACGAGGTTGAGTATCATCTCGTTGCATGGAGTCGGGATACCGTACTGCTCTCCGAGCTTCACGACTGCACCGTTGATGATGCGGATCTCTGTCTCGCGGTGATGTGTAACTGCCTGTACCATCGAGCTGATCGTCTCGTCTGTAGCGCGTGATACTTCGTAGCAGTGCTCAAGTTCTTCTTCATAATCGAGTGTGCATCCTGCTGCATTGGCTACTGCGATCGCTTCCTTGATCAGTCTCTTTGCAAGCTCATTGGCATATGGGTTCTTGCTGATGAATCCGTTCGGAGTCTCAAGCAGTGCGCTTACGCCGTTGATGGCTACGTTTGCGGAGAGCTTGTGCCAGATGGCGTTCATAACGTTCTCGTGAACGTCGACTTCGAGACCTGCCTCGCGGAATGCCTCAGCGACTTCCTCTACCTTTGCCATAGGTGCCTTAGGCGATCCCATGTTTGTAGCTCCGTAACCTGTGTGTCTTACGTGGCCCGGCTCGATCGGTGTAGCTCCGAAAGCTGTGTTTCCGATGATGATCTGCTCTTCAGGAACTACCTTAGCGATCTCGTCGTAGTTGCCGTAGCCGTTCTGCAGGCACATGATCATCGTGTGATCGTCGATCATCGGCAGCGCGTTGCGAACTGCTGCCTCCAGGAACTTGTAGTGAACGAATACTACGAGCAGGTCTACAACTCCGATCTCCTTAGGATCTGTTGTTGCGATGGTCGGGTAATAAGCTTCGGTCTCACCGTTGCCGTATCCAGGTGCACATTTATCAAGAAGGATCCCGTTCTTCTTGATCGCTTCAATAACTGGTTCATATGTATCCAGTACACAAACTTCATGCTTCTGCAGAAGGTAGCTCGCATAGCAGCTTCCGATTGCTCCACATCCTACAAATCCGATTCTCATATCAGTTCTCCTCCTTGATTTTTGATTTCATTTTTTCTTTGTCTGTTTGCCGTATGTCCTTTGTCTGACATATGACACTTGTAATATAACCTTATGTCTGACAAAGGTCAATAGGTTTTTGAATAATTCTTCAAAAAATAAAAATTTAACAAATATACAACAGAAAAAGAGCCAGTAAACATTACGTTTCCGGCTCTTTTCTACTATATATAGTATGTATTATGTTTTTATCGTCTATGCGTCTTCGTCAGTGAAATACTTACGGATTTCCGCACTCAACACGCGGCCTTTCTTGATTTCATCGAGTTTAAAATAATGAGGCAGCGTTCTGTGCGCCATCCATGCGTCCACGTCCTTCCACCATTCAACCAGAAGAATGTCATTCGGGTCTTCTGTAGACATGAAGAATTCATACTTGAAGTTACCTTCTTCGTTACGCGATGCAGTATCGATTCCTTCTGCTCTTACA
This sequence comes from Mogibacterium sp., assembly GCA_017510725.1. GTDB lineage: Bacteria > Bacillota > Clostridia > Peptostreptococcales > Anaerovoracaceae > Crickella. The sequence goes on along the minus strand of JAFWMD010000070.1, from coordinate 14,971 downwards.
AGTTCCCTGAGTTCTTCTCTTGTACCAGGCGCACATTTAAAAATTACGTTCAAAACAAGCATAGTTCCAATTCTCCTTTTCCTTAGTAACAGTAAACTTTTATTTCGTTCCGAAGATCCTGTCACCCGCATCGCCCAGTCCAGGAACGATATATGCGTTCTCGTTCAGATGATCGTCCTTTGCAGCGATGAATATGTCTACGTCAGGATGTTTCGAGGTCAGAGCCTCGATGCCTTCCGGAGCTGCGATGAGGAACATAAGAGCGATGTCCTTTGCTCCTTTTTCCTTTACGAAGTCAACAGCAGCGATAGCACTTCCGCCTGTAGCAAGCATAGGATCGACGATGATGATCTTTCTCTGGTCGATATCTTCAGGCAGCTTGCAGTAGTATTCAACCGGCTCATGTGTCTCAGGGTCTCTGTAAAGACCTACGTGTCCGACTCTTGCGCTCGGAATTATCTCAAGCATTCCGTCAACGAAGCCGAGGCCTGCTCTGAGGATAGGTACGATGGCAAGCTTCTTGCCTGCCAGGATCGGAACCTTTGCAGGGCAGATCGGAGTCTCGATCTCTACCTCTTTTGTAGGAAGATCTCTGGTGATCTCGTATGTCATCAGCATGGCGACCTCACGTGCCAGATCCCTGAATTCCTTGCTCGCTGTGTTCTTATCTCTCATCAGTGATACCTTGTGCTGAATAAGAGGGTGATCGAAAATCATTACTTTACCCATTGCTTACCTCCCTGGAAAGTGTAATTTAATTTTGATTTTTATCAATATTTTACGAAAACGTCCCGTTTTCCCTTGGTTTAACTACTTAACTACGTCGTATCCCGCGCTCTTCAGCATGCGGTTCATGACGCTGAAGCCGAAGCCTCTTTCTTCGAGTGTGCGGATCAGAACGAGCTCATATCCCTGTCTGTCAAGTTCGCGCAGATCAGCAAAGAGCTTGTGTGCGGCCTTTCCCGGATCGTTGTCGTAGTCGAGCATGGCCACTTTGACACCTTTCTCTCTTGCTTCAAGGCCGAGCCTTATCACCTTGTCGCGGAACTCTTTATCGTCTCCCTCGATTAATCTGACTGTCGCTTTAGGCGAATAGTGGATGTATTTCATTCCCGGCGACTTTGGCCTGAATCCGTTGTCGGCCACACCGTCCTCCGGCGCTGCCACGACTTCTGGCTTTTCGAGCAGATTGTGGTCATACAGGACTTCCCTTTTGAGTATGCTCTCGAGCTTCTCCTTCGTGACCGCTCCCGGTCTCAGTATGCACGGCCTGCTGCCTGTAAGATCGACTACCGTTGATTCGATCCCAACATCACACTGCTCACCCATGATGACGGCATCGATGCGTCCGTCCATATCCTCCAGCACGTCATCTGCAGTGGTAGGACTCGGCCTGCCAGAGAGATTTGCGCTCGGAGCAGCGATCGGTCTGCCGGTAATTTTTATGAGACGCCTTGCCGTAGGATTCGACGGCATGCGGACGGCCACGGTATCGAGCCCTCCTGTTGTCACGTCAGGAACGATGGCCGCCTTTTTGAATATAAGAGTCAGCGGTCCCGGCCACAGGCGTATCATCAGTTTCGATGCGTCATCGCTGAGACCTTTGATGCCTCCGTCGATAAGCTCGTAGAGATCTGTCGCATCGGAGATGTGGACTATCATCGGATTATCTGAAGGGCGGCCTTTTGCTTTATATACAGAAGCGACGGCCTCTGCATCGAGGGCGTTTGCCCCGAGCCCGTAGACCGTCTCTGTAGGAAAAGCAACAAGCCCGCCGGATCTGATGATCTCACCGGCACGCTTAAGGTCGCTTTCAGTTGTTGATAATCTTAATGTTTCCACAAATTTTATAGCCTCACATGATTCTCCGTGTATTGTACCATAAAACACTTGCTTGTCACAGCACCTTGCCGCTTGTCCTGAGCTTGCTCCATTTGCCGTAAATTCTCTTTCCGTTTACAAGCCTGTAAGCACGGACTTTGATTACATAGCGCGCTCCTTTTTTAAGCTTCTTTATGTATACGGATGACGAAGAGGTAGATTTATAATGCCATTTCTTCAGTCCTTTTTTATGGTAAGCGACCTGATATTTTTCAGCTCCTCTTTAGTTGTGATGTATTTCTCCGCATCCGTGCTGCCGCTCTCAACCTTTTCAGGATCAAGTCCCTCAAGCTCTGACCGTATGGTTGAGCTGTCGACCTGAGGATAGAGTATGTGTGCTGTCATGATCATGTCTACGCCGTCATCTATTGCGGCCTTGAACGGGACGAGCTCATTTTTCATAAGCTCTTCCCTGCTCTTATCAACCAGCGGCAGACCAGTATGAGAGTCGGTATCCGTATCGCCGGTAGCCGCGACTGCCATATTGTACCCTCACTGCTCGCTGATTGTTCACTTCAGTTAACAATTCAGGCACCTAAAAAGCCTTTCATCTGTTGAACAGGATGCAAGGCTTTTTCATTTTGAACATTCTCATTCCTTTAATAAAATAAATGGCTTTAAAGCGAAGTATTTTTCGTTCGTGGCGCGAAAGCAAGCACTCGAGGAGCGGAGCATACCGAAGTATGTGAGCACCGCAGAAGTGCGCAGCTGACAAAGCCACGGACGAAAAAGACGAGCTTTAACCGAAGTCTTTCATCTTAGCCGCCTGATCCGCAGTGATAAGTCCATCGATAGCCTCGTCGATATCTCCGTCGAGGAACTGATCGAGCTTATACATGGTAAGGTTGATGCGGTGATCCGTAATACGTCCCTGAGGGAAGTTGTATGTACGGATACGCTCTGAGCGGTCGCCCGAACCGACCTGGCTTTTTCTGTCAGCCGAGATCTTGTCATTCTGCTCCTGCACCATCTTATCGTAAAGTCTGGCCTTGAGTACTCTCATTGCCTTCTCTCTGTTCTGGATCTGCGACTTTTCGTCCTGACATGTAACGACGATGCCGGTAGGAAGGTGAGTCATGCGGACCGCCGAGTCAGTCGTGTTTACGCACTGGCCGCCGTTGCCGGATGCTCTGTAAACGTCTACCTTTACATCGTTAGGATTGATCTCGACCTCTACGTCATCAACTTCCGGAAGTACGGCAACAGTAGCAGCCGAAGTGTGGATACGGCCGGACGATTCAGTCTCAGGCACTCTCTGTACTCTGTGTACACCCGACTCAAACTTGAGTCTCGAGTACGCGCCACGGCCCTTGATCATGACTACGGCTTCCTTGATGCCGCCGATACCGGTGTCGCTGATTTCGATGATCTCTGCCTTCCAGTGGCGGCGCTCAGCGTATCTGAGATACATTCTCAGAAGGTCGTTGCCGAAGAGAGCAGCTTCTTCACCGCCCGTACCGGCTCTGATCTCAAGGATTACGTTCTTATCATCGTTAGGGTCCTTAGGCAGAAGCAGGATCTTCAGCTCCTCCTGGGCCTTTGCCATTTTCTCTTCGAGCTCCTTGGCCTCTTCCTTGGCCATCTCGCGCATTTCCTCGTCGTCTTCGAGGTCGATGAGCTCTCTTGCATCAGCGAGATCGCTCTGCATCTTGCGGTAACTCTCGTAAGCTCTTACGACCGGCTCGATCTCAGCCATTTCCTTCATGTGCTTCTGCCATGTCTTCTGGTCAGCAATGACAGCCGGATCAGCGACCTTTTCAGAGAGCTCCCTGTATTTTTCTGTAATGAAGTCTAATTTATCAAACATATATATTCCTCTTTTCTGTACGCAAAAATGATAACGGATGTTAAGTGCAGCCCGCTATCGGCCTTCAAGTATTCTGCGTCCAGTTCTGTCTGTCATCTTTTCTCCTTTTTTAACTTAACCAATTAATTATATCAAAAAAGGAGCATTAGTACAGCCTGTGTTTTGTTGTTGAAAGGAATTACGAAGTTCGTACTTCCTGCACGAAAAACGAAGATCCAGGACGAAAAAGTTCGTACTCAGGTACAGGATTAATGAATTAAGGCACCAACCTGGTTAAAGGAATATTATGCAAAGCCCTTAATGAAAGAAAAGCGTATGTTAGGGAAACCCTTGCTCAATGGTAATGTCATTACCTACATCCAATCTGATATTTTTCGACATAAAAAACACCGCCTTTCGAGTGACATATCACGTTAATTTCAGAAATTAACATATCTCTCGAAGAGCGGTTTTGGTTTTTTGGCTGTATGCCTTGAAATTACTTCAGGCCGTACTTGTTCTTGAACTTCTCTACGCGGCCGCCTCTGTTAGCAAACTTCTGCTGGCCTGTAAAGAATGGGTGGCATTCTGAGCAGATGTCTACTCTCATCTCTGCCTTGTCGGAGAGAGTCATGAATGTATTCCCACATGCGCAAGTAACTTTACATTCCTTATAACCAGGATGGATTCCTTCCTTCATGTTGGTACCTCTTTCTATAATAATTTGAAACGTTTCAGCCGCCGCCCATGGCGACAGCTTGTGTAGTATATCACCCAAAACAAGTGATTGCAAGGGTTTTCATAAAAATATGTATCGGCAGAAATAATCCTGCAGCGAGATGGTCCGAGGCGGAACTGAAGCACACCGCGGCAGCGCTCTGACGACAAAAAGGACCCGGGAACTTATTCCCGGGGCCACTGGAGGAGCGATGAAGCGGATTGTGCTTCGAGACAACGAGGCACGAGCGGAAGGATTTATTTCTGCCGATAATCTTTTGCGTGACGTCCGACCTTGAAAATCAATATGTCGAGTATCAGCAGATATGCCGCCGCAAGACCTAGTGTTACAAAGCACATTGCCGGGCTCTTTGCAGCAAGTCCGACGAGTATGAGGACTGGCGCTCCGAGCAGGATTCCGAAGCTGGATCCGACTACCAGGTTGTTGGCAGCAGGGGTCTCAAGCTGAGGATCGATCTCGCGCAGGAGCAGCACGCCGGAGCTGATGGTTCCGGTCAGCATGCCGTACATCGAAATGAGTCCTTCGTAGTAATAATCGCCGTAGACCGCCCTGCAGACCCAGCGCAGGTGGAACCATGTAACGATGGTTCCGGCAACGACGAGAAGAATGAAAGGCAGCACGAGTCCGCGAATGTCTTCGATGTCGATGCAGCCGATACCGGCAACGATCATGATATCGAAGAACGCGCCGGAAAGACGGTTAAGCAGGTAGTTGTCCTGATAGCGTCTCTTGATGGTGCCTCTCTTGCGGAGCTTCTCGAGTATGACTCTGAGAAGAATGGCAAGGGCCGAGCCGATAATAAAGTTGAATCCCCAGAGCAAAGTGTTGACCGTGCCAGCGAGGCCTTCGCTGAGCTTAGCGATGCCTCCCGTGATGCCGGCAGTCACAACATACGTTGCAAGGTAAACGATGATTATCATGGCGAACTGCACGCTGAGTTTGTCGATGGACTCTGCAACGTCGCCGTCTTCAGAATCTCCGATATGGTCGTCACGAAGGACGGTCAGGCTGTTGACTTCAGCCAGCTTGAGCTCCCCCGATCTGCGAAGTACATTCAGGATGATGACACCGACGAAACATGCTACGATGTAGCCCGCTGCGGCGATCGAAAGGCCGAAGCTGTGTCCGCCTTCAAAGCCGAGCGACTGATAGCTCGCACCGATATTGTTGGCCTGGCCCGGGCCCTGTCCGAATCCCATGGGGAGCAGAAGTCCTGCGGCTCTGAACATGTTCGGCATTACAGTGAGTGCGAGGCCGATCGTTATGATGAGCCCCGTTACTCCCTGTATCATGTACGTGCTGACTATGACTGCACCTGAACGGAAGCCGACCTTGCTTTCATCTCCCGCTTCCCTTTGGACCGGGTTGCGCAGGCTCATCGCTATGAAGCCGAGCGCGATACCATGATATGTGAGGGCAGAGAGCATGTTTTCGTCGAGCTTTATTACCCCTATCTCCTTAGCGAGCAGGAGAATGAATCCTCCGAGGACCGCTACCGGAAGCATGGTCTTGCGTATCGGTTTGACGGTCTGCCTCAGGCTGATCGCAATCAGTAAAACAGCTGCGATATAGCCCATCTGTATGATAACGTTCCACAGTTGGTGGTTGGCTGCTGAATAATCCAATTCTTACTCCTTAACAAGTAAATCCCTTGCAATAACGTATTTTCTCAGATTTGTTCTGTTCTTTTTATCCGATAAAAGCTCGTAATAGCCGCTTTTGTCGCTGAAGACGATGCGGTCTGCGAGCACCATAGTCATGTTGGATATGTTCTTAAGATCGAATGAAAAGTCACCAATGCTTAGTATAAACTTTTCGTCCGCAAATCTCAAAGCGAGCTTTCCGCGCGCGGCCTCTTCATCGCTGTGGCCCTCCTCGATGCGATGAAGCACGACTTCGTCGTCGGTGAAGACCACGTCTTCACCGGCCGCGCGCCTCATCTCCTCAAGCCGCTCCGCGAGCTTTTTCCTGTCGTATTCCTCCCAGTCCGCAACCGTTTCGAACGGCTCCGCCGGATCAAGGAATCCCGTATCTGCCATGCGCACACTGAAGCCGCAGCTGCAGCCCATGCTGTCGCCCTTTGACTTCAGGGTTCCGAAAGATCCGCAGGCAGGGCAGGTGAACACGGATCTCTCAAGCCCTTCCGCATTGCCGCCTTTTGTACATTTATATTTAACAGGTCCCCCGGTCCGTGACTTCTGCCATTCCCAGGTATCGAATCCGAGGTCCTTGGATATCAGCTGCTCGACCTCTTCATCGCTCATTTCCTTCATCACTTCCGGCCCGTATACTCCGGCCGGCCGGCCGTATACCATTCCCTTACGGGTACTCAGCGCCCAGCGCGGCGCCGACAGATACGCCCCTTCTATCCTGTACGTCACCAGCGTGGCGCCGCTGCCCCTCACCAGCTTGCCCGTATAAGGCATCACCGGAAGCGGCCGGCCATTCCACGTCTGCTCGCCCTCAACGGCAAGGAAGATGGACTCGCCTTTCTTCATCTTCTTCAACGCGACCAGCGCCGTGCGGCTTCCCCTGGCGCCTTTCTGGTGAGGGATGAATGAAATATGCTTATCAAGAAAAGAGCCCCATTTGCCTCTCAGAATATGCTCGCTGGCAATAAATGTGAGCGGCTTGTTTTTGAACGCCGCTCCCACAAAGAGAGGGTCGTAGGCGCAGGCGTGATTGATCGCCACCAGCACCGGGCCCTCTATGTCCGCAGGCTCGAAGCTCTTATCGAAGGAGTAGTTGAACTTGTTTCTCAGCCATCCGCCCAGCACAAGCTGCACGGCGTCCCAGAACCGCTTACGCCTCTTGTCTGCCTTTTCCTTTTCACGGGTTTTATTGCCGTCCTGCTTCGCCATTCGGCCTCCTCTATGCCACATCCCTCAGGTTGAGATTCTTTACCTTTCTGAACACGAGAGTGTTTATTATGATTGCAAATATGACCTCAAGAATGACCGCCGTGATCCATGCAGCAGGGTGGAAGGTCCTTACAAACTGAAGATCCGGCTGTTCTGTCATCCTGATCATAAAAGGCGTGACGAAAGCTCCCAGAAGCACGCCGAGCACTACTCCGATACCCGTTGTCACAACGCTTTCTCTTGCCAGATATCCTTTTGTCTGCTTTATGCTGAATCCGTTTATCCGCATTACAGTGAGCTCTGTCTTCTTCCGGTTAAGGAAGATGTTTGCCAGGTTAGTCAGTATCATGAACGACATCAGTATCGCGATTCCTGTCGACAGGTAAACGATAATGTTGTAGAGGAACGAAACTGCCTCGAATTTCGAGGTAAACTCGCCTGCCTCTTCGAAGCCGACATCCTCTGTCACAGCAAGCAGGTCTCCTTCAAGCTCCTTCAGATCCGCTCCGTTTGCTTTGACATAGTAGCAGTTATATACAGGCTCTTCGCCAAAGATTTTCCTGTAGCCATCCGGCGATGTCACCATAAGTCTGCCAACGTAGTTCTGGAAGTATCCCTTGACAGCCGCGTCCTTAAGCTCGAGTCCGGAATCCATCACCGGTATTTCACTGCCTGTCGTCATATCGTAGCTCTCTTTCATCTTCTTCTGAACGAGAACTCCGTCATCCGGCAAAGCGAGCTTATCCCCGGTCTTAAGGTCTCTTATAGCAAAGAATTCTCCAAGCTCTTCAGGATCTCCTGTAAGAACATTGAGAGCGTCGAGCTTGTCGTCCCATCTGTAGAGATGTGTCTCGTAGGAAGCGAAGGTGAAGTCCGCTCCGGCATCAGTCAGAGTCTTATCCAGCTCTCCCTTTTGCTCTGGGGTGACCTTGTCTCCCAGATCGACCCTTACATCGTACTTATATACATCCGTGACCTGCTTATCTCTCATGCCGTCAAACGCCAGTTTCATGGATATTCCGGTTCCTATCAGAACCGTGCTGAACGCTATGATGGCAATTGATATGAGCACGCGAACCTTGTCCTCGATCATATTGCGCATTATCAGTCTTGAATAAAGCGACCCGCCCTTTGCCGATGTTGTTTTCTTTTTATTTGACTTATTTGACCGGGCTTTTGCGCTGCCGCCTTTCATCAGCACTGATGCAGGGCTCTTCAGTATGTCTGTACATGCTATGACTGTAGAAAGCGCACATACGAGTACCATGCATAAGCACGCTATGACAGTGGATCCCGGCGTTATGACGCTCCCGGCCTCACCAAACAGGTACATGCCGGCCTCATTGTATTTCTTCAGTACAAAGCCCGACAGTCCTAAAGCGATCAGTATGCCCGCAATGCATCCCGCCACAGCAGCCGAAACGCCAAACACCAGATATTTGCCAAGTATCTCTCCCTTGTGGAATCCGAAGGCTTTTACCGTTCCGACCATCTTCTTCTGCTCTTCGATTATGATCGCAAGGGTAGAGAAGCAGACTATAGCACTGATCAGTATGAATAGTATGCCAAAGGCCAGCCCGGCACTGTTGACACCCGCTGAGCTCGACTTCACGTCCATATAACCGGCATTGGCGCGCCTGTCCAGAACGAGCCATTTGCATTCTATCTTTTCTACCTCTGCTTTGGCTTCCGCAAGTTTGGCTTCCGCAGCCTCGCGGTTCTCAGCCAGCAAAGCCTTTGCCTCTTCGAGCTTGGTCTCGTATTCCGCTTTGCGCGAGAAGTACAGCGACCAGCCGTCTCTTATCTGCGCCTGATACCTGCTCTTCTCGTAGGCCAGTTCCTTCTTTGAGGCAGCCAGTTTCTGCTTGGCAGCAGCCAGCTCTTTCTTAGCCGCAGCCAGCTCCTTCTTGGCCGCAGCAAGCTTTCTTTTTCCTTCAGCCAACGCCTTCTTGCCGGCAGCCAGCTCTTTCTCTTTATCCGCAAGCTGCTTATATATATCGCTCCTGTTGGCTTCGTAAGTCTTTATATATTCATCGAATTCATCAAGCTTCTTCAGGGTATCGTTGATGTTGTCGACCAGTTCCTGCACTTTTTTGATAAAGCCGCTGATATCGCCTCCGGTCTCGGACACTCCCCTTGCGAGAGTGATCAGACCGTTGACATCGAAGTTCTTTATGGCGCTTATCGTACCGGTGGCGTCGATCCCGGTCACATCCCGGATCTTCTCAGCGATGCTCATTACCTCGTCCATGCTGCAGAAAGCCTGCACCCTGCGGATCAGGTCCTGCTTATCGATGATAAAGTCCGCCAGTTCCTTTGCAGCATTTTTGAACGCTTCCGAATCCTGGTCAAGGCCCTTCAGCTTATCCAGGAGTTCCTGAGCCATGGCAAAAGTGCGGAGATTGGCATCTAGGTCACCCTCATACTTATCTCTCAGCTCTTTAATATGTTTCTTTGCTTCAGGCAGGTTTTCATCGATCAGCTTGAGCGTTTTCTTCGCGTCGTTGATCTCTTTCTCGCCATCCCTGATCTTTTTCTCGTTGGCCTGGACCTCTTTCTCGCCGGCTCTGATCTTTTTCTCGCCCGCCTTGATCTTTTTCTCGGCGTCTTTTATCTTCTTTTCGCCGGCTCTGATCTTTTCCTCAGCGTCACTGACCTTGCTGTCGAGCTCCTTCTGCGCATCCTCCAGCTCTTTCCTGGCTTTAGCCAGCTCATCATTCAGATTTGCTTCATTTTCGTCTATCTCATCCTGCGCGTCTCCGAGCTGTGCAAGCGCTTTCTGCCACTCCTCGTCGATCATGGCATAAGCCTTGCTCTTCGCTCTTGCCGCTGAATCCTCAGCCAGAGTATCAGTCAGCTCTTCAAGAGTCTTCTTTGTGCCGGCAGTCTTTTCAAAATACTTGTTTGATAAAATGTCAGTGCCCTTAGGCTCTTCAGAAAGCAAAAAGGCATGAGTGTAATAGCCCTCAGTTACTTCCTTGTTATACGCTGTCCACGGGAGAACGACTGTATTTACAGACTTGCGCCGCAGATAATCCGGATGCCTCATCAGGCCTGTAACCGTGAACTCCTCACGGAAGAGAACTTTCTCTTTCTCTTTTTCTTCCTCAGCGATCTCCTCATCAGCCTCTTCATCAGCGTCCTCATCTATTCTCAGATCCATGTCATCAGACGAAAGGGAACCGGAAGAACCAAATTCAGGCATCGCAAGCTGCACCTTGTCTCCAACCTTAAGGCCGCATATGAAGGCAAAGTCTTCGCCTATCATGCACTCATCTTTTGCAGCAGGAGCTTTTCCTTCCACTATTACAGGCACGCTGATCCTCTCAGTCATGCTTATGATCTCGGCATTACGCTTCAGATCTCCCTTAGTCAGTGTTCCGTCAGCCCTTATGACTCCCTCGGCATCGGTGATACCGTCAACACCCTTTAACTGAGCAAGATCCTCATCAGTTATGCCGAGCGAGGAGATGAGTTCAAAGTTCTTGAAGGCGCGATCCTTATAAAACTCGGTAGCCTTGGCGTTGATGCCTGCTCCCATGTATCTGGTGATGAAGAAGCCGCCTAATCCGAGCATTATAACAAGGCATATCGAAAGATATGACACTATACGCTTGCGAATATTCCTGACTGCGTCCTTCTTTTGTGTTTTCTTCATTTATATATGCATTTATGTATGCATTACCAGACGAGATCCGTCGCTTTGAGTGGTTTCAGATTGACTCTTATGCTCGATATCTTTCCGTCCCTGAGCCTGACGACTCTGTTTGCCATCTTTGCGATCTCAGGGTTATGTGTGACCATGAGTATGGTAGTGTTATTTTCCTTGGATATCTTTTCGATAACGCTCAGCACCTTGATCGATGTGTCATAGTCAAGAGCTGCCGTAGGTTCGTCGGCAAGTATGATCTTTGGGTTCTTTACCAGCGCCCTGGCGATGGATATTCTCTGCATCTGTCCGCCGGAAAGGGCAGTAGGCATGCTGTTTGCCTTGGCTTCGAGACCTACCAGCTTCAGCGCCTCCAGCGAGTCCATCGGATTATCACTTATCTCGGCAATGAACTCTATGTTTTCAAAGGCTGAAAGGTTAGGCATCAGGTTGTAAGCCTGGAATATGAATCCAACGTACTCCCTGCGGTATTCCGTAAGCTCGCTTTCGGTCGGGTTCGACAGGTCCTTGCCTTCGACCAGGACCTGTCCTTTGGTCATTGTATCCATTCCGCCGATTATGTTGAGAAGGGTACTCTTGCCGCAGCCTGACTCGCCCAGCACTACGACCAGCTCACCCGGATACACGTCAAGGTCAACTCCTTTCAGGATCTGCCTGATCTCTTCACCGCTCATGAACTCCTTAACGATACCGCGCACCTGAACCAAAGGATCGCGGTCTTCGAAAGGCCTGAAGGTGAAGCCCTTATCTTCTATGTCGAGAGCCAGGATGGAGCAGCACTGCTCCAGCACTGTCCGTTCTTCTTCCGTGTATTCAGTTTCCTTTCCCGTCAGCAACAGGCATCCGACCGTATGCCTGGGCGTCTTGACAGGTACGCATATCATGTTTTTTCCGCTCAGCGCAGGGCTGTCCACCCCGGCGAGCTTCATGTTCTGCACTTCTGAAGCCTTGTGGATCTCGGTCACTCCCGATGCAACAACGCGGCCTGCAAGACCTTCATCCGGTCCGGCACTTTCGCCGGTGGCATCATACGTGCCGTACACATTGGTGGCTATCGTTCTGCCGCTCTGTTCATCGAGCATCCAGATGCTTCCCTTAGTGCTTCCCGTTCCCCTGCAGAACAAATCAAGGCAGCGCGAAAGTGCTTCCTCGAGCTGATTCGCGTCATGAAGCTGATCCATGACCTGCCATAATATCTGAGCATGTAAGGTATTCATATGCGATCTCCGTTCAACCAGATAATTATACATAGTTATTGTATCATCTCAGGTAACGCAAGTGCACGCATAAGCAGGGAATAAATTGTTCTCTTCACACAATTTAAGGAAAAAGAAAAAGGGGACAGTCCCCGTTAGATCACACTAACGGGGACTGTCCCCTTTTTTGTCTTTTTAGCCCTTAAATTCCTTCTTTTCCTTACCGAAGTGCAGCTCCTTGAGGCCTTCTACTTCGTCGCATATCTCTCTGAGACTGCAGCTGTGGCAATCAGTTGCCATGCCCTCGAGGATCTTCGACAGGGTCATGGTGATGTCTCTTGTCTTCTTTGCGTCAGCTCTCATTCCCGCATAATCCGCATCATCTGTAGTGATGAAAATCACCTTGACTGATACGATATTCGGATTCTTTTTGTACTGCGTGATGTAGGAGTTACCGACCTGCTCGAAGGTGATGCCCTTGCGGACTGCTTCCTTCGAAACTCTTACCTGCTCCCTGTGGCTGTCTGAAGAAGATCTGATCATGTATCCCTTCGGATAGACGTGATACTTAACGAAGTCGATATCCTGGATCGCTCTGAAGAGCGGCTCTGTGTCCTCTTCGCCTTCACCGTCGAGGATGTTGACCTTAACGATCACTATCCTTGCGAAAGACACGCTGCCTCTGATCTGGTTCAGATCCTTTCCGTAAACCAGAATCTCATCCTTATCGGCGAAACCATCCGACGAGGTTACACATGCGTAGTTGACGGCAGGCTTGTTGTCGCCGCCGAGCTCATAAGCGGATTCCTTCATCATTACGAGCTGGTTTCCTCCGACGTCTTCCCAGCACTTAGCCGGATTATATTCATAACGCTTAGGCTGAGCAGAGCCGAGCAGCCCATCGACTTTTTCAATTATAGAATTATACAGTTCCATGTAAGTCCCTCTCTCTAAACCGCGCCCGCGGCGGAGCATACCCCGCCCGGAATAGCGGATTATGGAATTTCATTACAGTAACGCACACTATTACGTACCGGCCCTTAAGCCTACACCACCTTCCGCATGCTTATGAGCGATATGACGGAAGGGTGTATGTCCGCACAGCGGGCAGCGTTTCCAATAGTGGCTTTCTTTAATGTAATGCCCCTGCGATTTCCACAGGGGCATTGACTTTTGTGTGGTTAGAATTTGATGTCAACCGGCTTGCGGTCGAAGATCTCATTTACTCTTGCATAAGCCCAGGCGAGGAGCTTCTGGTCGAGATTGAGGAAATAGACCACAAAGAGTGTTCCTGTTGCAAGGCCAAGGATCGTTGTGACCAGCTTCAGCGCTCTGCATACAGGGCATTTCTTCTTATTCTTCATAGTAGTACTCCTTTTTCTGGATTACTTAGCCTGTCCCTTCTGACGAGCGAATTCAGCAGCACCGAGTGCTCCCATCAGCTGTGGGTCTGTCTTGAGGTTGATGACCTTGAGCTTGAGTACGTGCTCGATAGCGTCCTTGAGTCCATCGTTCTTAGCGCATCCGCCTGTGAGTGTGATGGAGTCTGTAGCGCCAGCTTTCTTAGCCATTACGAAGCATCTCTTAGCAACAGCCATCTGGATTCCGGCAGCGATCTCGTCCATAGGCTTGTTCTCACCAACGAGTGTGATAACCTCGGACTCAGCGAATACTGTGCACTGAGCAGTGATAGGAATAACGTTCTTTGCAGTCAGGGACAGCTTCGAGAACTCAGGAAGAGTCATCTCGAACGATCTTGCCATAGCTTCGTAGAATCTGCCTGTTCCTGCAGCGCACTTATCGTTCATAGCGAAGTTCTTTACTGTACCGTCTGTATCAACTGCGATACCCTTAACGTCCTGTCCACCGATATCGATGATAGCCTTAACGCTTGGATCTGTTACGTGTACGCCCATAGCATGGCAGGAGATCTCGGAGATGTTTTCATCAGCGAAAGGAACCTTGTTACGTCCATATCCTGTACCGATGAGGTAAGCGAGGTCCTTGGAGGACTTGAGGCCTACTTTGCCGAGTACTTCGTCCATTGCCAGTCTTGCAGATGCCTCTGAGTTGATCTTGCTCTTGATAGTTGTATCAGCAACGATCTTACCAGCCTCGTCAAGAATTACTGCCTTGGTATAAGTTGATCCTACATCACAGCCGCCATAATATTTCATTTCTATTTCTCCTTTGTTTTACTTCTATAAACTGAAGTTCTCTCTATAGCGTAAACCATTTTACACTATTAAGTTTCCATATTCCAGCAAAACCTTGAAATTTTAACAGTTTTGCGGAGATTTTTTTGAATTTGTTACATGCCGAGTTCGTCGTCGAAGTCGCAGAGTGTCGGGTCTACCGGCTCAGCCTTCATGACTGTTCTCATGTACTCGTTGACCTTGTCTCTCATGGTCTTTCTGGATACTGTTCTAGGGTCCATCAGGTCATGCTCGATCCAGATCATGTGGTGATTTCTGTCTCTGCATGTGTCGTCGAGGATACCCTGGAGTGTAGCCATGTTCTTGCATGCTACGTTCTGGTACATGATGATGATCTCTGCTCTCCAGTCTTCGACCTGTCTCCACATCTCGTCGACTACGTTCTGGTAACCGCCGTTTGTATGTCTTCTCATTACCATACGCTCGTAGAGTCTTGCGAGGTCCATGAGAGCTTCTTCCTTGTCCTCTGTCTCGAGAACCTTTGTGAAGTTCAGGGACTCCATCTCAACGAGGATGTCGATTCCCCAGCAGTTAGCAAGCCAGTTGGAGAAGTTTGCGTAGTAGTGAGCAGGGCAGGACCATACGATTCCTCTGTAGCGCATCTTGTTGCGCCATGCCTGTT
>JAFWMD010000011.1 GCA_017510725.1 Mogibacterium sp. | reverse complement strand
TTAAGACCGGCCTTGCCGTGAGTCTTGCCTGCCTGATACTGATTGCAATAAGCTTCTGGTATGAGAGAAAAAAGAGAAAGAAAGAGAAAACCATGGCGGAAGAAAGAGCATTCACAGAGGAGATTGCAGCTGATCTGATCGATATCGAAGGCCTTGTCCTCATTCATGAAACTGAACGGAACTATCTTTTCATCGCCCTTCTGCTCAGTCATCGCATCATAATCGAGCGTGTCCTTATGCATCCTTGCAGGTGTACCTGTCTTGAATCTCCTTATCGGGAATCCGAGTTCCCTGAGATTATCACCAAGCTTCGTTGCAGGCCTGAGTCCCGACGGACCGGATATGCGTATGTCATCGCCTATGAAAATCTTTCCTGCAAGGAATGTACCGGTGCAGAAAATGACCGCATCACACTCATATTCCCTACCGGACGCTGTTCTGATTCCCCTGACAGACTTTTCCACAGGTTTTCCGGAATCATTGCAATCACTGCAATCCGTCAGCAGCAATTCCGTAACTTCGTCTTCTATAAGCTCAAGATGCTCCTGTTCGCGGATGGT
This sequence comes from Mogibacterium sp., assembly GCA_017510725.1. Classification (GTDB taxonomy): domain Bacteria; phylum Bacillota; class Clostridia; order Peptostreptococcales; family Anaerovoracaceae; genus Crickella. The sequence continues at coordinate 2,067 of JAFWMD010000011.1, read as the reverse complement.
CTTCAGCATCTCCTTATGATACTTTTCCTTGTCTGCCTGTGCTCTGAGCGAATGCACTGCCGGCCCCTTCGAAGTGTTGAGCATCTTGGACTGAATGAAGGTCTTGTCTATGTTGAGACCCATCTCTCCGCCCAGAGCGTCTACCTCTCGTACCAGATGGCCTTTACCGGTACCGCCTATCGATGGATTACACGGCATCATGGCTACAGAATCGATATCAGTGCAGAACATTACTGTCTCCATGCCAAGGCGCGCGCAAACAAGACCGGCCTCGCATCCCGCGTGGCCGGCTCCAATCACTATTACATTAAACTTCTTCGCAGCATGTTTCATACTTGCCAATTCCGATAGTATCAGTGAAATATACACTGATTTATGGAAATATAATATTCAGGTGTCAGCGCTTCATCTCTGCATATATGATTCGAATAACTTGTCATGGTCGTTTCGCTGTTTGCAGGAATATCCTTTTGTGAAGGAGGACGGAATGATATCAACTCAGCGTCTTTTATATTCCCCTCAGCATCTCTGTATACAGCAACCACTTCTATGGTGAAATCTGCAATATCGGACTTGTAGAACATGCTCTGAGGATCATACAGATAATCCGTCCCGCTGTCATTCCTTATTGTGACATCATATTCAGCCCAGTTGTCATAGTCGGCGCTCATGGTGCATTCCGCAACGCTTAGTCCATGAGGTGTTAATGCAGGATCCGGTGTCTGATCGGCGATTTTCCACTCCAGTGAATCCGGGATGGAAAGATAATGGTCAAGAAGGTTTTCTTCCGGAATAAGGTCCGTTGTAAACATATGCGCCGTTTTTTCACCTGTGCCAAGCCAGTAGAAAAAGGCTCCCGCAGAATAATCTGAATATGAATATGCTTCTTCTTCTGCTTTTTTAATCGACTCAATGCTCTTGCCTTCTTCATCATAAGCTGTTGCAGTGCAAATCCCTTCTCTTATTGGATCCGTGGAATTGTTTTCAAACACCACAAGAAAGCTGAAATCGCCGGTTTCTTTATCAACATAATAATAACTGTCAGCAATCTCCAAAGCGTCCTTTTTGCCCGAAGACCCTACGTTCGGGATGCTGTCTGTACCCGAGCATCCTCCAAAAGTAAACAGCATGACGCAGATAAGGCAGGCAATAATGATTCTGTTAATGATCCTTTTCATCGTTTCTCCAATTCTTTTTTCATTTACCCAGGCAGAACTTACTGAAGACAGTATCAAGAATCTCTTCGCCGACCTCTTCGCCTATGATCTTGCCAAGCGCCTCATATGCATAATGTGCTGAAAGTTCAGCAACCTCAACGGGTTCACCACTCTGAAGCACATTTATTGCCTCATCGATCTCCACCGAAGCCTTTCTGAGCAGGTGAACATGTCTCTGGTTCGTTACAATGTTGGTCTCCTTGACATTGATGCCGCTGAGATCAAACATCTCTCCGACTGCTTCCGATACCTTTCTCGCGGCATCGAGTGCGCCTTTACCCACTAGTGATGTGCTGATGATCCTTACATCCGGAAGTTTCTCAAGCACAGCTTCCTCGGTAACAGATTTTCCAAGGTCTTCCTTGTTTATGACGACAAGTATGTGATCTTTACTCATCTTCCCTATGTACGAGATGACTTTGTCGTCCTCTTCATCAAGAGCCTGGCTTCCGTCCAGCACGAGTATGACAAGATCAGCGCCTGCAATTGCATGTGTGGTCTTCTCGATGCCTATCTTCTCTACCTTATCATCAGAGTCGCGGAGTCCGGCAGTATCAACGAGTACAATAGGCACTCCGCCAAGAGAGGCACTTTCTTCAACTGTATCTCTGGTCGTTCCCGGCACATCAGTAACGATGACACGGCCCTCACCGAGTATTGCGTTCATCAGCGAGCTCTTGCCGGCATTAGGCTTTCCTGCTATAACCGCTCTTACGCCTTCACGGGCGATCCTTCCTATGGATACAGTGTCAAGGAGTTCCTCTACATCCGCGTGTATCCATCTCAGCTGATCGATCAGCTCGTTGTATGCTCCGCTTTCATCGCCGTAATCCTCATCAGGATAGTCGAT
>JAFWMD010000069.1 GCA_017510725.1 Mogibacterium sp. | reverse complement strand
TAGTCTTCAGATGAAGTACCTTCTTCTCCGACTACTTTCATCATCTGGTTTACTTCCGTGCTCCTGATAAGGATGCCGCGGGCCTTGTTTACAAGATCCATATCGACAACGCCTTTGTACTTGGACCAGGAATCTACCGGATGGATAGCCGGGTACTTACGCGCATCGGAACGCTCTCTTGCGAGTCCGTGGAACGCTCCTACTACCTTCAGTGTAGCCTGGGTTACAGGCTCCTCGAAGTTACCGCCGGCAGGTGATACTGTACCGCCGATGGTGATGGAAGCAATCTGTCCGTCGTCAAGACGAACTCTTCCGGCTCTTTCATAGAACGCTGCGATTGTGGACTCGAGGTAAGCAGGGAAAGCTTCCTCTCCAGGGATTTCCTCAAGACGTCCGCTCATCTCACGCATCGCCTGAGCCCAACGGCTTGTGGAGTCAGCGAGCAGCAGTACGTCAAGTCCCATCTGTCTGTAGTACTCAGCAAGTGTTACCGCTGTGTAGCAGGAAGCTTCACGGGCAGCAACCGGCATGGATGATGTGTTGCAGATGATGATTGTTCTTTCCATCAGTGAACGGCCTGTCTTAGGGTCGATCAGTTCAGGGAACTCTTTCAGTACTTCTACTACCTCGCCGGCACGCTCTCCGCAGGCAGCTACGATTACTACGTCAGCCTCAGAGTTCTTTGCCTGCATGTGCTGAAGTACCGTTTTACCAGCTCCGAAAGGTCCCGGTGTGCAGAATGTTCCGCCCTTAGCTACAGGGAGGAAGGAATCGATACAGCGAATCTTTGTTACGAGCGGTTCTGTCGGACGAAGCTTTTCAGCATAGCATTTTACCGCCTGCTTGATAGGCTGTGTGAAGATCATGGTGAGATCTCTTGTTTCGCCCTTTGCGTTCTCGATAGTGCAGATCGTCGATCTTACGTTGTATGAGCCCGCTTTGTTGATTGACTTCACTGTCCAGTCATTGCCTCTCAGTGTGAAAGGAACCATGATGTGGTGGGTGAACAGACCTTCAGGTACGGTACCGATGGTGCTGCCCGCCTTTACATGGTCACCGACACTGGCTACCGGCGTGAAGTCCCAGTCGCGATCAGGAATCGCGTCAAGATATACTCCTCTGTCCAGGAAGAAACCGCACTGCTCCACCAGCTTTGGCAGAGGGTTCTGCAGACCGTCGAAGACCTGCGTCAGCAGTCCCGGACCCAGATCTACGCTCATCAGCTCGCCGGTGAACTCTACTTTGTCACCGACTTTGATGCCGTTGGTCATTTCGTAGATCTGCATGCTTACTTCCCCGTTGTTGATACGGATTACCTCTCCCTTGAGGCGCTTATCGTCAACGAGGATGTAACCTACTTCATTCTTTCGAACGGAGCCATCGAAATCTACCTTTATAAGGTTGCCGTTGACTCCGGCTACAAATCCTGTTTGTGTTTTCATATAGCACTCCTGTTACAAACTGTATACGCGCTGCTGTATCCCGTCGAATAGAGATTTGAATTCAGCCTTGCCCTTCGTATCCTCGAAGCAGTTCTGGCGCTCCAGCAATTTCAATTTGATCGCATATCCGAACAGCACATGATCATCAAACATATGCAGTCCTACCAGTGAGTCAAGAGCCTCAAACTCGTACTCCAGAAGTACCTTTTCCGCTTCGAGCGGATTCTTTGCAGACAGTGCTGCGGCAACGACCTGCGCGATCTGACCATCTTTATCGAAGGCTGATGAATAACTCTTTCCGAGATTCATGCTCCTCTGATAATTCAGTTCCTTGGTCAGCATCCCGTAGAACTTTGCCCACTCGTCTACAAGCGGGCCTTCTGTGGAAGAAAGAGTGAGGTCTTCAAGCAACTGATATTTTGCATCACTCACATTTGACTGGCAGCATGACAGAAATTCGTCGTATGTAATCGGCATATCTCCGTCTGCCCTGAGGTCAGGAAGGCTTGCTATCAGATAATAATACGAAGCCATACCGCTCCTCCTTCTTTACTGGAAGTCAAGATCTCTGAAGTAAGGCATCAGCATTTCCATGATTCCTTCATCGGAACAATCAAAGTAACCGGATCCGTCTTTAGCTGCAAGGCGGAATCCCTGCTGAACATCCTTTGTCGGTCTGATTTCCAGTCCGTTTTTGATTTCCTCTGCGAGTTCCTTTTTGAGAACATCGCCGACCTCGGATACTTCTGCTGCGTAATCTGCAACATTTTCACCGGCAACAGCCGCGCGGATCAATTTGCCGAGTGCTGCTCCTGAAAGCTCTTTTCCGATATCAGCGGAGAGAATCTTTTCGAACTCACCCTGAATTTCGGTCTTAAATGCCAGGACAGCATCGCGTTTAGCCTGCTCGGCACTGACTGCGGCACTTTCCCTGAGAATAGAGATTTCTTTCTCAGCTGCATCTTTGTACTGCTGTGCCTCAGACTTTGCCCCGGCAACGATTGATTCGGCTTTCTTTTTTGCTTCTGCAATAATAGATTCCGCTTCGGCATTTGCCGCCTCTATTCCTTCTTTACGAATAGAGGAGACAAGGTCTTGAATCTGTAATTCCATAGGCACCTCCTGATTCTGAATCAACATCCTTCATCACCGAAAACTTATATCAGCACCCCGTAAAAGCAATCGCTTCGGGGCACAGTTTCTCCTATGTTAATTATAACGGCATCACAGATGCACTTCAAACAAAACATGATTTATTTTTATTGACAATCTTTTAACGCAGCCATTGCAAGGGTTAAAAAAAGAACCCTTCCGGGTTCAATACACAAAAAAACAATCTGCGCGGAAAACGGAAACTATATCTATAATTCTAGTCCCATAAAAACATCCCCGCGGAGAGCACGTAGAAGACCACCATGGACGCCACAAGTATCAGCGCCATGATTTTTGCGCCAGTGTTAAGGCGCTTTCTGCTCTCTTCATAATCCTTCATAGTCTTATTAGAATTGCTGTTTTTCCTTGCCATCTTTTAATTCCTCATTTACTTATGATATGTCTCCCCGGCGTTTATCTTGAATGCCCTGTATATCTGTTCGAGCAGTACTATACGCGCCAGCTGGTGAGGCAGCGTGATCCTTCCGAAGCTCAGCCGCAGCGCCGCGCGGGACTTCACTTCTTTGCTGAGTCCCAGGCTGCCGCCGATCACAAAGTCTATCGTTGAGCTTGTGAATGATATCTCTGCGATCCTGGCTGCAAGATCCTCGGATGAAAGCTCGCGCCCTCCTATATCCAGCGCTATCACATAGTCGCCTGCTCCTGTCTTGTCCAGTATCGCCCTGCCTTCTTTTACAATAACGTTCTCTTCATCCGCGCGGGAAGCATGTGTGGGCAGCTTCTCCTCTTTTACCTCAATAACGGAAACATTGCAATAGGCGCCAAGTCTTTTCATGTACTCAGCTGATGCGGCTTCCCAGTATTTCTCTTTGAATTTTCCTACACAGATGATCCTTATATTCAGCATTTCCTGTATTTTTAACAGCCAGGCATCTGCGTGATGCCCTCTTTTGCAGCTACGTCAAGCAGATAGTCTTTTCCCTTGTGGAATCCGGCTGCCGCAAGCGTGTTTTCAACTGTCTGGCGGGCAAAAAGCGGAGCGTTGTTGTGGAAGCTCAGGTGGGCCAGCATTATGCGGAGCGGCTCCTGCTCCCCCCTTGCCTTTCTGTCCGAGAGTATGCTCGCGAGCACATCTCCGGCGTAATCGTTCGAAAGATGTCCTTTTTCGCCCTTTATCCTGACTTTCACAGTGTAAGGATACTCTCCGAACATCAGCATGTCCACATCGTGATTAGCTTCAAAGACCAGAAGCCCGGCATCACTTATTGCAGTGTATATCTCTTCGGTAACTATGCCGGTATCCGTCACTATTGCAAGCTTTTCATCGCCCGATGTGACTGTAAACCCAAGAGGCTCAGCCGCGTCATGGCTCAGAGGAAAAGCTCCTATCTCCATGTCGTCATCATTATCCAGCCTGACTATCTCCCCGGCAGATAAAAGGATGACCCTCTCCTGCGGCACATGGCTGAAACCTGCAGCGTTTTCAAAGGTGCCTCTGCTCACATAGAAGAAAGCGTTGCAGCACTTACGCGATATCGCCCTGACGCTTTTCACGTGATCGACGTGTTCGTGAGTGATCAGCACGGCATCAACATCTGCGGGATCCGTACCGAGATGATCAAGCGCGCCGATTATCGTTTTAGCCGGAAGGCCGGCATCGACCAGGATGGTGCGGCCTTCTGTCTTTATTATGTATGAATTACCGGAGCTGCTGCTCCCTACAGATACTATTTCTATCATTCTTTTTCTTTCGGTTTAGGCTTTATCTGGCGGTATGAGTTTTTTACGTATCCGCGGTCGCGCCTGCATACTGACTTGTAACTGCAGTAGCCGCAGGCAAGCCTGTTATCGACCTTAAGCGGATTGATGCCGATCTTTCCGCTGAGTATGCCTTCGGCCGTGTCCTCTATGCGCGCGATCACTTCGCCGCGGACTTCCTCATATTCTTCACGGCTCATTGCGCCTTTTGATGAAGAAAGGACCTTCTCGGGCATGGCTCTGAGCACGCCCTCTTCATTTATAAAAGCTCCTTTCAGTTTAAACTCATCCTCTGCTTCCTTTTCCAGAAGCGTGCCTATCTGCTTCTCGCTCTTGTCGTTTATCGATTCAATCGGGTCCTTGATGTTAAAGTAGAACATCCCTGCCGGAGTCAGATCGCCCGAAGTAGCAGATATCAGATAGATCATCAGCTGCATCTTGTATCCCTGGCGCATTTTCCAGAGATCGAGCTTGTCGCTTCCCGTCTTGTAATCGATGATGCGCACGCGGCTTTCGCCGCCTATTTCCATTATATCTGCGCGGTCTATCTTTCCTTCCACATACACTTCGCCGTCGCCCGCGTTTATCCTTATCGGCTCCAGCTTTGCGTGTCTGCCGAACGGTTCTTCAAAAGAGGCGCTAACCACGGACTCAGCTGCCAGCTGAGAGGCCATGGCCTTTGCAGCTGAAGCACAGATCTCGCGTATGCGGCTCATGCGGTATTCCTCACATCCCGTTGAGACGAACAGTCCTCCCATATAGCTTTCAGACAGTTCATCCAGCGCAGCTGTTACAAGCTCTTCAAGCGAGTCATCGTCCGGGATCTCATCGGCTTTCATTATCTGCCTTGCGACAGCCATGAGGCACTCATGATAGACATCACCCACCGAACGGGCATCGCTCGCGAAAGCTCTCTCCTCTTTTGGCCTGAGACCTCTGTCTATGAAATACCTGAAAGGACAGTCTATATAGCTGCCTATCGATGATGCGCTCAGAGACAGGCTCCCGTCCTTCCTGCAGAACAGATCTTTTGCTGCATTACGGCCGAGCGGATGCTGTACGTTATCATAAGCTGCCGCCCTGAACATGGTGTCAAGCTCATCCTTACGGTTGTCAGCGTACCAGCGGATCATCGCCCTCGTGAGGGCATCGGGCTCATCAGGAGCATTTGTGTCCTTGATGCGGTTTATGAGCTGTCTCATACCGTCTCCGGCGGTATTGATCACGTCGCTCTCACCAGCCTTGAGGGAATCTCCCCTGCCCTTGCTTATTATGTCCTTGCGTATCAGTCCGTCTGCTTCTATTCGTGGAAACAGCATTCTCAGCGAGTCGATCACAGGTGACGGGTTCGTATCCCGTCCCTCTGTGTCTGTCATCGCCCAGCTTATGTATATCTTTTCGGAAGGTCGTGCCATCATGCGGTACATGGCAGCATTTTCTTCGTCCATCTTTATGTCATCAAGGCTTCCGAGGGCAAAGCCCCTGGACTTGAAGAACTCTTTCTCGTCTACCGAAAACAGGCCCTCTGTCTGAGGAGAGAGAGGCATCACGCCTTCGCACGCGCCGAGTATGACGGCGGCCTTCACCTGACGCGGCCTTGTCCTTATCATGGTTCCCATGGAAAGACCGTCGACCGACGGAGGGATGACCCCCACTTCAACGTCCGAAAGGCCCGCCACATATATATCCGTAAACTCCGCAAGATCCATCGCTGAATCGCCCATTATAATGTCCATCTGGCCAAGGAGTTCAATAGCCTTTGCAAAGCTCTGGGTCATGCGCTGGGCTTCATCATGCAGCCCGGCTTCATCCATGGCAGCCGCCGCTTCCGCGACCTTGTCCTCAAGGTTCCATTCATCAGCCAGATATGTCCTGAAGTCCTTTATGAACTCCGCGACCGTTGCGTCTTTTGCGATAGCAGCAAGGCCGGATATCTTTTCTGATATCCCGGCTCTTACAGACTCCAGCCTGCTGAATACTTCTTCGCCGAGAGCATCTCTTCCATACCTGAAAGGTTTGTCCCACATGGAGCCTTTGATGCGGTATTCTCTCGCGTAATTCTCGAGGTCCTCTATATCGCTGTCGTCATAGTCGGTGAGCCCTGTCTTGAGCATCGCGAAAAGGAACTGTGATGACTTGCGGTGAACCGGAAACCCGAGAAGATTAACTATGAACCCTACCGCTGCACTGTCGGTTATGTCACGCGACGTATCCGCAAAGACAGGCAGCCCGTACTCCGCGAAAACCCGTCTTATTACCGGCTGCATCGCACCTTCATCGTTGGCTATGATCTGTATCTCGCGCATTCTGTATCCGAGATCGCGAATCAGGTGCCATACGTATGCGGCTGCGCTCTCAGCTTCATAGTACGGATTTGCAGCGCACACGACAGTGAGATCTTCAGGCACGAAACCGGAGTTCTCAGCTCTTTCCGCAGGACTCAGGACATCCTTCCACAGAGACTTCTCCATGCGCTTTATAGTTTCGCTCTTCTGCATCTCGTATAAAGCAGGTATAAACTCAGCAGCAACATCGATGCTGTTATCTGCGCAAAGCCGTGTGAGTGAAGCGATCAACCTTTTATCCAGTCCGAAGTCACTTTCGTTTACTATGAAGTTTACCGATCCGGCAGTTTTTGCGAGTTCAATGACTGCATCGGCGAATTTCGGAGTGATGCTGTCATATCCGTAGATCCAGATGTTTTTTCCGCGTACGAGCTTCGAATCCTTTATTGCACTGACATACATGGCTATATAGTCTTCGGAATCGGTGTATCTTCCTTCGATAGCCTCTTCATATGCAGTTATCACGCCGCTGAGTTCCTTAAGCTTGGCCTCCAGGATGGGATCACCGCCGGCATCGCCGCTCATCTCCTGAAGCTTTTCTATGGAGCAGTCCTGCTGCTTGAATTCGGAGATGAAGTCATTGAGCATCGATGTGAATGTCAGCTTGCCGGCAACTCTGCTGAATATGTCAAAATCGTCGGCATGCTCGCGTATGAGCATCGAGAGAAGCATGAAACGACCGTACTTGTCTATCATCCTGACCGACTCTGTTCCCTGCTCTGTAAGGATTCTGAGACCGAGGCGGTTCATCGATATGATCTCGGTGCTGAACAGGCAGTCAGTTCCAAGATATTTCAGCGCCTGCTCTTCAGCCACCAGGGTGTACTGATCAGGCACCAAAACAAGCGTCTCACCCCCGTGTTCACTTACACGGTCATAGATGAAACGCTCCTTATCGATATTCTCCCTGCCTGCAAATAATCTCAGCATTTAATACCGTTTTCTATCCGTTTGCATTTGCCGCATCCTGCGACAGCTTTGCCCGTACGAATACATCAAGATCTCCGTCCATTACAGCCTCTACATTTCCGACCTCAGCGCCGGTACGCGTGTCCTTCACCATTGTGTACGGCTGGAAGACATAGTTTCTTATCTGTGAGCCCCACGTCGCCATCGACTGGTCACCCTTTATCTCGTTGAGGTTTTCCTTGTGGGCTTCCTCCGCTATCCTTGTCAGTTTGGATACGAGGATCTTCATAGCGACTTCGCGGTTCATTATCTGCGAGCGCTCATTCTGGCATGTAACGACTATGCCTGTCGGGATGTGGGTGATCCTTACGGCTGAGTCAGTAGTATTTACATGCTGGCCTCCGGCACCTCCCGATCTGTAAGTGTCTATCTTGAGATCATTCGGGTCGATATTGACCTCTATCTCGTCTCCGATGTCAGGAACGACTTCCACTGCAGCAAAAGAGGTCTGTCTCTTGCCCATTGCATTGAACGGTGATATGCGCACAAGCCTGTGTACGCCTGTCTCTGACTTAAGCAGTCCGTAAGCGTTGTCTCCGCTTACCTCTATAGTCGAGCTCTTGATTCCGTAATCAACGTCGTCCTGTCTGTCAAGGATCTTCGTTTTGAAGCCCTTCTTTTCACAGTATCTCAGATACATCCTCTCGAGCATCTCCGCCCAGTCGTTGGCATCGACTCCACCCGTTCCTGAATGTATGCTAAGTATACAGTCCTTGCTGTCGTATTTTCCGGACAGCAGCATGTTGGTCCTGAGGTCCTCGAGCTCATCCGACAGCTTTCCGAAGCTTGCGATAACACTCTTAACTTCGTCTTCGTCCTCAAGTTCTTCTGCTATATCTATAAGCTCAGGAAGCTCATCCGCCTCGGAAGCGAGTCTTTCATACAGCCCAAGCTTGTCCTCAAGAGATTTTTTCTCCTTGAGCACCTTTTGAGCGTTCTTCTGGTCGTTCCAGAATCCTTCCTTCAGGCTCTCGTCCTCGAGCTCTTTTATCCTTTTTCCAAGACCCTCCGGGTCAAAGATAACCTCCCACTTCCGCGATCTGCTCCTTGAGAGCCGGAAGCTGGCTTCTTATTTCATCAAGCTGTAACATTATTCCTCCTATGCATTGCTGTCCCCGCCAAGGGCTGTCGGATTCAGAAGTCCCATGTGTTCTGCCTGCAGTATCATGTCGAGCTGCAGCATCATCTGGTTGGCCGCATTTCCGAATGCCCCGAAGAGTATGTCGAAAATTATGGCCGCGATCACGTATTCTTTTCCGATGCCAAGCTGATCTATTATTACAACGTAAGACAGCAGGTTGACTCCCGGGATAGGCGGTGCTGCCACCAGCAGGATAAGAGCGAAGACTATCGCATTAAGTATCCAGACCGGAGTTATCGCTACACCGCTCCTCAATGCGGCAAATATGACAAATGATATCATTCCTATTATGCTTGCAGGCATGTAGAGCACCAGTCCGAGCGGAAACACTCTCTGCGTAAATATCTTCTGTATGCCAAGATTTTTTATGCAGCACTTTTCAGCGAGATCATATGAATCGGCATCAAGTCCGTTCTTAAGGGTAAGCATGAATGATGGCCATAGCTTCTTCAGCAGAATGCCTGCACTTACACCAAACCTTCTGCTGACAAACAATAATACAATTACCATGATCAGTAATGAAACTATTATTGAAAATGGTATTACTATGAAAAGTGAAGTAAGCAGCTGAGCATTGTGACTTATAACGAGCTGTGCAGTCAGAAATACAGTGAAAGCAGGCATCAGTCCGGCGATCCACTGTGCCAGCTGCATGCTGACCAGGTTCAGTTCATGGATGAGCTCTACGATCCCGCCGGCCTGCTGGCCAACTGCCATGGTTACATACGCGAATATGATGCCCATCAGTATGAGCTGCGCAGTATTGAAATCCCTTATCGGATCCAGCAGGTTCTCCGGAACGACACTGAATAATCCTCTTATAAGATCAGACAGGGTATTTCTCGAGAACCCGTTGTAGGCAAAGTTATTGCCCGTAACCAGCACTGCTGCAATTATGGTGACCACGCCCAGCACCAGGCTTATAAAAAAGTATCTGCCCGTTATGAAACTTGCATTTCCGCCCTGTTCCGATACATCACGTGTATCGAGCATGGTGGACATGACTATGATCAGCATTGCAGGTGCGGACACGCTGTAAAGAATGTTGTTCCACAGGTCATATACCGGCATGAGAAGGCCGTCGGTTACATACTGTGCATCACCTTCAGACAATGCGACCAGAGCCACACTGCCGGAAATAATACCGAATATGATCGTAACAACAACTACGATGACAGGGTTGATGCTCATTCTGCGCATCGGGATCTTCATTATGTTGGTCCCATGCGAATAACTGTACGTAGGGCTTATTCCCGCGGAAGAAAGCAGTCCGCGGCTCCATTCTTCAACGGAAGATTTCGTCTTGCTGAATGGATTGTATGCGTCGCCCACATGCTCTATCCTGATTGAAGGTTTTCCGAACCTGACGCTCGCTATCACCTTAACCATGTTAAGGTCTCCGAAGCGCTGCCAGATGCTGAGCAGGGCTTCCTCGACCGTGAAACGTATCCTTATGCGGTTCTGCCTTTCCGTTCCGGTACCCTTTAAGAAAACCTCGAGGTCTTCAGATATGCTCTCAACGCTTTCCCCATTCAGGATGAAGCTTCTTCTGACCGATATGCCGTCGATGATCTCACGTATAAATACGGTCGTCATCACGATTATTGCTATCGAATTGCAGATGTTGGCAAGCGAAATGCCATAGTAGAGCGTCTGTGCAGCCATTCCCAGAACAGGAAGCACCCATATGCATATAAGTGCTCTGTATTCATGACCAGGAAGCGCATCCTTCTCATTGACAGTTCTGATAAGCAGAATGATGATGGCTATGGCTGCAATCACCGGGATCGCCGGAGAAAGAAGCTCTCTGTGGTAGAAATTCTGATCGTCAAAGCTGTACAGGAACCTGAAGAAGACCGAGAGCACTACCAGGCCTACGCCGGCACCGCAAATGCCGTATACCGCATTGCGCTGTCTCTTGTCTTCACCCGTGCCTCTTTCCTCCAGCAGAGTATCGAGCAGCTTGTTTCCGAGTGCAAGCAGTGCAAACATGCCTACAAAGACAGCAAAGTTGCTTGCTCTCACCATTATGTATCCGGCATCAGTCGGATCTCCGCGGTAAACATAAGCCAGTGCGTCTGCAATGTTGATCGCTGCATTCGTAAGAAGACTCGCGATCAGCACCTTTGTTGCCTTGCGTTCCCCTGCATCGTACATACGAATAGAGAGAACTGCGAGCAGACAGAACAGTGCAAAGCCTGATTCAATGGTTATGTGAAGAAATGTTATAAGATTCATTTGCGGTTCAGATTATCTCCAGTATCTGCTCAGGTTTTTCCATGCGGTATGTTGGCTTAAAACCGTCAGCCAGCATGGCCTCTTCATCTACATAGTGGCTCCAGCCGACAAGCACGCTGTCTACATCAGCGTTGTTGGCGCAGCCTACATCGTATTTTGTATCACCTACCATCAATGCGGCATCGCGGACTGCGTCAGGGATATCCTGGCCGTCATCAAGCGGCTCCCCTGCGTGGGCCATCATCTTTTTAAGGACTGCATCAATAGTCTCTGGATCAGGCTTGTGGGAAGTCACATCATTCATGGTAACGACCTCATCCACGAGTCCATCCATCCCAAGCTTCTTCATGTAATTCCCGAAGCTGTAGGCAGTCCTGGACGTGCCTACGCCTATGATGCATCCGCGTTTCCGCAGCTGCTCGAGCAGTTTCCTGACACCCTCAAAGACATACACCTCGTAGTCTTTCTGGTGTGTGTCCTGATATGCCCTGTAAAAGTCAACGACTTCATTCACAGGAGCATCGGGTATCAGTCTGCCGATCGTGTCCACGAGTATTTCTCCGAAAGTGGCCTCTATCTCCCTGACCGTCAGACTGTATCCCAGATAGCGCTCAAAAGTCGCCTGCCACGATGCTATTATTATGTTGTTTGTATTGGCAAGAGTGCCGTCAAAATCAAATATTATGTATCTTTTTTTCATTTTGTCCGGAGCTTTACCAGCCGCCGCCTCCGCCGCCGCCGGCACCTCCGCCGCTGAAACCGCCTCCGCTGAAGCCGCCTCCGCCGCTCCAGCTTCCGCCGCCGCTGCTCCAGCCTCCGCCGCTGCCGCCGGAGCTGCTGTGTGATGGTGCAGGAATGACTATGCTGTTGCCTACGCTCGCGCTGCAGTCGCTCATCATTCTTCCCATCATATAGTAATCGAAGCTGTCGAAGCCGCGTGTGCCGCGATACCAGTTAGGAGCAATTACAGGCAGGTCCTCAAAGTTCTTGATCCACTTATTGCTCAGGCCAAACACATAAGCATATGGCATTATGTGATAGAAGTACTCCGGATCTTCCTCTACGAGTTCATTCAGCTTATCGAGTTCGGCAGTCTTTATGAACTCCCTGAAGCCCAGTACTCTTCCGAGCAGGTCAGTATATGTATCAGTCTTTGCAATCGCAATTACTGCGAAGAACATGCTGATCAGCGTGCCTATCACCAGATACATGACCAGTGCCAGAGCTTTCGGTCTCGCAAGCAGGGTGAGTGCATCCGAAGTCACCGGAAGCAAGCCTACGCCAATGGTAAAGAACCAGATAGAGCCGAGACTCTTGAGTACGGTCTTTACCTTTGATGTGCTGCGGATATTGTCATAAACGGAGCACATCAGATATACCGATATAAGGATATGTGCCGTTGTCCAGAACAGGAGGAAGCCTCCCATCTCATCACCGTTGATTCCCGCCCAGGTTATGTATGCTGCAGACGGAATCAGAGCCGCTACCGTACAGCCGGCTCTCGCCAGTCGTGAGTCAGCCCTGACAATAGCCCTGCTGCCCTGGAACATCTGCTCAAGCAGCTCCTTGGACTTCAGGTACTTCTTTCCGAATGTAGTCGAAGAGCCGATCTGATCGCTCGTTCTCACATTCCTTGTACCCGGGAAAATTCCGAGATATATCTGGCGCACGTACTCCGGCACTTCCGGCCCCGGCTCCCTTATGCCGATGAAACGGAATTTCTTTCTGTCCATCTCCTCTATTTCGATATACCCCTTGTCCGCAAGGTAAACAATGGTCGAAATCACATCCTGCTTGTCTGCCCTGCCATCAACAAGGTATCCGATCTCTCCCGGAGTCAGATCTTCAGGAGGATAGAACTCGAGAGTCTTTACCATATGCTTGTCTCTGCCGAAGAGATACCAGAGCAGTATGGCTCCGACAGGTCCGAGCAGGAACAGGAACATATTGGCAATGCTGAGTTTTCCGAATTGAGGAGCACCTTCCCAATATCCCTGCGGAAGCTCCAGCTGGAGTGTCACGCCGTGATGTGCAGGGATATTCTTTGCTGTGATCGTGATCGTCTTTCCGTCTGTCCCTGTCTCAAGGACAGCATTATCTTCATTGGAGTCGGTACCATATGTGCCTGAATAGACTTTCGCCTTGCTGAGATCCGCCTCCTTCGGCAGGTTGATCACGCACTTGCTCGACTCTATGTCAGTCTCCCAGTCGGTCGGAACCAGATTGAGAAGCAGCATGTCCATCTTATTATTTTCATCCTCATACATAGCGATGTTATAGAGAATGTCGTAAGGATTCTCCCCTACGAGGGTGTAACTTCCGCTTCCTATCTTGACGACCTGATAGCCCGACTGTGTATAGGTGTCGTAATCATAACCCGGCACCTTGATGCGGGATAGCTTCTGGCCCTGCATAGGCAGGTATCTGTAGATGCCATGGTGCGCCGTGACATAAAACATGTCGATATGCTCATGGTAATCGTATGAATTGTCTTTCGCGACATCTACAGTGACATCATAGTTGATGGTATACATCGTGTTGTCACTGGCATAGCTGCCCGTGCCGGTCGTCATAAACGGCATCATCATGACAGCGACTGCCGCGATCGCCAGCACTGCGGCCATCCTTCTCAGGATGCCGGTACTGCTTTTCCTGATAGTCTTCATGATAGTATCCCCCTAGAGGCCTTCATCGAAGTCCTCAGTGTGCATCTTAGGAAAATTGAACATGTTGACTACAATGCTGGTCGGGAAGCTCTCGACCTTGTTATTGTAGTCGCGAAGCACTGCACTGAGATACTTTTTCGCATTATCGATGTCCTTAGGATCGCCCGCTTCCTCATATTTGCGAAGCTCGACTTCTGCGAGTTCGATGCGGTTTTTTTCCTTCGTCAACGAGTTATAGGTGAGCGCAAAGAACAGTGCAACTACGATCACCAGAATAATAACAAATGTCAACATGCCGGACTCCTTTCGTTCCTTGTGTTGTAACTTCTATCTTATCAGGCATTTCTGCCGCAGCAGTTCTTGTACTTCTTGCCGCTTCCGCATGGGCAAGGATCGTTTCTGCCTACCTTAGGCATGTCGCGCCTTATGGTCTCCTGCTTGCCTGTCTTATCGGCTTTAGGAGCTGCAGCAGGCATGCTGCCGCCCTTTGCCTTAGCCTGCGAAGCAGTATCGTCCTTATACTCCTCTTTTGCGGCGGATGTTCTGCCGCTAACCACGTTGCGCCTCTCGGTCTTTGTGGTCACTGTCACGTTATAGCAGAACTTGACGGTCTCTTCCCTGATGTCTGCTACCATCTCGTCGAACATCGCGAAACCTTCCTGCGCATAAGCCACGGCAGGATCCTGCTGTCCGATTCCTCTGAGTCCGATACCATCCTTCAGCTGATCCATCGCGTCGATGTGATCCATCCAGCGGTTGTCAACGACTCTCAGGAGGATCATGCGCTCGACTTCTCTCATCTGCTCACTGCCGATCTCAGCTTCCTTCTCTGCATACATTTCGTCAAAGATCTGCTTGATGTCGTCCTTGAGCTTATTCTCATCGAGACCTCTCAGGTATTCCTCATCGACCCTGAGCCTGCCCCTGAAGTTAGGAGTGATCTGCTCGAGGCCGTCTGTGATCCTCTTGATGTCCCATTCCTCCGGATACTTGGACTCCATGACCACAGGATCAGCTATGCCGTCGATCAGCTCATAAGTCATGTTCTTTATATATTCCGAAACATCCTCGCCGTTGAGCACCATGCGCCTCTGATCGTATATGATCTCACGCTGCTTGTTCATGACGTTGTCGTACTGCAGTACGTATTTACGGATGCCGAAGTTCTTGCCCTCGACCTTTTTCTGTGCGCTTTCGATCGATCTCGACAGTATGCCCGCCTCGAGCGGCTCATCTTCGTCCATGCCTACTCTTTCGAGTATTCCCTGCATCCTCTCGCCTCCGAAGAGTCTCATAAGGTCGTCTTCGAGCGCAATGAAGAACTGTGTATTACCCGGGTCTCCCTGACGTCCGGAACGTCCTCTGAGCTGGTTATCGATACGCCTTGATTCGTGGCGCTCGGTACCGACTATGCAGAGTCCGCCGAGTTCCCTTACCTTCTGCTGTTCAGGAGCTCTTTCCTTCTTGATCTGATCATGCAGGGTATTGTATTTTTCACGTGCCTCGAGGAGTTCGGGATCATCCGACTTCTCAAAACCTGTTGCAAAGGAGATCTGCTCCGGCGTATATCCTTCCTTGCGCATCTGCTTGCGCGCTTCGAAGTCCGGGTTGCCTCCCAGAATGATATCGGTACCACGGCCGGCCATGTTTGTAGCGATGGTGACCGCTCCGAGTCTGCCTGCTTCTGCAACGATCTCGGCTTCCTGCTCATGGTGCTTTGCATTCAGCACGTTATGCTTTACGCCGCGCTTCTTGAGCATGTTGCTGATGAGCTCAGATATCTCAATGGATATAGTACCTACCAGTACAGGCTGTCCTGTAGAATGGGCTTCAACTACCCTGTTTACTATCGCCTTGTACTTTGCCTTCTGATGTGCGTATACCGAATCCTGTCTGTCTTCTCTGATTACCGGCTTGTTGGTCGGAATGACGACTACATCCATATTGTATATGTCACGGAACTCGTCTTCCTCGGTCTTCGCAGTACCGGTCATTCCGGCGAGCTTGTTGTACATTCTGAAATAGTTCTGGAGCGTGATCGTAGCCAGAGTCTTTGACTCAGACCTGACCTTTACGCCTTCCTTGGCTTCGATGGCCTGATGCAGACCGTTCGAGAAACGTCTTCCGTACATGAGACGGCCGGTGAATTCATCTACGATGAGAATCTCGCCGTCCTTTACGATGTAGTCTACGTCTTTCTTCATCAGGTAGTTGGCACGCAGCGCCTGATGCACGTAGTGGTTGAGCTCCATGTTGTCAGGATCTGAGAAGTTGTCGATCTTGAAATAGTCCTCGCAGAGCTTTACACCTTCATCAGTCAGCGACACCTGATTGTCCTTCTCCTCAACCTTGTAATCAGTGCCTTCAATGAGTGTTTTAACGAAAGCGTTGGCATTCCTGTACATCGCGCTCGAATCAACTCCTCTTCCGGAAATGATGAGCGGTGTTCTGGCCTCATCTATCAGGATGGAGTCGACCTCGTCGACGATTGCGTAGTTGAGTTCTCTCTGCGTGAGTTCTTCTTTGTACGTGACCATGTTGTCACGAAGATAGTCGAAACCGAACTCATTGTTTGTTCCGTATGTGATGTCGGCCATGTACTGTTCGTGTCTGGCCTTGCCCTCAACCGCATGTATAACGCAGCCGACCTTGAGTCCAAGGAATGAATAGAGTTTTCCCATCCACTCTGCGTCACGCTTGGCCAGATAGTCGTTGACTGTTACAACATGTACGCCGCGGCCTTCAAGAGCGTTGAGGTATGCCGGCAGGGTCGCCACAAGGGTCTTACCTTCACCGGTCTTCATTTCTGAGATGCGGCCCTGGTGGAGAACAACGCCTCCTATCAGCTGCACTCTGAAATGCTTCATTCCCAGTGAACGCCATGCTGCTTCACGGCAGACCGCAAATGCTTCAGGCAGAAGATCGTCCAGAGTCTCTCCCTCAGCAAGCCTTGCCTTGAATTCTCCGGTTTTAGCTCTGAGCTCGTCATCGGAGAGCGCCTGCATCGCTTCATCGTAAGACTCTATTACGTTTACGATCTTTTCAATTTTTTTGACTTCTTTTGCATTAAGATCACCGAAGATCTTTTCCATTAAACCCATAGATATATCTTCCTTTCATTTTTATCGTGCCGCGCGGCCGGAGTCTATCCCGCCCGGAGTTGCGGCGTACGACATGTATTTATAGTTTCTGCAATCATTACGTTACAGCTCTGTGCTTTCAAATCTTTCGCAAAACACCCGCAATCAATTCCGGAAGGGATACTCCGGCTCAGCTGCGGCTCGTTCCAAAAGAGCATCAGTCCTCGTCTTCAGGTTTGTCTTTTACCGTTATGCGTGTCATGAGAGCACGCCTTGCATCGGCCTTTGAGACCTTGACGTGGAATAATTTATGTTTTGATTCATAGTCGAACTCGTCGCCCACTTTAGGCAGCCTGTCGAGCTCTATCATTACCCATCCGTTGATAGTTGTAGCATCAGCCTCGATCTCCTCGTCGAACAACTCAAAGAAGTCCTCGAGGTTTGCTCCGCCTGCAACCATGTAAACATCATCTCCTGCCGGCCTGACATCCTTTGATGTGACCGCGTCGTGTTCATCGTAGATGTCTCCGACGATCTCTTCAATGATGTCTTCGAGAGTGACAAGTCCGGTCGTCCCGCCGTATTCATCGACAACTATCGCTATGTGAGTCCTCTTGGCCTGCATCTTTTTGAGCAGGACGGCAGCCTTAAGAGTCTCGGCTACATATGCAACCGGTTTTATGATCTTTTCAGTGTCCTTTATCGTCTTTACATTGTTGTTGTAAAGATCCTTCTGGTTGATGACACCTATGATGTTATCAAGGTCATCTTCATAAACCGGCAGCCTCGAAAGGCCGGACTCCTTGAAGACCTTCTTGATCTCCGCGACAGGCGTCCCTCTTTCGACTGCAACTATGTCCACTCTCGGAGTCAGAATGTCAATGGCCTCAATGTCATTGAACTCAATCGCGTTTGCGATGAGCTCGCTCTGCTCTTCACCTATGGCTCCGCCGGCTTCAGCCTCCTCAACTATTGTCAGCAGTTCATCCTCGCTGAACTCCGGCTCGTCATTCTTACCGAACACCTTTTTGAGCAGGATCTTAAGTCCGTTAAAGATGAATGTCAGCGGCGTCAGGATGAAAATGAGCGCTCTGACAAATGGTGTCAGGAAAAGCGCAACCTCTTCAGCGTATTCCCTGGCGAGTATCTTCGGTGAGATCTCGCCGAGCACGAGTACGAGCAGTGTGACCATGATGGTGGCGATGGTCGGACCGATCTTCGGTCCCCATGTCATGATGCCGTATACAGTAGCGACAGTCGTCATGGTGATATTGGATATGGTATTTCCGACAAGCACCGCAGTGATCAGCTTGTCGAAGTCCTCGCAAAGCCTGAGCGCATATGCCGCGCGCTTATTGTCATCAGCTGCAAGGTTCTTGAGCTTGATCTTGTTTGCTGAGCTGAACGCTGTCTCGGTAGCCGAGAAGAACGTGGAGCTCAGCGTAAGAAGTATTATTGCTATAAGATATCCGTTCATTATTCCTTTCCGGTGATCTCCCAGTCGATTGTAGTATCGATCTCAGGAGTCTCGTAGTTTTCATTATCGTATGTCAGATACGCCTTGGCGGTGTACTTGCCCGGAGCGATGGCCCTGTTGTCTCTGTATCTGACGGCGATCTGCCATGGAACTCCCTTCAGCGTGATGTGCTTCTCGGTTCCGTCGTATTCGAATGGCTCGTCGTAATCCCAGTGTGCTGCGGAAGTATCATACTTTGCCCTGAGTATCCTCCACTTGAGATCAGGGATCTCGATGGCTTCGCAGTTGCGTGTGTCATAGATGAGCCTTGCCCTGGCAGTATATGTACCGGCGTTGATCTTGCAGTTATCCGTGTAAACCACTTCAATGCCTTCAGGTACTCCCTCGAGCTTCACTTCCTTCGCCTTGTCGTCATATACGAAGACGGTGTCATCTCCGTAATTCCATTTCACTTCTGAAAGGTCGAGAGGCTTCTTGGCGATCCTCCACCTGAGTTCAGGTACGGACGGCGCGTCAAAGTTTTCCTTATGCTTATATCTGAGCTTAGCCTCTGCAGTATAACCGCCGGCATCTACGCCCTTGTTGCCTACATATGCCTCTACCCTGACACCTTCAGGCAGGCCGATCAGCCTTACGCTCTTTTCCTTGCCGTTGTATATGAACTCATCTTCGTAATCCCAGCGCACTTCGGACATGTCGTAGCTTGCCTTATCGATATGCCACCAGCATCCGCTTACAGGAGCCGGAGTCTCGTAGTTTACCGGATCCTTAGCCTCTACAACAGCCATGGCCTCGTATTCGCCGGAGTTCACGGCTCTGTTGTCGGTATATGTCACCTTGACCGTATCAGGAAGTCCTACGAGTTCGACGCTCTTCTCTTCGCTGTCGAATGTGAACGGTCCCTCGTAATTCCAGTGCACACCGCTCATATCGATAGGCGCCTTCAGGATCTCCCACTTGAACGGCGGGAGCTCACGCTCAGTGTAATTGCCCGGTTCTCTGTTGATCAGCTTGGCAGTCGTGTAATAGACGCCTGCATCGGTCGCTGTTTCGCCATGATAAACTACGTCGAATCCCTCAGGTATACCGGCAAGGTATGTCTCAGGCTCTACTCCGCGCAGCTTCTCAAAGAAGCCGAGCTGACGGGTCTTTGTGGCTATGCATACGCTCTTCGGCGTACCGTCATACATGTACGGACCGTTGTAGACCCATTCCACTGCGCTGGTGTCCACATCTACGGCAGCAGGAGCGATGCTCCAGTTGCAGCCGCTGAATGTCGGTTTCTCATAGTTGTCAGCATCGTATTCCAGAGTTACCGAAGCCGAGTAAGAGCCGGCGTCAGTAGCTGTATTGCCCGTATAGACCGGCGTGATCCCTTCAGGGAGTCCTGTGAGTTCTACAGTCTTTGGCTTTCCGTCAAACGTAAATCCCGTGACACCCTGCCATGCAGTTTTCGACATGTCATATGAAGCCTTGCTGATACTCCATGTGCAGCCGCCCATCTCAGGCGTGTTGTAGTTATCAGCATCGTACTTCAGGTCGACTGACGCGCTGTAATCGCCTACATTTACGGCAGTATTGCCGTGATAAACAGGAGTTATGCCTTCAGGCAGTCCGGCAACGTATACGGACTTTTCACTTCCGTCATAAACGGACCTGAAAGCGCCTTCCCATCTCGCACCTGACATGTCGTAGGTGGCCTTGATGATGCGCCAGTCACAGTCTCTTATGGATGCACCGTTGTAATTAGCCGGATCTTTCGGAGTAAGCACGGCATGTGCAATATAGCTGCCCGCCGCAGCTGCAGTATTGCCGGTGTACTCAACGCTAAGGGATTCAGGAACGCCTTCAAGCTTAACCGTCCTGGTACTGCCGTCATAAACATATGAGCGCGAGTAATCCCATCTTAATCTGCGGATGTCCGGATCAGCCTTTTCGATCGTCCACTCGCAGCTCATCTCTTCAGGAACATTGAAATCCGAAGTGTCGATGCCGAATCTTGCAATTGCTGTGTAGCTTCCGGCGTTGACAGCGGTATTGCCTTCATAGCTGACGCTCACTCCTTCAGGAATGCCTGTCAGCTGTATCCTCTTCGGCGTGCCGTCAAACACATAGCTTCCGTCATAATCCCATGCAGCCTCGCTCATGTCGTAGTCGGCTTTGTCGATGCACCAGTCGATGCTGACCGGATCCGGAGCCCTGAAATTATCATCGGATGTTTCGAAGCTTGCAGTAGCCGTATATATTCCGGCCCTGTCGGCACTGTTTTCGTTGTATGCAGCCGTCACGTTCTCCGGCAGGTCCTTAAGTTCGATGGTCTTTCTGCTTCCGTCATATTTGAAGCAGCCTGGAGTATAACTCCATTCGACCGCAGACATGTCGTAGTCTGCCTTTGCGATCTCCCAGTCGCAGTCAGCCACAGACGGCGTGTTGTAATTTGCAGTATCAGATACCGTGAGCAGTGCCTTTGCAGTGTATCTGCCTGCCTCTCTGCCTTCGTTTCCTGAATACTCTGCTTTGATGCCGTTAGGCAGATGCTCGAGCATTACGCTCTGGTCTCTTCCGTTGAACACCTTAGGACTGCTGTAGTCCCATCTGACTGCAGACATGTCATAGTCTGCCTTCACGATCTGCCACTTGCAGCTTTCTATAATCGGCTGATTATAGTTGTATGAATCATAAGGAATCAGCTCTGCAGCTGCCTCATATGATCCGGTATCTGCTGCTGCGTTGCCCGAGTATACAGCTCTGACTCCATCCGGGAGTCCTCTGAGCGATACTTCGTGCATTCTTCCGTTATATCTGAACTCACCTTCGTAGTCCCTGGAAGCTCCTGACATGTCGTATTCAGCCTTCCTGACCGTCCACTCAAGTTCCATTGGCTCAGGTGTGTTGAAGTTACGGTTGTCAGCTGCCGTGAACGTAACGCTTGCCTTGTATGTTCCGGCATCTCTGGCAGTATTGCCCCTGTACGTAGGCAGAACACCTTCAGGCAGACCCTTAAGTACTACCCTGAATTCACTGCCGTCATATATGAAAGGCTTATCGTAATTCCAGCGGACATGGCTCATGTCATAATTGCCCTTGTCGATCCTCCATGTGAGGTTCTCAAGTCTGGACTTTCTGAGGTTTTCCGTGTCTTCCGGAATGATCTCTGCAGCAGCTACATATGTACCTGCCTGGATAGCTCTGGCATTGTTGTATTTAACAGTTGTGCCTTCAGGTATGTTCCTGGCTGCGACCGTTTTTTCGGTACCATCATATATAAAGGCCTCGTTGTAGTCCCAGTTCACCGTTGATATGTCTACCGGAGCCCTGTCGATCACCCAGTGGCATGTTGCCACCTCCGGTTTCCTGTAGTTTCTTTCATCGTAAAGGAATCCGGCTCTGGCTGTGTATTCACCGGCCTCAGAAGCCGAGCTGCCTTCGTACTCAGGAGTGAGTCCGTCAGGAAGTCCGGTGAGCCTGACGCTCTTTGTTTCGCCGTCATACGAGAACTCCCTGTTCTCCTGCCAGCTTACCTGACTCATATCGAACGATGCCTTGTCGATGCTCCAGTCGAGCATCATGTCAGGTATATTATCTTCATAATTGTCAGCATCCACGACTCTGAACTTTGCAGTCGAAGTGTACGATCCTGCATCAGTAGCGGACGCGTTAAAGTATTCTGCGGATACTCCCTCAGGAAGGCCTGCAACAATTACGGTCTTTGGGCTGCCGTCATAAACAAACGGTTCGCTGTAATCCCAGTAAGCTTCACTCATGTCGAGCTGAGCCTTACCGATGCTCCAGGAATGACCCTGAGGAGCCGGTGCTCTGTAATTATCGTCATCGACAGGTGAGAATACTGCCCTTGCGAAATATCTGCCTGCACCTGTTGCAGTGTTGCCTGTATACTCGACTCTGACTGCATCGCCGAGGTCATTGAATATTCTTACGGACTTCTCACTTCCGTCGTAGATGAAAGAGGATGAGTCTGTCCATGAGAGCTGAGGCAGTTTGTATTCTGCTTTGTCGATCGACCATGCGCATCCGTTGATTTCCGGTACTTCGTAATTATTTGCGTCAGTCGGTACGAGCACTGCACTTGCGGCGTACATGCCCGCTCCGGTGCTTGTATTTCCGCTGTACTCGACTTCAACTCCTTCAGGAACATTGACAAGATATATGCCGTGCTCGCTGCCGTCGTATTCGAACGGTTCAGAGTAATCCCAGCTTACATCAGATATGTCTATCCTGTTTTTCATGATCCTCCAGGTGCAGTCAGCAGGGGCTGCAACTTCGAGGTTGTCTCCGTCATATCTGAGATTTGCGTGTGCATTGTAAATTCCCGCATCATAAGCTGATGCGTTCTCGTACTCTGCATAAACGCCTTCAGGCAGACCTTCGAGCGCGACCGTCTTTACCTCTCCGTCATAGGTAAACGCCTCACCGTAGTTCCATTTAACACCCGACATGTCGAGGCTCTTTTTGCCTATTCTCCATCCTATGGTCATGTCATCAGGTGTATTGTAGTTGTGTGTATCCGGATTGATGAAGGATGCACGTGCGAGGTATTCTCCGGCTCTTCTTCCTTCACATCCGCTGTATCTGACATCGAGTTCTTCAGGATACGATATCAGCTTCATGCCGTGCATTTCACCGTCGTACTCGAAATCAGTCTTTTCACTCCATGCCGTACCGGACATGTCGTAGGAGGCTTTTGCTATCTCCCATTCGAACTCTGCGGGGCCGGAGAAGCAATAGTTATTTCCTATTGATGCTCTTGCGAGGTACTTACCGGCTTGTGTCTCCTCTGCTCCGTCGTATTCAACCTCAGCATCCTCAGGCAGATTCATGATGAACACCTTCTTAGGATTTCCGTCGTATACGAAGTCTTCGCAGCCCGACCACTCGAGTTCAGAAGTATCGAGTGCTACCTTCTTTATCTCCCATACGCAAGGAGCGATGTCCTGAGGTTTCTCGTAATTTCTGCTGTCATACTCAAACTGAGCCTTTGCAGTATGGACTCCTGCACTGACAGCCGAATTGTCTTCATATTTTGCCGTAACACCTTCAGGCAGTCCCTTCAGCTCTACGCCATGCTCTTTTCCGTCATATGTGAACGGGCTGTCATATACCCAGCTCACCTGTGACATGTCATAGGATCCCTTGCGGATGCTCCACTCATGCTCGCGTACTATGAGAGGCTCGTTAAAGTTGTCCTGATCGAAATCGAAGCTTATTGTCGATGTATATGTGCCGGCTTCTGTGCCCTCGTTGCCGATGTACTTAGGTGTGACTCCCTCCGGCAATCCCTCAAGCCATACATGCTTGACGCTGCCATCATAGGTCATGTCATCGTCTTCTGCCCAGCGTACGCCTGATACATCGATGTTTGCTCTTCTGATGTTCAGTTTAACGGTGTTGGAAACCGTCTCGCCTATGCTGTTGGCAGCATGGAGTCTCAGAAGATATCCGTCGCATGATACCGGCAGGATGGCGTTATGGTTGATCGCGCGCCATGTTCCCTCTTCGCCAGTCTTGCTTATCTCCAGGTAACCTGTTACATCAGGGTCATTGACAGAAATGATCTCAGGAAGTTCGAACGGGATAGGTTCTCCGAACGAGAAAGCAGGCGGCTCGATGACCTCTCCTATCCTCGGAGCACGTCCCCATACCGCATAGAGATCGAGGTCCCTGTCAACCGAATTTATCTCTACTCCAGGAGGAATGGATGCTCCGCTGCCATCCGGATGCGAGTTCCACGACATAAACGACCAGCTTTCATCCGGTCTCTGGAACATAAGCGCTTCGACCCGGTATCCGGCATTAGGCACCGTCTGTCTTTCTTCGGTCAGTTCCTCTGCTTCACCGTCAAAGTTGCTGTGATAGAACACTCTGAAGCCCTCGACCGCGATCGGCCTTGCCTTTTTGTACTTGCCGTATTCTTTGACCGCAAGTCTTCCGCAGTCCGTGCTGCCGTCACCATCTGTATTGAAGTTTTCACCAAGAAGTATGTCGTCGAGCTTTGCGCACTGAGCGAACATCCTGCTCAGATCCATACAACGGCGGGTATCAAAGGTTGATAAGTCAAGCTCACAGAGATTCGCGCAGCCCTCGAACATGGAGTCCATGCGCACGACGTTTGAAGTGTCGAATCCGCTGAGATCTGCCTTGATCATCTTTCTGAATCCCTTGAACAATCCTGAGAGAGATGCTCCTTCAGGGAAAACGACTCCGCGCGTAGCTACAGCCGATCTGACCGTGTCTTCAAAACCCTTCCATGGGGTTCCCTCATTGCCCAGATCTTCAGCCAGGCCTCCGTCTATGAGAAGGTTTCCGTTCTCATCGATTCCCCAGAGGCATTCGCCCCATTTACCTACTTTTTTAAAGTTGCCTGCCATTTTTCCGTCCCTTTTTTATAGTTCTTATTATTTGCATTGTGCTGCCACGAGCACATAATCATACATAGTAGATTATACTAAATAATCGAGGCAAAATAAAGAAATCCGCAGACCTATTTCGAATCTGCGGATCTCATATTATACATTGTTTTACCTAGCGGGTTGCTTCAAGCAAAGCTCCGAACATTTCATCTGCCGGATCTACGACAGGCAGGCATGTCAGTTTCTCTATTTCTTCCTTGATGTATGGAAAGTGGGTGCATCCAAGCACGAGGGCTTCAGCTCCACAGGCTTCGACATACTTCATCAGATGAGCTATGCCGCACTTTTCAATTATATCTTCCGGAGACACGCCGTCCTCTATAGCCCGGACTATGGCCATGTTGCCCGTTCCGATCATATAGATGTCAGGATTGGACGCCATTAGCGCTTCTTCGATCGCGTGAGCGGACAGATTGTTGGCTGCCATTACACCGACAAGGTCATATGAGCTTCCCAGTCTCCTGTATACCTGAAGCGGAGTATAGATCCGTATGTCTTTGCCGGACTCTATCGACTTGCGTACAGCGTAAGTATCAAAGTCGAACGCTCCCGAGAGAGAGTTGCAGTAGATAAAGAAATCATTGACGCCTTCCTTAATTGCCTGATCGAAGATATTGTCCATGATCGCACGCTTCTCATCATCATCTGAATACTGAAACTTCACCTGCTCGTCGCAGTCGAGCGCTGCCGGACAATACAAAGGCATGAAGCCGGGCTCAGCGCCGGCTTCATGCATCTTACGTTCAATGTATTCGACACCCATCTGAGTATCTACGGGAGTTCCCGCTATTACTGCGGTTTTTACAGTTTTGCTCATTTATTTTACGGTTTAGAACTTAGGCTGAACAGCTCCGTTGTACTTCTCGAGGATGAAGTCCTTGACTGCATCTGTCTGGACAGCCTTTACGAGAGCCTGTGTCTTCTCGCTGTTCTCATTGCCGGCATTGACTACGATAACGTTCACATATGTCTCGGCAGCCTCGGAGTCAGCAGACTCATATGCTACTGCATCGTCAGTTGTGAGGCCTGCACCGAGTGCATAGTTAGCGTTGATAACGCCCAGAGCTACATCCGGAAGAGCGCTTGGAATAGTTGCCGCTTCAAGCTCAACGATTTCTACGTTCTTAGGATTGTCAACGATATCAGTCTTGGTTGCTTCCAGTCCAACTCCGTCCTTGAGTGTGATAACACCATTTGCCGCAAGCAGCTGGAGGGCTCTGGCCTCATTGGTTACATCGTTAGGAACGCCGATCTTGTCGCCTTCAGCAAGAGCATCGAAGCTGTCCTTCTGGCCCTTGTAAGCTCCCATTGCCTCATAGTGTACGTTTCCGACAGCTACCAGGTCTGTGCCGTTCTCTGCGTTGTACTGATCGAGGTAAGGTACGTGCTGGAAGTAGTTGGCATCAACATCTCCGTCTGTAGTTGCTACGTTTGGCTGTACATAGTCATCAAACTCGACGACTTCGAGAGTCCATCCGTCTGCTGCAAGGCTCTCTGCGATCGAATTGAGTATCTCTGCATGAGGTGTAGGCGAAGCTGCTACCTTGATTGTTTTGTCTTCGGAACCGCTGTTACCGCCGCCTCCGCATGCAGTAAGAATACCGAGTGTAAGCACGAGTAATGCTGCAATAATGCTGAATCTTTTGATGTTCTTCATAAGTAATACCCCTTTCTTCTGATATTTTCAAAACACCTGTTGCTTTATCGGTTTATAATATCCCTTGCGGGTCATTAACGTTTATCAGTTGATACGGTTGTCGTATTTAGCAACTACCTTGATTCCTATCTCCTGAAGGATCTGTACCATTATGACCAGAATAACTATAGTTATCCACATTATCGATGGCTGGAATCTGTAAAGACCGTATCTGATTGCTATTTCTCCAAGTCCGCCTGCTCCTACTATACCGGCCATGGCTGTATATCCGAGGATGTTGATCGTTGCTACCGCTGCACCGTTGAGAAGTGAAGGTCTCGCTTCCAGAAGCAGGACTTTCCTGACAATCTGGAAATTGTTTGCTCCCATCGCCTGCGCCGCCTCTATAACTCCCGGATCTACTTCGAGGAGCGACTGCTCTACAAGCCTTGCCACAAACGGTGCTGCCGCCACTATCAGAGCTGCAGTAGCCGCCTCCTTGCCTATTCCCGTTCCGATAATCTTACGTATGTACGGCATCAGAGCGATCATCAGGATCAGGAACGGTACCGATCTCAGGATGTTGACTATAAAGCCTACTACCTTGTTATATAACGCCAGCGGTCTTATGCCACCCGGTGCAGTTACTATGAGAGATACCCCTATCGGAAGTCCTATGATGTATGAAACAACGGTACAGACAACGATCATGTAAAGCGTATCGAGTGTTCCCTGGCCGAGGAGGCTTCCTAATGTACTGAAATCCATTATTCACTTTCCTCCTCTCTGAATCCGTGAAGAGGATAATCATAATAGTCCGAATCCTCTTCTATTTCCGTAAACTCAACACCCTCCTTGATGAGGTATGCCTTCTGTTTTTCAGCCGCTTCCTTGTTGTCTGACAGTGCTATGACCATCTGGCCTCTCTGCTCATCAAGAAGTGCGTCCATATTTGCATACAGGAGATTTACCGGCTCTCCAGTCGCAAGAATCATGTTTGAAATGATCGGTTTGTATGCCGTCTTCTCATCAAACACAAGTCTCAGCCTGTTGCGGACTGCAGTCCTTGTCTCAGGGAGCTCACTGTCCTCGCTGTCAGGGAAGAACAGCTTCCTCGCGGCTTTAGTCTTAGGTCTCGCAAAGACATCCTGCACATCGCCTCTCTCAACGATTCTGCCGCCTTCTATGACTGCCACCTTGTTGCAAAGCTGTTTGATAACTCCCATTTCATGGGTTATGACAACAAGCGTGATACCGCGTTCTTCATTTATCTGCCTCAGCAGCTTGAGGATCGATCTGGTTGTTTTCGGATCGAGAGCCGATGTTGCCTCATCACAGAGGATGACTTCCGGGTCGGACGCAAGAGCTCTCGCTATTGCCACTCTCTGTTTCTGTCCTCCGGAAAGCTGCGAAGGATACGAGTGAGCTCTGTCTTCGAGGTCTACCACTTTGAGAAGCTCTTTTGCTTTCTTTACCGCCTCGGCCTTAGGCACCCCGGCAATTTCCATAGGAAAGCAGATATTGCCGATCGCGTCTCTCTGCATCAGCAGGTTGAACTGCTGGAATATCATGGAAATCTTACGGCGGTGAAGATTCAGGTCTTTGTTCTTAAGGCCGGTAAGAAGATTGCCGTCAAAAAGAACCTTGCCTTCCGTAGGCTCCTCGAGCAGATTGATCGTTCTTACCAGGGTCGACTTGCCTGCGCCGGAAAGTCCGATTATACCGTATGAATCTCCTCTTTCAATGTCCAGGTCAATGTCCTTGAGTGCGACCACCTTGCCGCCCTTTGTATCGAACTCCTTTGTGACCCCCTGCAATCTTATTATGTGTTCTGCCATTCTGTTCCTTTCTGAAAATAATATGGGGCAGGTCTTAACGACCTGCCCCGGCATCTCACACATGAGAAATATACACAGTTTCTGGATTCGTTATGACCTTATCCTATGCTATTCATCGGCTTTGCACATGCACATGCCCATCATTCCCATTTCCATCATCATGTTTCTTGCCATGTGAATGTGCTCCTTTCATAGAATAAGTTCAGTTGCAAATATAGCAATAATTACTTGTGTTGTCAACTAATAAACATGCGGATTTTTGTTGTTTTCCACAAAGTGCATCTATTTGTCATCGTCAGCGAGAGCTCCGCCCGCTTCCTTGATCTTCTGCCTTATCAGCTTATATGCTTCCTTCATCTCATCCATTCCGGTAAAAGCATGCAGAGGTATAGGCATTATCATGGTTTCGCTCATCCATACATAGATCGCCTCCTCGGTAAGGTCGACCTGCTGGATATCCTTGTAGTCAAACGACTGGTGATCGTCTCCGGCATCTGTCGTAAGCGCATCATCGCCTATGGTGACCACGTTCTCCACTGCATGTACTCTCTCTATGGTGTCTGTTGAATTTTTTATGGCTTTGTCCTGCTGTCTCAGCAATATCCTTTCAGAAAAAATAGGACCGCCTATACCGATGACCGCCGCGACCGCATAAGCGATCATGGTGAATTGATGGTCTGCATGGAACACAGTGAAAAGTCCTGCGATGCAGAGACCGCTGATGAGATATGTCAGTCTCTGTCTGTTTACCAGCTTACGGCCACCCGCTGTGTAGAGTATGCGGTAGCGTCCGAACGCAGAATAATCATCATCGGTAAGTATAAACTTTATTACTCTTGGATTCTTTTTGGTTGCCATCTCTGTCTCCTTTTATGCCGTCATATTATGTACGGCGCATTTACGGTTAACAGTATATCACATGAAAGGCTGTCGTGGTTTCAATTTGCCGGCAAAAACAGTATAATTACTTGGTTGGACCCGTTAAGGGATTTCTGAAAACTTACGGATACTGATAAAGAAGGGATAACAGACATGAAGACAGTTGCATTTATCGGCGGAGGAAGCTTTGGTACGGCTCTCTCAACAGTGCTCGCAGGCAAGGGTGACAGGATCAACATTTTTGACATCGATCAGGACCACCTTGCCCGTATGGCAGCAGACATGGAGAACAAGGACTATCTTCCGGGCGTTAAGCTCGCAGGGGACTACCACTTCTGCAAAACCAACGAGGAAGCTCTTAAGGACGCTGATTTCGTCATCTTTGCTCTTCCGGCACAACACGTAAGAAGCGCCATAAAATCGGCCGTCCCTTTCATCCGTGAAGACGCGATCGTTACTTGCATTTCCAAGGGTCTTGAACAGAAAACCCATAAGAGGATGTCTGAAGTCATAGGTGAATACTTCGACCTTGACCGATACGTTTGTATGAGCGGCCCTTCGCACGCCGAAGAATTAGGTATAGGAGTTCCTACGGTAGTTGCAATGTCATCGAAAAAAGAGGAATCCGCCATTGCTCTGGCAGATGCCCTCAGCACCAATAAATTCAGAGTTTATCTGAACGATGACATGAAGGGAATGGAACTCGCAGCATCGCTTAAGAACGTTCTTGCAGTTGGTTCAGGAATCGCCAATGGAGCTGGTTATGGAGACAACACGCTGGCTGCAATGCTCACAATAGGCTGTGCTGAAGCCACATCGCTCGGCGTTGTGCTTGGTGCAAGGCCTTCGACATTCTTCGGTCTGGCGGGCATCGGTGACATGATCGTTACATGCACAAGCATCCACTCCAGAAACTTCCGATGCGGCAGACTGATCGGCCAGGGTAAGAAGCCTGAAGATGCCATCAAAGAGATCGGCATGGTCTCCGAGGGCATGTATACCGCCGAGGTAGTGCACGAGCTTGCTGAACAGACAGGCGTCGATATGCCTATCTTCAATGCTATATATGATGTCATCAACGGCAAAATCACAGTAAAAGACGCAATGGACGACCTCATGCTGAGACCTATCGGTTATGAGAGAGATTATCTCTAGACCATTCCTTCATAATCAAATATAATGAGAAACGCCGGGCATTTGCCCGGCGTACACATGCGCTCGTAGCTCAGTGGATAGAGTGTCTCACTCCGAATGAGAAGGCCGCGGGTTCGATCCCCGCCGGGCGCACCAATACAGTCCTTTCCGAACCTTTACTTCTATCACGGCGGATATGCCGCAAGGATAAATTTCAGAAAGGCAGACGGAATTAACGGCTAACGGGCCGTTTTTTCTTTTCCCGACAGAAAGCCCTCGGTGTCATATCTGCACCGAGGGCATATTTATCTACAAATGTTGATGTTAAGACAAGATGAATGCTACTCCATTTCTATCCACATTGCCGGCCTGATGGAACATTCTTCATACACCCTTGTATCACCGTATGCATGTCCATCAGGGGCTACACGTAGTACCGCCGTTTGATCAATGCCTGGCGTACGTAAAAACCAATATGTATTCCCCTTGTCCTCATCATCTTTACTACTTACATAGCTTCCATGTTCTATTGCATATGCTGTGGGTTGACAAGTTGTACTATTAGGAAAGTATTTGAACAATTCTTGGTAACTCAGTAAAAACACTTTATCCGATGAATCATCCCCTCCAGAAGTACCATATCTCTCATT
>JAFWMD010000068.1 GCA_017510725.1 Mogibacterium sp. | reverse complement strand
TTGCCAGGGCGTTTGTGGACGCTTTGGCAGTGCTTGTTATTTCGATGCGACGACCCTTCTCCCCCTGTGTCGCCCATTTTGTCCACAACAGCCGGTCTTACCGTTCCTGCTCTCTGCCATCTTTTTCCGGCATATATCTGACAACCTGGATGCCGTCATCTGTGCGGTAAAACATCTCCGGCTTATCAAATTTCCGCCTCATTTCTTCTGCAAGATCGTCAGGCAACGACAAAAAAGTCTCGCTTTCAACAGGTGCGTAGCATATAAAAAACGGACCTGCAATTGCGTCCTGCACGCGTCCGTCTTCATCAAATATCGCCCTGCTCGGCGGCAACCTCATCAGCTTTCCTTCGTCATTTACGATCAGTGCCAGGTCGTCATACCTTGGATCATCTTCCGAATGGAATGGAAAATATTCCTGAATCAGACCTCCGACTACTGTCTGCATCGACCGCAGATTATCCTCGATCTCGGTCACCTCAGCACGCTCACCCGGCCTGCAGACGACCACCCTGATCATGTTCTGCCTCTCATTTTCTTCCTGAGTCATACGCTTTGTCCTCCCTTCTTTCGGTTTGTAAGCATACAAAAAAGACGCAACCGGTATTGGCTGCGCCTGTATGTAACACATCGTATTCTGAATCTATCTGAAATATTTGCCTATGTTATCCTTATACACAAAGTCTGTCGTGCCGCCGCATGATCTGCACTTGAATGAGCGATATCCGAACCCCTCTCCGCATCCACCGAAGCCAGACTGCAGATCATCAGAGCCGCAGAAAGCGCACTTTGCTTCAGCCTTTCCATCTCGATCATCGACCGGCCTGTGCTGCCCGTAATTCGGTAATCCTCTCATATCCGGCCTGCCGGAGCCGCTGAAAGTGAGATCCACTCTCTTCGAATCCGCTTCTGTCATAACCCATTTCCCATCTGCCATGCCAGACTCCTCTACTTCAGATGCCACATTTCTCCGTTAGGCATTTTTCTGACATCACCCGGATATACTTCGATGATCTCTCCTGTAAGATCGCGGACTACAGTCTCTTCCCAGTATCTGTAATCTGCATCATCGCCTTCTTCATACCATCTGCTGAAATACAATTTATCACCGTCTCTCAGATAGAAGCTGTCATGGTCACCCATCTCAAACTGTGTCTTCTCTGGCCAGATGATCTCGAATTCATTTGTGCCTACGCACTGTCTTGTGAGGGTGAGCGGCGCTGTATCCAGATGCAGATTATAGCAGTTCTTGACGCAGCTGAGCGGCAGTTCTTCAATTATATCGATCTCATGACTGTTGCAATCAAACCGAAGTATCTGTATCAGACTCTTCAGAAAATCCACACTCAGGATATAGATGCTGCCATCATGGTAGACCGGTTCGGCAGGATAGATACCCGGCTGCTTCGGCACTGGTCTGTATATTTCACCGTCAGGATAATGGATCAGGCAGAGATTCCTGCCCTCGACATCCTGCTCCTCTTTGAACACTTCCTCTGCCTCATACAGATCTCCGTGCTCGTAGCTGATCCCATAATACCATTCATCTGTTCCGTAAGGTATCAGTTCTATATATGTTATTCCGCCGGTTTCTATCGTTTTCATATTATTCATCTTCAGTTCCATCGCCGGTCGCGATCATTGTAACTTCGTTATTAAACTCGACCCATGATTCTCCGCCGTCGAATGAGTGATTGTACATTGAGAACGCATCCCAAGTGCTCTCTTCCTTGTATACTGACATATCTTTCTTTACATACTCGCTGTATTCTTTCAGTACATTGTCATCAGGATACGCCAGATAGATATACACTACTCTGTTGTTGCTCTGATCGATAAGTGCATATTCATAAGTGTTGCCGAACCCGTCTATCGTGATATATGCGGGATAGTTATAGGACTCCTCATCGTAAAGGACATTGTTCGTATATTGCTCCTCATCATATTCGATAGTCTTGGAAAGCGCCTTTAGTCTGCCTATCTCATCAGAAAACTGTTCGTCTCCATAAGCACATGCAAGAATCATTCTTCCGTCAGTATCAAAGAGGTTCGGCTTGAAATCTGCTGAATATTCGGTCTTATCTGTAAGGATCTCATCAGGAAAAACGGAAAGATCGCTGTCCAGATCGCCGGCATACTTTTCGATTATAACATCCTTGTTATAGTTCTCAATGCCTTCAGCATGGTAAGAATCACTGCTGCCGGGATCAGAGCCGCATGAACACAGAAGCAGTGCGCATATAAATGTTGCTGTTATCGCAATTATTTTACTCTGTCTTCTTTCCTGCTCTCTCATTGCTTCTTTCTGCCATGTCATTGTACTTATTGATGCCTGTTACACTGCTCGGAAGGTCATTCATAACGCCAACCGTAGGCACGCTTATGGATTCTCCTTTAGAAGCTTTTAACAGCGTTCTTATAAGCGCGATAATAACAATGATGCCAAGTATGACACCCATAATGATTCCTATCTTATCGGAAATGAATTCTAATGCGTCTATCATGATTCGTCTGAGTAATCAATTATCACCTTTTTGCATGACCTGCATAAAAACGCCCTTACAGCACATCCCGTAATCATGTTTTTAATGTTAAGCGGAGATAATACAATCGCATCTTTATGTGCGGCTGCTATAGCGAAGGCGTGTTTTGTATCACCTTTTAACCAGGCTATCTCATGAGGGCTTTGAACTAAGCCTAATTCCATTTCTTTACCACAATATGGGCATTGCATAGTTATACCTCCACCTTCTCTCTATTTCTAATACCTAGTACGTTTATAACCGTAATGATTGTCAGCAGCACTATATATCCTTTGAAGAATGTAGGATATATGTCCAGAATGCCAGCCGTATCATCTTTGCCCGCGCGGGCGAGTATATCAAGCAAGTCCATGATCGGACTCAGCGCAAAACACACATAACTTATTGCCACTGTATATAGCGTTCGTTTTGTCCAGAATGAGAGCGCAGCAGCTCCAAGTGAAGCAGTGCATAGCACAAAATCAATTATCAGCATTTAGATTCCTCGTTATTTATATCTGTTTTTCGGATTTGTTCTGTTGTATACGAGCCATCCTATGATGGCACTGTTGGTTACCATATATGCCAGGAAGCCTTTGTTGATAGCGTCCTTCTCCAGGGATGTTTTGGCTTTGTAGTACTTGCTGAAGGTTCTGATAAATACTATCAGCAGTACCAGTATCACTGCCATAATGATAAGTATTATAAAACTGAATAGTCCTGAACCAGACATCATGCCGCCCTTTCTGCTTTCTTTTACCAATAGCCTTCCGTTATTAATCTTTCGATTATAGCAACGCCTGCTGTTGTTATCACGTTCGATACTATGATCGTCAGCTGCAGCTTCCCCTTGTCCTGCACATTGCTTTTCAGCACGTTGTAAACAATCGGCATCTCTACAAGTAATGTAAGCAGCAGAAACACTCCGCTTACAATTTAGTGCGGACCGGAATCAAGAATGTGTTCGAACGTCCCATACCAGGAAAGATCCGCCTTCAGAAATGCATACGGAAGAAGGAACGATGCTGCATTTGCTACCATAACTATTCCTAATACTTTGAATGCATGACCGGTCCTGGGTATGAGCCAGATGCTCAGCCATTCTATCAGAATCGTTCCCAATGCGACCCATGGCAATATATCAAACGGTCTTTTCTCGGATATCCATACCCATGATGAGTCAGCGAAAGCATTCGCAGGCAACAGCACTATAAGTGCCATTATCGCGATCAATATTCTCAATGCCGGTTTGCTTTTTTCCATTCTTAAGACACCTTATCAGTAAAACCAGCGGCTTGGTATCAGGTACAGATATGGAGCTGTGAAGAGCGCCAGCCTGAATGCGGCACGTTTAGCCTGCTCCGGTTCCAGCTCAGTCTTTCCAAGAATTCTTTTGTCCAACTTGTAGATGCAGACAGCAGAAAGCGCGATACCGGCAGCTATGATCAGAAAAGACAGTACATTTGTGAAAGGATCGAACATGATCCCATCACCTGCCTTTTCAATAAACGTTGTGCCATCCCCGCTGAATCCGAGCAATAACTCTGAAATGAAAAACAGTGCGATCGCCCCAATAAAGTCACTCAGGAATCCCGCAAGGCATATCTTCCATGTATTCTTTCTGCAAAACATGCCCTTATCAGGCATATCACCAAGGCTCCATCTCAGCACTATCCTGTCGATCAGATAATTCGCCGGGATCAGTATCAGCCACAGGTATGACGGAAAGAATACCAGCAACCAGATCGGGAACAGGACGTTGTAGAGCACCTTTTCGTTATCTCTATCCATTCAGCGGTCCTCTCCAGACACGGTTCTTTGCCTTATGATCTGCCATCTTCATATCTAATTCAGCTTTGCTCTTGCTGCTGAGAGCAGCGTCTCCCGCAAAGCATGACTTGATCCATTCTATCAGTCTTTTCCACATTATCAATTACCTGTCTTTTTCACATAAGTCTCAATAATGCTTACAAAATCATTCAGGAAGTTGTCCTCACTCCAGTGATTGATCTTCAGAAACATCGCCTGACTGCCGCCGGATGAGGTAGCAATGACTCTGACGCCTTCGCTGATCTCAAGAAGAACTATATTAAGGCTCACCCTGTTTTCTCCCAGAACAGCATATCTTTCATATGTTCCTATCCAGTAGTTAACGCCATCTGCGGTTCCGGATATCTCTTCTTCAAGAGATAAAGTCGCACCGAGATTAGGTCCGTTATGAGATATGTATTTCCTCAGCTGTTCCAGACTGCCGGGTACGATAGTTGTATACTTTGCCATGTTCCGCTCCTCCAAGTCAAAAGAGACTTAGCTTGCTGTTTATCTTATATGCCATATTTCTCCATTCGGCATGATTCTGACATCTTCTGGGAACACACTTGTAACATCCCCGTTGAGACCCTGAACTACAGTCTCTATCTTTTCAGCTCACCGATCTGTTTATCATTCTCATAAACTGCAGGTGCCGGTTCGCCTTCTTCCACTGTATAATCTGATCGTTCTGAGAGCATATCTATCAGGTCTGATTTCTCGTTAAACATAGTCTCTTTGAATGGATCTCCAAAAGCCATTTTTTCTATGAATACATATTTCGCGTCTGCGTCTGCTATATCCTGACAGTCGATCAGGATACCGGTATGACCTACATATGCTTCATCCTTATCGTAAGTCTTAAAGACGATGCTGATGATCGAACACTTATCGTTGTTGAAAACTATGCCATGTTTCTTCCAGTTGTCAGGCAGTGCATCAGCAAAAGTCTCCTCCGCATACGGGATTTCCCCGAATAATGTTGTAAAGAGCTTCTCCTTGTCACGGAGCATGCTGTACTCATCTTTGTTTTCGATAGCGTCAATGTCAAACATCAGATAGTCGCCATCGTACTTGTCGTTTACACTGTCATAGCTGATGGAATCGCCTGCAAGCAGCATGACAGTCATACGACAGTCCGCGTCTGAAAAGCCGCTCCCTCCGGTGTTTTCATTGTTGTTCGATGTATCTGTCACCCATTCTTCGAATACATCTGCATTGGAGAGACCTGCAATCTCCAGGATACCTGCGATCTTTGTAACATTATCTGCCGTAATATCTTCGGTAAAGTATTGCTCTGCGTTATCCTCAGCGTAATTATTGATCAAATCGAACAATTCTTCAGTGGTAGACCATCTTCCTCTGTATGGCTGCTCAACATAGTACTGATCGGCCTGTTTATAGACATACAGGCTCCTATCCTCATCCTGATTCCCAGTATGGAAGTTAACGATGACATATGGTACTTCCTGCGGATTGTCGTTGACTGATTCCCTCCATTTTTTACAGGTCGTCCTTATCAGCTCTGTGATCGTATCTTTATCTTTGCCATCAATACTTACGATCTTAGAAACAGTGCATGAGTCGTCAGAAAACTGCAATTCAATACTGTCTATCCTGTCTGTCTCAGGAATACCGACCTTCTTATCATTTGTACCAGTACAGCCGGCAAAAGCTAAAACAAGAGAGATCAATAATACAAGGAAACTGGCTTTCTTCTGATTATCCATCGGTCAAACAACTATCCTTCCTTTATTTCTATTGTCATGTCGCTAAACCTCTCTTTGATATCTATTATACTACTTCATTCGTTTTTCAAAGCGGAAATCCAGACCCGTTCCGCCGGTTCCATCATCTTCAGGCCCGTCTTCATCACATTCCTTAGAATCCGTATGACACGGCTCCGGATGGAAAGGATTGAAGAACTCCACAATATGGAATCCGCACTTGTTGACATAGAAATGGATATTCCTGGTCTCAAAATATGGTGTAAGTGTTTCCCAGACTTCGACCTCCGGATGCAGTCTTTCTATCTCGCACCACGCGGTATAGCCGATTCCCTTGCTGTGCGCTTCAGGCAAAGTGAACAGCAGATCCAATTCTCCCCGCGTACCATCTGTATGGATTACCGCGCCCCCTGCCCTTTCGCCATCGCAGATGATCCTATATGCCTCTCCCTTATCTATACTGTCCTCTATAGTTCTGCGGGATATGATCTCGCCCTCTTCCTCGAACTGATTATTGCGCATACCAAATTCTTCTGTGGATCCATATTTGAATGCCCATTGATT
This sequence comes from Mogibacterium sp., assembly GCA_017510725.1. Classification (GTDB taxonomy): domain Bacteria; phylum Bacillota; class Clostridia; order Peptostreptococcales; family Anaerovoracaceae; genus Crickella. Next base: position 8,774 of record JAFWMD010000068.1, on the reverse strand, counting down.
GTCTTTGATAAACTGCTCTCTGTCGTCTTCCTGCAAAGGGATCAGCTTCACTTGTGTTTTCTTCATTGCTCCACCTCCTGTCCGGCGCCGGAACAAAAAATCCCGGCGATGCCAACAACATCTTACCGGGCTCACCCGACACCTTATCTGATAGGCGGCCTGCGGACTTCTGTCCACGATCCCCTGTGCTACGGCACACTATCCTCCGGTGACCAGCTTTATTCGTGATATGGATGCATTATACGTTTATTTCGTATTTAATACAAGCTGCTTTTGAGGTGGTTACTCACATCTTTTGCTATATATATTCATCCTTTTGCTCGTTATCTATTTCCATAGAGCTGATCACTAACTCTCCGCATCCAAGAGGATCGTCACCATTCTGAACTTCTATGTTATACATTTTGCCTTCTATAACGACAAAAGCCTCATAATACCTTCCCACATATTCATCGGTTTCATCTGTCGCAGCCACTATCTCATCAATGCAGTCAGGCAATGGTCCGTGCTCATCTGAAAAATCAACAAGGTCATTCTTATGCTTCTCTTTGAACTCTTGAATCAATTCAGGATCATAGTCACCATACTCCCATATCGTTATCTCTGTCATGTCATCTATGCATTTGTATGACTTCGCGCTGATCCTTTCTTTGCCATCATCACCGATCGTAACACCTATATCATCATTATCATGTGTAAAGCGTTCATCTGGCATGGTATATGTCAGATTGCCTATATGGTCACTAAGAAGTATATGTGTATTACGAGGCGCGATATTCATCACAATAACAGTCGCCACAACTATTATCAGCGCCAACAACAGGCACGCCACTATCCTGATAGTCCTGTTTGCCCTGCGATTGCGAATCGCCATCTGCTCATTGATCCTGGAGAGCTGCTCTATTATCGCATCCTGATCATGACTTTCGACAGGCTTTTCTCCCAGCAATTCTGAGACTGACACTTCGAAAATCTCGGCCATATCAGATAAAAGTGCAGCATCCGGAACTGAAAGGCCCTTCTCCCATTTTGATATAGTCTGCCTTGTCACATGCAGCCTGATCGCCAATTCTTCCTGTGTAAATCCTTTATTCTTCCTGATAGTCCTAATGTTCTCATTTAGCATAGCCGCCACCCCAGTATGTTTTGATTTTCTGCTTTTATAGTAGGTCTACAGTCATCCTAAAGCAAGCAACGCAGATTAACATCTGTGGATTATAGTATAAGCATCTGCAAGCGGAAATAGTTGCAGGCTATTTTCATAATAGAACACTGAAAAATATGATTATTTAGGTTCGTTTAAAGATTCTGCGGTATCCTGTCATTGTCAAACAGAGAGACAACAACTTTTCTTCATAACAATACTCCATACAAATACCTATGACGTTTCAGCCATGAAGGATATAGTGAATCCCTCATGGCTGTTGTCATAGTGGAGAATTAAATATGGCATTACTTCTTTATTCATCTGGGGTGCTCATATCCGGCCGCTCCCATTTGCCGTGATCTGTTACGCTGCCGGATAATCATCAAAAAATCATTGCAATCCTTCCCGGAAGGCGGAGGCTCATTTCTTATCACATATCTGTCCTGCAGTTGCTCCGCGATGGATCTTGCGGCACTCCTGCCTGCATAATCATTGTCAAGATGCAGGGCTATAGTCTTAACTTCAGGATGGTTCTGAAGCGCATTATCCAGGGCTGCCGGGATCTTCATTCCCGGTCTGTTCGGACTCGGAGTGTATACTCCGCCGAGAGATAGCATAGGTTCTGCCCGCCAGTTGCCCGTCTGCATATTCATTATCGTCGCGAAAGATAAGAGATCCACCGCTGATTCAAAGGTATGAAGGACTCCAGAACTGCCGCCTTTCGACTCGACCCTAAACGCATACCTCTTTTCAGATCCTGCGGCATCGCCCATGATCCTTTCTCCGTTGGTAGCCCGGTAGCATGCATAGGCAGCTTTGCCGGATTCATCATATCCAACGAAAATGCAGTTGTGATATGGCAGGGACTCATAAAGCAGACCTTCATTGATGCAGTCTTTGATGATTTCACGATCTATTCCCCGGCTGCTCAGATAGCGTATCACTTCAAGATTCGTCTCGCACTTTTCCGGCAAGAGCAGCTTTCTTTCTGTACTGCTGTTATCCCGATTGAAAATCCTGGGAGTTTCAAACTGAAAATCTTTGGAATCGTCAGTCAGGATATCCATCGCTTTTATGAACGGAAGCCCTTTGACTTTGGTCAGATAATCCAGCGCTGAATAGCCGCCGAAGCCCCTGCTCCACCAATACCACTTGCCATCAGCAGTTACCTTTAATGAGTCGTGTTCGCGTAAACACCAGGTATTTCCACGTACATGCACAAGCTCTGTCGGTTCATATGTCTGAAGATATGTCATCAGGTCTATCAACCGTGCCTGCTTTATCTGTTCTTCGGTATAGTATGGCATGATCATCACCTCGCTTCTTCGCGGAAAGCACGGTTCTGCTCACGCCGGATCTGTTTTTCGAGAGATCTATCGATGCCGGTTATCATTTCATCGGCAAAAGATCTGATCCTTTCCAAAGAATCTTTCAGTTCCTTGACTTCTTTTCCGCTTGCCCACGAAGCCAGATACGGATAGGAGTAACTGGAAGAGTCGATGGAATAAGCTCCGGCTACAACACTGGCTATAGCTTCAGCTTCCGTCTCCATGTGTCTTCTGTCGAGAGGAAAGTCCTTGTCGCGGCCTTCCTTTGAGTGATATGTGGCGTGGCTTATCTCGTGGATCAGGGTCTTGATTGTTTGAGCTTCGCTCATTCTTGTCTTGATCGCTATCCTTTTTTCAGCATCGTTGTAGTAACCTTTGGCTCCTCCTTCGATGTCTTCAAAGGTGATCGGTACCGGGCTTATACTCACAAGCGCCTTATAGAATCGCTCATACTCTTTGACATCGCCTGTCAGCTCATGGATATCCAGTGAAGGTAGTTCCCTGCCCTCTGTCTGCGAGACATCCCATACATATGCGATCTTGAAGCCGACTCGCTCTATTGTTTTCTTCTTTTCTGATCCTGTTCCGCTGCTGTCGGCATCGGGATCGTCCATGTCATCGATCTCAACCTTATACTTACAGGGAGCCAGGATCTTGATTCCCTTCTCGCCTTTCTTTACCTGCCTGCCGAACTTCTTCTGCCAGTCTACGTAGCCTGCCACACAGGTCGAGCCCGGAGCCTGCAATGCGATGAGCAGGCAGTTATTCAGAGAATAATTGTGAAATCGTGAAAAGGTTCTTATGACCGTCTGAAAAGATTCGCTGTTATAGCATTCGACAACACCTTTCTCCAGTTCTTCGGTCAGTTCCTTTATTCGTTCCTTCTGAGATTTCCTGTCAGGACTTCTGTTTCTGTTGTAACTCATATATCTCACCATCCTTTGCTGCATAAAAAAACTGCAGACGTATTTGCCTGCAGCAATGTATTCAGCTTGTGATGTTTATGAGTTATTCCGGCACTATTATTTCCGGATTCATGACCAGAATGCAGTTACAGTCCCATATATCCAGGCTGTCTCTGAAGGCACCGCAGTTGGTCAGTTCGACTGCGTCGATGCCATTCCGAACCAGTTCCTCAAAGTCGATGTAGCAGGGATTTGGGGAGTACAGCTGCATCAGCTGCTCCTCGGACGGTATCTTTCCCGGCTCTACTGTTTCCATCCACGACAGATCCTTAGGCTTCCACGGCTTTGTTTTCGGAATGGTCTCCAGCTGCTCCGGATCTTCAAGTATGAGAATGTCGCTGTCAGCGGAAACAGCGAATCTGAAAAACTGCTTAAGCGATTGAACAGAATACCGGTTTTCTCTGCACCATGCGCTCCAACCAAAAGGGTCATTTTCGCGGCTTGCCCACAGACCGGTGCCTTCCATCGGTTTAGTGTTCCATGTGCTGTTTCTAATCGGAGAAAACAGTTCTGGATCAAATGCATCTGCTCCATAGTGTATGTAGACTGTCATTCCCGCACCTCGAAAAGCATTGTCTTTCATGTCAGGATACAATAACTTTTACTTCTATCGCGGAGGACTACTTGTAATGGGTACCACTTGCGGTGGATACCTTACAAAGATTCGCTGTGAGAGTAAAGATGAATATGGAATATAAAAAACGGCAAGGTTGCAGTTTTTTGTATTTGTATAATTGCCGTTATACCTGCCAGTGTCTACTCAGAAATCTGCGTATGTGAAATCAGTGCTTCCGAACATGCTACCGAAAAGAGAGAATAAATACAGAACAGCCATAAGGCTGAAGTAAATCAAGGTGTATTTTACCGATATATAGCTGTTGATCCTGCTAAGCAGTAGTTTGACTCGTTTGATCATCATTTTGACCCTTTCTGATTATCAGTGCAGAAGTTGTATATTTCTCTGTCTATAAGAGCCCATCCTTTGTTCCACGGGTGTGTCACGTCTTTCGTTATAAACGGTTCATATTCATATACTGTCAGGTCCGCTGCTTCTGCGCCATATTCCTCAGCAAGCTTCAGTATCCTGTCTGTCGTATCTCTGCGCTGCTGCTTTCCTGTTCCTATGTAGTCAAACCATTTCCCGTTTACCGGCATGATTATGAGCTTCGCCTGCAGGCCTGTCTGGCTGCACACTTCAAGAAAAGCCTTTAAGTCATCAAACTCAGGTGAGTCAACACATATCCTGTCCGGATGCGCGTTTTTATCAGCTTCATATGTCTTGCTGAACTTGCGGTTCCAGGATTTGTCTGAGATGTCAAAAGGGTTATCCGATGCCTTCATGCTTTCCTCTTCCGCCTGGCTGACCATCAAATCGAATGCTTCGTTGCTTATAGTATCAAGCGAGAACTTAAGATCACCCTTTTTGCTGATCCTTTTGATTGCCATGGCAGCTGAGACACGGTCCCTGTCAACAGCAAACATCCTCTCCGCTTTGAACAGCACGCTACTGATAATACTTTTTCTGCCATCAACCAGATATCTGTTTATGATCCTTACCTTCGTTTTGAATTTGTTGTTATCTGCCAGGAGTTTTTCACTTCTCTCCGCAACATATTTTTTCGTTTCGCTTTCAATATCCGGATTCTGCATGAACTGAATATATTCAGACTCTGAAAACCGGAGTCCGTAGTTGACAGGGTTCACACCATCCTTCTTGAACCATGTAGGCGATACCAGCAGTATCACTTTTCTGCTTTCGAGCTTTTTTTCCAGAGAGCCCGCTGCAATACTGTGAAAAAGGATCTGATTGCACGGTCCTCCTATGAGCATCAGATCGGCATCTTCAGTTCTGAGCGCATTTCTCGGATGATACTTAGATCCCCTGCCATGTCTGAATTCGGAAGACCCCATGACCAGCACCGTATCTGAATCGATGTTTTCTGACAATGCAGAATAAGACAGATCCTTGTATGGGTTGAACCAGAACCCGAACCTGCCATTATCTACTCTCAGTGACAGCCCGCTTGTGACCATATGAGCTGATAACACAAATACGACCATAAGTGCTGCAGCAGCGATGAATGCTCTTATCTTCCTCATATTTCCTGCCGGATCAGGCTTATGCCAGCCGCTTTTCGACTACAGCGATGATCCTGTTAGGAGTCGCCATTTCTTCCCGTGTCAGTTCTGAAGGTGACATTTTGAGGCCAAATTCATCCTCGATCTTCAAAAGCAGTTCTATATAGTCAAGAGAATCAATCAGTCCTTCTTCAAGCAGGTCGATATCAGGGTCTTCCCTGACGATCTCATCTCCACATAATTCTTCTATCATTACCAGTAATTTTTCTCTCATTTTGTGTTCTCCTTTATATCAGACCATGGCTGCGCAGCAGGAAGGCTACACCTCTGGTGAATCTTCCCGAAAAGATAAAGAATCCGACAAGCACCAGATGCAGTGTCACAAACCACGAAACAACCATGAACCATTTGTCCTTTTTGTGCTTTTTATAGAAAGCCGACTTCTTGCGTATGATCTCAAACAGCACAAGCAGCACTCCGTGATACAGGCCATAGAGAATGTAATATCCTGTAAGTCCGTGCCAGCAGCCCATGATGAGCATGTTTATCATGAGCGCTATGGAAGCTATCGTCAGCTTATCTTTGACCTTACCGCTCCGTATAAGATCCATCGTTATCCTTGAGAAAACATAGTCTCTCAACCAGTGTGAAAGAGTTATATGCCATCTGTTCCAGAATTCCTGGATATCTTTACTGAGAAAAGGCTTGTTGAAGTTGTCAGGAACCTTTACGCCAAGCAGATAGCCCGTTCCCACCGCCATCAGACTGTAACCTGCAAAGTCAAAGAACAGATAAAAGCCATATGTGTACATATATATGGCTGCTGAGATCAGCGTGCGATCCATCCCGAATTTCTTCATGAGCAGGTAGAAGACTGAAGCTATCGCCAGTTTATACACCATGCCGAGAAGGATCTTGAGCAATCCATTTCCTGCCATCTCAAGGTATTCTTCCCTTGGGATCGTCCGCCTGATATCCTCCTCAAACCGGCGGCTTCTGTCTATAGGTCCTGACAGCAGCGTCGGAAAGAAAATCATCAGATATATGTATTCATCAGGTTTCAGCTCTTTGATTATTCCGTCGCTTATCTCAATGATTATCTGAGCCGCCTTGAATGTCATATATGAGATGCCGATAATCGCCAGTATCCCCGCATTTCCATTCATTGCAATAAGGATCTTGTGCAAGGTCAGCGGCAGTATGCTCAATATGAGAAACGCAGGATAAGCAACCCGTGACCCGTGCTCTCCCGTCGTGATCCTGAGAAAGATCTGCGCAAGGATATACTCATACCATACAAAGCAAAGCATGTACAGCAAAGCCTGTGGTTTATCTTTCATTGTCATGACAACGAAGAATACTGTGGCAGCCATGCCGTAATGCTTCAGTGGTTTCTCACAGTAACCCAATATGAAAGCCGGAACCAGGATGACAGCGAGGCTGATGAAGAATATGTTCTCTCCGTACAGCTGCATCTATGCCATCTCCCTTAGTCTTTTCCTGTCAAGTTTTCCGTTGTTCGTGACAGGCAGTTCATCAAGGAATATGACCCTTTTAGGAACCATATATGATGGCATTTTTTCTCTCAATGCAGTACGGATGACTTTGCGTCCGAAATAGTCATCCGTGATCAGATCTCCGTCCCGGATAACAAATGCCGTAAGGCTCTCCACCCTCCCATCACGGATCCTTTGCGCTACAGCACCTCGTTTGACGCCGTATACCGAGGCCAGATTGGATTCAATATCTTCTATTTCTATCCTGTACCCGTGGAGTTTTATCTGGTTGTCTATTCTGCCGTCGCAGTACAGATTACCATCTTCATCAAAATGCCCCTTATCACCTGTCCTGTAAGCGCGGGAGCCGTCTGAACCTACTATATGACGGCCTCCCGCACTCTCACAGGCGCTGAGAGGGTAAATGAAGAAAAAGGCTTTTGAAGTAAGTATTGGTTCTTTGTAATACCCGGGACTTACAGTATTACCAATAATAATGATTTCTGAAGTCTCAGGATCCAGTTCTATTGATGTGCCGGGCTTTGCCTTGCCAACAGGCAGCGGAGCAGTCCCCGACGCCATTTCTTCCGTTATCCGGATCTGCGTAACGCACACTGTCGATTCAGTCGGTCCGTATGTGTTTACCACCTTTGATTCCGGGAAGCGTTTTATGAGACTGTGAGCGGTCTCACACGGAAGAACTTCTCCGCAAAATAGAAATGCTTTTACTTCCGGCAGAAAAGCCGCATCAAAGCGTTCCTCTGCGAGACAGATGTCTGCAAACGACGGAGTCGAGACCCAGTAGTTTATTCCCTGTCCTGACAGATAATCCATAAGTCTGTAACTGTCTTTCTGCAACAGCCTGTCTACAGACACGACTGTACCTCCTGTCGCAAGACTCAGATACAGATCCATCACTGAAAGATCAAATGAATATGGGGCCTGATTCATGAAGACGGCTCGCTCTTCAATGCCGCCTGCAAGAGACATCGCCCAATCCAGATAGTTATTAAGATCGTTAGCTGTTATCCTGACTCCTTTCGGCTTACCTGTAGTTCCGGATGTGAAGATGATATAGAAATCATCTTCTCCTGAGCACGGATTCAGCGCAGCAGTTATATTTCTGCTTTGTGTCAGTTCCCTGATAGTTTCATACCCTATGAGCCATCTGCTGCCTGTAAACATTTCGCGTTTTTCTATTTCAGATGCTGCAGATGTCTTTTCCGCCATGATCACCAGCGGCTTCCCTATCTTCTCGGAAATCTGAGCGATCCTTTGCGCAGGTGTGTTAATATCGATCGGACAGTATGCTCTGCCGCTCCTGACACATGCAATGAAACAGACTATCATCATAGGGTCCTTGTGACCGTAAACTATGACAGGATCTCTGCTGTCACACATAAGGTTTTCTATCTCTGAAGCAAGCCTGCCGGATCTCTCCCACAGTTCTCCATATGATATCTCACCATTCCTTGACCTGAAAGCCGTTCTTTCGCTTTGGGCGATTGCATATTCTTCAATCTTTCTCAATATATCCATATTGTTTTTGTCCTGTATCTTTTTTATCCGTGCTTATTTATCGGCAAGAGAAATATTCTCTACAGAGCTGCTGTCATTTTCAGTAATAAACTTTGATACTAGAGAAACTTATTTCCATGTTTTGAGTTCACCTATGTAATCGCCATTCACGTATATATATGGGCTGGCTTCTCCTTCGCTGCCATAGTATTCTTCCCTGCCTGCCAGTAACTTGAAGAGC
>JAFWMD010000010.1 GCA_017510725.1 Mogibacterium sp. | reverse complement strand
TTCTTATCCGTTTGAGTTATACCGACTCCCTGCAGACTAATTTTACAACATCTGCTGGGGTCTCGGCAAGATATGTTGCCCCGGCATTGACTAATTCATTAATACAGACCAACGCTGAAAGCAAATGCGATCAGAACTGCTATAGGACCTGTAATGATACGCGAGAACAGAACTGCAGGAACGCCGTACTCGATGGTTTCAGGCTCAGCCTCTCCGAGGGAAAGACCTACCGGTACAAAGTCAGCTCCTACCTGACCGTCGATCGCAAACAGAGCCGGAAGAGCATATCTTGCAGGGATAGCGCCTGTAGCGAACTGTGCACCGAGGAGCGTACCTACGATCTGAGCGATTACAGCTCCGGGTCCGAGGATCGGTGACAGGAACGGCAGCGAGCAGATGATACAGATCACCAGCATGCCCGGAAGTGTTCCGCACAAAGGAGCGATCGTGTTAGCGATCACATTACCAAGTCCGCTCGCACTGATGATACCAAGGATAGTACTTGTGAATGCCATGAAAGGCAGAATGTTTTTTATGACCATGTCGATGGTCTCACGGCCTGCCTGGAAGAACTGACCTACTACATAGCCTACGCCCTTACCGAGGCGGACTATGAAACCTTCCTTCTTTCCTTCATTAGCAGCAGCGATCTCAGCCTTCGCTTCTTCCTTTGTCTTAGGTCTTTTTTCCTCAGCTGCAGCTGTTGCTGCCTGTGCTGCTGCAGCTTCTGCTGCTGCGTCCTCAGCCGGAGCATCATCAACTACCTCGATGTCCTTTTCACGAACAGCGGAGACGTAGATATCTTCTGTAATGAACATAGCCAGAGGGCCGGCCTTTCCTGCCGGCATAAGGTTTACTGTATTTATTCCCTTCTTAGGATAAACACCGCATCTTGCTGTTCCGCCGCAGTCTACTACTGCAACCATGATCTCGTCATCAGGCAGGGTAGTTTTCCATCCGTCTACTGCTTCACCGCCTGTGAGCTCTGCGATCTTTGCTGCTACAGGGTGAATCCCGCCGCCGGTCACGCTGAGAACTGTATGGCACTTTTCGGTTGGTGTAATTGTGAGAGGGCCGCCCCAGCCGCCGTCTCCGGCGCTGATTTTAATTGTCTTATACACGGTTTTCCTCCCCTTACTACTTACCATCATCTATTACCTCGATGTCCTTTTCACGGACAGCGGAGACATAGTTATCTTCTGTGATGAACATTGCAAGAGGACCGGCCTTTCCTACAGGCATAAGGTTTACTGTATAGATTCCCTTCTTAGGATAAACGCCGCATCTTACTGTTCCGCCGCAGTCTACTATTGCAACCATGATCTCGTCATCAGGAATGGTTGTCGTCCAGCCGTCTACTGCTTCACCACCTGTGAGCTCTGCGATCTTTGCTGCTACAGGGTGGATCCCGCCGCCGGTTACGCTAAGAACTGTATGGCACTTTTCGGTTGGTGTAATTGTGAGAGGGCCGCCCCATCCGCCTTCTCCAGCGCTGATTTTAATTGTCTTATACATGATTTTTCCTCCCCTAATTACTTATCTTTTGTCATGAATGCATAAATTCTCTCAGTGAGAAGTCCTCTGATAAGAATGACTATGAGTCCGACGATGAAATAACGGACAGCAAGGCCGCCTGTGCTGAGACCTGCTTCCTGCAGACCTGTAGCGATACCGATGAATACGAACAGCTCACTGGCATTTGCATGCGGGAAGAGTCCCGTAATCGGATGTACTAAGCTTACTGCTGCATCATAGTAAGCAGGTTTATACTTTTCTTCCAGAAAACGTCCGAATGTGTAGCACATCGGATTTCCGAGGAAGAATACTGCCATGAGAGGCAGCAGTGTATATCTGAGAACTGCAAATCTGGTAATCTTTTTAGCAAAGTTTTCTACCTTTTCAGTACCGACCAGCTTGATGATAGAGTTGACGAATGTCATCAGGCATACAACCATGGGAATGATTCCTGATACCCAACTCATGAAGGTCTCGCCGCCGGCAGTGAACAATGACATAAAGCCCTCTGCCAGTTTGGTTATAAATTCCATAAAGTTCCTCCATTCGAATTTGTTATGTATCCATTAATATGGATACCGTGTTTTATATGTTACACCGATTCCGGCAGTTTTACCACGGCTGCCGCCCCGGTGGTGCATATCTTATTGTTTCACCTTAGCTTTTTCCCTTTTTTGCCTCTTTTTGTTTCCATGAAGGCTTCCTGCTCTCTGGTCAGCTCCCTGTCAGTCAGCCTTACCTCAAGAGCTTCCAGAGCTCTGATGTATCCCTGCCAGCGTTTCCATTCTTTTTTATCCAGACCCTCAGTCAGCTCGAGCAGGTCGAAAATGCTGCTGCCGGTCAGAGGTCTTCCCATGAATGTATCTACAGGATGAAATCGCGACCACACACCGGATCCATCGAGCACCTCAGCGCCGGTGACGATCCCATCGTTATCACAGGCAATTATGGCGACGTGACCATCAAAAAACTTACCGCGTCTCTGCCCCATGCCGACATTTCCCAGCTGGTGCACCCTGCGGACTGCCTTTCTGTAGTTTTGTATCTGCAGTACTCCGCCGATCGACTGCAGAACCAGCAAGCCGAATACTATCAGGATAAGGACGGAGATTCCGCTAAGCTTCATTAATCAGTTCTCCCGCTAAGCTTATTTTACTAATGTTAGCATTGTATCTTTAATCACACTTATTATCAAGGACTATGTTCTGACCAAATGCCTGATTTAATGCATTTTTATATTTGTCAGCACATTTTGTTTTAATGCGAATATTGATGCAAATCATCTATGCATTTGTGTAAAACAATCTCATCCATAAAAATTCCACCGGATAAACTGCACAGTTCAGAGCAATTTTGCTACTGTCGCATCCTTTATGAGAATTTACACGCAAGGAAAATTTACGCAATTGTTCTTGACATATGTTGAAATATTAACTAAGATGAGTTCGTAAAATGAGATTACTATATATAAATTGTATATAAAAAAGAAAGGAACCGCTCCATGGTAAAGGCTGAACGTCCATTCCTGATCGTTAATCCAAAATCTTATCTCTATGGGCAGAAGAGTCTGAAACTTGCCATGGCAGCTGACAGGACTGCTGCTGAGACAGGCCTTCAGATCTTTTTTACATGTCCTTATGCCGACATCAGGCTGATCAGACAGAACACCAGCCATGTTATCGTTTGCGCGCAGTCTCTCGATCCGCTGACGCCCGGCCGCGGCATGGGGCACGTTCTTCCGGAATCTCTTAAAGAAGCCGGAGCAGATGCAGTATTTCTCAATCACGCCGAGAACCCTAAGACTGTTGCAGATCTGAGTGCATGCATTAAACGCGCAAAAGAGCTTGAGATGATCACAATAGTATGCGCTGACAGCACAAAAGAGGCTGCTGCTGTTGCCTGCCTTGATGCAGACATCGTGCTTGCTGAACCTACAGATCTGATAGGAACAGGTAAGACTGCTGACGATTCATATGTAACAGACACGGTAGCCGTACTTCATAAGGTAAACCCGGACGTACTGGTCATGATCGCTTCCGGCGTTGTTACAGCTGATGACTGCTATAATGTAGTAAGACTCGGCGCTGACGGAACCGGCGCAACATCCGGTATCCTGAACGCCCCTTCGCCGGCTGTGCGCGTACAGGAAATGGCAGAGGCTATCGTAAAAGCATATAGGGAAAGAGAAGGAAAATAATGAAGGTTTACAAAGAGCAGATCGATCTGAGATCTCACGGAGGAACTCCTACTTTTATCAATATAACACCGGAGGTAAAGCAGGCCATCGCAAACAGCGGCATACAGAGCGGAATCGTAACTATCATTTCCCCTCATACGACATGTTCGGTATTCTTTGAAGAATTCGTTCACGATCTTACTGAGGATGGAACAGAATTTCTGCAGATGGATCTGAATGCTGCACTCTGCAAGATCATTCCTGATCAGACTGAGATCCCGCCTGCAGGTCCTTACATGTATCCCGGTCCTGAGCATTATGCTGACGTAGCTTCCTGGCCGGATGCTGAAACTTACCTTCCGGGCGGCGATAAGACTGCACTTCTAAACTGCGACGCACACATGAAGGCCACCCTCCTCGGTAACAGCGCCACTCTTGAAGTCGAAGACGGAAAGCTCGCAGTCGGTAAAACCGGTTACGTTTACTTCGTAGACTTTGACAGAACAAGAGAGCGCGGCAGAAGATGCAGAGTCATCATCATGGGTGAATAAGTTGTTCGATACAAGGGCATAAATCGCAGAATCATAGCAGAAATACAAAATGGCGGAAGTCCAGTATGGACATTCCGCCGTTTTAAATTACTTTTCGGATTTTATTGATTGCTGCCTGTATATGCTATTTTACATTTGCCAGTTCGATAAGTTTTTTAGCGCACTCTGTATCTGTGATAAGGATGTTCAGATAACCGCCGCGTATCGCACCGATCACAGCTTCCGCTTTTCTCGCGCTGCCAGCTATCCCGATCTTGCTCGGGACCCTGCGGATATCCTCAAGGCGCATAGCAGCCACACGGTCATTATAGAATCTGTAATGATCGGTATTGCCGTCCTTATCATAGAACTGCAGGCACATATCCCCTACTGCTCCGCGGTCTGCCAGAAGCTTGCGTTCATCTGCCGTCATATATCCGGCTTTAGTCAGGGTATGCTCATTTCCGTCCGGCACGCCTATGCCTACAAGGACCACATTGAGATGCCTGAACTCTTCAAGGATATAGTTAACTGCCTTTTCCTTCATGAAAAACTCCAGAACGCTGCTTTCGGAGAATACTGCCGGTGAAAGGAACTGAGTATATGTTCCGCCGAACTTTTCTGCAAATTTTCTTGCAAGTTCATTTCCCTGCACATCCATGCCTCCTTTGGTGTTGCGGCTGATACTTCCCTCCAGAGCTACAAAAAGGAGATCTTTGTGCTTCTCATAAGTTTTGTTGGTGCTGACTACGTTGTTCAGCGTACTGCCCATCGCAACACCTATCCTGTCACCCTCTTTAAAAAAGCTTTGCAGATAGTCTGACGCTGTTCCGAACATGTATGATGCGGCTTCTGATCTGGAGTCAAGCACACTGTTTTCGACTATCAGGACATCCTTGAGCCCATATGCCCTTTCAAGCGTTTTTTCCATTTCACCATAGTCATAAAAACGCGGGTTGTGCAGTTCAATTGTAACGATGCCCATCTCGCGGCCTTTCTGAAGCATGCGCAGTACGGAGGATCTGGATACACCCAGATAATCTCCTACCTCCTGCTGGTTCATATTATCCTGATAGTACAGGCTGCAGACCTTGTAGATCAGCCGCTCATCATCTACGATTTTTTTCATTTTAAGACACCATTTTCAAGCATGTTGCATTATTGTTACAAATATATACACGCAATTGTTTTAATTGCGTGCTCATTATACAAAAGCCACTTATCAAATGCAACGATTTATCGTTAACTGCAAACAATAACCATTGCGGTATTTATAAATTATCTGATTGAGCAGATATGAACAAGCGGCGTGCTTTATCCAAATGTTCTGAACATACCGATTGAAGTCAAAAATGATTAGACTTATAATACTCAATGTAAAAATATGCGTAAACGCAAATGATTAAAAGGAGGTCTCAAATGAAATATGATGTTACCATTACCGGACTAGGTGATATGGCACTCGATTTCCTCGATCCTGCAATGAAGATGAGATTCGCTATCCTGTTTGACGACGATGCGCCTGCTGAACTGGCTGAGCTTTCTATCCTGCATACTAAGGGAGAACTGACTGAAGCTCCGGCCCCTGGCGACACCATGAAGATCGGTGAAAAGACTTATAAAATCACCGCTGTAGGGAATGAGGCAATTCAAACGCTCACAAATATGGGCCACTGCACACTTGCGTTTACTGCAGATACAGAACCTCATCGTCCGGGCTGCATCAACCTGGATGGCGAGGTCATCACTGAGGCAGACGTTGCAGCCGGATCGGTAATCCAGATCTTCTGACAGTCTGAAAACAAGGAGGATTACTTTTTATGCTTAACATGAACTGGAAACTGGAGCAGAGAGAAAAAGAAGGAAAGGTCATCAAAGTCGGTATTGTAGGAGCCGGACAGATGGGCCGCGGAATGGTTACACAGATGGTACTCATGAAGGGAATGACACCCGCGATCGTATCCGATATCAACGTCGCTCTCGCAGTACAGGCTTTCAAGTATGCAGAAGTTTCTGACGATGAAATCGTTGTAGCAAAGACTCTCGAGGAAGCAAATGCAGGAATCGCATCCGGTAAGTATGTTGCATGCGGAGATGCGGCATTCGTTTCCGCAGCAGAAGGCGTTGACGCTGTCATCGACTGCACCGGGGTTCCTGATGTAGGCGCAAAGGTTGCTACAGACGCTATGAAGAATGGTAAGCATGTTGTAATGCTCAACGTTGAGACAGACGTTGTTATCGGACCTTACCTCGACAAGTTCGCTAAGGATCACGGCGTGATCTACACAGGTTCCGCAGGAGATGAGCCGGGTGCTGTAATGGAGCTCTACTGCTTCGCAAAAGCTATGGGCCTCAATGTAGAGGTTATGGGCAAGGGTAAGAATAACAAGATCGACTATGAGTGTAACCCTGACACAGTTTTCGAAGAGGCTGCACGCCGCAAGATGAGCCCGAGAATGCTCTGCGCATTCAAGGACGGCACAAAGACAATGGTAGAGATGACTGCTATGTGCAACTACACAGGTCTTATTCCTGACGTGATCGGCGGACACGGCCCTGCAACAGCTCCCGGAACAGAAGGCGTTAAGCAGCTCAACGAGATCTTCAAGCTTAAGAAAGACGGCGGAATCCTCGATAAGCACGGCGTAGTTGAGTACGTAAACGGAATCGCTCCCGGCGTTTTCGTAACAGTTTCGACAAACAATGCGGAGATCGCTTATCAGCTGCAGTACCACAGCATGGGTCCAGGACCGCTCTGGACACTCTACAGACCATATCACCTCTGCAACCTCGAGACACCGCTCACAGTTGCCAAGGCAGTTATCGACGGAGAGAAGACTTGCGTAGCCAAGGACGGCCTCGTAGCAGAGTGCATCACAAGAGCGAAGATCGACCTCAAGGCAGGCCAGAACCTCGACGGAATCGGCGGATACACAACACTCGGTTCGATCTGCACAGAGGCAGAGGCTACAGAGAAGGGTTATGTACCATTCGGTCTGATCAACAGGAACGCTGTTATGAAGGTTGACTGCAAGAAGGGCGACCTCATCACATACGACATGGTTGAGCTCGACAAGAACACTCTGATCTACAAGCTCAGAAAAGAGCAGGACGCTATGTACGGAAAGCACGTTCTGTAAAAACAGAAACTACCTTATAACTCCTTTAAAACAAATTGCCGGATCTACAGATCCAGCAATTTTTTCTTCTTTTTATCGAATTCTTCTTTTGTGATGATATCCAGATCCAGCAATTCCTTTAGTTTTTTCAGCTCTTCATATGGATCCATGGCTGCCGGAGGTCTGCCCTGTATAACATTCGCAGCGTCTTGTCCCCCGCCTTCGCGCAGTTTCTTAAAATCTTTCAGTGCCAGTTCCAGCTTTGCTTTCCTTGAGCGGACAAAAGGAATGGGGATATCCCTGCCCTGTGTCCGCAGCGTCAGGATCCCATACGGTGAAAAGAGCTGCGAGCTGGTTATTTCCAGAGATTCGATATCATCATAAGGGTAATGCTTTCCGCGTGCGATCAGTTCGCCATCATCAAATATGATAGGTTCTATACTGAACTGCCCTTCTATTTCATGATACATGAGCAGAACCCCCTTTTTATTTCATCCCTTTGATTTTAACTAGTTGCCGCCCTCAGTAGGAGGAGTCTCTCCTCCATCACCTGTGCCGCCGGAATCTCCACCACCGGAGCTGCCACCATCGTCAGGAGTTACGCTTCCGCCGCCAGAACCTCCGCTGGAATCACCGGAACCGCCACCGGAGCTGCCACCGCTGTCAGGAGTTATACTTCCGCCGCCAGAGCCGCCGGAACCGCCACCGG
>JAFWMD010000067.1 GCA_017510725.1 Mogibacterium sp. | reverse complement strand
CGTAAAGATGGGATCCTGAGCCCATTTAATCTTAGGCCCGGCTTTTGTCCTGAGCAGATGTTCACCGGCGACAAAATACATGTGCTCGGAAAAAGCGCCTGCGACCATCAGCATATCGACTTCCGTCAGATGGTTAGCCACTACTATGTATGGTTCGTCCCTTTTGTTTATTCTGTCTGTACTGAATCCATACTTGCGGAGAATAAGCGGAACCAGGCTTCTCACCGCCTTATATATGAACTTATATCTGAATCTAATGCGGCCTTTATCCACGCTTATAATCCTCCGCATACTTTATTATCATTTCGCTGAGGCTTACTTTAGGCTTATATCCCAGTTCTCTTTTTGCTTTTTCAATGCTGAATATCTGGCTTCTCCCAAGCGTACATACATTCATGCGTGTCAGCGGAGGTGCTTTGTCATATATGCGGAAGAGCTTCCATACTGCTTCCATCACTCCTGCCATGACATAAACAGGAATAAACGGCATTTTTATGTATCTGGCCTTTGTTCCGAGCGCTGTAAACATTTCTTCTGCAAGTTCGGTGACGAGTTTAGGCTCTCCGTTCGTTATATTGTATGCCTGTCCCAGGGCTTCCTCCTTTTCCATACAAAGTCTGAGCGCAAGTGCGGCGTTTTCAGCACATACCAGATCTACCAAAACCCTGCCTTTCCGGAAAAGAGGTATCCCAATCTGTCTGTTGACATTGATGAGTACAGGCAGCATGTTTTTGTCACCGATACCGGTGATTCCCCGCGGTCTTATCATGGAGTAAGGAACTTTATCCTGACCTCTCACAAGCTTTTCTGCCATCAGCTTGCTTTCAATATAGTAATTTAGCCTGTTGTTCCAGTTCTGATCCTCTTCCGTTATGTTCAGGTTGTTCTTCAGTGCATGAGCGCTCGGTGACGAAGTGTGCACAAGACGCTTTATATTATGCTTAGCACAGGCTTCCAGCACATTCCGGGTGCCTTCAACGTTCGTCCTTATGTATTCACTTCGTCTGCCCCATCCCTTCAGCAGTGCACCGCAATGAATTACATAGTCCATTCCATTACATGCACATTCTATGTCTTCCAGATTGCAGAAATCCCCTTTAAAGATTTCTATCTGGCTGTCATCATATTCTTCAGCAAGCTTTGAAAGCTTATCAGCATCACGACCGAACGCTCTTACATGATAGCCATTTTCGATCAGTTCCCTGACCGTGTGGCTGCCCAGAAGGCCATATGCTCCGGTTACCAGTACGTTTTCATTCATATCATTCTTTCTTGAATAGTTTTGTTATATATATGTAGCTATTATACCATACCACCGGGATTCCAGCTCCAACTGAAAGCACCCACACGCAAGTGTGGGTGCTTTTTAATCCATACACGTATCGCCTTACAGGAGGCTTACTGAAGCAATAAGTCCTGCGAATACGATAGATACCATCGATACCAGTTTGATCAGAATGTTGATTGAAGGACCGGATGTATCCTTGAACGGGTCACCGATGGTGTCACCGACAACAGCAGCCTTGTGGTTGTCGCTGCCTTTGCCGCCGAAGTGTCCGGCTTCGATATACTTCTTGGCGTTATCCCAGGCGCCGCCTGAGTTAGCCATAAAGATAGCCATGATGAATCCGGAGACCGTCGCTCCGCAGAGCATTCCGACTACTCCGAGTCCGCCCAGTATGAGACCTGTAACAATCGGAGCTGCGATTCCTACACATGCAGGAAGGATCATCTCCTTGAGGGATGCCTTTGAGCAGAGGTCTACGCAGCGCGCATAGTCCGCAGTCGCAGTGTCTTCCATGAGTCCAGGGATCTCCTTGAACTGACGTCTCACCTCAAGCACTACGCTCTGAGCCGCTCTGTTAACAGCGCCCATTGTAAGCGATGAGAAGAGGAACGGCAGACATGCTCCGATGAAGAGTCCTACAAGAACTTTAGGATCAAGCAGGTTGAGCTGAAGATCCTGTCCGTCCGGCATGTAAACGAGCAATTTCTCTTTGAAGTTTGCGATAAGTGCGAGTGCTGTCATTCCTGCGGAACCGATAGCAAATCCCTTACCTGTTGCAGCTGTTGTGTTGCCAAGTGAGTCAAGAGCGTCTGTTCTCTCACGGACTTCAGGAGGAAGTCCTGCCATCTCAGCTATTCCGCCGGCAGTGTCAGCTACAGGGCCATATGCGTCTGTTGCAAGTGTGATGCCGAGTGTGGAAAGCATTCCGACAGCAGCCAGCGAGATGCCGTAAAGTCCGATGCTGGATGGTGCTACGTCTACAGGGCACATACCCGAACAGTAGTAAGCGATGATGATAGCAGCTCCGACTATGAGGATCGGGAGTGTTGTTGACATCATGCCTGTGCCGAGTCCGCTGATAATGAGTGTAGCGGTACCAGTCTGTGAAGATTCAGCGATCTTCTGTGTTGGTTTATATGTATCCGAAGTGTAGTATTCTGTGCAGAGTCCGATCAGTACTCCTGCGAGAAGTCCTGCAATGATAGCAAGATAGAGTCCATAGAACTCGATTCCGAAGAGCCACCATACAAGGACGAACGAGAATATTGCAGTAGCAATAGCCGAGAAGTTGGTTCCGCGGCGGAGAGCTGCAAGCAGATTCTTCTGACTTGCGCCTTCTTTTGTCTGTACAAAGAATGAACCGATGACTGAGAATACTACTCCGACAGCTGCCATCAGCAGCGGCAGAGCAACGGATTTTACACCGAGTCCGCTTGCATAGAATGCAATAGCTCCGAGAGCACATGTCGATACCATGGATCCTACATATGACTCATAGAGGTCGGCTCCCATTCCGGCTACGTCACCGACGTTGTCTCCGACGTTATCTGCTATAACAGCAGGGTTACGCGGGTCATCCTCCGGAATACCGGCTTCTACCTTACCTACAAGGTCAGCTCCTACGTCAGCAGCCTTTGTGAAGATGCCGCCGCCGACACGGGCGAACAGAGCCATTGAAGAAGCTCCCATTCCGAATGTGACCATCGCAGCAGTGATATTCTCAAGTGTTTCATGGAATACGAGATCGAGCAGCGCATACCAGAGTGAGATGTCAAGCAGGCCGAGACCTACTACTGTGAACCCCATTACCGAACCGGCTGAGAACGCAACTCTCAGACCTTTATTAAGGCTCTGCTGAGCAGCGCAGGCTGTACGGTCGTTTGCTCTTGTAGCAATGCTCATTCCGATGTAACCGGAGAGACCAGAGAAAAAGCCTCCTGTAATGAACGCAAACGGTACGTACCATGTCAGCTTGTGTGCGGCTGCCATTCCGCAGAGCACACAGAACATGACGATAAAGAAGATTATTACCGTGCGATACTGACGTTTCAGGAAAGCTGCTGCTCCTGTACGTACGAAGCGTGAGATCTCTTTCATCCTGTCTGTACCTTCATCTGAGTTCAGGACCTTTTTTGCCTGTACATAGGCAAAAATCAGAGCACAGATAGAAGCAAACAGACTGATCCAATACAGATGTGATAACAGATAGTCTTGCATATTAATTGCCTCCTTATATAACTCCACAAAGCAATTGTTTGCTGTTCCATATCGTAACAGTTCTGAATTATACAAGCGGTCTGAATGTCAGACCCTTTGGATTTATTATATACTCAGGTAATCTTGTTCTCAATAAAAGACAATGTATTGCTTTGTTTTTCCTTACTTCTTCAGTATAGCAGATTCCTTGAAAAATACAACGAAGCATGGCCTAAATCT
>JAFWMD010000066.1 GCA_017510725.1 Mogibacterium sp. | reverse complement strand
TTGTAATATCGACTGTCGATATTGTCAATAGAGTGTACGTAAAAAACACTCCGGAGCATTCGGTAAAATGATTCCGGTTATTACAGCAAATATACACACAAACTATAACTGGTGCATATATTTATTATAGTATTGTTCTTGATTTCCTTTACAGCAGCAGTTATTATTTGTTTAAGTAAATATACACACATTATGTAAACCGTTTTTATGTTTACTGCAATGCCAATCAGGAGAATAATAATGCTGTATACCTATAACGACTGCATAAAAGAATATGGCAGCGACTACCAGCTGAAAAAAGCACTCTCAGATCAAAAGCTTTACAAAGTAGAAAAGGGCATCTACTCATCAGAGAAATATGCTTCTGATCTTGACGTTATATCACTGAAATATCCTAACGCTGTATTTACAGATGAAAGTGCCTATTATTATCATGACCTTACTGATGTGATCCCTGATCATTTTTTCCTTGCCACACGCCGGACAGACTCACGGATCAGGGATAAGCGAGTGATCCAGTCGTTTATATCTAACGAAGTCTTTGACCATGGCATTATTGATATGTCATATAACAATGCTGTGATCAGGATCTATTCCCGCGAGCGCATGCTGATCGAGCTCATGAGATTCCGCTCCAGATATCCCCGTGACTATTATAAAGAGATACTTCTGAACTACCGGAGGATAATATATGATCTGGATTTCTGGAAAGTCGAAGAATACGCGGCATTATTCGCAAACGGGGACAATATTATGAAGATCATTGAAACGGAGGTGCTTTGATGGATCTTAGAGAAGAGACCGAAAGAATCATTCTTGACGGGTACAACGAAGCGAATGCTCAGGCTAAGCTCTGTCAGGACATCATTCTCAAAGCGATCTATGAAAGCGGCATGGCAAAGAATGCAACTATCAAAGGCGGAGTAGTCATGCGCAGCATTTCCGGCAATGCCAGACGCGCCACGCAGGATATCGATATCGATCTGATCCGATATTCCATTTCAGATGAATCGATCAGAGCTTTCGTTTCAAGGCTGAACTGTCTTGAGGGACTGGACATAAAAATCAGCGGCCCGATAATCGAGCTCAATCACCAGGATTATAAAGGGAAGCGTGTGACCATCACCATCACTGACGAGCATGCTAACTCGCTATCTCTCAAGATGGATATAGGCGTTCACAAAGATCTTGACATTGAGCAGGACGAATACTCTTTTGATATAGGCTTTCAGGAAGATGCTGTCAGCCTTCTCATTAACAGTCCTGCTCAGATGATAACAGAGAAACTGAAATCCCTGCTGAGATTCGGAACGAGATCTACAAGATACAGGGATGTGTTCGACATATGTTATCTCAGCGAGCGGGCAGACAAAGAAAAGCTGCTTTACTGCATGGAAAAATACATATTTGAGGATACAACTCTGTCCGTCAATAACATGGCCGATGTTACACTGCGCCTTCAGCAGGTATTCAGCAGCAAGTCGTTCATACAGAGTGTAAGCAGATCCAGAAGAAACTGGCTTGACGTATCTGCCGAGGAAGCCATTGCATCAGACCTGGAGTTTTTCCGCAGTTTATCTGAGTAAGGATGGTTCTATTATGCTGAAAAATAGTTCTTTCAGCATATCAACAGTTTTTAGTCCACCCTTATTATCGCATTTACCATATTGACAATGTCTTCAGTTGCCTTCTCTGGCTCCAGAATCCGTATATCTCCTCCAAACCCGAACACCCAACCATAGAACGTCGGGCTGAGGCACACATTGGCGTAGCAGATGAAGGTTTCGCCATTGGATGGCTCGGTCTCCACACCGTCCCCAAAGCGGTCGATGACATACTTCATCAGCTCGTTTCTGCATTCGAGTTTAACTCTGACTTCATCTCCGTCGTACATCTCGAATATCTTATGAGCATATACAGATACGTTGAAGCCTTCCGATTTTCTGACCGCTTTCTCCTTCAGTGGGGTCACCTCAACCATGCGGTCTACACGAAATGCCGAGATGTTATCGTGCTTATCGCTCCAGCCGACGACATAATAGAAATCCTCGTTCCAGTACATGGCGTACGGACTGATGACATAGACTTCTCCGCCATTGCGGAGGACTTTCTTCTTGTTGCCGTCATACTCTCTGATTTTGAAGCTGATCTTCACCTTATCCTGGATGGCATCGTTGATGCAGTCAACCACAGCAAATATCTTCTCGTTCTTCGGCTTGATTTTCTCTGTGGTGTATACGCTGCGCTTCAGCTGCTTCCTCTGATATTCGCTGACAGTACTGAGAAGTTTGCGGTTGAGTACCCTGCTTCTCTTGTCGGTTATAAAGCGTGATGAGTTGACAGCATCGATCAACAGTTTCAGCTCCGGTATATCGAAGAGCCTCTTTCCGCAGTAATACTTGTTAGGCCTGCCGGTGATCGTCACGATGTCCATGCCGCGCTGCCTGAGCAAAGCGATATCGCTGCGAAGTGTCTTGGTATTCGCAGGCACGCCGTTATCCGCTAGATAATCTATAATCTCAAAGGTGTCCATCGGATGCTCATCGTCTGTCTTCTCAAAAAACATCGCCGACAGCACCAACAGTCTGGCCTTCACCATGTTTTGTTTGTCTTTATCCATAGCGCACTCCTGCCCGTATCAGAGCAGTTCCTTCAGTTTCTCAATTTCTTCGGTCAGGGTTATGCCCTTGCCCATTTGGGAGTTCAGTCCTTTTTGCCGTACAGATTATCCATGTCAGCCTTTGCGTATTCACTGCGCATTTCGCTGACACCTCAGAAGTTGATGACTTCCACCTCTACAGCATCAAGCTCATAGGCGACGACCGGCGGCACTTCTTCGCCTATATCCGTCCATGGTCTTGCGTGCCACTCCCTGTCATAATCGCTGACAGCTTTATAAAGATTATGGAGTCCTTCAGCAACATCA
>JAFWMD010000065.1 GCA_017510725.1 Mogibacterium sp. | reverse complement strand
CAGAGCGTTATCCGCTGTTGCTGTGTAGCCTTCGACCTTATGCTCAGCTCCATCGTATACATCTGTGTGGTATGCACCGACGATAGTTACTTTTGCATTGATTGGAGTGATCTTCTGATAGCCGTCTGTTACCTTGAAGGTCACCTCAGAGAAGTTAGGGTTCTTGTTGCTGAACTGATCTTCAGTCAGGCCCATATCTGTCTGGCCGTCAGCGTCTTCACCCTCAACTACGTTGGTTCTAGTTGCCTTTGCTTCTCCGCTAAACTCAATATCTGTTTCGACATTGTACAGTGCGTTCTTTGCCGTAGCTACATAACCGTTGACAGTATGCGCTTCTCCATCATACGGAACTGTGCTGTTATTTCCAACAATCTCAACCTCAGTCTTGATCGGCGTGATCTTCTGGTAACCGTCTACAACGTTGAAGGTTACTGTCTTGAAGTTGGTGTTGTTGTTTGTGAACTGTGCCGCGTTCAGACCCATGTCTGTCTGGCCATCGGCATCTTCACCTTCAACTACATTTGTTCTTGTTGCTGTTGCTGTTCCGGTGAA
Organism: Mogibacterium sp.; assembly: GCA_017510725.1. Classification (GTDB taxonomy): domain Bacteria; phylum Bacillota; class Clostridia; order Peptostreptococcales; family Anaerovoracaceae; genus Crickella. The sequence goes on along the minus strand of JAFWMD010000065.1, from coordinate 28,969 downwards.
TGTGAAGTCAGTCTGCTTGTAGAGCGGATTTTCGATTGTAACATCGTAGCCACTTGCAGTATGAGCTTCTCCATCATACGGGACTGTGCTGGTGTGACCTTTAATGATTACTGTCACATCGATTGGATCGATCTTCTGGTAACCATCTGTTACATTGAATGTTACTTTGCTGAAGTTTGTGTTCGTATTAGCGAACTGCTCCTCAGAAAGTTCCATATCCGTAGTACCAGCATCAGTTCTCGATGCTGCAGCAGTACCGCTGAATGTGAAGTCCGCCTCTGTATACAACGGTGTGCTGAACGATACATCATATCCGCTTACAGAATGTTCTTTACCGTCATAATCGCTTGTGTTCTTATGACCAGTAATGGTTACTGTTGCCTCTATAGGAGTGATCTTCTGATAACCATCTGTAACATTGAATGTTACATTAGCGAAGTTCGCATTATTGTTTGTGAACTGTGCCGCAGTCAGACCCATATCTGTCTGGCCGTCAGTATCAGAACCCTCAACAACACGTGTTCTTGATGCAGCTGCTGTTCCACTGAATGTGAAGTCAGCTTCCTTATACAGTGGGTTGCCGATTTCTACATCATAACCACTTACACTGTGCTCAGTACCATCATACGGGACTGTGCTGGTGTGACCTTTAATGGTTACTGCTACATCAATAGGAGTGATTGTCTGGTAACCGTCTGTTACTACGAACTCTACTTCTTTGAAGTTACTGTTCTTGTTTGCAAACTGTCCGGCAGCCAGGCCCATGTTGGTTGTACCTGCGTCGGTTCTTCTTGCTGTGATTACATTATCATCATCAAGATCTGCGCTCTCTGAAGGAGTAAATGTGAAGTCTGACTCCTTGTAAAGCGGATTGCTAATGCTTACCTCATAACCACTTACGCTATGCTCTTCGCCATCGTATGGCAGAGTGCTGTGATTTCCTGTAATAGTGACAACCACTTTATCTACAGGCGTTATCGCCTGATAGCCGTCTGTGACGTTAAATGTAACTGTTCCGAAGTTGGTATTCTTGTTAGTGAACTGCTCCTTAGCAAGGCCCATATAAGCTGTTCCTACAGTAGTCTGGGAAGCCTTAGCAGTTCCATCAAAACTGAAGTCATCCTTTGTATACAGTGGGTTACTGATTTCAACATCGTATCCTTCGACACTATGCTCCTCGCCATCATATGGCAGTGTGCTTTGATGGCCTGTAATAGTAACCGTTACATCGAGAGGCGTGATCTTGAAGATTCCTGGCTCGTACTTGACTGTGTAGTTATCAAGGGCCTCTGCTCCAGATGCTGTGATCACATAATCGCCTACGTTTTCACCCTCTTCACGTGTCACACTCAGGTTAAGCAGTTCTCTTACTGCTTCCTCAGTATCTCCGTTCTGCATTCCTGTTACAGTTGATGTAAGTACAGGATCTTCTGATCCGTAGACCTTGCCGTTGTCATTTGCCTTTACAGTAAGCTCGGCCTTTGTGATCTCAAAGTCGCCTTCCTCATACTTGATTGTGTAGTTCGCGATTTCTGCAGCACCGGATGGTGTAATCTTGTAGTGGCCTACGTTCTCACCTGATTCTCTTGCGATTGCTACTGTCAGGATGTCCTTGGTGTCTTCGTTCTGGAGGCCTTCGACCGTCCATGTCAGCTCTGGATCTGCAGCGCCGTATACCTTGGACTTGTCCTCTGCTGTTACAGTAAGCTCGGCCTTTTTGATCTCGAAGTCGCCTTCCTCATACTTGATTGTGTAGTTTGCGATTTCTGCAGCGCCGGATGGAGTGATCTCGTAGTGACCTACGTCCTCACCTTCTTCTCTTCCGGTTTCTACTGTCAGGATGTCTTTGGTGTCTCCATTCTTGAGGCCGTCGACTGTCCATGTCAGTTCTGGGTCTTCTGCTCCGTATACTTTGGACTTGTCCTCTGCAGTTACTGTAAGTGCTGCCTTGGTGATAGTCAGGGTTCCAGGTACATAAACTACGTCATAGTTGCCCTGTACAGCATCACCTGCTGGTGTGATTGCATAGTCGCCTACATTTTCTCCTTCTGCGCGGCTCAGTGTGTAACTGATTACACTCTCTGCATCACCATTCTTCAGGCCTGTGACAGTTGCTGACAGCTCAGGATCTGCATCACCATAAGTCTTTGTCTTATTCCCTGCAGTTACTGTAGCGGTAGCCTTTGTGATGGTCAGCTTGCCCGTTACGTACTGGACATCATAGTTGCCCTGTACTGCATCACCGGCTGGTGTGATTGTGTATTCACCTACATTCTCGCCTTTTTCGCGACTCAGTGTGTAGCTGATAACGCTTTCTGCATCACCATTCTTCAGTCCTGTGACGGTTGCTGTCAGTTCAGGATCTGCATCGCCATAAGTCTTTGTTTTATTATCTGCAGTGACTGTAACTGTAGCCTTTGTAATGGTCAGCTTGCCTGTGATGTATTCAATATCATAGTTGCCCTGAACTGCTTCTCCGGCTGGTGTGATTGTGTATTCACCTACATTCTCACCTTCAGCGCGGCTCAGTGTGTAGCTGATGACACTCTCTGCATCACCATTCTTGAGGCCGCTTACTGTTGCTGTCAGTTCAGGATCGCCCTCACCATATTTCTTTGTCTTATTGTCTGCTGTGACAGTTACTTTTGCCTTTGTGATAGTCAGGGTTCCAGGTACATAAACTACGTCATAGTTGCCCTGTACAGCATCACCGGCTGGTGTGATTGCATAGTCGCCTACATTTTCTCCTTCTGCGCGGCTCAGTGTGTAGCTGATAGCACTCTCTGCATCACCATTCTTAAGTCCTGTGACGGTTGCTGTCAGCTCAGGATCTGCATCACCATAAACCTTACTCTTTCCATCTGCGGTTACAGTAACTGTAGCCTTGTTGATAGTAAGAGTGCCTGTTTCGTAAACAACATTATAGTTGCCCTGCTCTGCTGCACCGGCTGGTGTGATTGTGTATTCGCCTACATTTTCACCTTTTGCGCGGCTCAGTGTGTAGCTGATAACGCTTTCTGCATCACCATTCTTCAGTCCTGTGACCGTTGCTGTCAGGGTTGGGTCTGCATCGCCGTAAGTTTTTGACTTATCAGCTGCAGTAACTGTGACCTGTGCTTTTGTTATCGTCAGGGTTCCTGTCTTGTATACAACATTATAGTTGCCTTGTACAGCTTCACCGGCAGGTGTGATTGTGTATTCGCCTACATTTTCACCATTTGCGCGGCTCAGTGTATAAACGATCGAACTCTCTGCATCCGAGCCCTTCAGTCCCTCTACCTTTGCAGTCAGTGTAGGGTCCGCATCGCCATATACCTTCGTCTTATTCTCTGCAGTTACTGTGACTGTTGCAGGAGTAATAGTTAGTTTTCCTGCCGTTTTATTAATAGTAGAGTAGTTCTCTGTAACATCTACTGCATCTTCACCAGCTCCGGACATTACAGTAACGGTCGCTCCTTCGAAGCTGCCATTAGTGTATGTGTTAACATCCTTACCGCTTGCTTCTGTGTATCCAGTAATCTTCAGCACCTGACCATTAGCAAGACCCTCAACTTTGTACTGTTCATTTTCCAGAGTCTTTCCTGTGCCAGTAATAGACTCTGGGAGTGTGTTGCCCTTCTGCGTTGCACCGTTATATACAGACTCTTTGTCTTTTACAGTAATGCTGATTGTGCCTGCGGTTACTTCAAGGGTTCCAAGGGTAGCAGAAACTTTATAGTTGCTAGCCTTATTTTCACCCCATTCAATACTGTAGGTGTTATCGCTGGTGCCAACCGGTGTCTGTGTACCTGTTACTTTGAAAGTAATCTTCTCGCCTGTGCCAAGTGTAACCTCACCAGGTGCAGCTGTTTCTGCTGCTGTCCACTCACCACCGATATTTTCTGTCCAATAACTGTGGTCAAGTGTTGCTCCTTCAGATTTAGTCAGAGCTGTGCCATCATATGGTTTATCTGCACTTGGTGTAGTGATTGTCAGCGGCAACGGCTCGATTGTCAGGAAGCTGTCACGTGCATAAAGCGTAATTGAATAGTTCGGGTCAGACATCATAGCCTGTCCATCTACTTCAACACCTGCTACAGTGGCTCTCTGCTGATCTCCTGAATATGTGTATGTTCCTGCATCCTTTTCTGAAATCAGAGCACCATTTGTTCCATACAATGCATTCCAGATGGCATCGCCATACTTTTCTTTGAACAGATCACGCTGTCCACTTGTAATGCTAATGTACGCAGATTTGCTCGTATTATCATTAAAGTGCTGCTTGCCAGGATTTGTAAATCCGGCATTCATCACCTGTCCTGTGTAGTAGTTATGATCCCTAGTGCCGGAATGTGTATTCCACTGGTCAGCACTAATGCTGATATAAACGTTTGCCGGCTTAACAGTCAGTGAGCCCGGAACATAAATTATGCTGTAGTATGTTTCAGGATCAGTAATTGCCTGCGCGCCCTTAGAAATCTGTGCATTCTTAGGTGTTGTAGCGCTTGTTCCAGCATCACTCTGCGAACCCGCAAACTCCAGTGACGTCAGAGTATCGCCACGAAGAGTTCCTGTTACAGTGTAGTCTGTATCAACATCAAAACTACTGAAAAGTGCTGTGCCATCATAGGTCTTCGCCTTATTGTTGGCCAGGATTATCAGCTTCTTTTGATAGTAAATATTGATTACCAGATTGCCTTCATTTCCAGTAATCTGATATGTTGCCTCAGGGGCAGTTGTAGTACCGTCAAGATATGCGTGGTGATATACATATCCGTCCGGAGCCTTATTCATAAGAGTAAATGTATCGCCCTTCTCAACAAAGGAAACATCAGTATCATGGATCGAATTGCCATCCATGTCGAGATAGTTAACTGTGATCTTTGTTGATGTATAAGGTACATACTCAAATGTAATCACATTATTCTCGAGAGCAAGCTGCAGTTCCTTAGATGACTCTGTAGGCTTGTAGTGCTTGCCGAGGATGTCTGCATCATCTGTCTGAGTTGCAAAGTATGCAGCATCAACTTCCTTAGCGAGCTCGAGGACATTCGTAGTTGATCCGTCAACCGTAACAGTCTTTGATTCCGCAACCTTGATATCCGGGTTGTCTTTCAGTACGTAATTAACTGTGTATTCAAGCTCATTTGGAATAACATCGTAGTAGAATACGATAACGTTGTTCTCTTCGTCAAACGAAAGTTCAATCGACTTTGATGCTTCATCCGCTACATGTCCTGCAACAGTAGGTGCGGTTTCTGTTACCTCAGTGCCTTCTGTGTACTTCGGGTCTGATACGACCTTGTCAGGAAGAACACTAGTTGTAGAGCCCTTCTCGTAATAATGCACCGTATAGCCAATGGTCTTTTGTGCCCAGTGTGCATACAGTTTTGTATCTTGTGTTACAGGCTGGTTCCAGTCATACGGAGATCCAGTCTCATCGGCTTTTGTAAACCACCCTAAGAATTCAAAATTCTCTCTTGTCGGATTTTCCGGCATTGTTGCATAGAAGCCGTGTTCCTTTGTTTCAGAAGCAACGTCTGTTCCGCCCTGGGAATCATACGAAATCGTACGATTCGGCAACTTGAATGCAGCATAAAGCACAAGGCCAGCCGGCATCTTGGTGCCACCAGAATATGCACTTGTATGTGCCTGGTCAGTATACCATCCAAGCCATGTTGCACCCTCAACTGGGGCAGCCGGAACCTTGCTTGTAAGCTTAGCTGAAATATCATCGCCAAGAGTTACCTGCTCGGTGCTGATAAGACTACCATCATGATTGTAGAACGTCAGCGGATATTCTTCTGCATCGTAGTAGAAGTTGAAGCGAGTATAGACGGCAGTATACGTATAATTTGGCCACCAGCCCGTATGATAGTCACTGAACATACTTCCCCAATCATAAGTGAAGTTACTATATGTTCCATTTTGGGTTCGGCTAGCTGTTGCAGTATATCCTGCTTTTGTATACCCTTCGATTTCGTACCAGTCATCGACATCGCTCAGGAAGTTGTAGCGCATATCAATAGACTTCACACGGCCATACGTCTTGCCATTATAGGTCGTCGTAGTTACGCCTTCTCCAGTATAATTCTGTAACCAGTACTCAAGATGCTGATAATAGCTAGCTGAATCGCTGTGACGATACAGATAAATCGTATTCGCAGGGCTTGTATTAGTGCGTACGCTCAGCGACGGCATGATCGTCAGGCTCTTGAACTTGCTGTCATTTTGATTATTATAACTCCAGCTGTATTGTGCATTGTTGCCGCTGCCAAATGTGCTTGCCCAAAGCGAAGTGATGTCAGCTCCGTACTTAGCACTTAGACTTGCACCGCTAACATTACCATTATTATATCTTCCCTGAAGAGTATATACATTACGGCTGTAGTGAACGGTCACAACTGTAGTTCCATCAGCAAGGATTGTCTCAGTGGTGGAATCCTTGAATGTAAAGTTTGTCGTATCCAGTTCACTTGGTCTTGTATCAGCTGCTCCAGCAGTCTGAGCTGTCATAGTGACTGAAGAGCCAGTTGCTGCCTGCTTGGTTACTGTCGCCAGGTAGGAGTAATCGTTATCATTAGCATTTTCAATCATGTAAACGATTTTGTACTCTACCTGTGCAGGGTTCCACTTTGCATAAAGAGTAGTATTATCTTCAAGTGTAATTGATGTGCCTGCTGATTCTGTACAATCAGAATCCTTGTACCACCCCGCAAATGTATAGCCTTTACGTGTGGCTGTTGTAGGAAGTGTTATAGTTTCACCGTACTTCTTAGTAACAGCTTCAATATAATCTCCACCACCTACATTGTACGAAAGGGTGAAGTTCCTGCGTGTATAGTAGACCTTCAGCTCCTGATTCGCATCTCCTGTCAGAGTTACGTTCTCATCACGATGGTCGTACTCAGCATAAGCATAGTTATTGATTTCAGGTGTAACTTTGGAATTCTTTACACCAACCTTATTTACAGTTTCGATAAGTTCATATTCAGACCCGCTTAGAGGCTCAAGATAATGTCCTACCTTATAACTAGCATCTGCTGCTACGAACTCATCCTCCACTGTAAGAATATATTTACCATCTTCACCTTTTGTGAACTGGTCCTTATTGACCGTAATGGTTGGCTGGCTAGGATAGTAAGTCGGATCGTCTGTTATCTCGGATGCGATAGTATAACCAGGCGCTGTAACAGTAAACGGGAAATCCTCCTCAACTATGTCATAGACCTGTGTTCCTACTTCAACTCTCTCAGAGCCGTTCATGTAATAGTAATTAACAGTGAGCTTATAGGTTTCGATATCCTTGAATACTGCTACCGCATTGAAGCTTTCGGTAACTGTATATCCAGACTCAACCTTCTCATTAGTAGTCTCGTTCTTCCAGTAATCAAATACTTCTCCCTCAACAAACGGATCATCAGGGAAATTGGTCAGTTCATCTCCAGATTCAAGGTCAACAAAGTACTGCGACTTTTCGCTGATCACGTTTCCGTTTTTATCTTTTACAATGAAAGATACTCTGACCTGATCAGCAAAATATGCGTACAGTGTCAGATCTTTAGATACTGTTGAATCGGCAGTATACTCTTCGCCCTGTCCATTTGGTTTAGTAAACCATCCACTGAACGTATGACCAGCTATAATAGGATCAGAAGGCAAAATGATAGTAGTTCCGCTTGCAGTAGTCAGCTCCGAGTTCTGTTCAGGGTCAGCTTCTACAACAAATTTAACTGTGAAGATATTCTGCTCATAGAAAGGCTCAACAGTTACGTTTTCAGTAACTCTGGTACCTACTGTGAACTCATTTTCTGTGCCCACATATACCCACTTGCCGACTTGGTTAGTCTTCTCAGGTACGGCAGGGTAATCTTCATCACTAACGGTAAAATCACCATCGATATCTACATTGACAGATTTAAGCGTAGTGCCATCTTCATTGAGGAATGTAACAGTGTAGACGATTTTGTCTTTTCCGACTACTGCCTCGAAAGGCTCGGTCACTACAGTATCCGCTGTGACAACTGTCTGCGTCCCGTCTATAATCCACTTGGTGTTATATCCCGGCACCTCGCCAATTACAGGGAGCTGGTCGCCAATCTTTTCTCCTGCAGCCACCTCAATTGTTATAGGCATAAGTGGTTCCGAAGAAACTACAGTAGGATCGAATGTGACAGTAATCATTTCCGGAGATTCTTCACTCTCCCCATTCTCAGCGTCTTCAGCTGTCTCGCCATCTGCGGCTCTTGTTGGCGCTTTTGCTGGTGCTGTTGTGTCAGCTTCTTCCTCCACTCCAACAACTGCAAACACTAAATCATCTGTCTTGAATTCCTCAGACAGAGTCGCTTCTGTTGCATTGTTAACGTTATCAAGATGGAAGACTTTGTATGTCTTGCCTTCTTCGAGGTTGTCTGCATCCACAGTAACAGAAACCTTGCCTGCTTCGGCAGGTTCTATTGCGTTGCCATCCTTATCCTGGAAGGCAATCTTTACTGCTTTGGCGCCCTCATTTTGGCCAATAGCTGCAATGACTTTTTCCATATCAGCAGACTCAATTGTCATATCTGTGCCTGCCGGGAAAGCGCCTTTTTCTGCAGCAACCTTGATGGTGAGTCCATCCAGAGTCTTCTCAAAGCTCTGTTCAGGATATGCATCTGCGTCATCACCACCGCCTGTGACAGCCGGAGTTTCTCCTTCGGCAGGCTGCTCTGAACCGTCCCCGGTATCAGAATTCCCACCATTGGTATCGCTCGGCTGAGTGACTGTCTGATTACCTTCAGGTGCAGTATTATCGCTGCCCTTAGTAGTCTCAGACGCGGTCTCATTCGATTCCCCTTCTGCAAGGTCTGCTTTCTCCTGCGTCGGAGTCTCATCTGACTCTTCGTTTGCCGCGACATCACCTTCATATGCCAGTGTATACACTGACGAAGGCATGTAGGTGATCATCATTGCTGCGCAAAGCAGAAATGCGAGGAATCGCTTGAACGTACTGTTCTTCTTCATCCTTCTTCTCCCTGGGGTATCATCCCCATACAACCTATAACTTCTTGTTTGTAACGACAGTAAAAGACCCGACTTATGTAAGTCGTCCAGCCTTTTACCCCTATTTTGCCGACTCATTTTACACCTTTAGCGCCGGAAACCGCAACAAAAGTGTAAGTTTCTACTTGTTTTTTTATTGTTTTTCTGGCACAAATCCTGCTTTTCATGTTGTAAATTTGCGTCTTTTTGTAACAAAAAAAGCCCCCCGGTCAGCATATTGACCGGGGATCGTTTTCAGACCCAATATGTAGTTTATGAACGGATTTTAAGCCTATTTCCTATTTCTATCAGCAGCCAGGCCTCCATGAGCATCAGGATCGCGACCAGTTTGCCCAGGAATGATGTGAGGGCTGACGCTACAAAACCCATTCGCGGAATGTGGACGGCTACCTTGCCCTTTATATTATCGTAGGTTGCCGGGTTCACGTCCTCAGCCTCGTTGGCATCGCCTTTCGTGACGATGGTGCCCGCGACCGTATCGTTCGTGACCACTCTATGGGTTATAGGTGTTGTGCCGCGGGCTGGGTCGACAAACACTATAACATCGCCTGTCTGGAGTGCAGCCGGATCAGCTTTCTTCGAATATACTATGCTTCCTACTGGTATGTTCGGCTCCATGCTGCCGCTGACTACCACGTAGGTTTCATATCCGATAAAATGCGGTATCACCAGACTGAGACACGCCGCCACAACTACGAGCATTACGAGTCTGCCGGCAGCAATCAGGAATTTTCCGTTTTTGCTGGTTTGCTTTTTCTCTGCCTTAGGGCTTTCGCTGCTCTTCTCCGGCTTCGGGCTTTCTATATTCTCTGTGTACAGTGCTTGGTTACGCTCTACCCTGCTCATTCGTTCTCCGGTCCTCTAAAACTACCAACCCATTACCTGCTTAAACACTTCACCTATCTTTTCGTGTATCACCAGATCGGCTCTGCTGTCTGCACTTGTTGCGCTCATGTTGATCAGCACCAGCTTCTTGCCGTGGAAGTAGTGGATCAGTCCCGCTGCCGGGTAAACTATGAGCGTTGTGCCGCCGACTATGAGTGTGTCGGCATTCGAGATGGCTCTGACCGCTCCGTCGATAACGTCGCTATCTAGACCCTCTTCATAGAGCACCACATCCGGCTTGATGCGTCCGCCGCACTTGTCGCAATATGGCACGCCCTCAGACTCCAGCACCTTCTCTACTCCGTAGTACGCGTGGCACCTCTCGCAGTAGTTGCGCAGCGTCGATCCGTGGAGCTCCCACACCACCTTGCTGCCCGCCTTCTGATGCAGACCGTCGATATTCTGGGTAACGACCGCCTTCACCTTGCCCTGGCGCTCCAGCTCGGCCAGCGCTTTGTGGCAGTTATTAGGCTGCGCGTTCTCGTAGATGAGCTTGTCCTTATAGAACTCGTAGAAGTCCTCGGTGTGCCTCATGTAGAAGCTGTGGGATATCATCTCCTCCGGCGAGACCGTTCTGCCGAGGTTCATGTTGTAGATGCCGTTGGCGCTGCGGAAGTCCGGAATGCCGCTCTCGGTGGACACGCCCGCGCCGCCGAAGAATACGATGTTGTTGCTTTCGTCTATTATCTTCTTTAATTCTTTGATCTTGTCATCCATAGCCGAACCGCCTTTCCGTATACCCCTGTTGTATGTTCGCTGTTATTATACCACAGAAGAAAAGGGGACAGGCACTGTTAGTTGCATCTAATGGGGACAGGCACCGTTAGTCTGCCCTAACGGTGCCTGTCCCTTCTATTTTCCTATCTTATTACGCCAGATTGAGTCTCTTTTCCATCAGATACTTGCAGATGAAGAAGTAGATTGCCGAGAAAATCACCGCCATGATGAACCCCGGTATGAAGACCTTGTTGAAGTTCACGAATCCGTCTGTGCCGTATTCCAGATTGATGAACAGCGGCAGCAGTGCTCTTCCGACTGATGATTCGAAGATCAAGATCAGTATGTATGCTCCGATCGACGCGAGTGTGGTGCGGTTCTGCACCTGGTGGCCGATCGTGACTGCTGCGTAGATCTGCATGATCGTTTTGACGATACCGGTGAGCGCCAGGATCAGTCCTTCGATCAAGTACAGCCCGAAGTGCTCAGGTAAGTTGAAGTCGATGTTCCACAGTTCGTGTAACATCTCTCTGAAGCTGACGTCCTGAGCTCCGACGATTATCGCGCCTATCGCGATCAGTATGGCTGTCAGCAGCGCCACCAGCGCTGTGATGAAGATCCACAATGTTGCGGAGATCGCCTTGTTGCCGATGTGCGCCGAGACGCTTACCGGCAGCACGTGGTTGAAATATGCTTCATCGCCCAGCAGGCTGTTGCTGTATCTCTGTATTATAAGGATTATGGTCATCACGAATATGGTCGTTGCGATCGCTGTGTAGAGCAGCGCGGATATCACCACCATGAATTCGGATTTGGATTCTGCTGACTGAGTCGTCAGTCCGAGCAGCAGCGCTGTCACAGCCCATGCTGCGTACAGCGGCAGCAGCTTGCGTCCCATTGCCGGGATCTCGTATTTAAGAAGTTTACCTAACATTTGAATACCTCCCTGAAGAGCTTGTCTACGCTTTCGCCCTTCTCTTCGCGGATCTCGTCCGCTGCCTTGTGAAGGACCACTCTGCCTTCCTTGATGAAGACTACGTCATCGAGCACCGACTCTACGTCTGCGATCAGGTGGGTCGAGATGAGCACGACCGCGTTCTCGTTGTAGTTCGAGATGATTGTTCTGAGGATGTAGTCTCTCGTCGCCGGGTCGACTCCGCCGATAGGCTCATCGAGCAGGTAGACCTCGGCCTGTCTTGCCATAACCAGACAGAGCTGCAGTTTTTCTTTTGTGCCCTTCGACATCTTTTTCATCGTCTGCTTGCGGTTGATGCCGAGGTCGTCTATCATGGCCTCCGCTTTCAGGCGGTCGAAGTCTTCGAAGAAGTCTTCGTAGATGTCCATGAGCTGCGATGCGGTCATGTAGTCCGGCAGCGCGTTCCTGTCAGGCAGGTACGCTACCACTTTCTTAGTTTCGACGCCCGGCGCGCTGCCGTTGATCGTAACGCTGCCGCTTGTCGGCTGAAGCAGTCCGTTCAGTATTTTGATAAGCGTCGTCTTGCCGCTTCCGTTCGGTCCCAGCAGACCTACGATCTGTCCCTGCTCCAGCGAGACAGTGACATCGTCAAGAGCTGTAAGATCGCCGAAGTTCTTTGTCAGATTATTGATCTCTATTCTTGCCATCTCTGTCTCCTTTCTACTTTATGTCGTCCATCCATTTGCTGACGGATGCCTTGATTGCATTATCGTCCATTCCTATCTTGCGAAGCTTTTCGGTGAGTTCTTCGAAGTATTTCCTCGCAAGCTCCTCGTGCAGATCTTTAAGCACAGCTTCCTCCTTTGTAACAAATCTCCCGCTCGTACGCTCTGAATAGACCAGTCCCCTGCGTTCCAGCTCGGCGAGAGCTCTCTGCATGGTGTTCGGATTTACTCCGGCATCCAGTGCCAGATCTCTCACCGACGGCAGTTTGTCGCCGGGTGCATATGCGCTGCTGGCAATGCGCATGGTCATCTCATCTATTATCTGAGTGTAGATAGGGATTCCATCTTTAAAGTTCCATTCCATAGTTTCGTCCCTTTCCGTATCCTGTTTCAGCGCAACGGCCGATCACGCTGACTCCTATGTGTAACGATATCGATTTATATACTGATTCGATGTCCGTTTTGTATTACTGTATTAACTACTTAGTACAATAGTACAAAGAGCATCCCCTGTCAACACTTTTTTTGAAAATTAATAAGCTGTAAGCTGAAAGCCTCTTTCCTATTAAATAAATGAATGAAACCATAAACGACCCCGCCGATGTAAATACAGAACATCCAAATACGTAGCAGCCATAAGTCTTAGCCCTTAATAGAATGATATGGCAGAACGAGTAGGGTCACAGCAGTAATCAAGACGGCTGTGGGTAACCTATCCATTTATCTACATAAAAAAGCGTTGTGCATAAGCCTGTTGGCATCCTGTCTGTCGACGGGCTGTCCATGGGTTTATGCATGACACCTTCATAAAGATCGATTATCCATGGCCTCATTCCAACTTGTGTTATTTGCCTGTCTGTAACTGGTAAAACAGAATTTGTATAGTATTCATTTTTCGATTGGTCTCTTCCTTGCAACAAGCAACATGTAATGACCAAAAATATGGTGCTCAACCTTTATATTCAGTTTCGCTCTAACCACACCGTTCGCATCAGGACTGATGCTTGTATGGGTTTTTATTTGAATCAGAACTTTAGCAGCAACATCTCCTGCGATTCCCATAAGAGAATACTCAAGAAATTGAATATCCTTGCAAAATCACCCACTTTTGACCGGCATGAAAGGATCATTGTAAAGGATCGTTGGTCCTCGTAATAGTGAAAACAATTGTTGGTAACCATCTTTCTGGTCCTTCTTATTCCCTATTGGGATGGAGATACCAATGTATTTCAGTTGTTTCTGCTTGGAAGAATGATCCATAGGTGGCAACAATGCAAACCGGCAATAATCAGACTGTTGCTGCCTGCCAGTCTTCCCGATTCTTATTCTTCAGATGCCGGTAACATAAAAAGTGCTGTTACCAGAAAATAGTGCTTTTATTGTTTGAATGAGGTCGTTTTTCGTTTGCTGATTTTTCTTTTCGTTTGTAAAATCAAGTACCTTGATAAACGGGCAGGAGGCAAATATATGAACGCAGAACTAAAGCACAGACTCAATTATGAAATACTAATGCTTGAGCGTACCAGAAAGGAGTATGTATCACGCCTGGAGCGTCTTGAGAATTATAAAGGATCCTTCCTTCGCCGTAAGAATCACGGGCATGGTAAATACTATTATTTTATTAAACGTCATGGCTCAAAAGCATATAAATATATAGGAGATTCAGATAAGCGTGAGGTTAAGATGGTTCGCGAGGCGAGATTTCTTGAAGAATCTATCAGGCGTATCGACCGGGACCTTGGATTAATGAAAGCACTGGCAGATGATTTTCTTCCATTTGATCCAAGCCATATTAGTGAGAGTTTACCGAAAACGTATCGTTGCGACGTTCCGCCTGTGTCGGAGCTTTACCAGCGCGAAGGTGCAGAATGGAAGGCTGCTCAGCTGGATTATCAGAAAAGATTTCCAGAAAACTATCCGGAGCGCAAAACGCAAAGGACATCTGATGGGGTGATGGTCAAATCAATCAGCGAGGTCGTTTTGTACGAAATGTTCAAGTCGGCTGGTCTGGTTCAGGTATATGAGTTGCCGTTTCCGCCGATGGATTATGGACCAACGATATACCCGGATTTTACCATTTTGTCGCCTGTTGACATGAAGACAAATATCATTGTCGAATATGTGGGCCGTATGGATCTGACGGTTTATGGCGAGAAGTTTGCAAAAAGAGTAAAACGGTACATGGACAGCGGGTATCAGCCGGGCGTCAATCTGTTCTTCATATTTGGTGATAAGAAAGGAAATATCGATTCCACACAGGTCGCGAAAGTGATTGCGGATATTTTCGGTCTTAGGTCCGTGCAGACATTCTAAAAGGAGTGCGAGGTGGTTTATGCGATTCTTGTGTGATTTTGTGACATGAAGAAGGACAGCTTTGACACTGTCCTTCTTTGATTCTTGCTATTATATTTGGCAGTAACCGTCCTGTACCGCTGTCTTTATTCTGTTTGAAAACAGTTCAGATCAATGGTAACTGCAGCTGCCTCAAAGATTGTCGTCTTTTCTGACCAGACAATAAATCCCTATCATAAGCCAGCATATCGCTGCAACCAGATATCCCCAGCTGTGTTTTCCGAGGAACACCAGGAAGCACACGATAAATGCTATGAAGTAAAATGCTGCCAATGTTTTATTGCTTTGAAACATGTATTTCACCTCCTGCAGGTTCGCCTGATGGGGCCGGTTCTTAAGTGCGCGTCTTAATCAACCGAAAATCTATTTCAGGCCGGAGGCCATCATGTAAATGTTGAAGATGTCTTCGGTGTCGAGGACTTTGAAGTTGCCGATCTTGCGGGCATTCTGGAACGTTACTCCCAGTGCTGCAGTGCGGCATGCTGCCTCATCAAAGTTGAGGCCGAGGCCCTTGATGTCTGTCGGCATGTCGATCGAGCGGAAGAATGCTTCGAATTTTTCGATCGTCTTAACCGGATCGCTTTCGCCGAACACTCCCTCGCCGAGCTTGACGAATCTTGACGGATCAACCTCGAGCACGTATCTTGCCCAGGAACCCCAGATGGCTGCGAGTCCTGCACCGTGCGCTACGTCATATTCTGCGGAGAGCTCGTGCTCTATCTGGTGGCATGCCCAGTCGCCCTTGTTGGAGTTGCCGGCTGCCATGAGTCCGTTATGCGAAAGCGAGCCGCACCACATGAGGTTTGCCCTTGCGTCGTAGTCTTCAGGATTTTCGAGTGCAACCGGAGCCCACTTCATGACTTCCTTGAGGAGTGTGAACGAAAGCTGGTCTGTGAAGTCGAGTGCATATCCCTGATGGAAGTATCTCTCGAGCGTGTGCATCATGATATCGGTAGCTCCGCATGAGGTCTGATACCTTGAGACTGTTGCGGTCAGCATTGGATCGAGCATTGCGAACTTCACTCTTCCGAAGTCCGTGTTGACGCCCCTCTTGTAAGTAGGGTCGGTCTCGTCGTTTGTAATGACGGACGAGTCACTCATCTCAGAACCTGTAGCTGACAGTGTCAGCACGCAGCCGACCGGAGCAGTGCCTTCAACCTTGCGCTTGCCGCAGTAGAAGTCCCATACGTCTCCGCCGCCATAAACACCGTAGCCGATGGCCTTGGCACTGTCGAGAACGGAGCCGCCTCCGACTGCCAGTATGAAGTCGCAGCCTTCGCTCTCGTAGAGCTTGATTCCCTTGCGGACGAGCGAGACTCTCGGATTCGGAACAACACCGCCGAGCTCTACATACTCGATGCCGGCATCTTTGAGTTTTTCTTCTACATCATCCAGGAGGCCTGTTCTTCTTACCGAACCGCTTCCGAAATGTACGAGCACTTTGATGGCGCCGTAGCTCTTAAGCACTTCGCCGACCTGGTCCTCAGCGCCGATGCCGAAGTATACGTGAGTAGGTGTAAAGTATTCCATTATAGCCATTGTCGTTCTCCTTTTTTATCTTTTGTGTTCTTCGAAAAGTATGGCCTCGTAAGGCTTCATGTGCATTATCTCCTCAACTTCAGCGTCCGTGCGGTCACGGTTGGTCATACGGATCGTAAGCTCGTCGAGTTCGAAGTCGCCCGGCATTATGAAGTCGGCGCGTACGCCCGAGAAGTTGCCGACGATCAGGAAGCGCTTGTCTTCATAGCATCTGCTGTATGAGATGACCTGCCTGTCGTCAGGATAGTATTCGATCGTGTTGCCGTAGATGAGCGCCTTCTCCGACTTTCTGAGCGCGAGCAGCTTCTGGTAGAAGCGGTAGATCGACTTGCCCGGGTCGAATGCCGGTTTTGACGGATCCATCACAGTGGTGCTGCTTTTAGCCAGGTCTGTTTCTACATTGATTTTTTTATAATCAGGATTTATACACTGCCACGGCTTTGCACCTGCGTTGAAGCCCGCATTGTACGACGAATCCCACTGCATCGGAGTCCTGGCATTATCTCTGGCAGCGCCTCTCATCATCCTGAACGCTAAGCGGTCCGGGATATGCAGGTCCTCAGCCATCTCAAAGATGAAATGCGTCACCGGATCTTTCATCTCACCGCGGTTCCTGAACTTCGTGTTGGTCATGCCAATCTCTTCACCCTGATAGATGAAAGGAGTTCCCCAGCCAAGGAATGTGATCATCGCCAGGAAAGTGGCCGCTTCGTATCTGTATTTCTTTGTATTGATTCCGAACCTGCTGACGCTCCTCGCCTGGTCGTGGTTCTCGAGCACGAGGGTGTTCCAGCCGCTCCCGTGATATCTCAGCTGCGGATCTATCAGTCCGCGCTTGAACTGCCTGAGGTTGAACGGCTTCGGTATCATCTTGAGGCCAAACGCATTGTCCGAAGTCAGGTGCTCGAAGTCGAAAATCGTATCAAGCTCTCCCGACTCTTCGTGTATGTATCTGTGCGCATGCTCTTCGTCAGGGATGTAGGACTCGCCGACGGTGAACGTGTCGTAAAGTGAAAGGGCCTTGTCGTTCAGCTCCTTCAGGAACTCATGCATGCGCGGTCCGTCAACATAAAACGGCGTGCCCTTCTGGAAGCGTAGCGGATTCTTATCGTCCCTTAGCGGGTACACCTTCGAGATCATGTTGAACACATCGAATCTGAAACCGTCAACGCCCTTTTCGAGCCAGAAATTCAGTACACCCGCCATCTCTTCCCTGACCTTCGGATTTTCCCAGTTGAGGTCAGGCTGCTCGGGAGCAAAGAGGTGCAGGTAGTATTCGTTGGTGCCCAGTATTCTCTCCCAGGCCGGGCCTGTAAACGAGGATGTCCAGTTAGTCGGCGGAATCAGCTCGCCGTTCTTGTCTTTCCTGCCCTCTCTGATGATGTAGTAATCGCGGTACGGCGAGTTTTTGTCGGCCAGCGCGGCCTTGAACCACGCGTGCTCATTGCTCGTGTGATTGAACACCGCATCCATTATCACCCTGAGGCCGCGCCTGTGGCATTCGGCCACAAGCCTTTCGAAGTCCTCCATGGTGCCGAATGCAGGATGGATCTTCCTGTAATCCGCAATATCATAGCCATAGTCTTTCCACGGCGAATCATAGAGCGGCGAGAACCAGATGGCAGTCGCACCGAGATCCTTTATGTAATCGAGTTTCGAAATGATGCCGGGGATATCCCCTATGCCGTCATTGTTCGAATCCATATAACTGAGCGGATAGATCTGATAGACCACCGCTTCCTTATACCAGTTGGTCTTTGCAGCCATTTTTATCCCCTTCTAAGCCGATGTCACTGACAGCAGTGTAGGAAGCAGCTGTTTCTTGCGGCTCATTACTCCCGGCATGTCATATATCTGTTCAGCAAGCTTTACGTAAGGCAGATCGCGGTTTGCCTTGTGATTCGATGCGAGCAGAACGCTGTTCTCTCTGAGAACGTCTGTGACCATGAGCAGGGTCCAGTCAAGACCCTGACCGTCTGCGATCTTCTGCAGCTCGTCTATATATGTCTGTGCGTATTCGCTTATATCTGACAGTGTGGTAACTTCGCACTGTCCGATGCCCATCTTTGTGCCTCCGTTCTCGTACTTCTTGAAGTCGGAGAGTATCATCTCATTCGGATCCTGCGTCGCCAGGTTGTCGGAGATACTGAACAGCTTCTCGCCGAATTCCTGTACGCTCGGCACTTTTGCGATCCTTGCGAGCATCTCCACCGCCTGCATGTCCTGCATGGTCGTTGTAGGGCTTCGGAGGATCAGCGTATCAGCGATGATACCTGTGAGCATTGTTCTTGCAGCGTACTGGTCCGGCATGATGCCGTGTCTGATGTACTGCTGATAGATTATCGTGTTGACGCTGCCAAGCGGCTCGGCGGCGATGAATATAGGCATTGTTGTTGAGAGCGAGTCAAGCCTGTGATGGTCTATGATCTCCACAACATCTGCAGTCTCGATTCCTTCGATGCTCTGCGCCGGCTCATTGTGGTCCACCATGATCACTTTGTTGACCGGTCTTTCGAGGAAGCAACGCCTTGTGACGAACCCTCTGAACTCGCCATTTTCCATCACGGCCAGTCCCCTGATATGTGAGTTCATGAATATCTTCCTGCCCTCAACAAACAGGTCGTCTATGTCGATGGTCTCGGTCGCGGACTCCATCATCGATTCGATTGACTCAGCAAGTCTGATCCTTCTGAGGGTCTCTGCCGTACCGAGATTGGTCATGAATACCGATCCCTCATATCCGCTGAAGTCTATGTCAGGCTCTTTTTCTGTCGCTGCAATTATGATAGCCGGCACCTGTTTTTCGACCGCCAGCTTGATATGCTCCTTGCGCGGCCCGAGCACAACAATGCAGTTCCTGATCTCCTCAAGCATTTCGCCAAATGCTTCATATGTGCCGGCACCGACCAGAAGGGATCCTTCGATGGTGTCGTTCTTTCCTCTGAGCAGCAGCTTTCCCGGAATGACCCTGAGTATATTGTCTACAGTGAAAGTGTAGGTTGGGATCTCTTCCTTGTTGTCATGCAGGAACCATCCCGTGATGTCGTCGACACTCAGGAGTCCCTTGAACTCTGTACCGTCGTAAATCGGCACGACGGACGGATTTTCCGCGTTGTATGCGTTCACGAGAGCGAATATAGGTGCTCCTGCCTGTATGTGCATCTGCGGCTCGAGCATCACGTCCCTTACCTTCGGGAAAACGTCTTTCTTATACACCGGCACCTCGATGCCCATCACTTCCATCTGTTCCCTGACCTGATCGGATACCGGGCTGCAGTGTATGGCGATGTACTCATTATCGCTGTCCGTGAGGTTCTTAAGATTTGCGTATGCAGATGCAGCGCAGAGACTGTCGATGTCTGGATTCCTGTGTCCTGTGATATATACTTTTCCCATGCTGTCTCCTTTTTCGTCTGTGGATATTACTCAGTGCTGATTCTTCTGTTCTATTTTATCTTGGCCTCTGTCCGGGCCATGAATTTATCTGTGTTTATAATGAAACGCTCGTGCATTCCCTCGCCAATAAGGCCGGCATCGTCGCTTGCGCTCACCCTGAATACGAGCCTGCGGCCATCAACTTCGATGAGCTCGCTCTCACAAGTGATGCGGGCACCGACTGGGCTGGCCGACAAATGCGACACATCGAGCTTTGTACCGACCGTGCTTCTGCCCTCCTCCATGCAAGGCTCAACACTTGCCCAGGCCGTGTTCTCCATAAGCGCGATCATCGCCGGAGTCGCGTATACCTGCAGTCCGCCGCTTCCCCATGCGTTGGCGCACAGCTCTTCAGTTACCATCGTTTCTGTTTTGTTTCTGATTCCCGGTTTCAATTCCATATGATATACCTTTCCTGGATAACGGGGACTGTCCCCATTCTCTGCTTATGATTCGCACTCCGCAGCTTCTTCAGCCGCAACTTTCTTTCCGACTCTGTAAAACACCGCGAACACGCCCCAAACATATACAACCGTGAGCAGGATATGCGCACGCGGCACTTTCATGAATACCATCATCAGCATCACGAAGCACAGCGTCATGACCCAGAGTTTCTGCATGAATGCTGTGTTGATGTGACACCTCACTTTTGCATACCTTCCAAGGGCAAACAGGAATGCGAAATAACCGACCATTGACGCCACAAGAAATACCATCTTCGGTCTTATCGCAACCTCTTCTTCGCGCATGAACTCGAGTGAAGCCGTGATATTGTTGAGTCCGAATATGATGAAGATGTGGAGCAGCATATACAGCAGACCGTTGTCTTCCCTGTCTCTGTCAAGCAGCTTGTCATAGAGGACCTCGTACGTCAGGAAGAGCCCGACTACTATGAGGAAAGCCATCAGCGAGAAATATATGGTATTGATGCTGAAGCTGCCGTCTCCCGCAAAGTATGATGATATGACGACTATCATCTCGCCGAAAGTGAATACCACATAGAGCATGGCGCGCTCAGTCAGATGGCTGAAGTCAATCATGCCGCTCACGCCGGATCTCTTGCCGAGGAAAGTCATCACTATGCCGAGTATCACTGCTGTGAATGTGATCAGTGGTGCAAAAGCCGGTTTCACTGCCGCGGCTGCCAGCACGATTGCTGCCTCTGTGAACAGCGTTATTACCATCCGCTTTATGACTTCGCGGTTCCATACGTCTGCCCTGTGATTGCGGAGCTCTATCGCATACTGCACGCCTATGTTGATCAGTATGAGCGCCCAGGCGATGTGATACTGCGCCTGATAAGCGTGCCAGTCGCTCCGCGTGCTCTCTCCAAGGAAATACATCAGATACATGGTGATCAGCAGGAATACGTGATCGCGCACTCCGTTGCGGCCGAACATGTTGATGTAGAACGTGGTGAAGTTCCAGATCTGGATGATCGCTAGCGTGCAGAGTATGTACGCGAGGAACGAGTCAAGCGAAACAAAGCCTCCCTCTATATGTCCGAGGAGCGCGTTGTTGCGGCCTGCCATGTATACGAATACCAGGTCGTATATGAGCTCGAGATATTCTACTTTCTTCTCTTCATTTTTTAGGGGAAACATTAATCGTATCCTTCTGCCAGAGCTGCTGCCGTCTTAATTGCTAGCCCAGGTGTTTCGTTGCCCAGGCAGCCACCTTTTCCCGGGCGCCCTCTACCGAAGAGCCCTGAATGGCAAATGTCTTTTCAACCTTGGCACCTGTGCAGAACTTTTTCAGATCACTCCTGCTGTTTGCTTCGCCGCTTCCCTCGTGGGTCATCACAGGGAACACGTGCTTGCCTCTGAAGTGAAGCTTCTCGAGCTGTGCAAATACCGCACAGGGATAAGTTCCCCACCAGCATGGACCTGCTATAACGATATTATCGTATTCCTTTATGTCGCGCAGGTACGCCTTGAGTTTCGGACGGGCGTTATCCCTCTGCTCCTGCCTCGCGGCCTCGGTGCATTCCATGTAATCAGCCGGATATTCCTTTACAGTCTCTATCTCAAAAAGGTCAGCGCCGACTGCATCGCGAATGTATTCAGCAACGAGCTCAGTGTTTCCCTTCTCGAGCTCGACTATCTTTCCGTTCACATAATTCTGTCCCTTGCGGGAAAAATAGATTACAAGATTTCTGCTCATTTTTACTCCTGTTATATTTTTTCAGTTCTATTATTATATCATACGGCTTGTATTCATTTAATACATGATGATTTGCTGTTTTTCTCCTCTTTATCACATTAATAATGTATTATCCGAATTAGCAAGAGAAAATCATTTCTCAGAAACAAAAGGTAACCCATTTTCAGAAAAAGGAGGGAACTATGAGTTCGTTAAAGCTTACGGATACGCTGTGGTGGAACGGCGCGCTCGATCCGGATACACACATTTCGGATGTAATCGTGCAGATGGAGTTCGGCACCACATATAACTCATACACTCTTAAGGGCAGTGAGAAGACAGCTCTTATTGAGACTTCAAAGTACAAATTCTGGGAGGCCTTCAAGGGATAGCTCGACGATGCCGTCGATATAACCAAGGTCGACTACATCATCATGGATCACACCGAGCCTGATCACTCGGGAACGCTCGAGAAGCTGCTGGCGATCAACCCTAAGATCACAGTAGTATGCACAGGCACTGCAGCAAGCTTCCTGAAGGAGATCATGAACACCGACTTCCGCGTCATGACAGTGAAGGAAGGTGACACGCTTTCGCTCGGCGACAAGACACTGCACTTCATGCCTGTACCTAATCTGCACTGGCCTGACACCATGTTCACATACTGCGAGGAGGACAAGACTCTCTACACCTGCGATGTGTTCGGTGCTCACTACTGCCCGCCATCGGGCGACGTCAGACGCAGCATGCTGACCGGTCAGGACGAGGCCAACTACATGCGCACGATGCAGGATTACTTCAACATCATCATCGGGCCGTACAAGAATCCGTTCATGAACATGGCTCTCGAGAGGATCAAGGATCTTGACATCCGGATGATCTGCCCTGGCCACGGCCCTGTACTGGATGCAGGCATCGACTGGGTGATGGAGAAATATCACGAGTGGTGCGCAAGGCCTGAGAAGAAAGACAGCAAGCTCGTAGTCATCCCGTACGTAAGCGCTTACGGATATACCGGCCTTCTCGCTGAAAAGATTGAAGAGGGTCTGAAGGCAAGCGGTCCTATCGAGGTGCATAAGTACGACATGGTATTTGAGGAGGATGTCGCAGGAGTCATCGCCGACCTCAACGCAGCGGACGGCATTCTCTTCGGAACGCCTACCATCGTTGCGGATGCTCTCAAGCCGATATGGGATCTCACCACGAGCATCTTCCCTCCTCTCATGAAGGGCAAGCTCGCGAGCGCGTTCGGATGTTACGGCTGGAGCGGCGAAGGTGTTCCTAACATTATCGAAAGGCTCAAACAGCTCAAGATGAAGGTTCTCGACGGATACCGCATCAGGTTCAAGCCTAGTGAGACTGAGCAGCTCGACGCATTCGACTTCGGCTACAACTTCGGCTGTGTACTGCAGAACAAGGAAGTAAAGAAATCTGATACTCCTGCCGGAGCAAAGAAGATGGTGAAGTGCGTGGTCTGCGGCGCTGAGTTCGAGGAAGGTACGGATACATGTCCGGTCTGCGGAGTCGGCAGCGACAAGTTCGTTCCGGTCGAGTCCAAGGCGACCAGCTTCAAAAGGAATACGAACGAGAAGTTCGTCATTCTGGGAGGCGGTCCGGCAGCCAAGAGCGCTGCTGAGGCAATCAGAGACCGCAACAGCACAGCTGTCATAACCATAGTGACCCAGGAGTCCGATCTTCCTTACAACAGGCCGATGCTCACCAAGGCGCTCCTTTCCGACTTCTCAGGCAACCAGGCAGCGATAGAAGGACCGGAGTGGTACGAAGAACGCAACATATACTTCATGGCTGACACGACAGTCACAAAGATCGATACCGCAGCAAAGAGCGTTGAGCTCATACTGCCTGACGGAAGCAACGGAGCTCTTATCTACGACAAACTGATTTACTCACTTGGAGCATTCTGCTTTGTACCTCCTATCAAGGGCGCGGACCTCGCACATGTGGCATCTGTCAGAAACATCTCGGATACAGTCCGCATAAAAAAGGTTCTCGAGGAGCGTAATGCCAAGGAAGTTGTCTGCATAGGCGGCGGTGTCATGGGACTCGAAGGAGCATGGGAGCTCAAGCTCGGCGGCTACGATGTGACCGTACTTGAGACCGCACCGGGACTGCTTCCGCGTCAGCTCGACGATCCGGCATCACAGATGCTGGAGAAGATCTGCAATGCTGCAGGTGTAAAGATCGTAACCGGAGCGAAGATCGTAGAGATCACGGAGGATGCGGTAGTGCTCGACGACGGAACGGAATTCCCTGCACAGCTCGTCATCATGTCAACAGGCATGAGGCCATACACGAAGGTCGCTGAGGACAGCGGCATCGAAGTCGACAAGTGGGTCAAGGCGAACGACCGCATGGAGACGAACGTAAAGGACGTATATGCTGCCGGTGACTGCTGCGTCATCAACGGACAGCCACAGGCCTTCTGGGCACAGGCTATCGAGACAGGCCGCATCGCGGGAGCAAACGCCGCGGGCGAAGCGATCGAGTACAAGGCACTCGGCAGCTCGCTGGTCATCAACGCTATGAACACAAGCATCTTCGCGCTCGGCACCAACGGCAAGGAGCCTGACAAGAAGTTCCGTACCGTTGAGTTCAGAGACGATCAGAGAGGCAACTACGAGAAGTACTACTTCCACAACAACCGCCTCGAAGGCGTCATCCTGATCGGCGACACCGACCGCATGATAGAGCTCAGCGAAAAAGTCGACAAGCACGCAACATATAAGGAAATGTTCGGCCGCAAATAAAAAGAGACAGGGGACGGTTCTCTGTCTCCAATAGAAATAAGCAGCAGCGTGGTTATTACTCCGCTGCTGTTTTTGTTGCCGTTAAAAATGAGACTGGGAACCGCCCACTCCATAGAAAAAACCTATATACAGGAAAAGCTGTGCGAAATCTGATATAAATAACTTAAACAGCACGGGCTCGAAGGGAGTACAGATGATCAACAGGAAAAAAGTTATTTGTGATTGTGACAACACCATGAGTTTTCCGGGGCGTCCAATGGATGACGCTCTTGCCATTCTCTATCTGCTGGGATGTTCTGACGACATTGAGCTGCTTGGACTGACCTGCAATTTCGGAAACGGCACATCGGAAGAATCATATTACAGCAATACAAGTCTGCTCCAGGAGACCGGTTTCACCGATATTCCTGTCATGCGCGGAAGCGAGCAGGGTGAGTATCCTGTCAGTGAAAGTGCAAGATTCATCGCGGAGATGGCCGGCAAATATCCGGGAGATCTGGTCTTTCTGGGAATAGGCTCACTGGGCAATCTCTATGGAGCATATCTTCTGGACAATGATATTTTTGATAAAATCGGACAGATAGTGCTGATGGGCGGCATCACCGAACCTCTTATCATTCACGGGAGCACGCCGCTTGACGAGCTGAACTTCTCGGTCAATTCCAAAGCTTCTGCCCTGGTGCTCAGCAAGGGTCGCAATGTCACGGTAATAACCGGGAACAACTGTCTTCCGGTATCTGAGCTCCCTAAAAATGAATTCCTCGACAAGCTCTGCAGTTCGGACAATCCCGCGGGAATGTATATCGCTCAGAAATGCGGTTACAGATTCAAGACCAAAGAGGTCGTTTACGGAGCGGACAGCTCATACTGCTGGGATGTAGTTGCTGCTGCATATATCAATCACCCTGAAAAGTACACCGACCATCCGACTCCATGTCTTATAAATGAAAAAGACATCGGATCCAGCGGATTCCTTCATCCGTGTTCCGATGCCGAAGCAAACAATGTGATAAACATCCCGACCGCGCGCAGCAGAGTCGAGCTTCAGGAGATATTCTACTCAAGCTGGCTTTCCCTCACCATGAGGACAGCAGATGCCAATTTCTCGTGTAAGGGTCTGTATCTGGACAAGCTCATCCAGCCCTGCATACTGATCGAGCTTTCAAAAGAACCATGCTATGGACTTAAGCTGATGCAAAAGCTCAGGGATGATGGCTATATAGAGGACAACCTCGACCCTACAGGCTTCTACCGCAACCTGAAGCGCATGGAAAAAGAAGGTTATCTGACATCAAAGTCCGAAGGCAAGGGGCCGCGTGGCCGCAAGACTTTCACCATCACAGACCTTGGCAAGCGAGCGCTGCTGAACTGGGAGGATTCCCTGCGCAAATACAGCAGGCACATCACACACATAGCCGAAGGAATACGCACAGTAAAGTGAATGGAGACAGGGGACGGTTCTCTGTCTCCATTATTGCATTCTGAGCGGAAGCTCCATGCGGTTTGCTTCGAGCAGCTCCTTATTGCACAGTATCTCTTTTGCCGGACCGTCCGCAGCGATGCGGCCTCCCGAGATAAGTATCACCCTGTCACAGGTATCGAGTATCATGTCGAGATCGTGTGACGCGATCAGCTTTGTCTGCTCCAGCTCGCGTATCGTGTTGATCACGATACGGCGGTTGTAAGGGTCGAGAGCGGAAGTCGGCTCATCCATAAGAATGGCAGCCGGCTCCATGGCAAGTATAGTTGCGATTGCAGCCATGCGCTTTTCGCCACCGGATATCTTGTGGTTATAGCGGTGCTTGAGGTATTCGAGTCCAAGCCGTTCGAGCACTTCGTCTACACGCTTGTCGACCACCTCACGGCTGAGGCCGTAGTTGAGCGGCCCGAATATCATATCTTCGTATACAGTTGGCATGAACATCTGGTTGTCGGAGTTCTGCAGCACAAAGCCCAGCCTGGCGCGGATATCGCCGAGTGTTTCCTTCTTTACCTCGATGCCGTCGATCAGAACCTTACCCTCACCCTGCAGCAGACCGAGCAGGAGCTTCATGATGGTGGACTTGCCCGCGCCATTGGCCCCGATCAGTCCGACCGATTCTCCCTTTTCGATATTGAACGACAGGTCGTGCAGTACTTCCTTGCCTTTTTCGTAAGCGAAATTTACATTCCGGAATTCAATCATCTGTATATCTCCAATTCTAAAGGGGACAGTCCCCGTTAGTTTCATACAACCAGCCCGCCGATGAGCTGGGCAATATTCCCGTATCTCAATAGCAGGAAGAACAAAATGCAGCCCGCCATAAACAGTGCGTCACGCATTTTGAAACGGTCTATGTCCGCGTAATGGAAATGGTCATGGTATCCGCGGAGCATCATGCTCGAGAAAAGTTCCTGCGCCCTGTCCATGCTCCTAAGAAGCAGCTGGCCGAGAAAGGATCCCCATGCAGAAATGTGTATGCCCTTCTGACCCGGTGCGCGCAGGTGATACGCGTCTGTCATGACCGCCAGCTCCTCTGTCATGACTCCAACATACCTGTATGTCAGCTGCAGGAGAGACACCATCATTGCAGGTACATGCAGTTTGCGAAGAGCCGCGCAGAGGCTGTCTATCTTGGTCGTTGCCATGAGCAGGAACGACGCCATAAGGCAGAACACTCCCTTCAGCATCAGTGTGATCATAGAGATCACCCCACCCGACACTCCGATACCGCCTATGCTCACCATTATCTCTTTATCGAAAAATGGGTTGAACAGTCCGACCGCCATCACAAGAGGAAGCACGATGCGCAGCCTGTAGAAGCACGTGCGGACATTGACCCCGCTGATCGTAAACATCAAAACAGGCCACAGCACCATCGGGACGATTCCGCTGAGGTCGTACTTGTCGAACGAGAGCGTGACAAGGATATATACGATCGTTGTGAGCAGCTTTGCCGCAGGATGCAGAGAATGGACCGGTGACCGGCGCGCAGCCAGTTCGTCCATCTCCGAAAGCTCGGCCAAAGCTTTCTGCATTTTGTTCATTTCCTGAATTAATATGGGTAAGATGGGGACAGTCCCCTTTTTTTCATGTAGTGATAATAATCATCAATAAGGGGCATCTTGCGATGCCCCTTAAAATATACCATATCTTTTAGAGAGAGAGGGAAAAGAGTATGGTTTATTCCGTTTTAAGTTTTCTCTTGCGGAAGAATCCGCCGATAAGGCAGATCAGGATCGCGACTCCCGCAACTATTGCAGATCCGACTATTCCGGATACTGTCGTTCCGGCGGCCGACTCGCTGCCAGGGAATGCATAGTCCGGTAAGAATGAGGTCTTCTCCTGAATGGAGCCTGCCTTTTCGGCCGCCGAGCTTTCGACTCCGAAATTCTCCTCATCAAGTCCCATGTTGGTGGAGTATCCGCCGTCTGCGTTTCCAAAGAGTGCCCACTCAAGGCCATCCGGGTTGGAGCTTGCCATCAGGCTCAGTCCGCCGCCTACTACGAGTGCAACGACTGCCAGGACGGCAACGACTGTCTTGAGCGAACGCTTTGCGCTCTCACCCTCGCTGAGCTCTACTCCTGACAGCAGCTCCGGACGGGAGTCATGCACGAATACGAGCACGGCTGCTGTGATAAGTCCCTCAACAAGACCGATAGCCAGATGGATAGGCTGCATCAGCGCGCAGAATGCGCCGAACGGCAGCTCAGTTATTCCGGATAAGCTTGTTTCAAGCACTACGGAGAACGCTCCCAGCTGCAAGGTGATTACGCAGCCTATTATCGAGGCGGCGATTATTCGTGCCCTCTCAGCACTCTTGCCCTCGCCGAACCATTTGCCGTTCATTATAGGACGCCAGATCAGGAAGTAGCCGACGAAGCACCCGTAGAAAGCCATGTTCCAGCAGTTGGCCCCCAGGGCCATAAGCCCCCCGTCGGCAAAGAACAAGCATTGGATCGCCAGTATCACTATCATTGACAGGAAACCGGCGTACGGCCCAAGCAAGGCCGACAGCATCATTCCTCCACACATATGGCCTGAGGAACCGGTTCCCGGGATCGTATAGTTTATCATCTGTCCCGCAAATACAAGCGCGGACGTTACCGCCATTACCGGAAGCTTTGACGGTTCATCATCTTTTTTCAGTTTGTGGATCGAAACGCCGGCTGCTGTTGCCGATGCGGCATACATTGTCGCAGCAACTGCCGGAGCCAGCAAAGCATCTGCCATATGCATAAAAGCACCTCCCTGGTTTTTGTACACTTAAATTATATTTGCAGTTTCCGGGGCTCACAAGCCCCCGCAGGGGATGCAAATTGAAGGTTTTTTAAAAAAAGGAGACAGGAGGAGACAGGGGACGGTTCTCTGTCTCCACCAAAAAAGGAGACAGACCGTCCCCTGTCTCCATGTCCCCACTATTTGATTATTTCACGTCCGCCCATGTAAGGTCTTAACGCCTCAGGGATCACTACGCTGCCATCTTCCT
>JAFWMD010000064.1 GCA_017510725.1 Mogibacterium sp. | reverse complement strand
GGCTGAACTATGCAGCCAGTGCGAAATTGTTGTTTGTTTTAGCGTTTCTTTTGAACGGGTACTTTTTACGTGGATCACCGCCACGGCTCGCTTATCCTTGTTCCACACACCTGTCGAAACCTTTACACCCCCACAAGTGATCATGGGCGGCAGAATCCTTCCGCCGCCCCACTATTCTATACGATTGCACGGATTTGTCAATACACCCGCAGTTTAACAGCCTAGGAATTCCTTTACATCCGGAAGTCTGCGGAGCGCTTCGCTTCGTCCCATCTGGTATACGCGCTCGAGCTCTTCAGGATCCTTCTCAGTTCTGCCGATCCCGGGATCCTCCGGCGGCCTTATGACAAGCACCTCTCCAAGCGCCTCCTTGCGGTCTATATCTTCCATCTGATTATTGTAACCGATATGTCTGACTGCCATCGCTTTTCCCATTGCCGGATACTTCCTGAGTACCAGTTTGACCAGCGGCACGATCGGACTCTTTTTCTTTCTGTATCCCTTCTGCCTGGTCAGAATGATGACATTTCTGTCATAGCCATGCTGCTCCATGTATTCATACGGGACTGAGCACACGATCCCGCCATCGAGCATCTTATATCCATCGACCGATACGATGCTGGATACGACAGGCATAGAAGCCGAAGCGCGCATCCATTCTATGTCTTCATCTCCTCCGTCCGTGCATTTATGAAAACGCACCTCTCCGGTCTCCACATCCGTGGCTCCGATGTAAAACTCAAGTGGATCCTTTTCAAAAGTTTCTCTGTCAAACGGATCCAGCTTTTCCGGCATTGTGTGATAGCAGAATTCAGCTCCATACAGATCGCCTGTCTTTATGAGCGACCTGAGACTGCAGTAGCGCCAGTCCCTGCTGTACTTCTTGTTGTATCTTATCGCCCTGCCGATCTGATGTGATTTTAAATTGCAGCCGAAAGTAGCTCCTGCTGAGATCCCGGCTGCTCCGTCAAAATTTATTCCGTTTTCCATGAAGACGTCAATCACTCCGCATGTGAACATCCCGCGCATCGCTCCGCCTTCGAGTATCAGTCCTTTTTTCATAAATAAATCAGTCCGATTCCTATGGTCTGTAAAAAAGCGGCCCCCGCCTGCACAGTGAGAGCCGCTGCTTTCCTTAGTTTTTAAAGATTGGATGAGCCGAATTTGTTAAGCAAATCGTGCTTCATATTCCAGAGCGGTTTGCTGAGGTCAACGTAGTAGGTCTGCGGATTCTCGAATCTGAGCACTTCGCCCCAGAGCTTGTCTACCTGCTCGGTGCATGTTGCCTTGATCTGATCGATATCCGGTTCCTCGTATACCAGCTCACCCTTCTCGAAGATAGGTACGAGAAGCTCAACTGCAGTATAATCATACACTACCTTACGCTTCCATACAGCGTTAGGGTCGAAAATCTCGAATGGCTTGCCGTCAGGAATAGGCTCATCTCTCAGCATGATAAGATCTGCGATCGCCTTTCCATGATCATTTCCGTAGAATCTGACGACTTTCTTGAATCCCGGGTTGGTGATCTTCTCTACGTTCTCCGAGATCTTCATCTTAGGCACCATCTTGCCGTCCTTCCAGATAGCCGACAGCTTGTAAACGCCGCCGAATACCGGTTCCGACCTGGCCGTAATGAGTCTCTCGCCTACGCCGAACGAGTCGATCTTGGCACCTTCGAGAATAACGTCTCTGATGATATATTCATCGAGCGAGTTGCTGATAACGATCTTGCAGTCTGTAAGGCCTTCTGCATCGAGCACCTTGCGGCATTCCCTAGTCAGGTATGTGATATCTCCGGAATCGATACGTACGCCCATCTTCTCCGGCTTGAGCTCCTTGAACACCTTGATGGCGTTAGGAAGTCCCGACTTGAGCACGTTGTATGTATCGATCAGCAGCGTCGCATTCTGTGGATAGAGTTCTGTATACTTGTAGAACGCTTCGTATTCGGTATCGAAACTCTGCACCCAGCTGTGTGCCATGGTTCCGAGAGCCGGAACATGATGGTTACGGTCTGCAATGGTACATGCCGTGCCTACGCAGCCTGCGATGTATGATGCTCTTGCTCCGTAGACCGCCGCGTCTGCTCCGTGTGCACGCCTTGTTCCGAACTCCATTACAGGTCTGCCCTGAGCTGACCTTACGATACGGTTCGACTTTGTTGCCACGAGGCTCTGGTGGTTGAACTGCATCAGTATGAATGTCTCTACGAACTGCGCCTGGATCAGCGGCCCCTTGACTATCATTACAGGTTCGTGCGGGAATATCGGGTAGCCTTCAGGCACTGCCCATACGTCGCACTTGAACTTGAAGTCTCTGAGGAACTCGAGGAATTCTTCGCTGAAGCAGTTTTTGCTTCTGAGATAATCGGTATCCTCTTCGGTAAAGCTGAGGCGCTTCATGTAAGCTATGATCTGCTCGAGTCCGGCCATGATGGCAAATCCGCCGCCATCCGGAACACGTCTGAAGAACACGTCGAAACAAGCTTCCGCGTCTCTGATATCTGAGTTGAAGTATCCATTTGCCATCGTGATCTCATAGAAATCCGTCAGCATGGTGAGATTATAATCGTTAAGCATTTCGCTCTCCTTTTTCCTCCATTGGGCGCCGCCGTACAGACTTCCGCCCTCTCACACCAATAATATTACATAATAAGTATACTTGCAGAACTCGGTATTTGCAATGTATCTGTGTTGAGGAAGAGGCTCCCTCGTGGTAGAATAAATGCTGTTATGAGAGAAATCCAAATCACCGCGAATGACGCCGGGCGCAGGCTCGACAGATTCCTGAGAAAATACCTTCCGGGAGCGTCCCTGAGCGAGATCTACAGGATAATCCGCAAGGACGCCAAAGTCGACGCAAAGCGCAGGAGCGAATCATATATTCTGAATGAGGGAGACATCCTTACGCTCTATCTGTCCGACGAAGTTTTTGAGAAACTCTCGCGCGGCAAGGGTGCTTTTGGTACGGGTGCTGTGAAGAAAGCGTCCCGGGCTAAGCGTACTTTCAGGATAGTTTATGAAGATGATCAGATTCTGATAGCGAGCAAGCCTTTCGGTCTGCTGACCCATGGAGACTCACACGAGAAGAAGGACCATCTGGCCAACCAGGTAAAGGACTACCTCATCGCGGCCGGAGCTTACGATCCGCGAAACGAAAAAGTCTTTGTTCCTGCTCCTGTGAACAGGCTCGACCGCAACACGACCGGCATGGTCCTGTTCGGCAAGACTGCTTCGTCAATGCGTGAGCTTGCCCGCATGATACGCGAGGATGACATCCGCAAGTTCTATCTTACTGTCGCCTGCGGTGCGATCAGGGAAGAACAGCATCTCAGCGGCTCTCTTGTAAAGGATGAAACCATGAACAAGGTGAAGATACTGGATGAGGGCGGCAAGGACATCGAGACCATCGTACGGCCTCTCGAGGTTTTCTCATTCGGAAACGGACTGAAGGCGACGCTCTGTGAAATCGAGCTGGTGACCGGACGGTCCCACCAGATAAGAGCTCATCTTGCGAGCATAGGGCATCCGCTGGCAGGTGACAGCAAATACGCAGACCGCGGAGCTGCTGCAGTCAACAGATATATGCGTGAGCGCTTTGGTCTTTCGACACAGCTGCTGCATGCATGCCGGATCGAGTTTTCAGGTGCGGCACCGGAGTACGCAGTGCTGGGTTATCTTAAAGGGAAAGCTTTTGAAGCGCCTGTCCCTGCAAGGTTCAATGAAATAATCAGCGGGCTGAGGAGCAGATAATTGCCCCGGGCTAATATTACAAACAAAAAGGAAGAAGACATGAGATCAGACAGATACAAGACAAGTAATCTGAAAACAGGAATGAATGAAGAAGACCGTGAGGATTTCTGGAGCGGCGCTGCACAGGGTGAACATGCAGAAAAGCCGACAGCCGGTCAGAAGGCAGGCAGCTTTTTTAAGAGCCTGATCATAGACATCCTCATTGCCGTCTGCCTGGCGGCTGCGGTACTCTATTTCATCAGACCTACTATCGTAAAGCAAACCTCCATGGAGGATACCTTCCATGAAAATGACTATTTGATCATGTACAGGCTGGCGTATAAAAACCATGACCCGGAGCGCGGCGACATAATCATTTTCCAGAGCAATCTGGTGAACGAAGATTCCGGCAAGGATAAGCTTCTCATCAAGCGTGTCATAGGTCTTCCGGGCGATGAGATAATGATCAAAAATGATCAGCTCTACATCAACGGAGAAGCCTATCACGAGGACTACCTGAAGGACGGCTATACTCCGGCGTTCGAAATACCGCCTGAAGGAGAAACCTACACCGTCCCTGACGGATCCTACTTCTGTATGGGAGACAACCGTGCAGGCAGCGTAGATTCTAGGCGCAACGAGGTCGGCAACATTCAAAGGGACAGCATCAGGGGAAAGGTAGTAGTCAGACTGTTTCCGTTCAACAAGATAAAAAAGTTTTAAAGGCAGAAGAGAACAGAATTGGCAAAACGTTCACGCAAGACAGTCGCAAATAACAAGAAAGCGTTCCACGATTACATTATCGAAGACCGCTTTGAGGCGGGCATCGTGCTGACCGGCACTGAGATCAAATCGATACGCAAAGGCTCCTGCAGCATCAAGGAGAGTTACGCCAAGATCACCAGCAAGGGTGAACTCGTAGTGACCGGCATGCATATCGCTCCATACGAGCAGGGCAACCGCTACAACGTAGATCCTCTCAGGGTCCGCACTCTTTTGATGCATAAAAAAGAGATAAACAAACTGTACGGCATCGTCAAAACGCAGCAGGGACTGACCCTGATACCGCTGTCTGTTTATCTTGATGAAAACGGCAGGTGCAAAGTGGAGCTCGGACTGGCGCGAGGTAAAAAGAATTACGACAAGCGCGAGGCCCAGGCAAAGCGCGACGCCGAGCGAAAGATGGATAAAGCCATCAAAGCGTCTCGGAATCGATGATCTGGTAGCCGCTGCAGTTTATGAGCAGCGTACCCGAAGGATGTCTGATGTTCCTCTTCATTTCACCATACTCACGATGGACATGCCCGTAGCAATGCAGCTGCGGGCTGTATTTATTGAGAAGATAATTGAAGCACTCGAAGCCGCGGTGAGGCAGGTCTTCCATGTCGCCGTAACCGCGGCACGGCGCGTGCGTAAGCAGGATGTCGAAAGCAGGCCTGCCTGACGCGCTTCCATCACCGGCGCTTCTGCCGGACGGTAAAAGCGCATCCAGAATCCTTCTCTTTCGGATGGCGCGCTCCACTTTTCTGACGCGCTCCTCCATCTCACGTTCGGTATACATGTCGGAAGAATCGTCTTTATACCGCATCGAACCGCCAAGTCCCAGTATCCGTATTTTCTGCTTCGATGACCCCGTTCCGCACTCGACTTCAAGTACTTTTCCGTCAGCATCGTCGCAGCCCTCCGGAGGATCCGTATCGTATCCTCCGTCGTGATTGCCTCTTACATATACAAGCGGCACATTCAGCATCGTCACCAGGAATTCCAGGTAGGAGTGTTTAAGGTCTCCAGCGGACAATATAAGACTGACATCCGCAAGTCTTTCTGCGGTCGCCTCCGTCCAGTTGTCCCAAAGGTACCTTTCTTCAGAATCTGATATCAGCAGTATTTTCATTCTGTCTGGTTGCCGCTTCTTATTTTGTTCCGGACTTCGACTTCTCCACGCCGCTGAGTTTGACCGCGGCTTTTGCTTCTGCCACCAGAGTATCGATTTTAGGGATCTCACCGATGATGTTCTCATTCAGCCAGTCCATCTTGATAACTTCCATGCTCGTAAGAGGAGCATCTTCCACGCGCCTTACAATACCTTCCTGGCTGCGGAGCTCACCGTCAAACGGATTCAGGTTTCCGCTGGTGATATTGCGGCGGAGTATCTGCACCAGCTTTCTCGTGTAAGGCGAGATGGCGTCTGACAGTTCGATGTCTACAACACCCGAGATCATGCCCCACCAGTAATTCGTAGCACGATCCTTTTTATCTACAGCACTGGAACTGTAAGTGCCTTCAATGATCGTCTTTATGATTATTTCGTAAAGCTTTCCCCACCTGTAGACAGGGGCAGCAAGATTTGTGATGAGGCATGCACCGGAAAGGTCATTGCCCATTCCCGGCTCACATTTCTCAACACGACAGACTCCGTATGCGGCGCTTCCGTCTGTGTTGTGAAGCGAATCGACCGCCGATACAACATGAATGCCGTCATTGACCATATCCCACCACCAGTTGGCGTCACGTTTTGCGGACCAGTCGAGGCAGATCTTTACTTTCGGATCGGCCATTGCAGCACCGATCGCAAAAGCATTGATACCGGCCACGGTACCGTAAACAGGCATGCCTGAACAGTATCCTATCCTGTGAGATCCATCTGCAGCAGCAGCTGCTCCGGCTACCAACCCGGCAAGGAACTTTGCTTCATAAAGCTTCGCGTAATATGTGCGCACTGCATGGTGAGCCAGATTTACAGAGCAGTTCAGGAACTTGATATTCTTATATTTGATAGCAACACGGAGGGCATCATCCATCTGCCTTACGGAAGGCGTGAATACGACATCAGCTCCCCATTCGACTGCTGCCTCCGTGGCATCATCGAAAGAAGCATAATCCTCTCCGTCTGCTATGAACCTTTCGGTCTTTACTATTCCGCCATACGTTTCCTCGAGTTCGTGCCGGCCGAGTTCATGATCAGAAAGCCAGTTTGACTCCTCCGGCCTTTTGTCATATATGAAAGCTGCTTTAAGCGGATTCTTTTTTGAGTAAGTAACAGCAGGCAGCACTTTGCTTAGCAGGGAATCCGGTCCGGCAACCAGCTTTTCTGCCTTTGTTATCAGACCTCCCGCGTTGGCCGCCTCATCAGATGACTCGACCAGCGAAACATTATCCTTACTCTTAGCTATAACAAGTTCCTGGCGGATGCTCCTCAGCTTTTTTTCAACTTCTCTTTCAGGCTGGTTTGTCAGCGCATCGCCTGTGAAAATACGCAGGTATACAAGGAATGCATCTCCCAGCGCCATGTCCGGTATCTTCCCCTGCAGTGTATTGATCACTTTGCAGAATCTCCAGTATGCCGACTTCAGCTCCCTCACCAGTTCGTCAGGCCACGGCTCTGCGTCTTTATCGATGCTTCTGCCGAGGACCTCTGCAATATCAGCGTAAGCGCCCGGCTCCTCGCAGACGATATCATAGACAGGAGCTACTCTGTAGAAATCCAGAAACTCTGAATATACCGGATTTTCATCCAGCACCTCTGCCGAAGGCAGGACTCTTATCACGTCGGCCATTATGGTCGGCATCTCAAGGAATCTGCTGACTGAAACACGCTTGTTGCCTTCCTGCACATAGAATCTGTGCAGGTATTCATAGGCTTTGATCGGGCTGTTGAACCCTTCGTTCAGCTGAGCCTGATAAAGATTGCTCCATTTAGCTGCGAATTCCGTGTCGCTGTCGAGCAGCGGCATGAAGCCCGGCGCAAACGAATTCTGCCTGCCGCGGGTCTTGGTCCCGGCGATCAGATCGACCGGAATCTCCATAAGCCCGAGACTTCTCTGTGTCAGCGTGTCGTTATCCGGGCATACGTCATCAAGCGCAGGCAAATATGGATACTCTCCTTCTGCGAGCCTGGCCTTGTATTCTTTTTCACCGGCTTTTAAAGCCTTTATATATTCATCGATCATTTCAACGATCTCCTTTATTAGCCTTTTATGATTCATATTTTACAAGCAAGGACTTTTTTCTTCAAGCGTGCCGGCAGAGTTGCCATGGTCCTTCCTGCTTTTCAACAGCCTTGTCCGTAATGATTTTGCTGCACTATTATCAACATTTTTCGCACTATTTTCAACATAAACCCCACCCTGCATGTTCGAAAACAGGCTTTAACCCTTGGTATCACAGGCAAAAGCCTGTTCTTTTCTGCAATTTGACTCATGGCACCGGTTTGGCTTAATGTGAGCCCACAACCCAACTGTTTTCATAATAGTTGGCTTTCCCCAAATGGCAGCCCCTTCCCTTCTGCAGAGTATGGGGCTGCCTACCTTACGAACAAAATACTTTTGACATGCAGGAACGCAAGAAAGGAGTTTAACTATAATGCTGGATCTGATGAGTTTCAAGGAGGAGTTCGTTTCACAGTGCCGTAACATGCTTTGTGAAACAGGCCCGGCCGACATGGCAATAGAAGAACGGAAAGTAAGCAAGGCTCAGCGCGGTGAACTGAACGGAGTCCTTTTCATAAAAGAAGGCCTGTTATGTGCCCCTACATTCTACATTGAAGATTTTTACATGGCGTATAAAGACGGCGCTTCTATTGCAGATCTTTCTCACAATGCCATAGAATCGGCAGTCCAGAGCATGGATATGGCAAATGTGCTTGCAGATAGCTCTGTCAATCTGCTTGGAGATACTGACAGGCTGAGAGTAAGGATGCTTAATAAGAGCAGAAACAGGAACTATCTCAAAGGTCTTACCTACCATGAATTAGGTGGCGGCTTCGTGTATATTGCTGAGGTTGCACAAGGCGAGTACGGCGTTGTCATAACAAAGGATCTTCTGAAGGAATATAACATGAGCAGAAAGAAGCTCTTTGACATAGCTCTGAAGAACACAGTAGAACAATTCCCGCCGGTATTGCATGATCTGGGTGAATCGATCATAGGTGAACCCGGTGATTGCGTGAACCTGCTTGAGCAAAAGTCCGGCAGGGCGCCGGCAGGAGCAGGGCCGGCTTTTGTGCTCAGCAATTCAATGCTTTACTGGGGCGCGGGAGTCCTGTTCTATCCAGGCATGATCGACCGTATCCATGAACTGCTTGGCGGAGATTTCTACGTACTTCCTTCATCCGTTCATGAGCTCATACTCATTGCCGCAGAAGATCAGGACCCTCAGCAGCTGGCTGACCTGGTACGTTCTGCAAACAGTACTGTCGTCAGGGACAATGAGGTCCTTGCAAATGATCTGTACATCTGTGAGGCAGGTGAACTGCACCGGGTCAGTTACGGAGGAGTTATACCAGCCTGCGGCGATAATGTCTGCTGAACCCGGCTGTGCTTCTGAAAGCATGAAAAAAGCCCGGGCCTTGGTTATTACCGGTACCCGGGCTTGCATGCTAATTAAGTGTTTTTACGGTGCCGATAAACAGCGGTATGCCTGTTCCGGTATCTACCAAAGCATAGACAAACGGTCTGTCCATCCTGATCTCGATCGGGTTCTCGATAAAGGCGCTGCTTTCTTTGGCAACAATAGCAGTGGCAGCTGCGGCCTTTGTACCATTACGGTCAAGTTCGATATGAGTCTTATGTATGACCCTGTCAACCATGGCAGAAGGTTCACCCATTGCAGAGAAATCCGCCATATCAGAAAATGCCTTCTCCATGCCCATGTCCTGCAGCACGGTTTCGAGCTCTGTTCCGTAATCATAGCTGAACTCAGGCATGGTAAGCCTGACAGGGCTCCTGCTCATATTTTTCCATGCTGACCTGAAGTCGCTGCCGCTCATACCCTGAACAAAGTCATCGACCGTAGTGCCCTCAGGAGGAAGTATGCCGACGAACGATATCTCACCGCCTTTATATCTTCGTTCGAAGCATTTAGCTCCGTTCAGCTTGAAGTAATTGCAGGATCCGAGCTCGTTAAGCATTGTGGCTTTTTCTGCTTTGCCTGCGGAATTGGTGAATGTTCCGTCTTTAACGTTTTCGAACGGCACTGCCCATTTTCCCTCAAACACAGTTGTATTTACCAGGACCATCCTGTCATCATCATACAGCGCGTTTATCACCTCGCGTATCATGTTCCGAGTATTGTTGTAGACCCAGCTGTTTATGTCGGCTACTGTCTCATTGTTGAACGGTGCAACGTAGAATTCGGAATCGAAATAGTCCTTATTCTGCTGGAGGAAGCTGTCGTAGACCGTCATCACGTCTTTTCTGGCCCAGATGGAATTGGCCTGCTGGAAGATAATGTTTTCCGAGCCCTCGAGTCTGTCATTCATGCCGGCAATATAGCTGCAAAAGTCATCATGGTCCATTCCTCCGCCCAGCACGGCCTTCATTTCTTCCAGAGTATCTCCGGATGCACCGAGCTCGAGCATGGCAAGCGCTGTTTCAACGGAATCCGGTGACACAAGAATGTTGCCGTTATTGCCCGCTGCTGTCTCGGCCGCGGATACTCTGCTGAACAGGTCTACAGAGAAATCCGTTACAGCACTGCGGAATGCCTCATTATCAGAGCTGTTTCCTGCAGGGATCCTGGTAAAGGCAGCTGACAGGTTCTCAGATGATCCGCTCAAAGGCAGCGTTTCTATGTTCTCCTCTGGCTCCGGCTGCGGAACAGGCTGCGGTGCCGGTTTTGTATATCCGACCTTTACCTTGCATTTGTATTTCTTTTTTCCGTACTTTGCTGTGACATATGCAGTGCCCTTCTTCAGGCCCTTGATAGTGACTGTGCTGCGGTATTTGCCCTTTGTCTTTACAATTTTTACTATTTTTTTGTTGCTGGTCTTCCAGACCACCTTTTTCCTGGCGTTCTTCAGCTTGACTGTTGTTTTCTTTCCTTTTTTCAGGCTCACAGTCTTCTTTGAAAGCGAAGGCTTTGACGCAGCATTGACTGGTCCTGCGAATGCAGAAATCCCCAGCGACACAAATGTCAGTGAACATATTATCATCAGGGAAAGGATTTTTCTGATGCGGCCTTTCATTTCGGATCACCTCGATTCCACAACCGGTTTTTTATTATTTTACAGCAGTTCCTGCCCCTTGTCATAACAATCCTACAGTTTATAGCTAAAACAAAAGTCCCGGTCCGTGGACCGGGACTTAAATTGTAATATCAGGTTTTTACGCCTTGGCAGCTTCTGCCTCTTTTGCCTTTGCAGCAGCGGCCTTAGCCTTCTTTGCTGCAGCAGCCTTTTCAGCGGCTTCCTTCTTAGGCAGCTTCTTGAAGCTATTCAGAGCGCCGGTCGGGCAGATCGCTGCGCAGAGTCCGCAGCTCTTGCACTTGTCGGCGTCGATCCTTGCGAGGAAGTCCTCAACATGGATAGCGTCAAAGTTGCAGACTGTGGTGCACTTCATGCAGCCGATGCATGCATTGTCGCAGTTCTTGCGTGCAACAGCGCCCTTGTCTGTGGATGAGCACAGAACATGTACCTGATTCTTCTTTGGTACGAGCTTGATGATCTTCTGCGGGCAAACGCCTACGCACGCGCCGCAAGCCACGCAGTTTTCTCTGTTGACCTTCGCAACACCGTCAACAACACCGATTGCATCAAACTGGCATGCATTTGCACAATCGCCGAGTCCGATACATCCGAACATGCAGGCGTTCGGTGATGTGAACCATCCCTTTGCTCCCTTGCAGGACTGCATGCCCTGCCATTCGAGTACTGTACGGGATGCTTCGCATGTGCCGTTGCACATTACCTGTGCCACCTGAGGCTCTGTAGCTCCGGCTGATCTTCCGAGAATTTCGGCGATCTGTGCCGCAACAGCAGCTCCGCCCGGGGAGCACTTTGTGCAAGGCAGTGCTTCGTCAGCAACGAGGTTTGCTGCATAGTCATCGCAGCCTGCGAATCCGCAGCCGCCGCAGTTAGCGCCAGGCAGCACCTCTCTGACCTGAGTTACTCTCTCGTCTACTGCTACATGGAATACCTTGGATGCGAATACCAGAAGGCCGGCACAGACGAGACCGATTACTGCAACGAGCAGTACAGGTGTCATTACTCCACTCATCTTTCTACCTCCTTACTGGAACATCCCGGTGAAGCCCATGAATGAAAGTGCCATGAT
The DNA here is from genome assembly GCA_017510725.1 of Mogibacterium sp. Taxonomy (GTDB): domain Bacteria; phylum Bacillota; class Clostridia; order Peptostreptococcales; family Anaerovoracaceae; genus Crickella. Next base: position 22,960 of record JAFWMD010000064.1, on the reverse strand, counting down.
GGAAGCAGAAACAAGGATGATTCCAACGCCCTTGAAAGGTGTCGGGATAGCGTCCATGTTATTGAGCTTCTCCTCACGGATGCCGGCGAAGAGGACCATGGCTACCATGTAGCCGACACCTGCTCCGAAAGCATACACTACGGACTCAACGTAGGAATAACCATAACTTATTGCATTGATAGTCGCACCGAGAATAGCGCAGTTTGTTGTGATGAGCGGGAGGAAGATACCGAGGGCCTTCTGGAGGGCTGGCAGGTATTTCTTCATGAACATCTCTACGAACTGTACGAGTGCGGCGATTACGAGAATGAATACTACAGTCTGCAGATATCCGATCTCGAATTTGTTGAGAAGCTGCATTACCGGCCAGGTAACGAGTTCGGCGATAACCATTACGAAGACTACCGCGCCGCCCATACCGACGGATGAGCTCATTTTGTTTGATACTCCGAGGAATGAGCAGATTCCAAGGAACTGGGACAGTACGAAGTTATTAACGAGGACTATTCCCATGAAGATGACTATAAGGTTTACTATCATGTCTGTCCTCCTTCCTATACTGCCTGAGCAGCCTTAGCTGCCTTTTCTGCTGCAACTTCCTCATTGGCTTCTGCTGTGTTGCACGAATTGTACATCGGGCACAGTCCACAGCTGAAGCTCTTAGCCTTGAGAGCCTTGCCCTTTGTAGCAGCCTGCATGATCGCAATCAGCACTCCGAATACGAAGAATCCGCCCGGAGGGAGATTGAAGAAGCCGATCGAGAAGCTAGGGATGATAGTGAAGCCAAGAAGGCAGCCTGTTCCCAGAAGTTCTCTGATAGCTCCCATGGCTGCGAGAGCGAGTGTGAAACCGATACCCATGCCGATACCGTCAAGTGCGGAATCGACCACGCAGTTCTTGTTCGCGAACGCCTCAGCACGACCGAGGATGATGCAGTTAACTACGATCAGCGGGATGAATACTCCCAGTGCCTTATTGATGTCCGGAGCGTAAGCCTGGAGCACGAACTGCACCAGTGTTACGAATCCGGCGATAACTACGATGTAGCAAGGGATCCTGACCTTATCAGGGATCACTTTACGCAGCAGCGAAATAACGATGTTGGAACAAATCAGTACGGCTGTTGCCGAGAGTCCCATTCCGAGCGCATTGATCAGCGATGAAGATGTAGCGAGGAACGGGCAGGTTCCGAGCAGGAGTACCAGTGTAGGGTTCTCCTTGATGATACCGTTGGTCAGTATTGAAAGCTTACTTTTCTTTTCCATTACTTAACACCTCCCATCGCATCAAACTGAGCAAGTGCGCAGTATACAGCCTTGTGGATAGCTCCCGATGATACGGATGCTCCTGTCACGTGCTGAACGGATGAATCGTTCTTGACCTGATCGCTCGTAAGCTCAGTAAGTCCGACGTACTGCGAAAGATGTCCGGCATCATGTGCCTTGGTACCTACGCCCGGTGTATCAGCGTGATCTGTGACCTTTACTCCGGTAATCGCTCCGTCCTTGTCGATTCCGACCATTGCGGTAAGCATTCCGCCATAGGAGTTGGTCTTTACGGTAACAACCATGCCTGCCTTGTTGTCAGCAACATAGCAGTCCTCGACATAAACCTTGCCATCCTCGAGGATGTAAGGGTTTGCATCACTAGGGCTGAAGTTGTCTGCGTCAGGCAGGAGCTCCATACGTGCCTCGCTTGCAGCCTTTGCGGTATTATCCGCAATGATAGGTGCCGTTACGCCGTATGTGAATGCCAGCAGGAATGTTGTCACGAAGCATATCACTACAAGCACGAGGATAGGCGAGATGAACTCCTTGAATGCGCTGTTTTTATTTTCCATTCTTAGCACCTCCCTCCTTCAGATAGAACTTGTAGGACAGGTTGTTGAGCAGCGGTGTGCAGATGTTCATCAGCAGGATCGAGAAGGATACGCCTTCAGGATACGAACCGAAGAGTCTGATGCTCATTGTGATGATGCCGCAGCCAATACCGAAGATCAGCTGGCCGAGCGGCAGCTTTGGCGATGTGACATAGTCTGTAGCCATGAAGAAAGCTCCGAGCATTACGCCGCCTGACAGCACGTGGAAGAGTGCCCAGTAAGGGCTTCCTGTTGCGATCAGTCCGAATACGAAAACCGTGCCGATGAAAGCACAAGGGATGATCGGGCTGATGACCTTGCGGGCGATCAGATAGATGCCGCCGATCAGCAGTGCAAGTGCACAGACCTCACCTGTGGATCCGCCGTGGAATCCGAGGAAGAGGTGAAGGAGATCAGGGATCTGATCCTGGCTTCCCTCTGCGTAAAGTGCAAGAGGTGTAGGACCTGTTGTTGCATCGGTAGCTCCTGCGAGTCTCGTTACAGGCCATGTGGACATGTTTGCTGAGAACGAGATGAACAGGAAGATACGTGCTGTGATAGCCGGGTTAGAGAAGTTCTTTCCGAGTCCTCCGAAGAGCCCCTTAACTACTACTATAGCGAAGAGGCATCCGATGACGGCCTGCCAGAACGGGAAGTTTGCCGGTACGTTGAACGCGATCAGCAGTCCTGTAAGAGCAGCGGAAAGGTCTCCAACCGTCTGTTTCTTATGTACGATTGCATTGAAAAGGTACTCGAAGAGTACGCTGGCTGCTACGCATACGACCGACAGCAGCAGGGCCCTGAGGCCGAAGATGTAGATGCTGGCGATCCATGCAGGGGCGAGTGCCAGAAGCACCGATCCCATCAGCCTGGTGGTATCCGATTCCGTTACGATATGCGGGGAGGAGGATACGATCAAATTGGTATGAAACTTGTTATCCATATTACTTCGATGCCTCCTTTACCATCATCTTTGCCAGCTTGTTAGTAAGAGCAAGCGGGCGTCTGGCCGGGCATGTGTACGAGCAGCTGCCGCACTCCATGCACTGCATGACGTTGAATCTGTTGAGTTTGTCTACATCCTTAGCTTCGTAGGCGTCAGCGAAGATGCTAGGCATCAGGCCGAACGGACAAGCTGAATGGCAGCGCTGGCAGTTGAGACAGGCTGTCTCTTCCTTGACTTCTGCCATCTCCTGACTGAAGCAAAGTATAGCGGATGTATTCTTCATTGTAGGGGATTCGTCTGACTTTGTCGCTCTTCCCATCATAGGTCCGCCCATGATGATCTTGCGAGGCTCTTTCTTATAGCCGCCGCAGAATGCAACTACGTCAGCGATCCTTGTACCGATCGGAACATACACGTTTTTAGGCTCAGTAACTGCATCGCCGTCGACCGTGACTCTTCTTCTTACGATAGGCATTCCTGTCTTGAGATACTCAGCCAGAACGCCGATAGTCGAAACGTTGTCGAGAATGACTCCGAGCTGTGCAGGAAGTACGCCCGCGTTCATAGTCTTGCCTGTAACCTCGTAAACGAGTACACGCTCAGCTCCCTTCGGATAGCTGGACGGAAGCGGTACGATCTCGATGTCGTCGATTTCGTTCTGTTCGATCAGTCTCTTGAGATTTGCGATAGCATCAGGCTTGTTTGTCTCGATACCGATGAATCCTTTTTTGAGATTCAGCCACTGCATGATCATCTTCATGCCGTCGAGAACGTCCTGACCATTCTCTACCATTTCTCTGTTATCTGTGGTGATAAACGGTTCGCACTCTGCTGCGTTGACCACCAGGTACTCACACTCATCGAGGTTCTTAGGATTCAGCTTTACGTGAGTCGGGAAGGAAGCTCCTCCCAGACCTACCATACCGCTGTCTCTTGCAGCTTTGATGAAATCCTCAAAGCTGTTTATGACAGGTACCTGAACTTCTTCGCTGACCTCCTGCTTCTTGTCCGGCTCGATAACTATGTGAGTTTCAAAGCCGCCCATTGAACCACGGACTTTGTCAATTGACTTGACTGTTCCGCTGACGCTGGAGAAGATAGGTGCGCTGACAAAGGCCTGTACGTCTCCGATCCTCTGTCCTACCTTCACATAATCACCCTTCTCTACGAGAGGCTGACAAGGAGCGCCGATGTTCTGGGACATGCTGATGCTTACTTCATCCGGTATCGGCATCGTAACGGTCTCACATGCGGCCGTATTTTTGTGATGCGGTACATGGATGCTTGGCAAATGTTTCCTTTGGCTCATCCCTTTAGAAACTCCTTTCACATAATACCAATTTACTTTAACTAGTGCTTGTTCTGCGCTTTTTGCTGCAGCGATGACACCTTCCGCAATGCGGTTCTGCCCGCTCTTAAGCGCAACAAAAGAAGCGCGCTGTTTTTTCAGCCTAAATATTATATAACAAATATTGCGAAAAAAAAGAATTGCCAAAAACATAACGATACAAAGCTGTTCATTTTAACGTGCAAGGCGGGAACAAGTGCCGTATGCTCGGGCCCTCGGAAGGCGAAACACATTCCGCTTCATCGATCCTCCAATGGCCCCCGGAAAAGTTCCCGGGGTTCCTTTCGCTGTCGGATCGCTGCTGCGGTGTGTTTCTGCCTTCCTGCGGGAGTCTCGCAGCCGTTCCGTATCCCCGCTGATTTTTGATTATGCCTGCGCCGTCGAAGCGCTTGTTCCTGGCGCTTTTTGATAAATATGACAGGTTTCTCTACAACGCTCGCATCGGTTCTTCGTTTCCGCTGATTTTCGTAATTGGAGGCATCATGCTATAATCTGATAAAAGCATAAGGACCCCGGTGAGAAGGTACCATTATGAAGGACTATACGATTGCGGATTTTCTGAATAAGAATGCGGCGGCAGGCAATGTGTCTTTTCACATGCCCGGGCACAAGGGCCGGAGTGCGCTTTATGATGAGGCGGGTTACGGGCAGCTGCTGAAGAATGCCGCGGCCTATGATATTACGGAGATCCCGGGGGCGGATTCGCTGTTCTGCCCGCGCGGTGCTCTGCGTAACGTCATGGATAACTACGCAGAGCTGTATGGCGTACGCCATACGGAGCTGCTGGTAAACGGCTCCAGCGCGGGCCTTATGGCCGCCATCATCTCGAGCGTACCGGTCGGCGGCAAGCTCATCCTGAGCCGCAGTTCACACCACGCCGCCTTCAGCGCTCTCAGGCTCGGCGGCATCAATCCGGTGTACATCCGTCCGGATACGGATCCTGACTATAACATTTCGGCAGGTATCTCTCCATATGAACTCGAAGCTGCCTGTGATGAGAATCCCGATGCATCAGCCGTACTCATTACAAGCCCGAATTACTGCGGAATGCTGAGCGACATCTCAGTTCTTGCTGATGTCGCCCACGACCACGGCATGCTGCTCATAGTAGATCAGGCGCACGGTGCTCATCTGAAGTTCTTCGATTATGACGCCGCAAAAGCCAGGGAAGATGGTCTATATGTGCCTCACCCGAAGCACGCTGCCGAATCTCTCGGAGCTGATATTGTTGTGAACAGCACTCACAAGACCCTTATCAGCTTTACGGGAAGCGGGATCCTCAACATCTGCGGCGACAGCGTCGATATCGATGTTGTCAGTGAAACCCTCCGCATGGTGCAGACAACCAGTCCTTCCTACCTTCTTATGGCAAGTCTGGACATAAATGAGAAAATCATGCGCAGCAAGTGGCCTGATATAGTCAGCGCATGGAAGGAAGACCTCCGGGGTTTCTATAAAGGCGCCTCACGCATAAACGGACTGACAATAGTAAAAGGCAGCGGAATCAAAGGATCAGGTGCACAGGATGAGGACGTCTTTGCGCTTTACCGATACAGGGAAGGTCCCGATCCTACAAAGATCAATCTCAGCATGTCAGAGCTTGGGCTCTCAGGCGAGCGTCTCGAGAAGGAATTAAGATACAGAGGCATCATATCTGAAATGGTGCATGGTGAATATGTGCTGCTGATGACCGGAGCAGGCAATACGAGGAGCGACTATGAGCGCCTCCTTGAAGCATTGAACGATATCGCTTCGGGTTACGGAATCGGCATACAAAAGGACCGCACGCCCCGCTCATTTGATGACATAGTCCTGGAATACGCAAACGTTCCTTTGGAAGGAGAATGCGTTCCTCTCTATGAAGCCGTAGGCAGGGTACTGTACGACCCTATAGTCACCTACCCGCCGGGTACTCCGATCGCATGCCCGGGTGAGATCCTCTCCATGGAGGTCATAAGCCACATATCTGCGATACTCGACAGCGGTGAAACGATCACCGGTGTCGATGACGAAGGCATGATCAAGGTAGGTACAGGTTATTGAATAATTACATCAAAAAAGCATGATTTGCTGATTGCAGATCATGCTTTCTCTTCATCATATTTATCAGCCATGAGCTTGATCACCACCAGCGATGCGACAGACAGCCCTACGTATGCAATTGCCGCTATGGCAGTCCTGCTCATGTTGAGATCTCCGAGGCCTCTTCCTATCATCGCATAGAGGATGACGTCGGGCATTAACCCCAGCAAGCTTCCGGCAACGTACTGCGGAAGTTTCACTCTGGCAGCTCCGAGATACATGCTTCCTATGTCAAAGCTCATTATTTTAAGAAACCTCAGCAGAAGCACAAACAGGAACGGTCTTTCATTCTTAAGCCTTACAAGCCCGCGCAGCTTCGGATACGTCCCTTCAATGTCCTGAAGCTGTGCACCTGCCAGCTTGTTACCGAAGAAATATCCTTCGAATATCATGACAAGTGCACCGGCTATATTCATCATTATGGCAACCGGCAGGCTGAACAGCGTTCCGTTGGCCAGGAACAATACTCCCGAATAGAAAAACACCGAAAGCGTCTTGAGGGCGAACATCAGCAGCATTACTACAGCTGCCAGATACGGATCCGATGGCGTATACGAGAGTATGGCGCTGAGGGATATCATGTCGTGCAGGCAGAGCGCAACTATCATGACCATCACCCAAAGCGATATGATAAGTGTTCTTGAGACTGCGGAAACGTTGGTGCGGTAATCATCGCTCCAGACGACCTGCAGATACATGCGTGTGTACATCATCAGGGCAAGCAGCACGGTGACAGAGCACGCTATTATCAGGAGATTGGCAGCAGGCCTCGGGATGTCATGCCACAGGAAGAGCATGGCTGTAACAGCAGTCATCGAAGCCTTGCATATCTTCCCGAACCACTTTGAACTGTATACCCTGTCATATCTTGAGAACAGAATATAACCGTATATGATCTGGCACAGTTCCCGGAACATCATGACTATAAGCAGGAGCCACATCCATCTGTATCTGGGTACCAGGCATATTATGAGCACCGCTATCAGCACCTTGCTCACTGCCGAGTCAAAAAACTTGCCGAAATCCGTGACGCATCCGGTCCGTCTTGCGACCGTGCCATCGACCATGTCAGATATGACAGCAACCACGATAACTGCGAAGCTTCCGGCATACAATTCATCAAGATACAGGCGGACAATCACAGGGATCAGAAGCAGCCTGAACAGAGTTATACCGTTAGGAAGATTGACGATGTTCTTTCTGCTCATCACCTCACGCAGCTTGTCTCCTACCTCCGGACTTGCTTCGTTGAACGACAGCCCCCACGCGGCAAAGCTTACAGGCAGCGCGACCACCGCGTCCACGACGGAATGCTGCTTCACAAAAAGAGTGGATACACAAATGAAAAATACGGTCACGGCCATTGCAGTCTTGACCTGAATCGACATCCGCTCATTGGCATACATTGCCGCAAACATCAGCCCCATTGAACCGATAACGTGCATGGATGGACAGACGTTGGTCGGAGTGTCGAAAAGGTAAATCATAGATACGATCCAGGTGAAGATGTTGTCATGTTCGAAACTGTCAGGCCTCAGCGAATGACAGCTTGGATAAATAAGGAAAGCCGCGAAGGAAATGATCGCTCCGACGATAAAGAACTGCATCATCTTCCTGAAAACAAGCCTGTCATTTCTGAACAGATAGACGATCATAATTACTGAAATGACATGCCATGACAGATATGGGATCACAAAAAATTCGCTGAAAGGTATCAGATCATCCATGAACATGTGGATCGTGTGATACTCAGCGCCGATGTTGACCCTCTCAACGATCACATACGCGAGAAGATACAGTGGCAAAAACCACAGATATTGATAGTCATTATCTCTTTTACCGTTATTCATGTTCATTCATCCAGCGGATGAGTTCCCTGCAATAATCATCGTGCCTGTCAACGAAGCACGTATGTCTTGCTCTCTCCCACAGGATCCATTCTGATTCCTTTATGCCATCGTGCATTGTTTTGGCGATGAGAGGCGAGCACAGATCAGATATCCCGCTCATTATAAGCGAAGGCACCTGTATTTCACCCAGTCTGTCTATATACTCGAAGTCCCTGAGAGTGCCTGTAGGCGAGAACTCATTAGGGCCCCAGCCCTCAACGTAAGCCTCATCGCCTCTTCTCTTAGGTCTTTTACAGCATTCAGGAACATCATCCCCCAGCCAGAAATCACAATACCTTGCCATGTATTCATCAACAGCCCTGTCGTATGCCTCACCGCTGAAGATGCCTGTTTCGAGTGCAGCACTTATGGCGTCCTGCATGTCCTGAGGCATCATTTCTATCCTGCGGAGGCCTTCACGCTCCCACATGCTGCTCGAGGGATGTCCGCTTGAGATGATGAAACTCCTTACGCCCTCAGTCTGCTCCTTGTAGTCAATTCCAAGGCAGATGATCATCATGCCTCCCCATGACTGTCCTATAATATGACACTCATCAAGACCGAGGTGCTTCCTGAGAGCAAACAGCTCGCTCATCCAGGTTTCTTTCGTCCAGAGTTCAGGATGCCCGTCAAGATATGAATTGCCGCAGCCGATCTGATCATACATCACTATCATCCTCTGATCGTCATCGGCTATGTTGTCGAGCACCTCAAAGTAATTGTGAGTGGACCCGGGCCCGCCATGCAGGCAGATGAGCGGCGCCTTGCCGTTGTCCTTTCGCTCACCGACTATTCTGTAATATGTTTCATGCCCCATGAAGGGCATGTATCCTTCTTTGATTTCTGCCATTTTTTGCTCCTGGAGACAGGGGACGGTTCTCGGGGAGACAGGGGACGGTTCTCTGTCTCCTATTTTCTGCACTTTCCGCAGTCGCTGCAGCCGTTGCAGATCAGTTTCATAGCGCATTCCCTGCAGTTGTCGCAATAGTGCTTCACGTAAAGCAGTTCGTCAGGCACCGGCAGGCCCCAGCTGTCGACCAGGTCGAACTGCATCGGTTTGCCCTGATAATTCATTCCGGACTTCAGCGCCTGGCTCGTTTGCAGGCGCTTGCCCTTAAGTATATATTGCTTTCCGTCCTTTATAAATACTGTCCCGGTCTCCATGAAGCAGAACGTAATGTCTTTTGACTCGCATTCTTCTCTCAGCGACTTAACCCAGTCGAAATTGCACGGCCTTCTTCCGCCATAGTTTTCTCCTCCGCATACGACCTGTTCGATCTGGCCACTGTCAAGGTATCTGCCCAGCTTTACCGGCCCGAGTATTGGCGCAACGTAGATGCCTTTGTGCCTGAACGGCAGCTCCAGCAGTATCGGCAGCCGCTCATCGGCTCTCTTCTGGTTCTCCGTCGTAACATTCAGGAAGATGTTTTCCCATCCGTCTCCCCAGTCTGCAGGTAGGCAGTCAGCTATACGCTGCGGTCTTTTGGTCACGAGGATAAATATCACGTCACTTCTCATGCGCATTATGTTCCACGCTTCGCTGCGCCACTGATCCGCTTCCTCGAGGAAAAAGTCGGATGTCATGCAAACGCTGATCTTTTCACCGCTCTGTATCTTGTAGCTTCCGTTCCTGTTTTTTGACAGGGGATATCTGACATTGGAGGTAAGGTAGATCTCGGATCCCTTCTTATCTCTCATGTCATCAAGATAATACATATAGCAGTTTTCGCAGCCTTCACTGCATTTTACACATCCGTGCCACGGGTTCCAGATATCGTGCATCGTTTTCTCTCCGTGCGTGCCGGGATAAAAGTCCTCGCGCTTTTTACAGGTGCGCGCGGGCCTTCTGCCAGGCCGCTTCTCTGCTGCACTCCGCGCACAGAGACGGAGCTACTGCGCAGCCGCCTTTGGCCGTTTCGCGGATGCTTTCAGGGAGCGCCCGTCCTACATCGTAAGTTATCTGTATCATTTCATCCAGAGGGATACGCGGTCCGACACCTGCCAGCGCCAGTTCAGCAGCGGTATAAGCACCGACTGCTCCTATGGCGTTTCTGGTCTGGCACGGCACCTCAACGAGTCCGCGTACAGGGTCGCACGCCAGGCCAAGCAGATTGGACAGAGCGATACTGGCTGCATGACAGCATTGTTCCGGTGTGCCTCCGAGCATCTCAACAAGCGCGCTGGCAGCCATTGCCGACGCGGATCCGACCTCCGCCTGGCATCCTGCTTCCGCTCCGGCTACAGAGCCGTTTCTGGTGATGATATAGCCTATCGCACCAGCATTTATCAGCCCGCGCCTCATGGCATCGATGCTTACATCATAAGATTCATACATCGACAGCAGAACAGCCGGCAGGACTCCCGCCGAACCGGCAGTCGGAGCTGCGACTATAACTCCCATGCTCGCGTTCGTCTCCGCGACCGCAAGCGCATTGATTATAGCCCTGTGGATGGCTGGTCCGCATATTGCTTTTGACTCGTCAAGACTGTTTAGTTTTTTCGCCTCTCCTCCGAGCAAACCGCCCATCGATTTTGACGGTTCGGATATAGGCTTATCGACAGCGGTGTTCATCACACGGAGATTCGCATCTATACGATCCATTATTGCTTCTCTTCTTATCTCGCCCAGCTGCATCTCGCGCCTGATCATGACCTCCGATACAGGCATGTCTTTCTTATGGCACAGCTTGAGAAGCTCCTCTGCGTTTTTAAAATCCCAGTTCATGACATACCTCCTTATACCTCAATCAGATCAACGCTGGTAACAGTCTCATACTGAAGTATCTTCTCTTTAAGTTCTTCCGGGATAGAGCTGTCTGTCTCGACCACAGTGACGGCTTTCTTTCCTTTTTCTTCCCTGAAGAGCTTGAGCGTCGCAACATTGACAGACTCTTCGGCCAGACATGTTGTAATGTACGCGACTGTTCCTGTCACATCCTGATGGCCGATGATCATGGTGCTGTATTCACCTGTAAAATCTACTTCTATGTCGTTGATCTTTCTGATACGGACTCTGCCTCCACCGATGGATTCACCTCTTATCAGCAGTGTATGGCCGTCTTCTCCTGTTATCAGTATGTCAACTGTATTCGGATGGCTCACGTACGTTTCCTTATCAGCCACGAAATCAACTTTGAGCCAGTTCTTTCTTGCCTCAACATATGCGTTTCTGATGCGTACATCATCCGACTTGTAACCGAGCATGCCGCCGATCAGAGCCCTGTCTGTTCCATGCCCCTTGTAAGTCTCCGCAAATGATCCGTACAGTGTAAACTCAGCTTTTACCGGTGTGCCCGAGAAGATCTGTCTGGCCATCCAGGCGATAGTCGCAGCACCTGAGGTGTGCGAGCTCGACGGTCCCACCATAACAGGTCCTATCACATCGAAAAGTCCTATGTAACTGTTTGCCATGCTCCCTCCTTATCTCTTTACTTCTTCCAGTGCCTTCCGCATTTCGCATGCAGACCGGAATCTGTTATGCGGAATATATTCGCACGCTTTTAATACTATTTCGCCAAGCTTACCATCAGCATTTTGAGGATATGGCATTCTTTCCCCATTCATCCTGCTCATCATGGCTTTTTCTTTGTCTGCAATTCTTATCCTTTCTGGATACGGCGGCATGAACGGAAGCCGCATGTTATTCAGCAAGCTATATAAAATCAGTCCCAAAGAGTAGATGTCTGCAGCGGCGCTGTAAGGTTCTCCTTTTACAATCTCAGGAGCTGCATAATACCGAGCGCCGCATCTGCCCAGGTCCTCACGTTCCCTGCAGGCTTTTACGGAGTTTTCCAGCCCGCCAAGTTTAAACCTGCCGTCCTCTGATATATAAATCTTTTCCGGATTGATATTTCCGTGAGCTGTATTGTTTATATTACATTGTTCCAGAGCCCTGCATATGTCTGTTCCCAGCTTAATAACATCTATGCTCATCATCCCGCGATCAATCAAAACTTTATTCAGCGGAGTAAGCAGCTCCATTTGAATATATACATCCCAGCCAATATCTCCGGTCTTTTCTGCGATTGAATAGTCTTCTATGAGTACAGTACCCGACTGTCCCCTCATGCTGGCCACCCAGTTTATCTTTTGAAGCTTTTCTGTAAGTTTCTCGTAGCACTTCTCTTTAATAAGCTCAGAAGGAACCCCCTCTTTTTTCAATTTTACGATTTCCTCTTTATCCCAGGGTATTGAAAGCTCCTTTAAGGCTGCTGTATCAACGTGACCTGATTCAACACGGTGGATTTCAAAGACTTTACTATAGACACCTTGCCCTAACAGCGATCCAACAGTCCATTCCTTCCATTTATCACCCGTTTTCATTCACGCGCCTCCTTTTATGCTATTACTGATTATACTATACATTTCCCTCATTCTACGACCTGAGATTATTACACCGAATTCAGACAACCCCTCCCGGAAATGGAGTCAGTACTCACGGGCATAATTATGTGAAAAAATACAATTTATGCAATCATTTTTGTGGATATCAACAATTATATAGTGTATTATCAATAGCATCTATGCAGGGAACTGCCGGAATCTTCGATTCTGAATCGCTGTCCGGCTGTACGCATAGGGGCATGTTATTAGGGTATAGAGACTGAAAGAGATTATTTATGAACTTCATTTTTATTGCGCCGAATTTCCCGGAGAATTACCGGCATTTCTGTGACAGACTGCACCGTAACGGTGTCACTGTTCTTGGCATTGGCGACGCTCCTTATGACTCGCTGAGCGAAACCGTCCGAAACTCCCTGACCGAATATTACAAGGTCGACTCCCTGGAAGACTACGGCCAGGTCTACCGCGCCGTCGCTTTTTTCGCGTTCAAACACGGGCGGATCGACTGGATCGAATCCAACAATGAATACTGGCTTGAGCTTGACGCAAAGCTGCGCCGGGATTTCAATGTCACCACGGGCGTAATGCCTGATGAACTTGCGCTGTGGAAAAGCAAGGCCGCTATGAAGCCGGTATATAAATCAGCAGGTATCCCTTCCGCGCGCCAGCATCATGTGTCAACTATTGAAGCCGCTCGCGGTTTTCTGGATGAAGTCGGCGGGTATCCTGTATTTGCAAAGCCAAATGTCGGTGTCGGAGCAAGCGCCACATATAAAATTGAAAGCGATGCCGATCTCGAAGCATTCTTTGAAGAGACATCCGGCCACGATTACGTCATGGAGGAATTTGTCGTTGGAGATATCTACTCCTATGATGCGGTCTGTGATGAAAACGGGGATCCTCTCTTTGAGTCGTCATTCATGTGCATAAATGTTGCCGACGCAGTGAACAACGGGACTGAAACCGTTTACTACGTACTGCCAGAAGTTCCTGAGCAGCTCAAGGGATACGGGCGCAGGGCTCTTAAAGAGTTCAGGGTAAAAAGCAGATTTATCCATTTTGAATTCTTCAGACTGACCGAGGCCAGAAAAGGGCTTGGCGATGTAGGAGATTTTGTCGGGCTGGAAGTAAATATGAGACCGGCCGGAGGTTTCACCCCGGATATGATCAATTTCTCACATTCAACGGATGCCTATCAGATATGGGCAGACATGGTCAGCACCGGTACGAGTACGGGCAGAAAGAACGGTCCTGACCGCTGGTGCGTCTTCGCCAGCCGCAAGGACAGATTCCAGCATGTGCGTACTCACGAAGAAATACTGGCACGATATGACGGAAAGATAGTAATGTGCCAGCGGATGCCGGATATCTTTTCGGATGCCATGGGCAACCAGATGTATATAGCCCTGCTTGATACGGAAGACGAAGTCCGCGATTACGTTCAGTTCATACTCGACGAACAGGCTCAGATAGTCATTCCGAGCCTATACAAGTAACATATGTACCCCTCTTGTGAGGATCGACATCACAGTGATAGCCGGAAGCCCAATAACCGTGCCTCTGAGATAGTCTATGCCGGCGGCAAAGGCTTCGCTGCCTGACGGAATACTCAGGAATGATACTATCGATGGTGTAAAAGCAAGGGTAAGCAGCATGACAATGACAGAGATGCCGAGTCCGAAAATCAGTGATTCACTGAGCGCTTTGCCAGCACTCTCTGTATCACCTCTGCTGAGACATCTTATGCAGGTTACCTGAAACCCCACGGCAACGCTCGTTCCGATCAGAGAGAACAGAAACACGGCAGGCGACACAAAGCCGACCGCAGCGATAGCTCCAAATCCGGAACTCCCTTCCTGAGATTATTTCCCAGACATAGTATAGCACGCGTAGCTGAATTTAATTTTCAAATGTGCAGATGAAGACAAAGAAAAAGGCATGATCTGCTTTTTTCGCAAATCATACCTTTGATTTTTCATCGTAGGAGACAGAGAACCGTCCCCTGTCTCCATTAGTACAGCTTGGCGCCTGCCGGTGCAAGCAGCGCCATACCCATGCACAGGATCACTGCTGCTGTAATCAGCTTCTTCATTACTATTCTCCGCATGTTCTTACTCTTAAATTATCTCCTTTGAAAGGATCAGCATTTCTTCCGCTTCGATCAGCTTCTGCTGAGCCTTGACGAGCTGGCGGTATGCTGACTCGACTTCTTTAGCGCTGTCACTGTCAGACAGCAGATCTACTCTAAGCTGGGCTTCAGCTACATCTTCTTCCGCGTTCTTGAGCATGCGGTTCAGTTTTTCTTCAGGCGGTACGATGTAGAAGTCCTTTTCTTCATATCCTCTGTAATTACCTTCACCGAACAGCATGATCGTATACTTTCCAGGCTCTTTGAATACAGGCTCAGGATCCGCGGCCTCATTATATAATTTCACTAAAGTATAGTCTTTTCCTTCCTTCAGGGTTTTCCCGCGGTACGTGACTACAGGCTTGACCTCTTCTCCGGTATAGCTTGCCGGCGTTACTCTTGCAAGTTCTATGTGGACAAGATTTTCATCCGGTTTGTCGAGCGTCTCGGTAATGTCTATCCCGCCGCCGTAAATGTCGCTGACCTCCGCATAAGTGTTCAGCAATACGCCGTCGCCGTCAGCATCAGCGATATCTTTTATCTCATCGATGTCCCTGTAAACGAGGGATATATTCCTGGCATTTTTCGCAGAGAGCTTGAACATGGAGTCACTGATCGGGATGTAATACCTGAGCAGGCCGAAAAAGCTGACGTACATCACCGGCATCACTTCGATCTCCCCTACAAGGTCTTTCACCTTGACCGGACGCCAGCCGGTGTTCTCGTTAAGGAAATGTACCTGAGTAAGCTCGTTGTCTTCGAAATACAGCAACACCAGCTGGTTGTTATGTCCTATTCCTATGGTCGCAGGTACATAGCCGGCTCCCTCTTTCTCATCATCCTCTTCATAAGACGCGACATGCAGCACACCGTCAGCGTCTTCGACCGCGTACCATTTGTCTTTCACTTCTTCAAGCGTCCAGGTGTTCTCTGTCCTGTTGTACCATTCGGCCAGAGCATGGTTATAATCCAACTCGCTGTCATAACCCATGCGGCTCGGCATATCTGTAAGGACCTCCTGGCCTTTGATCCTTCCTAATGAAAGCCTTCCGAAATATTCGACGACATTCTGCTCTTCTTCATCCAGATTCTCTTTGATGTATTTGTCAAAAGCAGGCATCTCCGCATTCAGCTCCCAGCTTACATCGCTGATCACCCGCTTCTTTGTATCACTTATCGTTACCTCATATCCTCTTCCGTCTTTGGTCAGGATGCGTTTCGCGCTGACGGAACCGTTGCCCAGGCCCTCTTCGGCCTGTTGTCTTACTACGTCGGAAAGCCAGGCTTCGGCTTCCTCAATTCCGCCTTCTCTCTCATTCAGCAAAGTCGAGATACGCATATTCCAGGCGGCGTACTGTGCCATTTCCGGATCATCCATCCATTCCTGCCAGTCTGCTTTTACCGCAGCGTAATCGATCTCACTCCTCTGCTTTTCTCCTGAGCGGAGCATATAACCCACTTCGGTTCCGGTCTCCGCGATCAGCGCGTAATCGATGAGCGTGTGCCTGTAGCTGTCAAGGAATTCGCGTCTGGCGTCGCCTTCAGGCAGCTTCTCGATGACCTTGCCCATCTCATTGTAGTATTCAATGTATGCCATAGGCGCGGACGGGTCCGGGAAGTACAGATACATCCCGCTCGTGCCGAGTGTGTCGTAATCCAGATCTCCGTCTGCCTTTCTGAACAGCTGCATATCCGTCGTAATGCCCTCGGTGCCGCGCGCGTAAATGAATCCGTTTCTATTATCCGGATCATCCGGGTCATCCTGCTCATAGAGCTGCAGCAGTCTGTTTATCTCCGTGCCCGCCTCTTTGTACAGGCTGTTATCGTCATCTTCTGTCACTTCCATGTATTCAAGGCTGAGCAGAGAGGCTATGTTGCCGAGGTCATAGTAGTCGGAATCGCCGTACTCTATGGAATTCGCCATTGACATGAACTCATCATAGAACAGGAATTCACCACTGGCGCCAGCTGTGGAAGCCTGCTCCTTGAGTGCCTTGTCCAGCTTTTTCAGGGCATCGACGAATCCGTTCTTCGGATCTGTTAGCTTGTTCATGTCTATGATAGCCAGTGTACCGTCCTGGCCCTGTCCTTCGCCCTTGTCATAGAAATCATAGAAGTCGTCCACGATCTTTTTGCCGAGCGCGAACGTATCCACTTCATGATTTTCCGCTGCGCCCAGCATGTCGAGCCATCCCGTGTAGTACTGTCCGTATCCCGGCTCCGTTTCCGGAGACGCGATGTAATAATTGGTGTAGTCCGCAAGCACCAAGTCGAGCTCAACGCTGCTCATGAGGCACGCATCAAAATCGACCAGGTCGAACTTGCCTCCGCCTTTTGTGACGTCGTTTTCCGACAGAGCATCCATGATCTGCGGGAACGTCATCAGCGAACGGCTGTCCCAGAACGAGCTGACCGATTGATGTTCATCCATGCCAAATCCGTATGTAGGGCCGCCGCCGTGATCCCAGAGGATGAGATCGTATTTCTCCGCAGGTGCGTACTGTACGCAGAAGTTGATGAATGACTTCAGAGTATCAGGATCCGACATCAGTTCTTCAGATGATTTTACCGCAGCCGATTCGCCGCCCGTACCAAGTCCGTCTCCGTCAATAAGCACCATCTTACCCGGATCCACAGCAGCATCAAGCCCCTTGGCTTCCCACACCTGGTTGTATACGTTGCTGACCTGACTGTACTTATCGAGTACCTCGTCGGTAGTTTCCATTATTTGCGGATCGTACCCTGCCACGGCATCGTCCGGCACATTATTGCCTTCCGGGAATACAAGATAGTCTTTATCAAGCTGCCACTGGTTCGATCCGCCTGTCATGACGATGAACCTTATCCCCTCATTCTTGCTGAAATTCGCTTTCAGTATCTGTTCAATATTGTATGTTGCCATCGCTGCGCTGGTTTCCAGATCAGCTCCGCAGTCGTAAAGCATTATCGTTCTTTTGGTTTTTGCCGTACTGCCGCCGGTATACTGATTCTGCAACCCTAATACTGCGCTTACTATGCACGCCACTACGACCAGAGCAATAAATATGCCCACATATTTCCGTTTCATTGTCTCATCCTTTCGCATTATGACTTTACTCAATAGCATCGTTCATCAAGCTATAGTATCAACTCTGTTCCGGGAGAGGACTCCGTGCTTTCCGGAATGATCGTTAGGATCGCATCGCAGTCTCGCATGTTCCATTTTGTACGCTGTGCAGTGTCTTCGGAAGGCGTTTCTGTCAGTTCAGGATAATCCACGATTAGTCCCGGCGGATCCGGATAATCCTCTGCCCATCCGTTCTTAGGACACCACCCGCATAGAGGAATCTCTCTTTCTCTGGCAAAATCCATAGCTGCCCTGTCTACACCGCTCTGACCGCCTGTCCGTATCCTGCTTATCTTTTTTCTGAACATCTTCATTTTTATACCTGCCTGCCCCCAGAGCATAATCACATTTGGATGCAATCAAATCATCGTATTGGCGGTCCATATCATATAGGATCACTTTTGCGTTTTTCGCCATGATCATTATCATTTTTCAAATCAGTCTTGCGTTGTTCTTAAACTTAGGGTGGTATTTGATCCGCACCGGCTGTCCCTCTTCCATATTGGCTCGTGGATTTGACAGAACGCCTTCTATTTCCTCGCCGTCTTCGGTTCGGTATCTGACATATACATTGATGTCAATATCCTCCTGAGTTCCATTATCTGTGATGCGGGATACGACGGCATCAGTCTCTATTCCATTCTCGTTTATTCCTTTCTTGATCCTGTGGCTCACCAGCATGACCATTTCACCTGCACTGCCAAATGTATCAATAAACCACCTGTTGCATTGCTTTAAATCATTGATAGTACAATCTTCTTTGATCAGTCTGGATTCTATCTCGGATTCATGCCCTATAATATCATCGAAATGATCCTCGATATATTCCTCTGTCATTGCAAGACATATGAATCTGATATTCTTCAGATAATTCTCATCAAAATCCTGTCGCCAATCAGCCGGAACATAACACCCTTCAATAATGAGATCCTGGTCGTTCTCTATAGCTGTCTTGATAATCTCCCTGACTATCGGCCACAGATACTCTGTAAGCTCATCATCGTCTTCAGGCGTAAGCCCGGTATTCCCACTGCGAATAAGACCCATCTTCAGATGATCGATTGACAGATATGGATATTTGAATTTCTCCAGCAGCCTCTGTGCCAGAAGTGTTTTACCTGTATGGGATGCACCGGTGATCAGAATTATCATAATCTTGTCTCCTGCTCCTTCCTGACTGCTTCCTGGCCACTGCAAGTCCGATATTTACAGAGCATGCCCGCCGGATACTTTTATTACCTGTCCGGTAAGCATCCTTGCCTGCTCACTGGCCAGGAACAGAACGGTTTCGGCAATATCCTCCGGCTGGATCAATTCCCCCATTGGTATCAACGGTATGACTGCTTTTTCCAGCTCATCATCTATCCACCCGGTCTGCGTCGGTCCGGGTGCAACACAGTTCACTGTGATCCCATACTGGGCTACCTCGAGAGCAATACTGCGGGTCAGGGCTTCTAAAGTCGCCTTGCTTGCTCCATAAGTGATCTGTCCCGCGAAAACCTGCGATGCGTCTGTGGAGAAATTGATGATCCGTCCATATTCACCGCGGTGTCTGATGAATTCTCTTATCATCAGAATGCTTCCCCGGACATTGACCGCAAATGTATCATCGATCACTGCCTGTGTGATTTTCTCGATCGTATCGATGCCCTCCATATCACCATCTGCAGCATTATTGACCAGGATGTCAAGTCTTCCGTACCTCTCCATTACCGCCCGATAGATTTCCTTTACAGCATCCTCATCTGAGATGTCGCTTTCCAGTATCAGATAATCGGCGTTCATGCCTCTGAGCCTGGCTTCGACATCATCTGTGCTTCCTGCATTTGCTGCGAAATATCTGTCTGCTCCGTTTTTGTCTGTTTTGCTATTATCAAAAGGCCGGATTATTTTCTTATATACCAGAACCACCTTCGCGCCTTCACGGGCAAAAGCGAATGCTGTTGCTGCTCCGATCCCCTGCGGATTATTCGCTCCCGTGATCAAAGCCACTCTGTTCTCTAATCCAAAATTAACCATCTGTGTTTACCTCAGTTAATAATAATTTGTCTGATTCCCATCATTTTTATAATAGCATATTCGCGCATATTAAATGCCCTGGAGTTATTATTCCAAGGCATACGTCTACATACCAGTAATCAGCCATTCTGATCACCTCCAGTAAGTATCCTGTGCCTTTTCACGCCTTATGGAGAAATATTGCATCAGTGCATGGTTTTCAACCAACTTCCGCTTCCCGTAATCTATAGCCGGGAATTTAGGATCATTGAATAGTTTCTGGACTGTTGTCTCGCTCCATCCGCTCATTAATCTGATATCTTCGATGGAATACAGTATGACTTCGGATGATACATATATTTTCCCTAGGCTCGACATTTCATCCCAGCTACTCTCAAGCTCGCGCTGCCTCCTAAGTGAATTGAACTTTTGAGTATTACCAGCCATTGCAGCCTCCTCTGTGCTCGGATAGTTTTCTTGAGTCTATTACACTAATGGGATGAGCTCAACTATACCGATGCCTCTAGAAAATGTGCAAATCCGGCCAAAGAAAAAGGCATTATCTGCTTGTTTTCGCAAATAATGCCGGGATTTTTGCTTAAGTGGGGTAGTACTTATCGAAGGAGCTTGCCTCCGTAGATCAAGATTCCCGACCTTACGGCAACGCCGTTATGATCTGGAGGGAATCTTATAAGTCTTCATAAGTTGTTATATCAACTTCAGGCTGACTCGGAACCCTTTCTTATCGGAGGAGTTTACCTCCGTAGATCAAGGTTCTCTTCCTTACGGCAACGCCGTTATTATCTGAAGAGAACCTTATAAGTCTCTATATCTTGTTATCGCAATGGGGTACAAATGGGGTAGTAACCGCCGAAATGGGGTAGTAAATCGGCTTCCGTCTGTGTCTTTTCAGATCGTTTTCTGATGCTTCGGACAGCCCCTTCTGAGCCCCTCTCCCATCGCTCTATTAGTACAGCTTCGCTCCTGCCGGGATCCTGTCGTCTACGAGCAGGAGGTTGAGCATCTCCTCGCCGTCATACTCGTTGACTGCGCTGATCAGCATGCCGTTGCTGTACTCGCCCATCATCTTTCTCGGCGGAAGGTTTACGATAGCGATCGCTGTCTTTCCGACGAGTTCAGACGGATCATAGTACTTCTTGATGCCGCTGAGGATGACTCTGTCCTCGCCGGAACCGTCGTTCAGGACGAACTTCAGCAGCTTGTCTGACTTCTTCACTTCTTCACAGCTCTTGATCTTGACTGCTCTGAAATCACTCTTGCTGAATGTGTCAAAGTCCACTTCCTCTTCGAAGAGCGGCTCTACCTTGACCTTGCTGAAATCGATCTCAACGCGCTCCTTCTTGGCTCCGCCCTTGCCTTCCGGCTTCATTGTCGGGAGTATCCCCTAACGAAGGAGACGGCTTCATTCCAAAAATTTTTAGCATTTTGGCACCTTGTCTGGTCAGGCACAGACCATTTTTGTGAATTCAATTTTTTTGATTTGAAGACTCTCCGAAGCATATGGGACAGTGTCTGGGGTGAAATGGGGTAAGACCATTTAGTTTTTGTAACTAGGCTTCCTCATGCAGCCAATAGGTTTTTCTCCAATGTCCAGCAGGACCCTATTCCATTCGCGCACGCTGAACTTTCCTTCATATTTTAATATTAATAAATACATTGCGTCAATCGGAGAGTTTTCCTGCAAACGGAATGAGGACATCCTCAGCAAGTGTAACGACTCATTGAAACCTAGTTTCATAGCCACGCACACGGCTATGATCATTTCCTTCGTTGGCCGATACTCATCTTCGCACTTCATCCTCCTGATAGTCCGCTCAGATAGATCAGCTTTCGTTGCCAGACTTTTACAGGTATAACCATTCTCATCCATAAGCTGCTCCAGCATTTCGCCGAAGCCAACTTTATGCCTATCTGCCCGGGTTCTTATTTTAGCGTCTTTGAGTTGGTCCCTAAGGATTTTGTATTCTATCTCATCCATTGTATCTCGATTTTGCTGCTTCAATATAAAAGATTATTCTTATTATATTTTCGAATTCCTTTATGCAGCAAGTTTACAAGATAAAGCGACATTGATTCTTCTATCATCTTAGTCTTATTCATTTTGCAGTCCCTTTTAGGGACTTTCAACGGAAAAGTTGGTGCTCCTGACCGGATTCGAACCGGTACTTGCAGGATTTGAAATCCATTTCCTCTACCTTATTGGGATACAGGAGCATAGATACTGCTATTCTCAGAGAAATAAATATAATAATTTTTCTCACGTGATGTGATTTTTGAAAAGCCGGAATCGTATCCTATATGTAAGCGTTAAACCAAACGGATCCCGGGTCCGTATCATATATACAGAGGAGCAGACAGCTTTGCAGAACAGAGAAAAGATCAAGGAAATATACGACCGTCAGGTCGACAGGGTGTACAGAACGGCGATGGTTTTCATGAAGAATTCCCAGGACGCCGAGGACATCGTGCAGAGCGTATTTCTGACACTGATAGAGAAAGGAATACAGTTTGATACACCCGAACACGAAAAAGCATGGTTCATCGTGACCACAAGAAACCGGTGCAAGGACATACTCAAAAGCTGCTGGAGAAAGAGCGTGGATCTTGTAGAGGAAGGAATGGATGAGACCGCGAACAGTGTCAGTACGGATCCGCCCGGCAGCGATTTCAGGGCTGAAGCACTGGATATCATCATGAACCTTCCTGAGGATCAGAGAGAGATAATCCTGCTGCACTACTACGAGGGCTACACGGTGAACGAGACAGCAGATATGCTGAAGCTCAGCGAGAGCAAAGTCAGATCGCAGATCGCATCTGTCAAAAGAGCTCTCAGCAAACTTACACGGAGGTAAAGATATGGACGAGAACAAGATAATTACAGAAGCATTGGATTCGCTCATACCTGTCAATCAGCAGAAGGATGACATATGGCAGAGGATCGAAGCATGTACCGATGTCTACGATCTGGATAAGACAGCAAGAACAGAAGTCACAGCTAAGAAGTCTTCAAAGAAGAGCCGCAGCGAATCAATGACTGCGAGAATCATAGCAGTAGCAGCAGCGTTTGTACTGGTATTCGGAAGCCTTGCATGGTTTTCCTCGACAACAGAAGAACTGCCGCCAAGCCTTTCCGGATACGTTTATGCAGCAGAAAGCAGAGCAACAGACATGACAGCCAACGAAGTGCTCGTATTCACAGGTGATCCTGCCGCACATAAAGATCTGGATGTATATGCTCCG
>JAFWMD010000063.1 GCA_017510725.1 Mogibacterium sp. | reverse complement strand
GCAACGCCGCCCTTCGGCAACGCCGAATATTAATAGGTTGAAGCAATTCTATCGGAGGAGCCTCGCCGACGGAGATCAATTGTTTCTACCTTGCGGCAAAGCCGCCCCCACGGCGAAGCCGTGTATCTTAATAGGTTGAAACAATTATAATATTTATACAACAGATTGTGGTATAATTCTTTGGTAAAACTATTTCTCTTATTAAGGGAGGAAAAACGACGATGAATAACAAAAGGGGCGGATTTGGAGCAAAGTTTCTGCTGGTGCTTATTCTGATGATTGCTTCTGCGGTCGGCGGTGCTTACGGATATCGCGTACTCGATGGTAAGATGGCTGCGCGTGATGCTGTAAAGGCTATCGAGAATGTCGACGTTTCGGATTACGATACTGCTGAGCAGGGAGTTATCCAGGGCTATATCGACGCTGCAAAGAAGGATATTGAGACGGCAAAGACCCGCAAGGAAGTTTATGAGGTCATAAGCGACTTTATCGCTGATGTCGAAAAGGTGCAGACTGCTAACGAGAAGAAACTCGAGGAAGCTCTCAGAGAAGCTGAAGAAGCCAAGAAGAGATACAGCAACAACAACAGCAACTACAATAATAATTATCAGAATCAGGACCAGGATCAGTCATATGGCAATGAAAATCCGGTGACTGATGACAGCAACAACAATAACGGCAACTATAAAAGCAATGAACTTGACACCAACAATGGCGATGAAGAGAGCAACGGTGGATTTCTGAACAGCCTTCTCGGAGGACTCGCCAGCGGCAGCGACAACTAGGTCAAAATAGAAAGGGGATTAAAAAATGAAAAAAAAGTCACTTGTTTTATTTCTGATTATGGCAGTTCTGACTGTTATGTGCTTCTCTGCATGCGGTAAGAAAGAGGTTACTCTTGAGACGTATTGCCAGGATAATCCTGAAGTACAGGAGAGCATCGATAAGGCTATGAATGATTCCAACGTTTTGGTTGAAATCAAGGGCAACGACATCATTTACACCTTCGATCTTGCGAAAATGGAAGGATATAATGAGGAGCTCGCAAAGAGCGATGAAATAACAAAGGCTCTGGAAGATGCTCTCGGACAGGCCAGCTCTACTTTCGGCAATATCTCAAAGAGCATAGAAGAAAGCACGGAAATTCAGGGCGTAAGCACCGTAGTCAAATATACCTGGGGTGATGAGGTGCTTGTAACAAAGACATTCACATCTGCGGATGCCGAATAGAGTTTTTTACTAGAATATTTATGATAACAAACAGGCGGCTGCGCCAGTACGCAGCCGCTTTTCATTTGCCTTTTTAGCTTTTTATCTGAGTCTGTTTTACCGTGTTTTTACCGACTTATTTAGCTTTCTTGCTCTTTGCCTTTGACCATGCTCCGTAATAGGTCTTTCCATTGACCACTCTGTAAGCGCGGACTCTGACGTAGTACTTCTTGCCCTTCTTAAGGCTCTTTATTTTCTTACCCTTTGATGAATATTTCTTTACTGTTACATTCTTAAGGCCCTTGGTAAATTTGCTGTTCTTTGCTACCTGGATGTTGTAACCTGTTGCGTTATTTACCTTTTTCCACTTTACTGTCAGGCTCTTCTTGCCGGCTTTGACACTTTTGATGACTGCCTTTGCCGGGCTGTAATTGACAGCAATTGGCATTACAGGAGGATTTACAACCGGCTTATCCGGCTCTGTCGGATCCACTGCAGGAGGATTATCAGGATTGCCCGGATCGTCAGGATCATCTTCTATTCCTGATGCTGCATTACCTTTTGCAATTGCAATGCTGACCTGGTTGCGCTGAGATGTATTTAGCTTTGCGGCACTGCTGACTTTGAGATGATCTTTATCAAGCGCCGTATCGTCCGGGAAAAAGAAAAAATCAGTACAGCCTGTTATATCTCCGCCGTTCATGAATAAATATGTATCATCCACATAATCCTTTACATTGCAGAAAGTGCAGTTTCCCTTGAAGATACCACCGTTTATTGTTGTATGAGAAACCCTGATGGATTGCATCTCTGTTCCGGTGCTGTCGAATGTACCTCCATTTATTGTTACTGTACCACCTGTATCAGTATCGTCATACACACAGGTATGCCATGTATCACTAACCGTCGCTTCGCTGGAATGCTTTACATATTTACTTTTAAAACTGCCGTTATTGATTGTGACAGAAGATTCATCAAATACACTGACTACATCTTTTCCTGAAAATGAGCCGCCTTCAATAACAACTGTACTTTTATTAGCTGCATATACCGCACTATCTCCAAAATAATCGCCGTTTTTGATTGTTAAGGAACTTCCATCAGTTACGGATACTGCCATGCCTTCTATATATTCAGAAATGATTCCGACCTTTCCGTTTCCAGTAATTGTCAGCACAGGGGTATAATCATTCAATTCATAGACATTAATGATAGCTGGATGTTTAGTATCAGTTGACGTGATATTATGTCCGTTCAGATCAAACTCTCCGCTTATACCTGAAAAATTAAAAGCCTGACCATAGTTGAGCTCAATGTCACTATCCAGAACAACCTTTACCTTAGTGCCGATAAGAGATCTCCACGCGTCATTCCAATCTTTATATGAAGATATATGAATCTCAGGTAGTGTGGATTCAGCTGATACCTCTTGCGGGACCACAGTGAACATCATGGCCAGGCACAGAACCAGAGCCTGTGCGATAATCAATGATTTTTTTACAATTGATTTCATCAGTTTTTTCCTTTCTTCAATCAGTGATATTTTCTGCTCCTGTCCCTGTACCCTGTAAAAAATAATTCTCAACAGAAATATCTTGTTGAAATCACTAGTTCTTTATTATTCTATCACCTGTGGATATAAAGGCTTCAAACTTTTCCGTATTTTTCAATTAAAAAATCCTGCCCGTTGCTGAGCAGGATCTATTATTTATTTGCTTTCGATGATGACCTTGCGGTAAGGATCCTTGCCTTCGCTTCTGGTCTTTACGTTCGGATGATTCTGCAGTGTGCAGTGGATCACCTTTCTCTCGTAAGGGTTCATCGGTTCGAGCGTCGTTGGTCTTCCGCTTCTCTCTACCTTGCCCGCGAGGCGGTTTGCAAGGTTTACGAGAGTCTTTTCTCTCTTTGCTCTGTAATTCTCTGCGTCGAGGATCACTCTGATGTACTTGTCGGAGTCCTTGTTTACCACGTAACTTGCGAGGCACTGGACTGCGTCGAGTGTGGATCCTCTCTTGCCGATGATCGTTCCGGTATCCTTACCGGTGATCTCAACGAATACGAGCTCATCGCTTGCTTTTACGCTGAAGTCGAGATCGATGCCCATCTGTGTGGCGATGTCTCTCAGGAAGGCTTCAAGAGGATGATCCTTCACAGGCTCGAGCTTCTTAACTTCGTAAAGCATTGTGTCTTCGAGCGACAGGCTGTATTTCTTTTTAGATTTACGGCTCTTTTCCTTGTTGCGGGCTTTCTCTCTTGCTTTTGCGTCTTCCCTTTCTTCAGCTTCGAATTTATCGTAATCAGCTCTTACTTCGTCAGGCAACTTCAGTGCGGAATTCTCCGGCAGGCCTGCGAGTATAGCATCCAAATCGTCAAAAGTCGATTTTTTGCTGGTGGTCGGCTCTGCTTCCCTGGCGGTTACCCTTACTCTCGCCAGTTTGGAGCCTATTCCGAGGAATCCGTTCGATGATTCTTCGAGCACCTCGATCTCTGCGTCCTCTCTGCTGATTTTGAGTTCCTTAAGCGCGAGATCTACGGCAGTGTCAACATCGACTCCCCATTTTTCTGAAGATCTCATTTATTAATAACTTCCTTTCATTCTTGCTCTCTTCTTCCTGGCGAGCTCTTTCTCGGCTCTCTCCATGAGCTTCTTCTTTTCTTTCTCAGCATTCATCTGATCCTTGATCTTGTTGATTCTGAGGTTAAAGAAAATCTGCATGAACTGGCCGCCGGCCCAGTAGATCGCAAGTCCTGCCGGATACGATCTTGCAAGCCAGAGGATGCTCAGCGGGAAGAAATATTTCATGATCGCGTTCATTGCCTTCTGCTGGCCCGGATTTGCTCCCGGCTGCTGCATGTTCATCGCGCTGTTCATGCTGAAAGCGAAGAACGTTGCGAGACCTGCCGCGATAGGCAATATCCAGAGATCCGGCTGTGCGAGGTCCTTGATCCAGAGGAATGACTCATGGTTTGCGAACATCAGTGTAGGATCATCCGGCATGTACTTCATCGGATTTCTGAGGAGTGCGAACAGTCCCATGATGATAGGGAACTGAATGAGCATCGGAAGACAGCCGCTCATCGGATTGAATCCGGTCTCAGCGTACAGCTTCTGCATCTCTTCATTCATCTTCTCCTGATCGCCGGCATATCTCTTCTGTATCTCTTTTGCCGTATCCGACATCTCGGACATGTTTGCAGTCGACTTGATCTGCTTAGCATACATAGGATAGAGAACAAGCTTAACGATAACAGTAAGGATAATGAGAGAGATTCCATAATTGCCCACCAGTTTATATATCAGCGCAAGCAGATATCCGATAGGTTTTGCAATAATTCCCATTTAATTCTCCGTTCTTGTAGTAATACTTATAAATTAAGGTACGGGATCATAGCCTCCCGGACGGCCCGGGTGACACCTGAGTATCCTTTTGATGCCCAGCCAGCTCCCCTTAAGCGCTCCGTACTTTTCTACCGCCTGTATGAAATACGCGCTGCAGGTAGGAGTATAACGACAATGCGCTCCGATGTACGGAGATATGCCAAGCTGGTATGCCCTTACCAGGGCTATAAGTATTCTTTGGATAATATTCTTCTTACTTTTCATTGCTTGCTGCCTGTGAGGATCCCGGCGCTTTCGAGCGATTTTTTAAGCTGCCTTTCCACCTCGGGTTCTTTACATTTGATAATGTCTGCACGCGCCACGAATATAATGTCGTACCCGCCTTTAACTCCCGGCTCCAGAGCTTTGTAAGCTGCTCTCATGAGCCTGCGGGACCTGTTTCTGTTTACCGAATTACCGACTTTCTTGCTTGCTACGAATGCAGTCCTTGAAAATTTAAGTCCGTTCCTTTTATAAAGGATCACCGCAAATCTGCCGCCTTTGGACTTCCCCTGCTTATACACCCGGGAAAAGTCACTCTGTTTTCGCAATGTGAGCTCGCTGTGATCTCTCATTCAGACACCAATTCAATTAAAACAAATTAAACAGTAAGAGATTTTCTTCCTCTTGCTCTTCTTCTCTTGAGTACCTTACGTCCGTTAGCTGTCGACATTCTCTTGCGGAAGCCGTGCTCTTTAAGTCTCTGCCTCTTCTTAGGCTGATAAGTTCTTTTCATTTCTTTCTCCTTTCAACAGAAGGCCTAGCCCTCCGATTATCAGTGTTATAAATATTTCACTGAACATAATGTAGTTAATTATTTCTGTGCCCTCTGAATTCCATGAGCACATAGACCAAAGAATTATAGACTACAATACTTGAAATGTCAACAAAACCTGAAATTTGTGCCGCTGTATCAACTTTTTCTAATTATTTTTTTCTATAAAAACAAGGATAAATATTTATAAAAAAATGTGCCCCTTTTCATGTCTAAATTTAATACATAATTCTTCAAAAATTGGGTTATACACAATATGTAGTGTAAGCTTTTAGTTATTAACAACTTTATCAACAATATGTGGATAACTTATTTTTTGAACAGCTCTGATTAGCTGATTTTAACTGTATTTTGCCCTTTGCATATGTGGAAAACTTTATGTAAAATGTGTTCACGAAGGGCGGACAATAAAAATTGGACAAGAACAAGATATGGGGGACTACCCTCAATTTTCTTAGAGATAATAATACGAGTCTAAGTTACAATACCTGGCTGGCTCCTCTCACAATTCATCACATAGAGGAGGATGCAGGTATTATTTATCTTGCCTGGCCGAATCAGGCCAAACTTATCACTCATATAAATGATCACTACCTTCCTCAGATCGAAAATGCTCTTAACAGCAGCACTGACAAGAAGTATAAAGTAGTAATCAAGCCTGATAAGGAATACGAGATAACTAAAATAGACACTTCAAGGATGAAAAACACCTTCAACCAGGAGAAGCTTTTCAATCCTCGCTTTAATTTTGAAAATTTTATCGTTGGAAACTCCAATAAATATGCTCATGCCGTATCAGTTGCAGTAGCTGAATCGCCTGGTGACATATACAATCCTCTGTTTATATACGGAGGTTCCGGCCTCGGAAAGACTCATCTCATGCAGTCGATAGGTGTTCAGATAATCCGCAACAATCCTGAAACCAAGGTCCTTTACGTTTCTTCGGAAATGTTTACAAATGAATATATTACGGCAATCAAGGAGAACAAAACGAGGGTATTCCGCAATAAATACCGCAAGCTCGATGTTCTTCTGATCGACGACATTCAGTTCATTGAGGGCAAGGAGCAGACTCAGGAGGAGTTTTTCCATACTTTCGAATCTCTCTACCATAATAATAAGCAGATCGTAATCACGAGCGACTGCCCGCCGGTCAGTCTCAAGGGTCTCGACGAAAGACTGCGTACGAGGTTCAGCTGGAACATGATTGCGGATATCCAGCCGCCTGACTACGAAACAAGAGTTGCGATCCTGCGAAATCTTGCTGAAAAATCGGATATTGAAGTTACCGGTGAAGTAAGTGATGTTCTGAGTCTGATCGCTGACCAGGTAAAGGATAATATACGTGAACTTGAGGGAGCTTACAACAGAGTCGTCGGTTTGTCGCAGCTTCTCAACGAGCCTATAACTGTTGATAATGCGCGCAGCATTCTGAAGGATATCATTAAGGATAATGAGCAGGCTGTTGCTCCTGAAAGAATAAGGTCCATAGTCGCAAATCACTATAAAATCAAGATTGCCGACATGGATTCTCCGAAGAGAAATGCTGAAATCACTCTTCCGAGACAGGTTGCGATGTATCTTTGCAGGGAAGAAACTGATCTTTCACTTCCTAAAATAGGTAAGATCTTCGGAAACAGGCATTATTCAACGGTTATACATGCAGTTGAAAAGATTGAAGAGCAGCTCAAATATGATGAGATTCTCTATGAAAATGTGGAGACTATAAGAGGAAAACTGCAATCACGTAAAAGATAGAAATATCTAAATAGTGATGGCGCATCTTCCCGGACATATTCCATCCGGAGTCAGATTGCTCATAAGCGTGCGATAGCTGGTATAGGCTTAAGGGCCGTAAATATATAAGCATGCGATAATTAATGGCTGCGTTATAATCCGCACATTCCGGATGAAATATGATCCGGCGTGCGCCCTCTAAATTAAAATTTTTCTTTTCAACATTTAAAAATAGCCTTTTAAATATACTTTTCATCATTTGAAAAATGCTGTAAATGCTTCAAAAATCAAGTTATTGAAAAGTTATCCACATAATCAACAGGCTATACTACTAATACTAATAATAAATATTTAGATATGGCGAGGTCCCGTTGGGACTTCTGATTATTTAGATAAAGTCATCATCTATCTTAAATAAGCAATCATAAGAGGTATCATTATGAAAATTTATTGCAACAGAACTGAATTGAATAAAGCTCTCAATAATGTATCTCATTCAGTTCCTGTAAGAACTACTTCTAATATTCTTGAGGGAATTCTTGTAAATGTAGAAGAAGGAAAGATGTTCCTTACTGCAACTGACACAAACATGACGACTGAAACTGTCATTAATGTCAATTCAGAGGGAATATGTGAATTTGTTGTTCCTGCAAAGCTCTTCAGCGCGATCATTTCAAAGCTTCCTGAAGATGAGATGATGATTGACTACGACAGTTCAAAATCAAAGATCAATATTAAATGCGCAGGATCGAGTTCGGAAATCATCTGCTTCAAGGGTGATGAGTATCCTAAGCTCTTCATCGATGAGGGTGAAAATGAGATTTTCCTGGAAAAGGAAGATGTAAAGAAGCTCATAAAAAAGACTGCTTTCAGTGCTTCGACAGATGAATTCAACAGAATTATCACCGGTGTTCTTCTTGAGATCAAGGACGGACACATGAAGATGGTCGGCGTTGATCCTTACAGAATCGCTGCTTATAAGATAGATGTTGATAATAAGGAAAACATCAGTGTTATCATTCCGGCAAAGCTGATAATTGAAGTTGCTAAATTTATCAGTGATGACGGCGAATCAAAGATGAGCTTTGAAGTAGTAGACAATAAGGTCGTTCTTAAGTTCGACAATAATAAGGTAATCATCAATACTTATTCAGGAAAATTCATTGATTACGAAAGGATCCTCAATAAGGAAGGAAATATCAATGTAAGAGTCAAGAAGGATGATCTTCTGAAGAGTACGGAAAGAGCATCACTCCTGGCTTCGGTCCAGAACAATAACCTGATCAGATTCAATATAGGAAAAGACATAATCTATATCACTTCACTCAATGAAGAAGGAAATATTGAAGAGAAGGTTGAAATAATAAATGACGGTGAAGATCTTAATATTGGTATCAATTCGAGATATCTGAAAGATGCTCTCAGCGTAATAGAAGATGAAGAAATTAATATTAATTTCAAGGACAGCGTGAGTCCTGTAATAATCAAGCCTCTTAAAGGTGACAAATATACTTATCTCATACTGCCTATAAGAATGAATTAATTAATTATTAAATAATTAAAGAGGCTCAAATATATTCGCAGTCGACCGGCTAACACTCAGTCTCCTGCTTATATATATGAGCCTCTTTTTTATTTCTTTATTCTATTAGTATTAATGAATTGATATAAAGGAGATTAAATAAAAACCAAAACGAGCGTTGCGTAGAAGACGCTAGAAATGTCGGAGAGAGACCGCAGGTGAGTGGCTGGAACGAGTCTCGCAAGCGAAGCGTCAGAGCCGTTCCCCACGAAGCAAGGTCGAACGAGATGACATTTCCGGCGACGGAGCAGGCGAGGTGAGGTTTTTATTTAATCTCATTATTTTAATATTTTTTAGGTATGAAATGGTTTGATTTACAGAATTCGCAGGCTGTCTGTGCTGCTATCTTTGCATTATTGAAGACCAGCTTTATGTTTGATTCGAGGCTGTCTCCGCCTGTAATCTCTTTTACTTTTGCGAGCAGGAATGGTGTTGTCTCTTTTCCTTTTATTCCAAGGTCTTTGCATTCCTGTATCGCCTGATCAATTGCAGGATTGATCACATCAGGATCCATTGCATATTCTTCAGGAATAGGATTTCCTACGAGTATTCCGCCTTTCATTCCGAGTTCCATGTGTGTTTTGAAGAAGTGAGCGAGTTCTGCAGGTGAATCGACTTTGTAATCAACTTTGAATCCGCTCTTGCTTGTGTAGAATGCAGGCATGTCTTCGGTGCCCATTCCGATGACCGGAACTCCCTTGGTTTCAAGGTATTCGAGTGTAAGTCCGATGTCGAGAATAGATTTACATCCGGCGCATACTACCATGACAGGTGTCTGTGCGAGCTCTTCGAGATCTGCGCTGATGTCCATTGTAACTTCGGCTCCTCTGTGGACTCCGCCGATTCCGCCTGTTGCAAAAATACTGATACCGGCCATGTGAGCAATCATCATGGTTGTTGTTACTGTGCAGGCTCCGTCAAGACCCTTTGCACAAAGCATGGCCAGATCGCGCCTCGAAGCTTTTGTGATTTCAGGACCTTTTTTACCGAAATATTCGATTTCGTCAGGTGTAAGTCCTGCTTTTAGTCTTCCGCCGATGATTGCAATCGTTGCAGGAGTTGCTCCGTTGTCTCTTATGATCTGCTCAACGGCGAGCGCAGTCTCGACGTTCTGAGGATAAGGCATTCCGTGCGAGATGATCGTGGACTCGAGAGCTACTACAGGCTTTCCTGCGGCGAGAGCTGCTTTTACTTCCTTGCTTATATCCAGATATTTGTTCATTTTAATATTCTCCTTCTCTGTATGCTTCTATTTCATGAATTGTTATGCTATGTTCTTTTATCTTCTTTTTTATAAGATCACTGCTCATTTCAGGGTGGATCGTGGCGTCCACTGATATTGTGGCTGAAGCCGCAGCGTTTGCAGCTTTCGCTGGAGCAGTCAGTACGTCTCCCTCTTCATTGAGGGAAGACCATACTATCGCGGCCATCGCGGAGTCTCCGGCTCCTGTAGTGCATCTTACTGTTACAGGATATCTGTCGACCATGATTGCGTGGTCCTTGTCAGCGGCTATCATGCCGTGAGGACCCATTGAAATGAAAACTCTCCTGACTCCCTGATTTATGATTGCACGCGCAGCTTCGAGGCAGTCGTACTCGCTTTCTATTATCATGTCGGTAAGAAATTCGGCTTCGAGCAGGTTAGGCTTGAGCGTATCAATTCCGTCAAGGTGACCTTTTATCTTATCGGCGTGCGAGACTGATACGGTGTCCATGTAAATCGGAACCTTGCAGATTTCTTTAAGTTTAAGAATAGTCTCCTGCGACAGATTGCAGTCAGCAACGACTACTGCAGCCGAGTTAATAACATCGCTGATGGATTCAATATATTCAGGAGTTATATGCTTTACTATGTCTACATGAGAAAGAGCCAGCTCCATCTCTCCTTTTTCATCGTTGATGAAGAGATAAACTGATGAAGATCCGCCCGGAACCACTACTGAAAGACTTGTATCCATACCGGTGCCTTCGCATCTTTTCAGCATTTCCATTCCTAGAGTATCGTCTCCTGCGGCGGTCACAAATTCTACATCAACTCCGAGCATTGTAAGATTGTGAGCAATGTTTCTGGCAACTCCGCCGTAGCTCATCTTGATGACACCCGGATTTGAATCCCCCTGAATGAGTGGTTTATATGGAGTGCCTCCAATGTCTATGTTTGCCGCTCCGATTACTACTGCATACTTTTTTTCATCCATTTTGACAAACCTTTTCGTAAGAATTTAATTATATTTCGATTATTATAAATTTTTTACGATTTCTGCTGTTCTTTGATGCGCTGCTTCCAGCATTTGTGGCACATTGCGGTATATCTGTCGTTTCCGCCCAGCACTACCTGGTCGCCTTCTGTGATTATCCGGCCGTTGTCGTCAAATCTTGCATTTACAGTCGCTTTGCGGCCGCACTCGCAGATAGTTTTGATTTCTGTGATTGAATCCGCGAGCTCCATGAGTCTCTGTGCTCCCGGGAAGAAGTGTGTCTGAAAGTCGGTACGAAGTCCGAAGCAGAGCACAGGAATATCTTTTTCATCAACAAGCCATCTGAGTCCGTCAATCTGCTCTGGAGTCAGAAACTGCGCTTCGTCGGCTATGATCACATCGAAGTCGCCTGCTTCATGATAAGCCTTTATGATATCGTCCTCAGGATGAATGACCTGGGCTTTATGCTGGAGCCCTATACGGCTTCTTATTATATCGGCTCCGTCGCGTGTATCGGTGCCCGGCTTTATGAGCCATACTGTCATGCCTTTTTCTTCATAATTGAATTTTGTGGTCAGAGCCTGAGCGGATTTTGATGAGCCCATTGCTCCGTATTTAAAGTAAAGTTTGGCCATGCCGCACCTCCGTAAAAGAGTGTCAGTTAATGCACTTTTAAATGCTTTTTATACAGTCTAATAATACATTCTAATAATACAATAAAAATGAAATTGTACGAAAAGGAGTTTCAGAAAAAATGATAAATAAACCATGATTGTTTTTAATGGTTAACATTTTGAAAAAACATTTTGTTTTTTTGCGCGTTATACTATAATTACTCCGTAGGAATCGACGGATTCCATTATCTTATATCGCTCTAAAGTACTTTAGGAGGATTGTGATGAAGAAATTTCTTGTTTTACTCCTCGCAGCTCTGATGGTTTTCTCATTTGCAGCTTGCGGGGGCGGCGGTGGCGGTGACGAGGCTGCAGCTGATGGCGCAATGAAGGTTGCAATGGTAACTGACTATGGTGACATCACTGACCAGTCTTTCAACCAGACTACTTATGAAGCATGCAAGGCATTCTGTGAATCCAATGGCATTGACTTCACATATAAGAAGCCTGCATCAGACTCAACAGCTGACCGTGTTTCTTCAATCGAAGAAGCTATTGAGGAAGGCTATGGCGTAATCGTAATGCCTGGTTACGCATTCGCGGACGCTATCTATGAGGTAGCTCCACTCTATCCGGACACAAAGTTCGTAGCACTCGACGTAAGTGAAGGCGACCTCACTGCATACGGCGAGAGAGAATTCGATGGACCTAACGTATTCAGCGCTGTTTACCAGGAAGAGCTCGCAGGCTACATGGCTGGTTATGCAGCAGTTAAGCTGGGATACACAAAGCTCGGATTCCTCGGCGGAATGGCAGTTCCTGCTGTACAGAGATACGGTCATGGATTCGTTCAGGGTGCTGACGCTGCTGCTGGCGAAGCAGGAGTTGACGGCGTAGAGATCAAGTACGTTTACGGCGGACAGTTCTTCGGCGATGCTGATATCACAGCTGCTATGGACACATGGTACAGCCAGGGAACAGAGTGCGTATTCGCTTGCGGCGGCGGAATCTACACATCCGCAGCTGAGGCTGCTGCAAAGGTTGGCGGCAAGGTCATCGGCGTTGACGTAGACCAGGCTGGCATCATTGACGGAGCTTATGGCGAAGGCATGACAGTTACATCTGCTATGAAGGGTCTTGGCGCTACAGTTGATACACTTCTCGGAGCTATCCAGAATGGCACATGGGATGAGTATGCTGGCCAGATCAAGAACCTCGGTCTCGTATCCGAGACACCTGCTGACAACTACGTACAGCTGCCTGAATCGACTCAGTGGGCTGATGGATTCCAGAAGGCTGACTATGAGAAGCTCGTTAAGGAGCTCTTCAACGGCGAGAGAACAGTTTCTGCTGACACAGAAAAGATTCCTGCTGTTTCGAACGTCAAGGTTGATGATCAGGGAGCTATCAAGGGCTAACATAGGTCTTTAAAAAAAAGGTTTACAATTTAGGGCAGATCCGCAAGGAACTGCCCTTTTTTTATATAAATTTTCAATAAAAGATAGTATAATATTTTATGTATAAGTATCACTTTAGGTATTATGACGGAGGATACGTGATATGGATGCACCTTATGCCATAGAAATGGTGAACATCACCAAACGGTTCCCCGGCATCATTGCGAATGACAACATTACGCTGCAGCTGAAGAGAGGCGAGATTCACGCCTTGCTTGGCGAAAACGGTGCCGGTAAATCGACCCTCATGTCGGTCCTGTTCGGTCTGTATCAGGCTGAAGAAGGCGTGATCAAAAAGGACGGCAAGGAGGTAAAAATCAACAACCCTAACGATGCGAACGACCTGGGCATCGGAATGGTACACCAGCACTTTAAACTCGTACAGTGCTTCACCGTACTCGAAAACATCATCCTCGGTGTAGAGTCCACAAAGAACGGAATTCTGCAGATGGATGAAGCAAGAGCAAAGGTAAAAGCGCTTTCTGAAAAATACGGACTGCAGGTCGATCCTGACGCCAAGATCGAAGATATAACCGTAGGAATGCAGCAGAGAACTGAGATTCTCAAGATGTTATTCCGAGACAATGAGATCCTCATCTTCGACGAGCCTACTGCCGTACTTACGCCGCAGGAAATCGAAGAGCTGATGGAGATCATGAAGAACCTCAGAGCTGAGGGAAAATCCATTCTGTTTATCACGCATAAGCTGAATGAGATCAAGGCGGTAGCTGACAGAGTAACTGTACTCCGCCGCGGTAAGTACATCGGTACAGTAGATGTCGCAACAACTTCGAAAGAAGAGATGAGCCGCATGATGGTAGGCCGCGACGTCAACATGGTAGTCGACAAGACTCCTGCAAAGCCGAAAGACGTCATACTCAAGGTCGAGAATATGACAGTCGCTTCCAAAATGCATGCCAACAACGCTGTTAAGAACGTAAGCTTCGAAGTCCATGAAGGCGAGATCGTCTGTATCGCCGGTATCGACGGCAACGGCCAGACAGAGTTCGTATACGGACTCACCGGAATGGAGCCTCTCGTAGACGGAAAGATCACTCTCTGCGGTGAAGACATCACAAAGGAATCGATCCGTAAGAGGAGCAGGCTTCTGAGCCACATCCCTGAGGACAGACATAAACACGGACTCGTTCTCGACTATCCTCTCGAGTACAACATGGTGCTCCAGAGATACTACCAGCCTGAGTTCACATCGAAGGCAGGATTCCTCAAGAGAGGCGAGATCCGCGCTTACTCAGAGAGACTCGAAAAGGAATTCGACGTAAGATCCGGCCAGGGTCCTATCACGATCGCAAGAGCGATGTCCGGTGGTAACCAGCAGAAGGCTATCATCGCGCGTGAGGTAGATAAGGATCACAAGCTGCTCGTTGCAGTACAGCCTACAAGAGGTCTTGACGTAGGAGCCATCGAGGGTGTTCATAAGCAGCTGATCGCTGAGAGAGACGAAGGCAGAGCGGTTCTGCTTATCTCGCTCGAGCTTGAAGAGGTTATGAACGTTCCTGACAGGATCCTCGTAATGTACGAAGGCGAGATCGTCGGTGAGCTCGATCCTAAGAAGACGACAGTTGAGGAGCTCGGTCTCTACATGGCCGGCGCCAAGAGAAATGTCAATATCGATGCCAATACGGCAGAGATCGAGCCGTCGGAAGTCATTGACACTGCAGCAAGGAAGGAGGAAGCGTGATGAAAGAGAAGAAAAGCTTACTTAAAAATCCGTCCTTCCAGTCGATACTGACTTCGCTTATCTGTATCATCCTTGGTCTGTTCATCGGATTCATCGTACTTCTCATGATCAATCCGGCAGGCGCAGGCGAAGCCATAAAGACGATCCTGCTCAACTTCCTGACACGTGCTTCCGCAGCAGCTCAGATGAAGGCACTCGGCAACACACTTGCCAAGACAGCACCGCTCCTGATGTGCGCGCTTTCAATCTGCTTCTGCTACAAGGTTGGCCTG
Organism: Mogibacterium sp.; assembly: GCA_017510725.1. Taxonomy (GTDB): domain Bacteria; phylum Bacillota; class Clostridia; order Peptostreptococcales; family Anaerovoracaceae; genus Crickella. The sequence continues at coordinate 53,717 of JAFWMD010000063.1, read as the reverse complement.
TTCAACATCGGAGCACCGGGACAGTATGAGGCAGGAGCCTGCATAGGACTTTATGCAGCGCTCGCATGGCACTGCAACTGGGTCATCTGCCTGCTGCTCGCTGCTATCGCAGGCGCAGTAGTCGGATCCATCTCCGGAGCCCTCAAGGCTTACAGAAATGTTAACGAAGTTATTTCGGGCATCATGCTCAACTGGATAATGCTTTATCTGACCAACATGGTGCTCTCCGGCAAGAAGGTCAAGGACCCTGCCAGCCCGTACACAATCAAGCTGGCATCCGGCAACAAGGGAGCTCTGATCCCTTCGGCAGGTCTCAACAAGCTCTTTGCCAACAACACAACAGTAACGATAGCGATCCCGCTCGCGATCCTCTTCGCGATACTCATCTGGATGATCCTGTCGAAAACAAAATTCGGATACGAGCTGCGTGCTACCGGTTTCAACAAGGAAGCTGCAAAGTATGCCGGAATGAAGGAAAAACAGAATATCATCATAACACTGGCTATCGGCGGAGCCCTCGCTGGAATCGGTGCTGCATTCCTCTTCCTCACAGGATATCAGGAATGGTCAACAACACAGACATCCGTACCGGGCATGGGATTCAACGGAATCGCCGCTACCTTCCTCGGAGGACTGCATCCGATCGGGACGATCTTCGCTTCGTTCTTCATCCAGTCCATCACGGACGGCGGTGCGCTCATCAACAAGTCGGTATATCCTTCGCAGATCTCTGACCTGATCTCATCGATCATCATCTACCTCTGCGGATTCGTACTGTTCTTCAAGTTCGCTCTCAACAACTGGATCGGCAAGAAGGACAAGGGAGGCCCTAATGTGAATGACGTGCCTGTCACAGATGACGCTGCAAAAGCGAAAGGAGGTGAGAAGTAATGGTACTGTTACTGCAATACACTATCATATTCGCCTCGGTACTTTGCCTCGTGGCACTCGGAGGATGCTTCTCAGAACACTCGGGCGTTATCAACCTGGGTCTTGAAGGAATCATGGTAATGGGAGCTCTCGGCGGAGCTGTAACGATGTTCCTGCTTCCTGCCGGCACTTCCAAGTTCGTGATTGTACTGGCTACCACATTCTTTGCGATACTTGTAGGTATGCTCTTCTCCTGCCTGCTGGCAGTAGCGTGCATCAACTTCAAGGCTGACCAGACTCTTATCGGTACTGCCATGAACCTGCTGGCTACAGCAGCTGCTACAGTATTCGTAAGAGCCATGAATACATCGATCAACCCTGACAACGTATCGACATCGATCCAGTACATCCAGGAGAAGAAAGCATTCCTGAAATATTTCGGAAAGTTTGAGTTCAACTGGTTCATGTTAATGGCGGTCATACTGCTGGTAGTATCGTACATTGTTCTCTACAAGACCAGATTCGGTCTGAGACTCATGGCCTGCGGTGAAAACCCTCAGGCTGCTGACTCGGTAGGTATCAACGTATACAAGATGCGCTGGGCAGGCGTTCTCATCTCGGGCTTCCTCGGCGGACTCGGCGGAATCGTGTACATCACGGCCGGCGTATCCGAGTGGAAATTCGAAATGGGCGTTGCCGGCTTCGGCTTCCTGGCTCTGGCTGTAATGATCTTCGGTCAGTGGAAACCGACCAATATTGCACTCGCAGCACTGCTGTTCGGACTCTTCAGAGCTCTGTCCAACGTATACACAGGAATCCCGTTCCTGGCTGCGATGAACATCCCGAGCACGGTATACAACATGCTGCCTTACATCATCTCGCTCATCGTTCTTGCATTCACATCCAAGAACTCCAGAGCACCGAAGGCAGAAGGAATACCATACGACAAGGGTATGCGTTAAAATCATTGGCTTTAAGGCCGGCCGGCCGGTATCAGATACCGGCCGGCCTTTATGCTATAATTGGGGCTGGAGTTTTACATAATTAAACAGCAATTGAGGAAAGAATGAAGAAACAGAAGAAAATTGCAGCAATCATCCTATCATTGATAATGATACTGACGATGATGCCTGCAATGGCATTTGCAGAAGATACCGCCGATGTGCCGGAAGCAGCTCCTGAAAACCTGCTTCTGGAGGAAACGTTCACAGAGGGAGATCCTTCTGCTCAGCATGAAGAAGAACTTGCGGCAGAAACCACCGAAGAACCTGCCGCAGAAATAACTGAAGAGGAAATCACCGGCGATTCCGGGGAAGCGGTGAATGACGCAGCTGAAGTAAATGAAGAAGATGCTGAAGAAATCGTGGATCCTGCTGAAGATGAGGAAGGTGATGAAGAGGCAGATGACGAGTCCGACATGGGCTACGAAGACATGTCGTTCTCTGCAGGGCTCGATCCTGAAGGGACACAGGGTGTCGATTCTGCACAGCTGATGGAGGAGTTCCTCTACAGCGATAAGCCGCAGGCTGAAGGCAGAGAGACTCCGCCTGTGCTTCTGTCGGTAAAGGGAGAAAGACTGACTGGCAACAATCTCAGGTATTACAACCAGATGAAGTCAATAATCAACGAGGTCAATGCTCTGAAAAGATCATCCACTTTCAAGACTGTTTCCGTAAACTCTTTCCTTGGCAAGCGTAAATTTACCGCCAGCCAGCTCGGCGTCAGGAAGATTGGATATAAGAAAAACGGCAAATGGTATGTGAGCAAGACGGCTCAGAAGAAGCTCATGGCTATGCTGAATCCGGAAGACTGGAAAAAGACATATCAGAGCCTCATGGCAGATACCTCCAATACTTCATACTGGGTAAACTGGGGTCCGGATTATAAATTTTACGAGTGGAACTGCCCTTATCGTTTCAATGGCAAAACCCTGATATTTGATTCAAGCGGATGGATCGCATTCAGCCTGCCGGTAATTCCGGAATTCGGACTGGATGCCGGTTCTTCAACCAGTCAGTATATTTATAAAGTGTCGCTCGCAAAGATCAGGTCTGCGAATACGGCGAAGACAAACGCCAGAAACATAGTCAAGACCTTTGATGATGCGATTTCGACAGAATTCGCCGGATACAGCAACGAAGCCATCGACTTCTACAGGCTCTGGTATTACTGCAGAGTGATAGCCTTGTATACGGAGTATGATGACGATGCATATCAGGCTTCCCTGAAAAATACCGTTTACTGGAGAGGACCATGGAGCCTTATTTCCGTGCTTGACGGAAACGACAGTACCCTGAGCGTATGTACCGGTTATGCAAAGGCTTTCAAATATCTGTGTGACCTGAGTACATTCAAGAGTCCGTGGATAGACTGCCAGGTTGTAACAGGTGATGCCGGCGGAGGCCACATGTGGAATATCGTCAGGATGAATGACGGACTCAACTACCTGGTAGACCCTACATGGGCAGATGAAGGAGAAACTGCAAATTCCGCGTGGTTCCTCAGAGGAGATCCTGCCGGTAATGCCAACAGATTCACCATAGAGGGAAGTACGCGTACCTATGATGCATGGACGATCTCTGTGTTCGCTCCTGCAGAGAGGATTCTTTCCAGAAACAGCTATTATAAGGGCGGCTTTGAAAGAAAGATAGTTATTCCGGGAACAAGGATAAAAAAGCTCACTAAGAAAAAGAAAGCGTTCAATGTCAGGTGGAATCCTGTCACAGCTACTGTAGGTGCTCTGTATGTTGACGGATATCAGATCCAGTACAGCACAAAGAAGAGCATGAAAGGCGCCAAAAACGTCTATGTTAAGGGCTTCGCCCAGTCCAGTAAGCTTATAAAGAAGCTTAAAAAGAATAAAAAATACTATGTCCGCATCCGTACGTATGCAAAGGTCGGCAAAGGCACCTATTACAGCGCATGGAGTGCAAAGAAAAAAGTCAAAACTAAAAAATAAAATATAAATCAACAGGCTTAAAAAAGGAGTTATAACATGGAGACAAAAGACATTCTTAAGTACGTTGACCATACGCTTCTCGCACAGACTGCGAAGTGGGAAGACATCAAGGCACTTATCGATGACGGCATCAAGTACGAGACTGCAAGCGTATGCATCCCGCCGGGGTATGTAGCTCAGGCAAGGGAGTATATCGGTGCAAGACTTCCGATCTGCACAGTCATCGGATTCCCTAACGGTTATAACACCACAGCGGTCAAGGCGTTCGAGACAAGCGATGCTCTCGACAACGGTGCAGATGAGATCGACATGGTCATCAACATCGGCTGGGCAAAGGACGGCAGATGGGACGATATCGAGAATGAGATCCGCACGCTCAAGGAGATCTGCGGTGACCACATCCTGAAGGTCATCATCGAGACATGCATGCTTATCGATGAAGAGAAGGTAAAACTCTGCGAGATCGTAACATTCGCAGGAGCTGACTTCATAAAGACTTCGACAGGTTTCGGCGGAGGCGGAGCTACATTCGATGACGTCGAGCTCATGGTGAAGAACGTCGGAGAAGGCGTAAAGGTTAAAGCTTCGGGCGGCATCAGCGGACTTGAAGACGCTGCGAAGTTCCTCGAGATTGGCGCAAAGAGACTCGGCACCAGCAGAGTCGTCAAGGCGGCAAAAGCAGCTGAAAAATAGTTATATAGTTATATAATTCTTAATATTATTACAATAATCAGCGAAATTATTACAGTAACAAACGAGGTGTCATTATGGTAGATTACACAGAAGGCGCAGGCTATCAGTATCATGTCGGACTCAGACCGGGTGATGTAGGTGAGTATGTAATACTTCCTGGCGACCCGCACAGAGTCCCGAAGATAGCAGCATATTTCGATAACGCAGAAAAAGTCGCAGACAGCCGTGAGTATGTTACATATACTGGCTATCTCGATGGAGTAAAAGTAAGCTGCACGAGTACCGGAGTAGGCGGCCCGTCGGCTTCCATCGCTCTCGAAGAAGTCGCAAATGTAGGCGGCAAGACGTTCATCAGAGTCGGCACATGCGGCGGCATGGACATCAATGTAAAGGGCGGCGACGTAGTTGTAGCTACCGGTGCTGTACGTATGGAAGGAACTTCCAAGGAGTACTGCCCGATAGAGTATCCGGCTGTTTCGGACGTAACGGTATCTGCTTCGCTGGTACAGGCTGCCAAAAAGCTTGGAGCTGACTATCACGCAGGCGTTGTTCAGTGCAAGGATGCGTTCTACGGACAGCACATGCCTGAGGCTCTGCCTAACAGTCACGAGCTTCTGAGCAAATGGGACGCATGGCTGCGTATGGGATGCATGGCTTCCGAGATGGAATCTGCAGCCCTCTTCATCGTAGGCGCTTACCGCAGGGTCAGAGTCGGTTCGGTATTCCTGGTAGTTGCTAACCAGGAGAGAGAGAAGGCAGGTCTGCCGAATCCTCAGGAGCACGATACTGATCTGGCTATCCGCTGTGCTATCGAGGCGATCCGCATCATGATTGCCGAAGATAAGGAAAAGGAAGGTAAATAAATGGGCAAGAGAGTTTTCTGGATAGTGCTCGACAGCGCCGGCATAGGCGGAGCTCCTGACGCGGCTGATTTCGGCGACTTCGGAGCTGACACTTTCGGCACCTGCTATAAGAGCGGAGCACTTGATGTGCCTTATATGACAAAAATGGGCCTTTTCAATATCGAGGGCACGTCATTCTATAATCCTAAAGAGGAAATAAACGGCTGCTTCTGCCGCATGCACGAGAAATCGCGCGGCAAGGACACAACAGTAGGCCACTGGGAGATGGCGGGCATGGTTTCGCCGAAGCCGCTCCCGACATACTATGAGGGATTCCCTCAGGAGATACTCGACAAGCTGTCCGAGGCAACCGGAAGAGGAATCGTCTGCAACAAGACGTATTCCGGAACTGAGGTTATAAGAGATTACGGTGATCACCATGTCAAGACAGGAGATCTCATCGTATACACGAGTGCTGACAGCGTAATGCAGATCGCAGCTCACGAGGATGTAGTGCCAATTCAGGAGCTTTACGATATCTGCCACAAGGCAAGGGAGATCATGCAGGGCGAGCATGGCGTAGGCCGTATCATTGCAAGGCCGTTCGAGGGCGAGTGGCCTTACCAGAGGACTGTAAGGCGTCACGACTTCAGCCTGCAGCCGCCAAAGGAAACAGTGCTGGATGCATTGAAAAAAGAGGGTTTCCAGACTATCGGCGTTGGCAAGATCTACGACATCTTCGCAGGCAAGAGCGTAATGTTCAGCTACTCCAACAAGGGCAACGAAGCTAATATGGTAAGAACCATCGACCTTGCGGGTGCTGACTTTGAGGGCCTCTGCTACGTGAACCTGGTAGATACGGACATGATCTATGGACACAGAAGAGATATTCCTGGCTATACGAAGGCGCTCAACACTGCGGACAAGCAGTTCGGCGAGCTGATGGAGAAGATGGGACATGATGATATCCTGATCGTCACAGCTGACCACGGCTGCGACCCTGGATACAAGGGCACCGACCACACCAGAGAAGACATTCCGTGCCTCATCTGGGGACCGGCTCTGAAGAAGGGAGTGGACCTCGGTACCCGCGACACGTTCGCTGACATGGCTGCTACAATTGCTGAGTACTTCGGCATCGAATACCGCGGAGACGGAACATCGTTCCTGGCGGATATCACAGAATAAAACAGGAAGGTAATACAAAAGACTATGGCAGATACCATTGCTGCAATTTCAACTGCGCCCGGTGAGGGCGGAATAGGTATAGTAAGGGTAAGCGGACCTGAAAGCATGAGCCTCATGAAGAGGCTCATGTTATCCTGCCCTGAAGAAACAGAGCCAAGACACGCTTATCTTGGAAAGGTCGTAAAGGACAGCTCGGATCCGAAGGCTGAGGTCATCGATGAAGGAATCTTTCTCTTCATGAAAGCTCCTGCCTCTTACACGGGGGAGGACATGCTTGAGATACAGGGCCACGGAAGCAATGTTTCGCTAAAGGCGATACTCGCTGCAGTACTTGAATCAGGCCTCCCGAACGTGAGGATGGCGGACCCGGGTGAGTTCACAAAACTCGCATTTCTCAACGGAAAGATGGACCTCTCGCAGGCCGAGGCGGTCATCGACATCATCAAGGCGAAAAGCGATCTGTCCCTTGAAATAGCTGAAGGACAGCGTGCTGGCAGGCTCAGTGAGAACATTAAGGAAATCAGGGAGTCATTGCTTGACGTGCTTGCACAGATGGCCGTGGATATCGACTATCCGGATGAGGATTACGGCGACGACAGCGGAGCATATAAGGAACTTATCGAACAGCTCAGATGGGTGCACGCGGATGTTGAGGAACTCCTGGACACTGTTCATATCGGCAGGATCGCCCGCGAGGGAGTCAGGGCTGTAATTGTCGGCAAGCCGAATGCGGGCAAGAGTTCTCTGATGAACGCGATCCTCGGCGAAGGCCGCGTGATCGTAACGGATGTACCGGGAACTACCAGGGATACGGTCGAGGAGAGCGCTTCGCTGGGCGGAGTGCCTATCGTACTCGTCGATACGGCCGGGCTCCGCGAGTCCGATGACAAGGTGGAGCGTATCGGTATCGAGAGGACGACCCATGCCATCGCAGGAGCCGACCTTGTAATACTCGTGCTCGACGGCAGCCATGTATTTGATGATGAGGATGACAAGGTGCTTTCGTTCATAGAAAAGATGAGCACCGACAACATGCTGGTAGTCATCAACAAGGAAGACCTCGGAAAATCCATCACGGAAGAAGCCGTGCTTGAGAAACTTCCGGGAGTGAGGATCATCACCACTTCGCTCGTAGGCAAGGGAGCTCTTGAGGCTGCGAGGAAAGTGTCTGAGGCTGTCGGCGAGATGTTCGACCTCAGCAGCATTAATGTCAGGGAGACCAACATCATCACGAACGAGAGGCACGTGCATCTGCTCAGAAAGGCTTCCATCGATCTTGATGAAGCGATAAGCATGCTTCAGAACGGTGAACCCGTTGAAGTTGCTGAGCTTTCGGCACATTACGCCTATGAATCGCTGGGCAAGATCATCGGTGAGGAAGTCGGTGATGAGATACTGGATACCGTGTTCAGCAAGTTCTGCCTGGGTAAATAAGGTCTGAAGGGATATTTTCTGAAAGATGATTCCCGATGATAAAATACAGGCAATCGTTTCCCATCCGGAGGCGGTTGCTTTTATGTTTTGCCATAAACCGCCGGAACACTGCATGAAGCGCAGAGATTCAGGACATGTAGAACTTTGAAAGGACGTGTGGTAGAATGTCTGTGGCATTTTCATAAAGGTACATAAAGTGAAAGAATCAGCAGAAAAAAGAAAATTCGAAATAATAGTTATCGGGGCAGGTCACGCAGGATGCGAGGCTGGGCTTGTCTGCGCGCGCCTTGGAATGGAGACTGCGATGTTCTGCACGGATATCGATTCCGTTGCGATGATGCCATGCAATCCTTCCATTGGCGGAACGGGCAAGGGACACCTTGTGCGTGAGGTGGATGCTCTCGGGGGAGAGATGGGTCTCAATATCGACAAGACTTTCATCCAGTCCAAGATGCTCAACACTTCAAAGGGCCCGGCGGTACATTCGCTGAGGGCACAGGCGGACAAGGAAAAGTATCATCAGGAGATGCTGAAGACCATCCGCGGACAGGAGCGTCTTGAGCTCATAGAAGATGAAATTACAGAATTGCTTTTGTCAGAACGCAGTGACTGCAGCGGCTCCGGAAAACCTGTGGAAAACTTTGTCAGGGGAGTAAGGACCGCATCGGGCAGGGAATATGAGTGTGATGCAGTGATTTTCTGCACCGGAACATTCCTCGCAGGAAAGATTTTCATTGGCGATGACATTCGCATCTCCGGACCTTCCGGACTCAGACCTGCTACTAAGCTGGGCGATAATCTCAGGGAGCTCGGATTCCCTATCCGGAGGTTCAAGACGGGTACCCCGGCAAGGATGCACAGGGATACTCTCAACTATGATGCCATGACTGAGCAGAAAGGCGATGAGAAGATCGTTCCGTTCAGCTTCATGAACGAGGACAAGACCTACGATATCGACCAGATCAGCTGCTGGCTCTCGTATACAAATGAGACAACTCATAAGATCATCCTTGATAATATTGAAAAATCGGCAATGTACTCCGGTAACATAGTTGGCGTCGGCCCGAGATACTGTCCGTCTATCGAGGACAAAGTGTCGCGGTTCAAGGACAGAAAGAGACATCAGCTTTTCGTCGAGCCTGAGGGCCTCGATACGGATCTGATGTACATACAGGGCATGAGCTCCAGCCTTCCGGAGGACGTGCAGCATGCATTCTATGCTACCATTCCGGGGCTTGAACACGCTGAAATTCTAAGCCCTGCGTATGCAATCGAGTACGACTGCGCAGATCCTCTTTCGCTTAAGCCAAGCCTTGAAAGCAAGCTGGTTGAGAACATGTTCTGTGCCGGCCAGTTCAATGGAAGCTCGGGCTATGAAGAGGCTGCTGCTCAGGGGCTGCTCGCCGGCATAAATGCCGTATGCAAGCTAAGGGGCAAGGAGCCGCTGGTGCTCAGGCGCGACCAGGCTTACATAGGGGTTCTCATCGACGACCTCGTCACCAAGGGCACCAATGAGCCTTACCGCATCATGACTTCCAGGGCCGAATACAGGCTTCTGCTCAGACAGGACAACGCTGACAGAAGGCTTACGGAGATTGGTTATAAGTACGGTTCGGTCACAGAGGAAAGATACAGAAGGTATCTTGAAAAGAAAGAGAAGGTCGATGCTGAAGTCGCAAGGCTCAGATCAAAGAGAGTTGACATAGATACCTTCAGAGCATTCCTCTACGAGCATGAGATCCGCCGGGCTGAGGCTGCCTGCGGCGGTGATCCGGAAAAGCTTGAACAGCTCGAAAGAAAGAAAAAGGAGCTCGAAGAGACTGCAAATCAGTGCTTTGCTGATATTCTTAAGAGACCTGCCATATTTTATAACGACCTTGAAGAAATAGATGATGAGACCCGCCCTTCTCTTACTGAGAATGAGAAGACCGAGGTCGAAGTCATGCTGAAGTATGACGGATACATCCGTAAGCAGATCAACGAGGTTGAGAAGCTCAGGAGTCTTGAAGACAAGAAGCTGAGTGAGAATCTCGATTACAATTCGATAGGGGGACTCAGGCTCGAGGCAAGACAGAAGCTCACAGACATCCGCCCTATCACCGTCGGTCAGGCAAGCCGCATAAGCGGAGTCTCTCCGGCAGACATAAACGTATTGCTCGTATATCTTGAAAAAGAGATGCGGTCACGGAAAAAGAACAGTTAAGATCCCAAGATTATGACAACGAAATTCGACTCTTCAATAGTAGAAATGCTCCAGGAAAAATACGGTAAGCAGAAGGTATCTACCCTTCTTGCCTACCTTGATCTTGTGCTGGTAAGAAATGAACATATCAACCTGACTGCTGTAAGAGACCGCAATGAGGCCCTCGTAAAGCACGTGCTGGACTCACTTGCCATCACAGACCTTCCTGAGTATGAAGAGGCGAAGAAAATTATAGATGTCGGCACGGGTGCAGGCTTCCCTGGCGCGCTGCTTGCAATAGTCAGCCCGGAGAAGGAATTCACCCTTCTCGACTCCACACTCAAGCGCCTCAGAGTAATTGATGAGTTTGCGAATACTCTTAATATAACCAATCTTAAGACGGTACATGCGCGCGCCGAGGAGATATCAGGGAAGCCGGAATACAGTGGAAACTTCGATATCTGCGTTTCCAGAGCCGTTGCCAATCTTGAAAAGCTTTCAGGCTGGTGTCTCCCCTTCGTCAGAAAAGGCGGCAGCTTCATCGCCTATAAAGGTGAGAATTACGAGGAAGAGCTGCAGCAGGCATCAAAAGCCCTAAAGAAGAACAAAGCTCACCTCTCCTATGTAGAATCCTATAAAAACGTTCCGGAGGATATCTCCGGACATGTACTCCTGGTAATTTCGAAGTAGTAAATCATTCTGATAATATCTTGTAAATAATGCTTCTAACCCTTGATATTTGGCGGTTTTTGGCTTGTTTTTTCTTGTATATTTCTTCCGTAAAGCATTGAAAAGACATGGGGCAAAGCTATAATTAGAACACGCGTTCCGTGTGGTGGAGGCCCAGTCATGCAGATTACACTTACTTCTAAATTGCAAATACTTCCAGATGAAGAAACGAAAGAACATATGCTGGAAACTATGCGTGTGTTTAGAGAAGCATGCAACTATGTTTCCAGATACGTTTATAATACTCAAAACATGAGTCCTAAAGACTTGCAAAATGCATTGTATTATAAACTAAGAACAAAGTTTAATATTCGTTCTCAAATGGCTATATCTGTATTACGAACAGTAAGAGCAAGATATAATACTCTCGAGACTAATAAACATCCATGGAAGCTGATCTTCTTTAATAAACTTCAACTCGATCTGGTCTGGAACAGAGACTATTCTCTTTTGGGTGATGTCTTCTCAATTAATACACTTAATGGGAGAAAGAAAGTTCCTATCTTAAAGACAGGGGAAACGCGCGAGGGAAAATACGGTACAGCAAGTCTTATTTACCGCCAAAAAAAGTTTTTCCTTTACATACCTGTAACATTTGAAGTTAAAGATGCTAACTTGAGGGATATAAGCAATGTAGTAGGAGTTGACAGAGGTATTCGCTTCATAGCAACAACATATGATACTAAGGGAAAAACAACTTTCTATTCCGGTGCAAAAGTTGAGGCAAGAAAAGAACATTTTGAAAAAATAAGAAAAAGTCTCCAGGTGAAACATACAGCTTCTTCAAGAAAAAGGTTAAAGGCCATTTGTCGGAGAGAACACCGTTGGATGCAGGATGTTAATCATTGCATCAGTAAGGCACTCACCGAATCACAACCAGCCGGTACTCTTTTCGTGCTAGAAGATTTATCTGGAATTAGCGGGAGGAGCAGACATTTCCCAGAAGGTAATCGTAAAAGTATTTGTTATTGGTCGTATTTTGATCTTGAAGAGAAACTATATTATAAAGCAGCTCTGAGAGGACAAATAGTAATTAAGGTTAATCCATCTTATACTTCACAAACTTGTCCTTTGTGTGGCAGAAGAAATAAAGCTAGTAGAATTAAATCAAAACATATCTTCAGATGTTTCTACTGCAGATACAAATCAAATGATGACAGGGTTGCGGCAATTAATCTGTACAGCAAGGGAGTTCAGTACCTGGTACAGACCGGAGAGAGCATGCCTCTCTTTGGCGGGGCATAATCAGCTGTCCCTGATGTAACGCCGACCTCGAGGGAAACATATAAAAGGCTGTTGCAAGCTTGCTGGAAACGCAGGCGGCTGATGGGAAACCAAAATGTTCCACGTGGAACATTTATTTTGACAATCTACATACCAAAAATGTTCCACGTGGAACATTTTTGGACCTCTATATATTGTGGTCAGTGTTATCACATGACACAATTTGCACATTGCATTTATTAAAGGCCACTAAAATAAACAAATCTTCACATTTTCAGCACTTATAGAAGTAGAAAACCTTCACCGACTTGGCGTATAATACACGGAAGTGTTTAATCGGGAACTATGTCCCGCAGGAGGTAATTAATGGGCAAGGCTATTGCTATTTTCAATCAAAAGGGCGGCGTCGGTAAGACGACAACAAACATCAATCTGGGAGCGTGCCTGGCACGCAGAGGAAAAAAGGTCCTTATGGTAGACATCGATCCGCAGGGAAACACGACCAGCGGTATCGGCATCCGCAAGAGGACTCTGAAGACTACCCTCTATGATGCGCTGATAGACACGGACTTTGATGTCAAGAAAGCTGTCCTGCCAACAAATACGGAGAACCTCTTCATCATCCCTGCAAGCGTTGATCTTGCCGGTGCTGAAGTAGAACTGGCCCTTCTTGAGGGCCGTGAGCGCAGACTCAAGAGGGTCATTGATGCGGTAAGGAATGATTACGACTACATTCTGGTGGACTGCCCTCCTTCACTGGGCATTCTGACGATCAACTCGCTCACAGCGGTCAACAGTGTTCTCATCCCTATCCAGTGCGAGTTTTATGCACTTGAGGGAGTCAGCCAGCTCATCAGTACCATTGAGAAGGTAAAGGAAAGACTGAATCCGGATCTTTATATAGACGGAGTCATACTGAGCATGTTCGACGGAAGAACCAACCTCTCACAGGCTGTTGTTGCAGATGTCAGAAACTTCTTCGGACCGGCGATGTACCACACGATAATTCCTAGGAATGTAAGACTTGCAGAGGCTCCGAGCTTCGGCAAACCGATCATCGATTATGATCCTAAGGCGCAGGGCGCCAAGGCTTACCAGGAATTCACCAAGGAGTTTCTCGCCAGAGAGAAAGCAAGAAAGAGAGCTAAGTAACAATGGCCAAGAAAGCAGGACTCGGCAGGGGACTGGACGCGCTTTTCGCTGACGCAGCCCCTATAGACGAAATAAAGAGACCCGCCGACAAGAACAATGAGGAAAAGTCTTCAAGTGGAACGGATGAAGACAGGGTACTGTACATAGACATAAATGACATCAGACCAAACAGCGCTCAGCCTCGTAAAAACTTCGATGAGGTTAAGCTCAATGAACTGGCAAGCTCTATCAGGACGAACGGTGTCATACAGCCGCTCATCGTAAGAGAGAGCACCAAAGGTTATGAACTGGTCGCCGGAGAGAGAAGATGGCGCGCTGCCAGGATATCAGGTCTGAGAACGGTTCCGTGCATTGTCAGGAATTTCGACGATAAGCAGAATGCCATCGTCGCGATCATCGAGAACATGCAGCGTGAAGACCTCGATCCGATTGAAGAGGCTCTGGGCCTCAAGTCGATGACTGAGAAGTATGGTTTCACGCAGGAGCAGGTATCTGCATCGCTCGGAAGGAGCCGTACATACATAACGAACAGCATCAGGCTGCTCAAGCTTCCGGAAGAGATCCAACAATACGTGTCCAGCGGACAAATGTCTGCCGCTCACGGAAGGACAATTATAAACATCCCTGACAAGGCAAAACAGAAGGAGATCGCGGACAAGATCATTCGCAACGATCTGTCCGTAAGAGCTACCGAAAGGCTTGCCGAAAAAGTAAAAGACGAGCTCAGGCCTGAGCGTAAGAAACGTAAAAAGGCTTCTGAGGCTGACAAGGCGAAAGCCGCCGAGATCGTAGCTGTTGAAAGAGAACTTATGACACTGCTGGGCACCAAGGTGAACATCGCCGGTGATGACAGCATGGGAAAGATCGAACTCGAGTATTACAGCCTCGATGAACTGAACAGACTCATCGACGCTCTGAGGGATGCCTTCAAGTAGAGAGGAGAGAAGTCATGGACAATGAATATATCAAGAAGCTTCCGATTCCGACCTGTACTGTAAACCCCGATGGTATTATATCCGCTGCGAATCCGCTCATGAAGAACGTTTTCGTCTACGATGATATTGTCGGTACAAACTTTTTCACGATGACGGGCTTCAAGCGCGATCAGCTCATGAAAGCCAATCAGGAGGAGAAGATCCTCGAGCGCAGCGGCAAGGTTTTCAAGCTCTGGGTCAACGAGGACGCAAAGGAAGACGAGGATATAGCCGTATTCTTCGATGAAGCGACAATCAGGGAGACGTTCAAGAACAAGCTGGAGAACGAAAGAGCGGCGATCGTGTACATCAACATCGATAACTACGATGAGCTGATTGCAAGTTCTCCGGAAGATCTCAGAAGACTGATCCCGGCGCAGATCGACGGCCTGCTGAGAAAGTGGGGTGACTCGTTCGAGTCGCCTGTGATCAGCACCTGGGAAGACCGGTATGTCATGTACACCACCAGCGGACAGCTGAACCGCATGATAGAAGAAAACTTCAGTATTCTCGATGAGGTGAGGAACCTCGAGTCGAAGATCGACTTCCCGGCGTCAATAAGCCTTGGAATCGGTAGTTCCAGAGTGTCGCTGATAGAGTCGACGGAGCTTGCGGAGGCTGCCCTGGAGCTTGCGCTCGGACGCGGAGGCGATCAGGCGGTAGTAAAGACTGACGACGGCACGAGATATTACGGCGGATCGCTCCAGTCGCTTGAGAAAAACAACAGGAGCAAGCCGAGAGTCATAGCGCATGCCATGAAAGCGCTCATAGATGATGCAGACAAGGTGTTCATCATGGGTCACAAGTGGCCTGACATGGATGCTTTCGGATCGGCTATCGGAGCCAGCGCTATCTGCAGCTACCTGGGCAAGGACGCCTACATCGTCATAGACAAGCACAACGAAGCGCTCGACACTATCTATGACAAGGTTATTGATACAGATATATATAACATTATCAAGCCGGAAAAGGCGCTCAGGATGGTGACAGACATGTCGCTGCTCATCATCGTGGATACAAACAGGCCTATGCTTGTGGAGAGTGCTGAGCTGGCAGAGGTATGCAAGACCAGAGTCGTCATCGACCATCACAGGCTGGCGGCAGATTCATATCAGAACTCGGCAGTCGCCTACGTGGAAAGCTATGCATCGTCTGCGAGCGAGCTCATAGCTGAACTGATGCAGCACTTCTCCCAGAAGCGTTTCATCAGCAAGCTCGAAGCCGAGGCGATGCTCGCGGGCATAATGGTGGACTCCAACAACTTCTCAGGAAGGACAGGCGTCAGAACCTTCGAGGCAGCATCATGGCTCAAGAGAGGAGGCGCTGATACCACTGAAGTCAAGAAGTTCTTCCAGGTAAGACAGGAGGACTTCCTGGCCAAGGCAAACGCAATAATAGGTGCGGAATTCACGCCTGAAGGAGTTGTGTATGCCATAACAGAAGGCACCACCAACAATATTCAGATAATAAATGCACAGGTCGCTGATGAGCTGATGACAGTCAAGGGCACAAAGGCATCGTTCGTTCTCGGAAGGAACTCCAGAGGCCAGACTGTAGTAAGCGCAAGGTCTCTGGGCGAAATAAACGTGCAGTCACTGATGGAAAAACTCGGCGGAGGCGGACACTTCACATCTGCCGCAGTACAGACCAATGACCCTCTTGCGGAGGTGCTCGTACGCATAAAGAAAGGTGTAAAAGATGCCTTCGATAAGGAAGAGGAAGAACGCAGACGCACACTGAGCAAGACTCAGGAAATAGAGCTGATCAGATAACAGATGATCCGGAAAAACGGAGGAAACATAAAATGGAAGTCATTTTAAAACAGGATGTCAAGGGTTCCGGCAAGGCCGGACAGATCGTAAAGGTCAGCGATGGTTACGCGCGCAACAAGCTTATCCCGGGAGGACTCGCAATAGAGGCTACTCCTGCCAACAAGAGAGCATATGAGAGAGAGCAGGCAAAGGCTAAGGAAAAGTACGAGGCTGAAAAAGCTGCAGCTGTCGATCTCGCGAACCAGCTTGCAGACAAGATCGTCGTAGTTAAGACAAAGGTCGGCGATAACGGCAGGCTCTTCGGTGCTATCACATCGAAGGATATTGCAACCGCAATCTCGGAGCAGACAGGTATCGAAGTGGACAAGAGAAAGATCGTCCTCGACAAGCCTATAAAGGAGACAGGCGTTGAAACCATTGGAATCAAACTGTTCCAGGATGTAACCACAAAGGTTGTCGTTAAGATCGAAGGCGGAAAGTAAAGCTGAGATGGACGAAGAAAGAAAAGACGTACTGCTTCCACCGGTAGACATTGAAGCCGAGAAGGCGGTGCTGGGATCCATGCTGAAAAACCAGGATGCCAGGGCTGACGTCAACGCGATGCTGAGGCCTGATGACTTCTATCTCAAGGAGCATCAGGAGATCTATAAAACCATGCTCGACATGGACCAGAAAGGTACCGGCATCGATATAACAACGGTGTATTCCGCTCTGAAGCAGAGAAAGACCGCCGACATGGTTGGCGGCATCACATATCTGAGCAGACTGATGGACGAGGCCATCGTTCCTTCGAATGCCCGTTATTATGCTGAGACAGTCTCGGATAAGTCCAAGATGAGACAGCTTATAGCTGAGTCTGAGGCGATAAGGGATGCGGCCTATTCCGCTGAACTGCCGCCTGAGGACATACTCGATAACGCCGAGCAGCGCATACTCGAGATTGCACACAAGTCCCAGCGCAGCAGATATGTGGATATCAACGATGTGCTTTTTGAGAACATCAAGCAGCTCCAGGAACTGGAGAAGAACGGAAACGACAAGGGCATCCCGACAGGATTCAGGGATGTCGACAAGATACTCGGAGGCTTCCAGAAGACCGACCTCATTATCCTGGCCGCAAGACCGGGTGTCGGCAAGACTGCGTGGGCTCTCAACGTGGCGGAGCACGCTGCGTCAGTAGGCAAAAAGGTCATGATATTCAGCCTTGAGATGGCCAACACGCAGCTCGGCGAGAGGCTTCTTTCGATGACTTCGAGCGTTCCACTTGAGAACATTCACAAGGGAACCATCTCGATGGAGGAGTGGGAAGATCTTTCCGCTGCCCAGGACAGCTTCTACGGATACGACATGGTCATCGACGAATCGTCAGTGATCACGCCGGTAGAAATGAAAAACAAATGCCGCCGTTTCAAGCAGGAGAAAGGCGATCTCGACCTGGTCGTCATCGACTACCTCCAGCTTATGAGCATGGGCGGTTACAGGATAGAGCAGCGTGAAAAAGAGATCGCTGCCATCACAAGATCGATAAAGATTATGGCCAAGGAGCTCGACTGTGCAGTGATACTGCTGTCGCAGCTTTCCAGAGGACCGGAGCAGCGCGGAGGCGATCACATGCCTAAGCTGTCCGATCTGAGGGATTCCGGTGCGATCGAGCAGGACGCTGACGTAGTTATCTTCCTCAAGAGAGACGACTATTACAGCTCCGAGGATGAGAGGGCCAACATCGACGACAGCACGGGTCTCACCTGTGCGGTCAACATAGCCAAGCACAGAAACGGTCCTGTCGGCATAGCGAACCTGACATGGATCCCAAGATACGTTAAATTCGGCAACATGGCGAGAGAGTAAGAACCATGACAAAGGTCAGGCTGTCAACAGACAAGGGAAAAGACATCTTCCTGCACAGAACAAAGGTTGAAAACCTCTTCATAAGTGAGTATCTGCCGGACGCACCGGGAGACTATGTTAAGGTGTTCCTTTTCGGACTGATGTACGCTCAGTATGAGCTTCAGCCGAACAGGAGCGAGCTTGCAAAGATACTGAGCCTCAGCGAGGAAGAGATCGCTGAAGCCTGGATCTACTGGGAATCCAGGGGTCTGGTAAGGATAGTGCGCGAAAAGGACAGCAATAATGAGGATGTGAGTCATATTGTATTTCTGTCGAAGATAGAAGAACTCTATGGCAAGATCGCCGAGTCACAGGCTGCTGCTGCGCCGGCGGTCACAGGCGAACCGGCAGAGGAAGATCTGGCGCTCTATGTCTCGATCGACGACATGGACTTTGACGAAGTAATAGACAGCAAGCTCGTCGACAGGAGGCTGCGCGAGCTTTATGACAAGTTCCAGATCACAACAGGCAGAACGGTCTCGAGGCAGGAGATCTCAAAGATCGAAGACGCAATAAAGGTCTATGGCATTGAGCCGGAGATATTCAGCTTCGCGATCGACTACTGTGCAGATCTGGAGAAGTACAGCGTCGACTATATTTTCAAGGTTGCGCTCCGCTGGACTGAAGAAGGCTGCCGCACGGTCGAGGAGGCCAAGAGGCTGCTCGACAAGCACAGCCGCAGGAATGACTGTTACAGACAGGTGTTCAGAGCGCTCGGATTCAACAGGCTGCCTGCACCTATCGACCGCGAGATCATGGACAGATGGTTTGACCAGATGAACTGCTCTCTTGCGGAGGTGCTCGATGCATGTTCAGCAGCTGCGGGACTCAGGGAGCCTAATCTCAAGTATGTCAACAAGGTGATAGAGAACCGCCGTCTCGAAAGAGGCGGAGTCAACACCAGACTCCCGAAGGACGGCAATCAGAACAGCTCCGCAGAGACGGCAGCTGACGAAGGAAGTCCGGTAAGCCGCAAGGTGCTGGCGGACTACTACGAGTTCATCAGAACTGAAGACGAGAAAGCGCGCGAGGCGCGCGTAGCGGAAGTCCTCAGGAAGGTGCCTGAGATGAAGAGGATCTTCGAAGCAGAGAACAGCGTCAATTCAAAGATGCTGTCACTGAGACCGGGGGCCGATAATCTCGATGCAAGGCAGAGACTGAGGGCCGAAAGAATAGCGATAGAGGAAAGCAGAAAACAGCTCCTTTCCGCTAACGGTTTCCCTGGCGACTATCTGACAAGAAAGTACAGATGCAATATTTGCAAGGATACCGGATATACGGATGAGGGCATGGTGTGCAGCTGCTGCAGGGAACGCGCTGCGGAAGCATACAGATGGCACACGGATAAAGAAAAGGCGTAGATGACAGTAAACGAAACAGAAGACAAAACTTTAAATACAGAAATCGAAACGGAAATCGAAGAAGAAGCTCAGCCCGTGCTCGACGACGCCCAGATAAGAGCGGCTGCTTTGGCATATGCGAAATTCCTCAAGGACAACGATCTTGTGCCGGGCGAAATGCCCGGGCAGAAATCAGATGAGAGCAAGGACGATACTCCGGATGATGCGGAAGCACCTGAGGAAGCAGATGCCGTGAAAGAGGCTGCGGAAGAGAGTTCTGAAGAAGCTCCGGCAGAGGAAACTCCTGCGCAGGATGCTGCAGGCGGAGAAGAACCGGCAGCGGAGGAAAAGGCAGAGCAGGAGAAGCAGGATAAAAAGAAAAAGAGGGACGAAGCCAGAAAGGCTGCCGATCTCGAGAAGATACGCAGGAGAGAAGAAGCCAAGGAAAGGCAGAAGGAAAAGTTCCTGCAGGGCGGATCGACCCCTTTGGCCGCGGTAACTAACCTGCACGACAAGGTTCAGGATGGCATCGACGGAACGTTCAGCAATATCAGCAAGGACGTTATCAGGGGCGCGCACAGAATCGCTTCTACCTACAAGCAGTCGAGACGAACCATCGGTATCGCGATCCTCGTAACGGGGCTGCTGGCTGCAGGTCTCCTCATAGTATTCGACTATTTCACGGTATACGAATACGCATATAACGGCAAGGTGCTCGGATACGTAAGGAATCAGGAAGAGGTCACGGACGTTCTCGATGTAGCAGGCAGACAGCTCTCTTCAAACAGCAGTACCATTGCGGATGTTGAGTTTGTAGCAAATCAGAATGTTACGTTCAACCCTGTTGACGGCAGAGGCAAGAGTACGGACGATTCGGACACGGTAGTCAACAAGCTCATATACATGACGGATATAGAGACCGAGGCATATGCTGTCTACGACGGCGACAAGGTGGTGGCCATCGTAAAGGATCAGAATGATGCCGATTCGCTGCTGCTGCAGACAAAGGCTGACCTCTCGGCACCTGACAGGGGAATGGAACTCGTTTCTTCGGAATTCACCAACGAGCTGTCCGTGAAGCCGGTCAATGTTCTGCTCGGCAGCGTACAGAGCAATTCGGCCGCGCAGAAGCAGATGACCAGCGGCGGCGAGATGAATACGTATCATATCGCTGAGGAAGGCGAGACTGTTGAGTCCCTTGCCGCACAGTTCGGCGTTGAGGTCTTCGAGATATATGACGAGGAAAACAAGGAACCTGTCACTGAGATCGAACAGGGTGACAGGGTCTGCATCAGAAGCCACGTCAGTCCTGTCAGTGTAAAGATGGTCGAGAAAGGCAAGCTCAAGGAAGTAATTGAGTACAAGACCATCAAGAAAGAGACTGACGAGTACTATAAGGGTGATTCGTATCTGGAGCAGGAAGGCCAGGACGGCCTGCAGATCTTCGAGGGCGAGATAACCAAGATCGGCGGCGAGGTAACGGACAGAAAAGAAACGGCCGAGCCTGTGATAATCAAGAAAAAGAAGAATAAGATCATTCTTGTGGGTACAGCTGAAAGACCTAAGACAGCTGCAACCGGAACCTTCATAGTTCCGCTCGATCATTACGTGATAACGTCTGAGTGGGGCGGCAGATGGGGCCGCATGCATGAGGGCATGGACCTTGCTGCACCGACGGGAACACCTATTCATGCTTCCGACGGCGGTAAGATCATCAAGGCCAACTACTGGTCCGGTCACGGTCTGTGCGTAGAGGTCGATCACGGCAACGGCGTCATAACAAGGTATTCACACTGCAGTGCAGTATTTGTAAGCATCGGCGACCTGGTTTATCAGGGACAGCATATAGCTAACGTAGGCAACACCGGACATAGCTTCGGAAGCCACTGTCACTTCGAAGTAAGAGTAAACGGTACATCACAGAACCCGAGGAATTACATTAATCCATAGTCCGCACGGACGGCGGAGGTCAGGAATTGGCAAAAAAACGCAGATCACAATTTGATACACAGGAAGTCCAGTGGGACGACGAGGAGCTTAAGAAGCGAATCGAAGAAAGGCGCAGGATCAACACCATCAGGAGACGCAGAAGAAGATTTCTGACCCTGGTGGCTGTTGTCGCTGTCTTCTTCATGATTGGCAGCATGTTCGGAAAGGACATAGTAAGACTCAAGGCGGAGAACCGTGCTCTGAAAAAGCAGCAGATCGCTCTCGAACAGCAGAGGGACGAGCTGCAGGAGGAGCTCAAGGTCACCAACAGCCAGGAGTACATCAGGGAGCAGGCAAAGAAGCAGCTCAAACTCCTGAATCCGGGCGAGATACTCTTCACTTTCGAGGAGGAAGAACCTGAGGAAGAGGCTGAGGATTCCAAGGCAGAAGAGTCCGAAAAAGACAAGAAGTCTGACAAGTCCGATAAATCCGATAAGGACAAGGACGGTGACTCTGATGGCTAAAAAGAGCACTCACAGAGTGCAGACGAGAAAACCGAAGAGCCTTGCCGGAGTAAGGCCGCACAAGAGTCTCGGTCAGAACTTTCTCATCGATGAAGAGGTGATACAGACCATCATCGACGAGAGCGGCGTTACGGAAGAGACACTTGTGCTCGAGATAGGACCGGGCACGGGCGCTCTGACCCTCCCTCTTGCTGAACGCGCGGGAAGAGTCATCGCTGTCGATCTCGACCAGGACATGATAGACGGCCTTAAAATCAAGACTTTCGGGATGGACAACGTGGAGCTGATCCACGGCGACATCCTTCAGCAGGACATCAGGGGGATCACATCAAAGAGCATGGAGAAGCACGGGCTTTCCGAGCTTCGCATAATCGGCAATCTCCCCTACTACATAACAACACCAATAATAATGAAGCTGCTTGAGGCAGGTACCGGCGCAAAGAGCATCACGGTTATGATGCAGAAAGAGGTAGGCGACAGGATCGCCGCCGAGCCGGGAACCAGGGCTTCGGGCGCAATCACATATCCGGTCCACTACTACTCTGAAGTCACCGAGATCATCGATGTGCCGAGGGAGTGCTTCTACCCTGTTCCGGGCGTAGATTCCGTTGTGCTCAGACTCGATCTCAGGGATAAGCCGGGAGTCGAGGTGAAAGATGAAGAGATGCTGATGCGCTGCGTCAAGGCAGGATTTGCCATGAGGCGCAAGACTCTTCTGAACGCGCTCAGCTCTCTGGGCGGATATGATAAAAAAACTCTGTCGGAAGCTCTCGAAAGTGCGGGCATCGACCCGGGCCGCAGAGCTGAGAGCCTTACGCTCGAAGAGTTTGCAAAGCTCGCCGACAGTTTGCAGGAGGCATAATTTTGCAGGATAAGATTCGCAAGATCCTTGCCGTGATCGCAACTTTCCTTAAGAAGGTCTGGCAGGGAATCGGCAAGGTATTCCTTAAGATTTTTCCGAGGAGAGAGGCAAAATACTTTGACGCAGACCTTCACGAGGCCAGGTACATTGGTCTTATGGCGCTCAGCGCACTCGCGATCTACATCTACATAGAGGAGTTCGCGAGAATTACCACGGGTCCGCTCGAAGGTCTCCGGTGGGCGTTTACCCATCCGGTAGTCTTCCTCTACAACACCCTCATCATCTTCGCGACCATAACCTTTGCGCTGCTGTTCAGGAGGCGCAGGTTCGTATGGCTCATGATAGCGGTCGTCTGGCTCGGACTGGGCACAGCCAACGGCGTGATCCTCATGAACAGGATGACTCCGTTCACTCTTTATGACTTTACCAACTTTACGGACGGTCTCACCATCGCGACTACCTACTTCTCAAAGCTCCAGATAGTACTCTTCCTTGTAGCTCTGGGACTTGGAGCTGCGGCCATCGTGCTGATCTTTATCAGGAGTGAGAAGTGGAAGAACATAAGCTATAAGAAGAGCATCGCCGTGATACTCATCGCAGCGGCTGCAGCCTTCGGCGCGACGTTCGGCCTCCAGAAGGCGGGCACTATCAGCTCGTTCTTCGGAAACCTCAACTACGCATACAGGGATTTCGGCATGCCGTACTGCTTCATCTCGACTTCCGTAAGCGCCGGCATTTCGAGGCCAAGGGGATATTCCGATAAACTGATAGCAGGCATACTCGAAAGCAAGACCAAAAAGGGCGAAGACACACTGCTCGAGGAGAAGGAAGACAGCACTGAGCATCCGAATATAATCGTGCTCCAGATGGAGTCATTCACTGTGGCGCAGGACTACGCAAACATCGAGGTTTCAAAGGATCCGACGCCTGTATTCAACAAGCTTTACAAGAACTACACCTCCGGCAGTTTCATAGTGCCGGCCTGCGGCGCAGGAACAGCCAACACCGAGTTTGAGGTGCTCACGGGCATCAGCGCCAAGTTCTTCGGACCGGGCGAATACCCGTACAAGGGCAAGCTGCGCAAGAACGTGCTCGAGAGCATGGCTTACGTCACGCGCTCGCATGGATACAATACTGCCGCCCTTCACAACCACAGGGCGCTCTTCTACAACAGAAACGAGGTTTACGCAAACCTCGGATTCAACACCTTCACTTCCGTCGAGTACATGAACAACGTGTCGTTCACCCCTACCAACTGGTGCAAGGACAAGGTGCTCACGGGCGAGATCATGGAGATCATGAAATCTACCGACGAGAGGGACTTCCTGCACGTCATATCGGTTGAGGGACACGGCTCGTACCCGACCCAGAGAGTCTTCAAGAAGCCGTACACTGAGGTCACGACTGATGATGAAGAGCTGAAGTGGAAGTACGAGTACTACCTTAACGAGTGCCATGAAATGGATACATTCATAGGCAATCTCATCGAGGCAATCGAGGACAGCGGTGAGCCGACCGTAATGATAATCTACGGTGACCACATCCCTGCGCTCGATGTCAAGGAAGAGAACTACAAGCAGAAAGACCTGTACACCACGCGCTACGTGATATGGGACAACATGGGACTGCCGAAGCAGGACCGCGACATCCATTCGTTTGAGAGCGGCGCGATGCTGCTCGCGGATGCAGGTCTTGACCACGAAGGCATCATCTTTGATTATCAGCAGTCGAATGATCCTGAGGAAGATACGACATACCTGAGCGATCAGGAGGCTCTGGCCTACGATATGCTCTATGGCAAGCAGTACGCATACGGCGGCAAGGAGCCTTATGAGCCGGTTGCCATGAAGATGGGTCACAAGACCATCAAGATCAAGGATCTCGTGAAGATCGGAGACAGGTATTACATACGTGGCGACAACTTCACGGAGAGGTCGATCATCAGCATGGACGGCAAGCAGCTGTCGACGGTATACCTGTCGCCTACCCTGCTGGCGCTGAATGAGACCATCGATCCGCAGGATGTGGATAAGCTCGAAGTCAGCCAGGTTGATAAATCGAAGGAGACGATACTGACGACGGTCGGCGCAAACGAAGAGCTGTAGCAGGCTCATGCACCGCTGCTCGCCTGCTCCGTCGCCGGGAATGCCAGGTCGTTCGACCTTGCTTCGCGGGGAACGGCTCTGACGCTTCGCTTGCGAGACTCGTTCCAACCGCTCACCTGCGGTCTCTCTCCGGCATTCCTTGCGTCTCCTGCGCAACGCTCGCATCAGCGCATGAGCCTGCTGTATTTGGAATTCGATACGAATCGAAGAAAATGATAAACATATAAACTGAATAAGCGGAATTTTTATCAAATTTTCAAAAACTCCTATCTTACGGAAAGAAAACCATGAAAGAAACAAAAGACACAAAAGATACAAAAGAAATGATGGAAGCTATCGAATCAGCTGAGAAAGCTGTTGAGCTTGAAGCAGTAGATGCGGTCGCGGCTGCAGCAGAAAATGCTGAAGCGGAAGTGGTTGCTGCTGAGGCTGCGGCCAGTGAAGCTGTTGCCGCCGAGACAGATAAAGCTGCGGATCAGGCTGATGCTGAAGCTGCTCCTGAAACTGCCCCTGCAGCAGAAGCGCCACAGGATGACGGCAAGTATGATGTAGAAGGCATTCTTGAGCTGGCGGATGACGGCTTTGGATTCCTCAGATTTGACAACTTCCTGACTTCGAACAAGGACATTTATGTGTCGCCGACGCAGATCAGACGTTTCGGCCTGAGGACCGGCGACAAGATACTCGGTATCGCGAGAAAGCCGAGAGGCACTGAGAAGTTCGGGGCTCTTCTGTATGTGAAGACGGTCAATGGATTCGATCCGATGACCGCTAAGAGAAGGCCGCATTTCGACAACCTCACCCCTATTTTCGCTAATGAGAAAATCGTGCTTGAGAATTCGAGCATTGATCTTTCGACGAGGGTCATGGACCTGGTGGCGCCTATCGGCAGAGGACAGAGAGGACTCATCGTTGCTCAGCCTAAGGCCGGCAAGACGGTGCTGCTCAAGAAGATCGCGGCTTCGGTCGAGGACAAGTATCCGGACATCGAACTGATAGTGCTGTTGGTGGACGAAAGACCTGAAGAGGTCACTGACATGAAGAGGAGCCTGAAGCACTCCGAGGTCATCTACTCCACTTTCGATGAGGAGACGAAGCACCACGTTAAGGTGGCGCAGATGGTGATCGAGCGCGCGAAGCGCCTTGCGGAGTCCGGGAAGGACGTCATGATCCTGCTGGATTCGATCACAAGGCTCGCAAGAGCCTACAATATGGAGGTGCCGGCGTCCGGAAGGACGCTCTCGGGCGGTCTCGACCCGGGTGCGCTGCACCCGCCGAAGAAGTTCTTCGGCACAGCGCGGAACCTCGAAGAAGGCGGCAGCGTCACGATACTGGCCACCGCGCTGGTCGAGACCGGATCGCGCATGGACGACGTTATTTACGAGGAATTCAAGGGCACCGGAAACATGGAGCTCCACCTCGACAGACAGCTCAGCGAACGCCGCATCTTCCCTGCCATCGACCTCTACAAGTCAGGCACGAGGCGTGAAGATCTGCTGCTCACACAGGAGGAGTATCAGGTCATGTACATGCTGCGCAGGGCTATGAGCTCGGGCAGCGTAATGGATGTCACAGAAGAGATCATAGATAATCTTTCGAGCACGAAGTGCAATAAGGATTTCGTCAGCTTCATGCTCAAGAAACTACATTAAGCAATTTTGCAATGTGCGGTGCAGATAGCGGCACTCTCGCCTCTCTCGGATCTGCCATTGCATCCTCACTCACTCCGCGTCACGGGACGTTTGCGGAACTCGCTTCGCTCAGACATCCGCACAACGTCATCCGCGCCGCGTTCGTTCAATCGGTGCAGCTGGCAAGATTCTCGAGACACGCTCGACTGCTGCTATCTGCACCGCGTAATACACAATACAAGAATGGCTAAAATTGACTACAATAAAATTTTCATAAAAGGCGCCTGCCCTACTACGATTGGCGGGCAGGCTGTGATGGAAGGCGTCATGATGCAGGGCCCTGACAGGGTCGCGCTTGCTATGCGCCTGCCTTCGGGTGAGCTCTACCTCAAGACGAAGCTCAAGAAGAAACAGAGCAAGGCGCTCAAGATCCCTTTCGTCAGGGGTATCGTTTCCTTTGTTAACGCGCTCGTCGGAGGCATGGGAACCCTGATGGAGTCCGCGGATATCCTCGAGACTTACGCTCCTGAGGAGTATTCCGAGGAGCCCGGAAAGGTTGAGGCATGGATCAATAAGAAGTTCGGCGAAAAGGCCGCATGGAATTTCCTGATGACAACTGCCCTGCTCTTCGCGGTGGCGGTCTCGCTCATCTTTTTCATCATTCTGCCTACCTGGGTCGTTAACTTCCTGGGCAAGTGGGTAGAAAGCGCGGTCGTGCTCAACCTGGTTGAAGGAATACTCAGGATCCTGATGTTTATCGGCTATGTTGCGGCGATACGCAACATGAATGATATAAAGACGCTGTTCCAGTACCACGGAGCCGAGCATAAATCGATACACTGTTACGAGAACGACAGAGTGCTCTGCCCTGAGAATGCGGAGGAGTTCTACACCCTGCATCCGAGGTGCGGCACCAGTTTTCTGGTGTTCGTACTTATCGTAAGTTTGCTGCTGTTCAGCTTCCTCGGCTGGCCAAACCTGGTATGGAGGATTCTGTCGAGGATACTGCTGATCCCGGTGATCGCCGCCATAAGCTTTGAGCTTCTGAGATGGGCAGGAAGGTCGAACGGACTGATAGTGCGCATACTCAGCTGGCCGGGGCTCCAGCTCCAGAGGCTGACGACTGCAGAACCAAACAGAGACCAGCTCGAAGTTGCCCTGCTCTCGCTCAAGGCGGTGCTAGTGGATCCGGGTGTGCCTGAGATCGACAGCTTCGTTGACAAGGACGGCAATCCGGTCAGATCGATGGCCGAAAAGAAAGAGATAGAGATCGAGATGGAGCAGTGGGCTGCGGAAGTCGAGGCTCATACTGAAGCCAACAAGAAGGCTGCCGCTGAAGCGATCGATGACTTCACTAAGATAGAAGAGCGCACGATATTTGAAGATCCGGCCAACGGCGCGAGCGAGGAGGAGATCAGCAGTGCTATCGACTTCCTCGACGGACTCGACAGCGATGGATACACCATAGTAGCTCCACAGGAGACAGACGGCCGCACGCTGGTAAGAGCCATCGCTGACAGAGAGGCAATGGAGGCAAAGGCCAGGACGCTCGCGCGCAGATATACGAAAGACATCAAGACATACGAGAACGCCCTCAACTGGGGACGGGCTGCGCTCAGCATGCTTCCGAACGGCAAGAACGAAGCCAGGATGATAATGTCGTACGCAACAGGCCTTGGAACGACCGATCTCATCACGAGGTCCAAGGAGCTCATGCAGGATGACGACTTTGAGGAGTTCCAGAAGCGCATCTACTTAAGGATCGGAGGAGTGCCGCTGCAGTACATTGTCGGTACTCAGGAGTTCATGGGACTGATCTTCAGAGTCAATCCGTCGGTACTCATTCCGCGCCTCGATACCGAGATACTCGCCGAAAAAGTGATCGAGGAGATCGACAGGAAGAATATGCACAAGCCTGAGGTGCTCGATCTGTGCACCGGCAGCGGAGCTCTTGGCGTGAGCATTGCGGCTAAGGTCCCAGATGCGATCGTCACCATGACGGATGTGTCACAGGAGGCTCTGCACACAGCAATGGGCAACGCAGGACTCAACGGAGTGAACCGCCGCTGCATATTCCTGCTCGGCGACATGTTCAGAGCCCTGCCTGATGACAAGCATTACGATGTCATCGTTTGCAATCCGCCGTACATCCCGAGCGATGTAGTCGATACTCTCGAGGTGGAAGTGAAGGATCACGAGCCGCGCATGGCTCTCGACGGGGGCAAGGACGGACTCGATTACTACAGGGTAATTGCGGACAAGGCAAGTCTTTACCTCAAGACAGGCGGCATACTCGCTCTCGAGATAGGCGCTGATCAGGCAGCCGATGTAAAGAAGCTGCTCAATGAGGCGAATACCTATGAAGGAATCAGGGTGATACGCGATCTGGCGCAGCTCGACCGCGTGATCATCGCGACCAGAAAATAAAATAAAGAATAAAGGTAATCTATAAATGAATGGATTTTTAATATTATTTGCTGTCGCGCTTGTTGTGAGCGCGATTGGTTTTAAAAAATACGTCTGGTTCATATCGATTGGCTACGGGTTCTCTGTAGCGGCTATCGGTGCTGCGCTTCTCTGCATGTTCGGAGGCAGTGCTGACGCGGGACTCATCATAGCCTGTGTGCTGTTCATGATGTACGGGATCAGACTTGGCGGATACCTGACTTACAGGGAAACTAAAAAGGCCTCTTACAACAAGAAGATGAAGACCGAGATCAAGGACGGCAAAGGCATGTCCGTTATCGCTAAATGCGGTATATGGATCTCGGCCGCCCTGCTCTACGCATGTGAAACATCCCCTGTTCTGTTCAGACTGCAGAACGGAAAAGGCACTGACGGATGGGTCATAGCCGGGATCATCATCATGGCGGCCGGTCTTGTTACTGAGACAAGTGCCGACGTGCAGAAGAGCCTGGCCAAGGGAAAAAGACCGGGACGATTCGTCGACACCGGGCTGTATAAGATCGTAAGATGTCCGAACTACATGGGCGAGATGACTTTCTGGACGGGAGTCTTCCTCACGGGGATCGGCTCAAATGCCGGAGCCTGGCAGTGGATCGCTGCCCTGACCGGATACCTCGGCATAATTTACGTCATGTTCGGAGGGGCGCGCAGACTCGAGATCAGACAGGACAGAGAGTACAAGGATGATCCGGAATACTGGGCATATAAAAACAAAACGCCTATCATGATACCGTTCATCCCGCTCTACAGCGTTTCAAAATATAAGTGGCTGGTTGCATAAGTATGAAAATGACCGAATCTGAAAAAATGGAAGCCGGAATGCTGTACGATCCGGGAGCTGAGGAGATACTGTCCGTGCAGAGCCCGCTTGGGGAAAAGCTCAGAGAGTTCAATGACCTCATGCCCATGCAGTTCGAAGAACAGCAGCGACTCATGAGAGAACTCTTCGCGGAGTGCGGGGAGAACGTGTTCATACAGAGGCCTCTTTACGCGAACTGGGGAGGCAGCCATGTGCACATGGGCTCCAACATATATGCCAATTTCAACCTGACACTGGTCGATGACGGACACATATACATCGGCGACTGGGTCAAGTTCGGACCGAATGTCACGATCGTGACTGCCGGGCATCCGGTGCTTCCGGAGCTCAGGAAAGATCCTGCCCTGCAGTTCAACAAGGACGTGCATATTGAGGAGTGCGTCTGGATAGGAGCCGGTGTCATAGTGCTGCCGGGTGTGACCATAGGAAAAAACAGCGTCATTGGCGCAGGAAGCGTTGTGACGAGAGACATTCCTGAAAATGTCGTTGCTGTCGGCAACCCGTGCAGGGTCATGAGGCCGATCGGCGACAGAGACAGAGAAACGTTTTTCAGAGACGAGAAAATAAACTGGGAGGAAATCAATGGCTAAGGTTATATTGATAAACGGCAGCCCAAGGGCTGACCAGTGCACGGCGACCGCTCTTGATGAGATGGTAAAAGTTTTCAATGAAGAGGGCGTCGAAACTGAACTTATCCACATCGGAAACAAGAGCATCAGAGGATGTGCTGCGTGCGGTTACTGCTCGACTCACGACGGATGCGTTTTCAATGACATAGTGAACGAAGTCAACGCAAAGCTCGAGAAAGCAGACGGACTCGTGGTCGGCAGCCCTGTATATTACAGCTCACCGAACGGAACACTTCTTTCGTTCCTCGACAGGCTGTTCTACAGTGCGCAGTACGACATGCACATGAAGGTAGGCGCGGCTGTGGTCAGCGCAAGACGCGGAGGCACCACTGCATCGTTCGACGTGCTCAATAAGTACTTCAGCATAAGCGGAATGCCTATCGCGACATCCACGTACTGGAACAATGTGCACGGATTCACGGCAGAAGATGTAAAAAAGGATGCAGAGGGTCTGCAGGTGATGAGGAATCTCGCTCGCAACATGGCCTTCATGATAAAAGCCATCGCAGACGCGAAAGAGAAATACGGCCTGCCGAAAGTGGAGCATGACTCGTTCACCAGCTTCCCGGATGGCAAGTGATCCCGCTGCATTGAAAATGATAAAAGGAGGAGACTGATATGTGTCTTTCAACTGTATACAAGAATGAGGTAAATGACGCAAACATGCTCGCAAAGAACGTAGCCGACATCAAGGTCGACGGAGGAAAGCTGATTTTCACCGACCTGATGGGAATCCGCTATACGTTCGACGGCACACTCGAGAAAGTCGACCTTATGGACAATTACGTTATCGTCAAAGGATAGATTTGATCATATGCCTCTGCTCGCCTGCGGACTTATCATAAGGATTGCCTGTAGGGAGGATTCCTTAAGATATCTCTCTCCGGCATCCCTGGCGGCTTCTGCGCAACGCTCGCATCAACATATGATCAATCTTGTTAAAATAGTTAAGAGGTAAAATATGTACTACAACGATTTTGAAGATCTGAAGCTGTCGGGCCTCGGCCTTGGCTGCATGAGACTGCCGTGCATTGACGGCGATGATTCCAGACCGGATCCGCAGGCTGTGCAGGAGATGGTCGACTACGCGATGGCGAACGGCATCAACTACTATGATACCGCATGGGGCTATCACGCAGGCAACAGTGAGACCGTCGTTGGAGAAGCCCTGTCGAAATACGACAGAAGCAGCTTCTATCTCGCAAGCAAGTTCCCGGGCTATGATCTGTCCAATTTTGGCAAGCACGAGGAGATATTCCAGAAGCAGCTCGAGAAATGCAAGACCGACTACTTCGATTTCTATCTCTATCACAACGTGTGCGAGCTGAACATCGACAAATATCTCGACGACAGTACGGGCCTTACAGAGTTTCTCCTGAAGATGAAGGAGGAAGGCAAGATCCGCCACCTCGGTTTCTCGTGCCACGGAAGCCAGGAGACGATGCACCGCTTCATAATGAAGAACTTCAGACACCTCGAGTTCTGCCAGATCCAGCTGAACTATCTTGACTTCGAGTTCCAGAATGCAAAGGACAAGGTCGAGGAGCTTAATAACATCGGCATGCCTATCTGGGTAATGGAGCCGCTGCGCGGCGGCAAGCTGGCAAATTCATGCCTCGGCGGCGAAAAGCTGCTCGCAAGGAGCAATCCTGATTACACACCGGCCAACTGGGCATTCGGATTCGTCGAATCCGTTCCGGGAGTCACAATGATACTTTCAGGCATGTCGAACTTTGAACAGCTGAAGCAGAATGTCGACTTCTTCAGTGAAAAAAGAGATCTCAGTGACGACGATATCGCAATACTGCTGACAGCCGCGCACTACGACACTACCGGAAAGAATGCCGGCACGGTCCCTTGCACTGGCTGCAGATACTGCACAACAAAGTGCCCTCAGGAGCTCGACATCCCAAGACTGCTCTCTCTTTACAACGAGCACGCATACAGCGAAGGCGGATTTATCGCTCCTATGGCGCTCGGAGCACTCGACGAGAGCAAGCTTCCGACGGCATGCATCGGATGCGGGGCGTGCGCAGCTGTCTGTCCGCAGCAGATCGACATCCCGGGCACCATGAAGAAGTTCACTGAGCTGCTGAAAAAATAAGACTGATTGAGGACTGAAAACATCCTTGCAGAAGTTTGTTTTCAGTCTTCTTTTTTTGCCTGAAATTGTGCCAAAAAAACAATTTGCCTTCCATAAAACCTTGCCTACAACCCCATGCAGGGGTTAATATTTTATCAGGTGGAAACTGATAAAGGCGTTTTAGTGCCTTTATTAGTATTGAGAGGGATTTTTTAAATAAAGAAGGGGAGAGTAATATGAAAGACCTCAAGCATCTTTTGTATTTTGAGAACCTCCTGCAGAACGCAAACAACGAACTGATAGAACGTGCCAAGAAAGACGGAAAGATCTGTGCTGCATTTACGTGCGAGAATATTCCTGAACCGCTGATGAACCTCGGCAACGCGTTCTCGGTTCGTCTTTTTGCGCCTAATTCCGGCTCACTCGACATTGCTACGTATTACATGACGAGCTTTCTGTGCGAGACGAGCAGGGCGCTGCTGGAGAGAGCTATCGAGGGAGGCTTCAATTTCGCAGATTGTCTGATCGCGGCTGACGGCTGCACGATGATGAACCGTGCTGCCGAAAACATGGAACTGCTTCACACCATGGACGAAGGAAAGGATAAGTTCTTCTACCAGTTCATGGAGATCCCGATGAAGGCGACCGAGAATGGTGTCGCGCTTCTGAAGCTGCAGTGCCAGAACCACATCCTCAAGCCGCTGCATGAGAACTACGGCATCGACATTTCTGAAGAGGCCATGCTCAAGGCGGTAGAGGAGCACAACGAAGTCTGCAGGCTGATCCGCGAGATCGGCGATTTCCGCAAGGAAGATGATCCGCGCATCACGGGCTACGAGTTCCACGTGATCACGCTTGCCACATATCTGGCGCCTAAGTATCTGCTCATCGATAAGCTGAGGGAGACGCTTGAGGAGATAAAGACCAGAGAACCTGACGGCAAGAAGTGGCGCGCCCGCGTACTGGTGGTCGGCTCCGAAATCGATGACATCGGCATGATCAAGCTGATCGAAGAGTGCGGCACTTACGTATGCGCAGACAGGTTCTGCTTCGGTTCGCTTCCTGGCAGAGTTCCTATCGAGATCGATCCGGATTCTGAGGACGATGTTCTCACGCAGATCTGCCGTCACTACACAATGATCGGTCAGTGCCCGCGTACCATGAACATGGAGAAGGTATACGGCCGCAAGAAGTACGTAAACGATCTCGCAAAGGAGTACAAGGCCGACGGCATCATCTATCAGCAGGTCAAGTTCTGCGATCCGTGGGCTTACGAAAGGATGCTGGGTTCGCACATGCTGAGAGAGGATTACGGATTCCCGGTGCTCTCCGTTGACAGACCATATAACATCAATGCCGGCGCAGGCCAGATGCGTACACGTGTACAGGCTTTCATTGAAAGCATAGAGATAAAGAAACTCCAGGGAGGTGAGAAGTAATGGCATTCAAAACGGTCAAGAAGATCACTAACCCTAAGAAGAAAAAAGGCGATCAGACGCTCGGAAAGCTCTACCCTACCAACGGCAAGACCAAGGTCTTCGTCCGCCGTGAGTGGAGAGGCGTAAAGGACACGCTCTACGATTATTCGAGATGGCTCTACATCATGAGCATCCTTGCAAGGTTCATCGCGAAGCCTCGCAACATCAAGGCGATGTTCCGCTACAGATGGATGGCCAACTATCTGGCAGTTCCTTACATGATGGACAAGTTCACACTGGGACTCAGGGATGAGCCTCTGCGCATCACCCACACAGCCATGAACTTCGTCATCTACGACGTAGCCAAGACGATGGACAACATCTTCAAGGGCGACCGCCGTACAGGAAACAACAAGAAGTTCTCGGATACATGCGTGCTGACAGACGAGAATGCTATGACAGCGTTCATGATGGGCTTCAAGGATACGACAGCCATCCTCAGAGAGGTCCCGACAATGTTCGTCGCGAACCTTCTCACACAGAATTCGACAACGCATTACCTCGACGTAGCTCAGGAATTCGGACTCCCGGGCGATGTCTGCCCTATGCCTGAGGCTGAGGCCGGCATATCGATCGATGACGACTTCGCGGTACTCGGATGCTGCGCTGTACAGGTCAACACGACATGCGACGGATCGCTCATGGGCAACGGCGTCATCGCGCACAGGCTCGAGAGAGAATACGGCATCCCGACATTCCAGCTGACCGCACCGCTCCGCCACAAGGAGGACGACGTACAGGAATACGCTGCCAACGACATGAAGGAAGCCGTAAAGTTCATCGAAGAACATGCTCACGAGAAGTGGGACTGGAAGCGTTACTTCGAGAGCGCTGCCAGAGTAAACGACGCGACAAGACACCGTGCTGAATGGCTCGACAACAACGCGACTGACTATCCTCAGTTTGTAGGCTCGGTATTCTCGCTCTACAACGACACCAACTACATGGGCAACTGCGGAAGATCACCGCTCTTCCCTCCTAAGGACAAGAAGATCAGCAAGCTGGTTGAGCAGGGCTACAAGAAAAAGACCATGATCTGCCCTGAGTACAGGCACAGATGCATAGTCTGGGGCGTACAGCCGCAGTACAACATCCACATGCTTTACTGGATGATGCATTGCTGGGGCGTTGTGCCTCTGACCGACATGCTCTCGATGGTCAACACCGACATGATCGCCGATACAGATACACCTGAGAACAGAGAGAAGGCATGGTACGACATGGCATGGCTCAACGAGAACATGATCATGCGTAACCGTACACACGGCGGATACAAAGTGCTCGTAGACGAGCTCTGGGAGTTCTGCGAGATCATGAACGCCGACATGGTAATGATGTGGGAACACATGAGCTGCAAGGCTCTCGACGGTCTCCACGGAATGTTCGAAGAGCAGGGACGCGAGCGCGGCATCCACGTTGTCTGGGTCTGCCACGACCTCTGCGATCCGAGAGTCTACACAAGACAGGCGATCCGCGACGAGTTCAGCCAGTACATGAGAACCGTGCTGCGCGAAGAGCCGCTTGATCCGACTATTGAGCATATTCCGGATGAAAACATGTGGTAGTCTGGCTCGGCCTTTCCGTCCACAGCTTTGTCTGCTTCGCAGTTCTGCGCTGCTCACTTACTAACAGGTAAGCTCCGCTGCTCGACTGCTTGCATCCTCGCTGTGAACGAAAACTCCTTCGCCAGACGGAGATTGCAAACGAAAATCACTTCGTCCGACAGTAAAAATAACTGCAATCTGAAGGGATCTGCAAAAGCAGACCCCTTCTTTTTTCTATGGAATTGCAGGTCCGGCAGGTTTAGAATATAGGTGTAATGGAAAACAGGCTGCTGAAAAAGAAAATAACTTCGGAACCGGACCTGACTGTTGGCTCCATAGTCGACAAGGTCCTTCTTTTTGCCATTCCGCTCATGCTGACGAGCATGTTGCAGCAGCTTTTCAATGCGACGGATGTAGCGGTAGTCGGCAAGTTCGCGAGCATGGAAGCCATGGCGGCGGTCGGCAGCAACACGCCTGTCGTATCGCTGCTCGTGAATTTCTTTGTCGGGATCTCGGTAGGCTCAAACGTGCTGATTTCACACAGCATCGGCGCCAGGGAGTCCGAAAAAGCCAAAAGTGCAGTAAGGACTTCAATGACATTCGCTCTGGCCGCCGGAGTCTTCGTTGCGGTGCTCGGCAATATAATAGCGGTTCCGATAATAGACATTCTGGGCGTGCCGGCAGAGGTAAAAGAGTACTCGGTCACATACCTCCGTATCTACTTCAGCGGTGTGCCGTTTATCATGTTGTATAACTTCGAAGCCGCCATCTTCAGGAGCAACGGAAACACGCGGACTCCGCTCATCTGCCTCACGATCGGCGGAATTTTCAATGTGGCAGCCAACCTCTTCTTTGTCCTGGTTATTGGAATGGACGTCGACGGAGTTGCCATCGCCACGGTACTTGCGAACGTGATCAGTTCGATGATGCTGCTGCACTGCCTGAGAAAAGAAGACAGCGTGATACATGTCAACGTTGCAAAGATAAGGATCAACAGGGACGATCTCATGACCATTCTCAGGATCGGCATGCCTGCGGGCCTGCAGAGCGCAGTCTTTTCCATATCCAATATCTGCATCCAGTCGGGTATCAACAGCCTCGGCGCCGACTACATGGCGGCGTCGTCAGCGGCGTTCAACATAGAGATATTCGCATTCTTCGTAGTCAACGCATTCACGCAGACGCTGGTGACTTTCGTTGGTCAGAACTACGGCGCCGGCAAGTACGCAAGGTGCAGGGAGGTAGTCCGCAAGACTCTTCTTGTCAGCTGGACCTTTACAATGGTGCTCTCTGTCCTGCTGCTCATCTTCGCAAGGCCGCTGCTTGGTCTGTTCACGAACGAGCCGCAGGTAATCGAGGCAGGCCTGCTGAGGATAAGACTCCTTCTCTACGCAGAGACACTCAACGTGCTGATGGACAATCTGTCAGGCGCGATGAGAGGACTCGGAAAGTCGCTGGTCCCTGCCCTCACGACGCTTATCTGCGTCTGCGGCGTTCGAATCATCTGGGTATTCACAGGGTTTCGCATCTACCATACATGGCTCTCAATAATGATAGTCTTCCCGGTAAGCTGGGCTGTCAACGCAGTCTTCATCATCATCGGATATATCCGAACCCGCAACCGAATGCTGCCGGCAGAGGAAGAGTAAATGAAAAACGGCGCTCCCACGGGAGCGCCGTATTCTTATGCGATCTATTTAAACATTTCCTGGATTTCGTATCGTTTTAATTTTCCTGTGACTGTGCGCGGCAACGCATCTGCAGTCATTATGATATCGCTTATCTGGCGTGAATGAGGGATGCTCCTGTTGAATCTGTCGACTTCCCTTACAAGCTTTTTCCTTATGTCAGCTGTGATGGCAGGATCTTTCGGGCATGTACCTGCAACCAGCACGGCATCTCCATCCTTCTGGATGACCGCCAGGTCCGGAAGACCGCTCATGTTCTCAAGGGCTTCTTCGTATTCAGGACAGAAGACCTTCTCTCCATCGGAAAGCACCAGTACGTCATTTTTACGGCCCTTCAGATGAAGCCTGCCCTTTTCGTCGAACCATCCGAGGTCTCCCGTAAAGAAGCGTCCGTTCTCAAACATCGGCTCCCTGCCCAGATAACCCAGCATCATGCAAGGTGTTGCAACGGAGATCTCTCCGTCTTCTTCTATGCGGATGTCCGCACCCGGGCACGGATACATGGCAGCAGGCTCGTCCAGATCCTGGGTGATAGCTATACCGCTCGATGTTTCCGTAAGTCCATAACCGACATATACATCTATCCCTTTTTCTTTCAGGCGGTCGATCAGGAACTGCGGACACGGGGCTCCACCGATCAGAACGACACGGAGCTCAGGGTTCAGAGCGTCTTTACTGAGCATATCTGCGATTTGCGATGGTACCGCAGGGAGAATGGTAGGCTTAAAGAACAGTGCATCTCCGGTAAAGCGGAGTACATCCCTGCCGAGAGCTACCGTTGCGCCATAAGCCAGGCCCCACAGCATGGCGCATACGAATCCGTATGCGTGCGACAGTGAGAGGTTGGACAGTATCACATCGCCCTCACCGCATGCGAGCATGCATTGGCCGCTCCATGCGCTGGTGCACAGCGACTCAGACGTGAGTCTTGCGATCTTGGAGCTGGTCGTGGTGCCCGATGTAAAGAAGAGAAGTTCTCCCTCCCCTCCTTTGCCTATGATGCGTCCTAAACTGTCGCGCTGCCTTTCGCGGACATTCCGGGCAGCTTCAGCAGCTTCGGCAGCAAATTCGTTGAAGCCTTCCGGAACACGCGGATCTGCGATAATGACATCGCAGCCGGCTATCACATGGGCAAAGATGTCTACGAGAGAGTCTACGGTCTGCTCGTATCTGACGACTTCGACACTGCTGCATTCTGCCTTTACATGGAAGGATTCCGAGATGATCATTTCACCAAAATCCCTGTAGGAGACCTCGCTGGTCTCTCCTTCCATGTTGCCGCAGCGTATAGCGATGCTGTCACGCGTAAGGAAACTGTTAACAAGTCCTTCGAAGGATGAATACTTTCTGTATATGCTATCCATAACCGGTACCCTTGTTGATTTACCTATATGAGATGTGCCTTTTATGATTATAAAACAAACACTGCAGGGCCTCTATAAAAAAATGCTGTAAATGGCTGAATTACGGCATTTTGTGCAAATTGTCAACTTGCTTCTGCAGGGAATAAAAATGCCGGGGAATGATTCCCCGGCACTTATCTTGCATAGCTTTGAGCTTATGCTCTTGCTCTTGCCATTGCTTCTTCGTAATCCTTTGTTCCTGCCCAGACGTCGTTTGAATATGGGTTCTTGCCCATCTTGATCGAGCGCTGGATTATGAATGCCATGACGACTACGTTGATAGCGATTGCAGCGACAGCGACAACGCCCTGTGCTCTCGGATCAGCAACGATGCCCATGTCAGAGATGATCTGACCTGCCTGAGCAGTCTTGCCGGCGCCGGAGTTATACAGTGTGATAGCCTTGTCATACAGATCCATGGTTGTGATACCAAGTGCAGTTGCGTTTCCATAAACTGACGGAAGCGCAGCAGCGAATCTGCTGGAGAGCTGGAACGCAGGAACGACCTGTGCCCACATGCACCAGATAGCGAGAGTGTTTGCACGGTTCTGGATCCAGCCGCCCTTGTTCCACAGTGCGTTTGCGAATGTAGGAGCAAGGAGAAGTGCAACGCCGCAATACCAGCTGTGTGTAGGAAGATTGAGGTAAGTGTACTCGAAGTTCCACACATCGTAAGCAAGGATGAACCAGATGGTCATGTCAGGCCAGATCATATCGGACATGTTCTTGTCTTTCGATGTGAACAGGTTGATGCAGCCTGTCATGCAGAAGATGTTGATGAGTCCTGCGAGGGCATTGACAACATTCCACCATCCGCCGTAGATGAATACGCCTTCGTTCGATGCCCACCATGCCCCGGAGAGGTCGCCTGTGATGGAGAATGCAGCGAGAGCGGATTCCATATCGGATACGTTCGCGATCATGATGTTGGCAGCAACGATGAACCATGGCCACCATTTGAACCAGGCTTTCTTGCCAAGGCCCCACTCGTACTTGATCATCATGAAACCTACACAGCCGATGTCAGCAGCATAGAGCTTGAAGTAGTGGAACCAGCCGTCCATGAAAGCGACTGTCGGGTTAGCCTTGCCTCCGAACATTCCCACGTGAGCGAGAATGAAGTAGAGAGTAAGGATAGCCGGAATAATAACGAATACGATCATGCCGCCGATCTTCGTCTTTCTGCCGATCTCGTTCATGACGATCAGTCCGACAAAGACGAGTACCCAGCCTATAAGCTGCATTGCTGCATGATTGCTGTAAAGCTGAAATAACATATTAAAAACCTCCTGAAATAAATTGCTTATTTAATGTTCAGATTAATGGAAACTGTTTTAATGGGTTTGCGTTTCCGCCGCTGATTATAAGACTTTGTTAACAGTATATCAAGCCTATATTGAGAAAGATTTTATAGACATTTATAATAAACAGAAGAAAGCGAGGTTTGGCCAACATGAAGAGAGTATTGGGGATATTGATTGCTGCAATCATGATCATAGCTGCTGTACCCGGCGCGGAATTGCCTGCGTATGCGGACGGCGGCATCCTTGTCAGCGCAAACATCGGCGGTGCCGAAATATATGTAAACGACAGTTTTTCGGGAGTGTCTACGGAACAGAGCGGAGCGGGCGTGACGCTTGAAGCCGCGCAGGGAGATGTCATAAAGATAGTGCTGCCGGGATACAAGGCAGAGGCGCAGACCGTAAGGAGCGGCGTTTCGTCGTATGCGTTCTCGCTGGAACAGGAGCTCTACCCTGCGGAATATGCCGATGAAGGCAAACATATAACGATAAAAGTAGGTGATGGGGGCGAGTATCTTTACCTTTCAGATGCGCTCTATCATGCAGCTTACGACATCAGCGAAGATATCTGGTGTGTGTTCGAGCTGTGCGACGGTGCAGCTACGTATTGCGATGAAGAGATCTTCAGAAGCAGAAACCACTACACCATTTGCGGCGAAGCCGGAGGGACTGCCGTTGATTTCTGCATTAATCCTTACGGCGTTGACGGGCTGAGGCTCTTCAACCTTGATTTCACAAACAGGTCCAGTCAAACGCAGTTTACCATCCGTGCCCATCAGGGACACTCAATAGCTCCCGCCGTGAACACAGAAAACATCTATGTGTGCGGCTGCAAATTTAAGGACCCATCAGAGCTGGGCATCTATCAGTGTGTCGAATACGGCTGCGGAGGAACGGCATACGGCTCTGACGGCACATTCAACGTAAAAAACCTGAATATAATCAATAACGAACTTTGCGCGGATGAAGGTACCGGGCGTACGACTGAGCTGTTCAATTTTGCCGCGGCGGGCGACGGAGACTACAACGTAGTGGACGGATATACGGTCATGGCTAATAAGATGGACGGGAACATCGGATTCACAGTTGCCGACGCTCATTCGTGGTATGTGTATGCGGCTACCGCCGCTGCTTTCGGTAACTGGGAAAGCAGCGGAAATATGGAGGAGGGCCAGATAGGATACTGTGACCACAATGTCATGCGTAACATCCTTATTTCGGGCAATACTGTGAACAACGGGACCATACAGATACAGACTGCCAATCTGGGAAACCATGACAATCTCATGGAGAAGGTCCTCATAAGAAACAATAATGTTTTCAATGATCACACCAGTGCGGGACAGTGGGCAGGCGGTCTTTCTATAACAACTGTCAGTGTGGCGGACAATTACGAAGATGACAGGTATCACGTGGAACCCGGGTTTACTCACACAGATAACAACACAATGACCGATGTTCAGGTGTACGGCAATCATTTTGAGTCCGGTATGGGCCGTGAGGTCTTCGTCAGAAATGTATCGACAAATGTAGGAGAGCAGCACGGAGATCATAATACTCTCAGCAGAATAAGCATACACGACAACGATTTCATCGCGAGGGCAGGCATCAAGATATGCAACTACGGAGACGGAACAACACTGGCCTCCCACCTGAAATGCGAAGAAAATAATACGTCGGATATAAGCTTTGAAAACAATACCGTCACGTCTCCGCAGGACCTCGATCAGCTCAATGAGCCTGGGATTCTGGCAGCAGGGTCATATTTATCAAAGCACGGCGAGCAGTTCAGCGGACCGGCCCCGAGCTTCGGGAGCATGAATAATATAAACATTTCCGGCAATACCATTATGGGCTACACGACAGGCATAGCCGGTGCCGGATGCTATGGAGACTATCAGAGCGGGAACAGTCTGGAAGGTCTCAGAATACTCAATAATAATATACGCAACGAGAACCGCCACGGTTATGCGATATGCGACACCGGAATATTGATGGCGGGTTCAGCAGGACAGACTTATTCACATGAATACACACCGGACTGCGTGAATCAGAACGGCTCCCTTTCTGATGTAACAGTCAGCGGCAATGATATTGTTGCCAGAGCTGGTATCCTTGCGGGAGGTCTCGTTATAACGAACGGACTCGATAAGAGATCTTCCGGGAATGCCATAAAGGATATAACGATAGAGAACAACTCTATAGAGCAAAGAGCTCAGCAGTCTGAATTCGTAAACATGGGTGATCCGGGGAAAGTATCCGCAGGAATACTTGTGAGCGCAGTAATTTCATTTAATGATAACTTAAAGACAAGCGGAAGCAGCGGCGCTTATGAGCTTACGTCCGGTAACAGCGTGACCGGCGTAAGCGTCGGAACGAATAACATTTCGGCTGCATTCAAACCGGCGGTCGTGAATGTTCTGAGCAGCGGCACGGTCGACACATCATGGACGATTGAAAAGAAGGGCGACAGGTACTACGCTGACAAAACATTTGGCGCATGCACCGCCTATCAGGAAGTTTCAAAGGATGAAATCGTGGATCCGCCGGGAGACGGTTCCGGTGACGATCCGTCAGATGGCGATTCCGGAACAGATCCGTCAGGCGGCAGCTCCGGCACAAAAGTGGATACAAGAGCAGCAAATACTCTGTCAGTTGCCGGAAAGACCGCAAGCGTCAGATACAGCAAGCTGAAGAAGACACAGACCCTTACTGTCTCCAAAGTGATCAGATTCAGGAATAAGGGTCAGGGTGCCCGGAATTATGCCCTCATGTCAGCTAAAAAAGGAAGCAAGAGCTATAAGACAAAGTTCCGGATCAGCGCAAAAACCGGAAAAGTGACGGTCAAAAAGGGCCTGAAGAAAGGCACATACAAAGTAAAAGTCAGGATCACAGCTTCCGGAAACGATAGCCACAAGCCGGCTTCAAAGACCGTGACCTTCAAAGTCAAGGTAAAGTGAACATCGCTGATTAAAATAGAACGCCTCACACCTAAGTGAGGCGTTTTACAATTCATAAAATTCATCAATGAATCACAATTCGGCTGGCAAATGCAATATAATAATCCTCTGCAGGAAGGGATATCAACATTTCTGCACCGAAAAGGGTATGTATAAATCCCGTCGGGGAAGGAGAATATAACTATGAACAGAAATCTTTTAGCGGCTGTTGCCTATTTCACATGGATCGGCTTCGCTGCCGCATTTTTCCTTGGCGATAAGAGCGACCCGTTCATGCGCCATCATCTGAATCAGGCGCTGGTGATCGATCTTGCCGGCCTGATTGCAACAGTGTTTGGGGTCATTCCGCTTCTTGGCGCACTGATTGCAGGAGTTATAAACATTGCTGGACTTGTGCTCGATGTCATGGGCGCTGTAAGTGCCTACAACGGAAGCACTGCTTCGCTTCCGGTCGTTGGAGACATCCACATAATCGGCTAGCAGCTGCCTTTTGCAAACAATAAAGAAATAAACTGATATACAGATATGAAGAGGTGAAAGAGATGAAAAAAATTACTAAAATACTCGCTTTGCTCATGGCAATGATGATGGTATTTGCTCTCGGACTCTCTGCATGCGGAAACAAGACGGCAGAGCCTGTGACTGACGATGACGGTCAGAATCCGATCATGAATTATGTCGGAAACTATGTCTGCGGCAGAGCCTGCATCAATATCGAGGCAACTGACGGGGCAAACGGCGCGAGCGCAGTAGTCACATGGAGCAGCAGTGCTGCAGAAAACAGCGCCTGGACCATGACCGGAACATTCGATGCTGAATCACTTAAGTTCGAATACCACGACTGCGTCAGGACCGACTATGTTTATGGCGAAGACGGCGAAGTCAAGTCTCAGGAAGAAGTATTCACAGGCGGACACGGCTTCATGACATTCACCGACGGCGATCCTATCACCCTCGTTTGGCAGGAGGATCAGGAGCATGTGGCAGATGACATGGTCTTCGAGTATGCAGGCATGGTGCCGGATGATGGTTCTGTAGGCATGGCAAACCCTTGGAGTGATGTGGCTTCGCTTGATGAAGCAGCTAAAGGGGCAGGCCTCGATATGTTCTCGATACCTGAAGGCGCAGAGATCAGCCTCGGAGAAGTCAAGCTGACTCAGGCAAGATGCATGGAAGGTCTCGCAGAGGCAGTCGTTGAGTTCCCTGCAGTAGAGATGACGATCCGCAAGGGCAATGCATCTGTTGCTGAGGACGGAGACATCTCGGGTGATTACAATGAATACGCCAACACATGGACT
This sequence comes from Mogibacterium sp., assembly GCA_017510725.1. Lineage (GTDB taxonomy): Bacteria > Bacillota > Clostridia > Peptostreptococcales > Anaerovoracaceae > Crickella. The sequence continues at coordinate 9,750 of JAFWMD010000063.1, read as the reverse complement.
CAGAACATCAAGGGCCTCGAAGTTACCTGCTTCGGAAACCGCGAAGGCGAATCGACAAAGACTATCTGGCAGGTGGATGACACATGCTACTCGATCACGGCATACGGTCTTGGCGGAGATACAGACTACGGCCTGTCCCCTGACGACATCAACTCGCTCATCAACGGCATTCAGTAATGCACTTCCCGGAGGTATCCGGCAAAATTCCAGAATTAAAAAAGCTGCAGTGGCACACCGCCGCTGCAGCTTTTACTTTACCCCGTATGCAAGCAGACTTCCGTCTCCCAAGCCCATTTACCTCGATTAGGACGGAAGGCGAAAACTCCTAAACAGTTTTACGCATTCTTAATCAGTGACAGTGCCTGTTCGATGAGGTCGTTGCTCTCGCCGAGTTTGTCGACTGCGTCGTGGATCAGGTCCCCTACTACATCGTCGAAGCAGTGGCCGAGATCGTGAAGCTCTTCTGCATGATGTCTGTTGTGATCGAGCATGTACTTCAGAAGTGCCAGTGCTTCCTCAGGCGAGGATGCCGCTGCATGCGAGTGAGTATGAGCGTGTGTATGCGTGGTGCCGTCAGCATGTGTATGCGTGTGGCTGTGGCCGCAGTGATCATGCGAATGAGTATGCTCGTGATCGTGTTCGTGGACCTCATGCTCATGGTCTGCTGCTGCAGTTTTATTGTTATCGGTGCACATATAATACCTCCGTTATTATGATCGAAAACTTGGTTTTTTACCCCGTCTATTGTAATCAAATATGTGGTATTTTTAAAGGTTTTGCAACCCCATATGGGGGTTATTTTTGTGCTCAGAATTCTTGTATAAAAAAAATACAAAAACGCGGACACTAATTGCAGTTTCCGCGTTTCCTTCTCGTTGACACTTTTATAACGAAGGCCGTAAAATAGAATCATCAATATTATAGTAGAAAAAAGTCTGTTCCGTATGTGCGGAATGCGCTTTCACGCGCTAAAGCAGTATGGAGAGATGGTTTTCTATGACAGTTTTTTATATCTGAGAGGGAGAGGTAAGGTGACACACAATGCGTGACTTAAAGCATCTGATCTACTTTGAGGACCTTCTGCAGGAAGCTAACAACGAGCTCGTGCGCAAGGGCAAAGAAGACGGCAATCTGTGCCTTGGCTACACTTGCTACTTCATGCCTGAGGTCCTTCTCGATCTGCCGGGCTGCTTCGCAGTCAGACTGAGAGCGCCTAAGTGCACATCGCCTGACATGGCTTCTTACTACATGTCGGGTCGTACATGCCACTATGGCAGATCACTTCTCGAGAGAGCTCTTGAGGGCGGCTTCAACTTCATTGACGCCCAGCTCGCTACAGAGACCTGCACGGTAACATGCAGATTCCAGGAGCATCTCGACTACATGGACGACGTTATCAACAACGCTACGTTCAAGACTTCATTCACAGACGTTCCGTTCAAGAAGAACGAGAACAGCATCGATCACTACAGGAAGCAGCTCAAGATCAAGGTTCTTGATTTCCTTGCTAAGGAGTACGGCGTCGACACATCCGACGAAGCTATCCTGAAGGCGATCAAAATCAACAACGAAGTAAACGACATCATCACGGAGATCGGAAACTTCCGCAAGCTCGACAACCCTACTATCACGGGTTACGAGTTCAGCGTAATCACGCTAGTATCACTGGTCTGCCCGAAGTACCTGATCGTCGACAAGCTCAGAGAGACGCTCGAAGAGCTCAAGACCAGAGAACCTGACGACAAGCCTAACTTCAAGATCAAAGTCCTGCTCGCCGGTTCAGAGAACGACGATCCTGACTTCATCAAGCTGATCGAAGGCTGCGGAGCTCTCGTAGTAGCCGACAGACACTGCTACGGTTCACTCGAGTCCAGACAGCACATCGACATCAAGGAGGGTGAAGATCCTCTGACAGCTGTCGCCAGACATTATCTGCTGACGAGCCAGTGCGCAAGATTCATGGAGCAGAAGGAGATGAGACACCGCAAGAAGGTTCTCGCCGATTATGCCAAGGAGTACAAGGCAGACGGCATCATCGTGGAATCCAACAAGTTCTGTGAATACTGGAGCTTTGAGAGAATGATCGACACGATCGTTCTTCCTAGAGACTTCGGATACCCGGTATGCTCCATCGAGAAGGAGTACATCAACACAGCGTCCGGACAGCTCAGAACAAGATTCCAGGCGTTCGTTGAGAGCGTAGAGCTCAAGAAGATCCAGGAGGGCAAGTAAGATGAAAAAACCTGATTTGAAAAAACTCAAAGAAGTCGACTTCAAGAAGGCTGCCAGGGATTTCGTCTATGGCAAGCCTCACGGAGAAAGAAGACTCGGCGACCTGTACATCCCAAAGACAGGTCTGTATAAACACAGAGAGTGGCGCGGTATCAAGGATACCATGTACTACTTCAACAACATCTGGCTGTACAACTATGGAATGATCGTACGCGACATCATGGTTTACGGCGGCGGCCCAAAGGGTCTGGTCCAGTTCCTCAAGGGAACATGGAGATACAGATGGATGGGCCAGACTTACCTGACAGTAATGCACTGGTTCGACAGATGCCTTGAGGGTATGAGAGGCGAGACACTCGCAGCATCCGCATGGCACTTCAGAGGTATCGTAAGCGCATGCCTGTACCAGATCACCGGATTCTTCAACAGAGACCTCAACATCGGAGGAGATCCGGCCCTCAGAGCCAAGACGATCGGTACTGACGAAACAGTATGGGGCGGCATCATCTATCCATACATGGATCAGGGCGGATATTACCTGCCAACACAGATGATCCCGTACTTCGTAACATGCCACTGCAACAACCACACTGTACTCAACTACATCGACGCTGTACAGGCTTACGGACTCCCGGGCGACCCATGTCCAATGTGCCAGGCCGAAGCCGGCATCTACATCGAGGACGATGTTCCTGATGCATACGTCGCGATGGTTACTACAAACGAAGCCTGCGACAGCTCGGTAGGAACATCCGTCATTCAGGACTGGATGATGAACAAGCCGCTCTTCGCTATGCCTCAGGTAATGCAGTTCGACGACGATTCCGTTCTCGAGAACTGTGCTAAGGAAATCGAGATGGCATGGAGATTCATGGAAGAGCAGACCGGACTCGAGTTCCACTGGGATGAGCTCAAGAAGCACATCGAGCTCCAGAACCAGCAGAACCAGTTCGAGAGAGAGAAATGGGATGTAGCTGCAAATACTCACAGCTATCCTATCAACGGCGTAGCTCAGGCTCTGTACAGGATCTTCTACTCGCAGTACGGTGAAAGACCATTCTGGCATGATGTTGACAGACGCGTCAGAAAGATCATGGAGAAGTGCGTAAGCGAAGACATCAACACCTTCCCTATGACAAGACACAGAGTCATCGCATGGTCATGTGCTCCTCTGTACTACTCCGCATGGTGCACATGGGCTTACAACTGCTGGGGCCTCAACACGATCATCAACATGGACTCGCTGATGTTTGACCTCGATATCAGGACAGATACTTACGAGAACTGCCTGCTGGATATCGCGAAATACCACGAGTGGGCTCCGATGAGAAGAATGGCTGTAGGCGGACTGCAGCACATCTTCGAGCTCTGGGAGAACATGGAAAAGTTCAACTGCGACATGGTAATGATGTACGACCAGCTGCAGTGCAAGGGAATGCAGGGCGTTGTAGGACTCTTCGAAGACGAGTTCAGAGCACGCAACATCCACGCTATCTGGATGCCTCACGCTCTGCCTGACAAGAGAACTGTTCCAAGATCACAGATCAGACAGATCATCAATGACTACATGTTCACAGTAATGGGCGAAGAACCGCTCGATCCGTCACTGCTTGACTTTGACGATATCGACAGCTGGTAGAAAGGAGGCCGGTGATGAAGAAAAAGGCTAAAAAGAAAAAGAATAAGGCCGTAAGATTCGTTAAGAAGACGCTCGGCATCGCGGCTCTTGCATATGCCGGACTGTTCTGCGTATTCTATTACGATCTTGACGGAAAGCTGCTCTACTACGTTGTTGAGCCGTTCATGAAGAACCACTTCGACAACATGGAGAGAAGAGATCCTCATACTGTTCCGTATGATCAGATCGATGACGAGTACATGGCTAAATAAATCTTATACATCAATCAATAGCGGCCGCAGCTGTCCCTGGCGATATGCTGCGCCGCTGTGCGGACATACACCCTTCTGTCATAACGCTCTTAAGCATGCGAAAGGTGATTTAAGCTTAAGGGCCGCAACGTAATGGCGTGCGATTCTTTAATAAGATTGCATCATCCGCTATTCCAGGCGGGGTATGCTCCGCCGCGGCGCAATGTGACCGCAAAGAATACAGCAAAGGAAGTTATTACTAATATGAAAAAGAAGTTCAAAGCTGAATCCCAGCGTCTGCTGGACATGATGATCAATTCGATCTACACGCACAAGGAGATTTTCCTGCGTGAGATCATTTCGAATGCATCTGATGCAATTGACAAGATGTGCTATCTTGCGCTCACTGACAAATCGGTTGGCGAGAGCAGAAGCGATTACGAGATCATCATTACTCTCGACAAGGAGAACCGTACGCTTACGGTAAGCGATAACGGGATCGGCATGGACGAGCAGGAGCTTGAGAAGAACCTCGGCACCATCGCTTTCTCGGGAAGCAGCAAGTTCAGCGAGCAGCTCGAGAAGGATTCGAAGGAAGCAAAGACAACCACTGCGGACCACACCTCCGAAGTGGACATCATCGGACAGTTCGGCGTCGGATTCTACTCCGCGTTCATGGTTTCCGACAAGGTCGAGGTAGTCAGCAAGCGCTACGGTTCAGATAAGGCCTACAGATGGGTCTCCGAAGGAGCCGGCGGTTACAGCATCGAAGAGGCGGAAAGAGACGGCCACGGAACTGATGTCATCATGCACATCAGACCGGATGGCGAAGAAGCGGACGAATTCAGCCAGTACATGAGGGAATACCCTATCTACAAACTGGTCAAGAAGTACTCCGACTACATCCGCTTCCCTATCAAGATGCTCATGCCTCAGCCGCGCATCAAGGAAGGCTCAAATCCTGAGAACCCTGAGTATGAAGAGGTCTGGGAATATGAAGTATTCAACTCCATGGTTCCGCTCTGGCAGCGCAAGAAGTCAGAGGTCACCAAGGAAGAGTACGATGCGTTCTACAAGACGACTTTCCAGGATGACACCCCTCCTCTCGAGACTCTCACAGTCTCGGTCGAAGGTCTGGTCAGCTACAATGCGCTGATGTTCATTCCTGAACTGGTGCCTAACAAGTACTACACGGATGAATATTCAGGCGGACTGCAGCTCTACAGCTCGGGCGTCCTCATTATGGACAAGTGCAAGGAGCTCCTGCCGGATTATTTCAACTTTGTCAGAGGCGTTGTCGACTCCCCTGACCTGTCGCTCAACATCTCGAGAGAGATGCTGCAGCACGACAGACAGCTGAAGCTGATCTCCAACAATCTCGAAAAGAAGGTCAGAGCGAAGCTCGAGGAGATGCGCGACAAAAACAGAGAAGAGTACGAGAAGTTCTACAAGAGCTTCGGACGTCAGCTCAAGCTCTGCGCGCTCGACGACTACGGCAAATACAAGGAACAGCTGCAGGATCTGCTGATGTTCTGGTCATCCACCGAGGGCAAGCTCGTCACGCTGGCTGAATACGTAAGCCGCATGAAGGAAGATCAGGAATACATCTACTACGCAACGGGCGACAGCTTCGAAGCAGTAGACAAGATGCCGCAGACTGAGGTGCTGAAGGACAGAGGAATAGAGATCCTTTACTTCACGGACAGCACGGACGGATTCATCCCTGATATGTTCCGCACATACAAGGAGAAGAAGTACATGTCGGTCATCGACGGAGACTTCGATCTCGGCGACGGCAAGGATGAAGAGAAGATGAACAAGGCGTTCAAGGACACCTTCGACTTCGTCAAGGAGACACTGGGCGACAAGGTGGATGTCGTTAAGGCGACAACCAAGCTCAAGACTCACCCGGTATGTCTCTCAAGCGGCGATGGCATCACCTTCGAGATGGAGAAGTACTTCACTGCAGTCAATCCTGACCTGGGCATGAAGGCAAAGCGCATACTCGAGCTCAATGTTGATCATGACGCTTTCCTTGCTCTCGACAGAGCGAGGATCGATGATCCTGAGAGAGCTAAAAAGATGTGCGAGGTGCTGCTCAATCAGGCTCTGCTGATCGCGGGCCTGCCGATCCAGGATCCTAGCGCCTATACCGATATTATTTGTTCGTTATTCTGACAAAAGGTTAAAAACATGGAAGAAACCAGAGATACTAAAATTTTAACTGTCGCCGGTAAAGGCGGCGTCGGCAAGACTTCGATATCCTCTGCAATGGTCAGGATCCTCACTGAGGAGTACCCTGATGCGAGGATTCTCGCGATTGATGCCGACCCTGCCATCGGACTTACGACGGCGCTCGGCGTTGAGCCTACTGACACTCTCGACGGTATCCGTAAAAAGATCGTCGGAAGTGTTGAGGAAGGCCGCCCTAAGGAAGCCATCGAGATGCTCAACGAAGCAAGGTTCCGTATTTTCGATACCATGCTCGAGGAGCAGAAGTTCAGCTTCCTCGCCATCGGAAGGCCTGAGGCCGCCGGCTGCTACTGCAAGGTGAATGCTTACCTCAAAGAGGTCATCAGCCTTCTGGCTAACGATTTCGACTATGTGGTCATTGACGGCGAAGCGGGAATCGAGCAGATCAACAGAAGAGTAATGGAAAAAGTCACGCATCTCTTCCTGATCACCGACCCGAGCCGCAAGGGCTGCAAGGTAGTGGACACCATCAAGGAGGTTGCCGATGAGCTCGTAATGTACGACAAGTGCGGGGTCATCGTCAACAGAGTCAAAGAGGAATCGATTCCTCATATACAGATCGAATCGGCTGAAGTGCTTGCCTACATCCCTGATGACAGGACACATGCCGAAAACGATATAATGGGCGTCAGCGTGTTCGACCTTCCGGAAGATTCTCCGGTCATGGTGGGAACACGTGAAGCTCTTCGCAAGATGCAACTGATATAACGTGATATATAAGTTGAGAGGGAGGTTTTAACATTGAAAGACTTGAAGCATTTGATCTACTTCGAGAGCCTTCTGGACAACGCAGACAACGAACTGGTAGAGCAGGCGAAAAAGGACGGCAAGCTCATCATGGGCTATACATGCTATCACATTCCTGAAGTTCTGCTGAACGTTGACAACTGCGTATCGGTCAGACTCCGTGCACCGAGAACGGGTTCAATCGACATTTCTACCTATTATATGTCGAACTACGTATGCGAATACGCCCGTGCTCTGCTTGAGAGAGCTATCGAAGGCGGATTCCAGTTCCTGGACGGACTCGCAGGCGTGGATGCATGCTCGATGATGAACAGATTCTACGAGCACTTCAGCATCCTTAAGTGCAACACCAAGGAAAACTTCTTCGTTACACACCTGGATGTTCCGTACAAGACAGAGGAATTCTCATTCAATCACATGCAGAGACAGCTCGAAGTAAGGCTTCTTGATGTTATGCATGACAAGCTGGGCGTAGATGTTTCGGACAAGGCCATCAGAAAGGCTGTCAAGGAACACAACGAAGTCTGCAAGATCATGCAGGAAATCAGTGAAATGCGTAAGGCAGACAACCCTGTGATCACGGGATACGAATTCCACGTTCTGAACCTCGTGACTTACACATGCCCGAAGTATCTGATCCTGCCTTATCTCAAGGAGACACTGGCAGAGCTCAAGAAGAGAAAACCGGACGAAAAGCTGCCTAGGTGCAGAGTCGGTATCGTAGGATCCGAGATCGACGACCCTGAGTTCACAAAGATGATCGAAGCTGCCGGCGCAAGAGTCGTATTCGACAGACACTGCTTCGGATCGATCCCTGGCAGAGAAGTCATCGAACTCACAGATGACGAGGATGCACTTCCGCAGATCGTACGCCACTACATGAACACATCAGAGTGCGCACGCTACATCGCGGACAACAAGGTGCTGCAGAGAAGAGAGACTGCAGACAGACTCGCCAAGGAGTTCAGGGCAGACGGAATCATCTACGAGCAGATGAAGTACTGCGACTTCTGGGGATTCGAAAGAGCCCTTGTAAGCCACATCATGTCAGAGGAGTACGGATGGCCTGTATTGTCAATCGACAGACTGTACAACGCAAGAGGATCCGGACAGCTCAGAACAAGATTCCAGGCTTTCGTAGAGTCGCTTGAGATCAAGAAGATACAGAAAGCGAAAGGAGGCAAGTAAGCTATGGTACTGACAACAGAATTGCTCGGCATCAAGAACGCTCTTGCCGAAAGCAGAGAAAAGAAAGTAAAGAAAGACGCAGCTAAGGGAAAGTTCCATTATCCAAATCCTAAGTTCTGGCGCTGCAAAGACAACATGGACTTCAAGGCCCAGGGCAGGAACCTCATGGAAATCGGCAAGATCTGCGTTGAGATGTTCAAGGAAGCGGACAAAAAAGGCTTCTGCATGAAGCAGGTCGAGAGATGCAGAGACGATCTCGCAAGATGCGCTCTCGAATTCAAGCAGGCTACAGAGATGAGCCCGGCAGAATTCAAGGAAGTGTTCCTCTACGGAGAGAGGACTCTCGGAAAGCTCTACCGCAAGGGCGACATGGTCCCTGTAAGAAGAGAGTGGAGAGGTTTAGCTGATACGGCTTACGACTTCTACAGATGGGGCAAGATGTGGAGCATGCTGATCCTGACATTCGGCAGAGACCTCATCCCGGCACTCAACTCGACATTCCACTACAGATGGATGATCTCGTACATGTGCTGCGTAGGCTTCATGGACAAGAACACATCCGGTCAGAAGGGCAGCGCTCTGAAGATGTCGCACCTGATGACATACGATATCTTCCGCTATGTAGCTGAGAACCTGGTATTCCTCGCCAAGGGCGACAAGAAGAACGGTAACTCCTCAGAGCTCAACAAGAAAGTCGTTCTCTTCGACGAGATGACCATGGGACAGATCATGGCAGGATTCCCTGATCTCCTTGGTATCCCTTACCAGCTGATGCCGGTATTCCTGGTATCCGAGATCGACCAGCTCACATGCGTACCGTATATCGACGCTGTAGAGAGCTTCGGACTCCCTGCTGATACATGCCCGGTACCTTCGTCAGAGTGCGGCGCTCTGGTAGTAGACGCGCTTCCACACATGGGATCGTGCTTCATTTCCAGCTCGATGCCTTGCGACGGATCGACAATGGCTTCCGAGTACATGAGCAGAAGATTCCCGGATCTGCCGGTATATCACCTGACATTCCCGGTAAGATACGAAGACGAAGAGACTACACGCTACGCTGTTGATGACATCAAGGGATGCATCAAGTTCGTAGAGGAAGTCACAGGCGCCAAGTGGAGCTGGGACGCTTACTTCAAGCAGATGAAGCGCTTCAACGAGGAGACTGCTTACGAGCTGCAGAAGTGGGAAGTCAACAAGACCGACTATCCGCAGATCATCGGACCGTCATACGAGCTCTTCCGTAAGTGGAACTACGAGATGGACGGCGGCGCAGACCCTAGAGTCATGAAGACCTTCAAGAAGGTCAACGATATCATGATGAAGGCTTACGAGAGACGTGAACAGGCATGGCGCAACAAGATGCGCTACAGAGGAATCGTATGGTCCTGCCCTGCTCACTACTACGCAAACTTCTCCAACTGGCTTGCTAACTGCTGGGGAATCGACATCCTCGTTGAG
>JAFWMD010000062.1 GCA_017510725.1 Mogibacterium sp. | reverse complement strand
TTCCATGAGAGACAGCTTCCGCAGGCAGCCATTACAGCCTCGGAGCAGTAGTTTTCAGATGCGATGAGTTCTACATTGTTCTTCTGTCTCAGATACTCTCTGTTTACGAGATCTGCGACTTTCTCGGAACTTTTGCTGATCTCCTCAACTATCATCTGATTATAGTTGCTGTTGTCATTACCGTTTCTGTCAAACATACGCCGATCCTTTCTCTCCTTTTGAGATAAAACAATTAGGTTAATATATTTATTACAGTGATTTATGATCCTGCAAATACAGACTCCTCAACTCACCGGCAAGATAAATCGAGCCGGTCACGAGCACACACTCGTAATTTCCGTCTTTAGATATCTCATATGATTCTGCTGCCGAGTCACAGACAATGCAGCTTCTGCCGCATGCTGCAAATATCTCTCCCAGACGCTCCGGATCTTCAGCCCTTCCATATTCTACGGCGGCTGTTGCGTAGGTGCAGCCTCTCATATTCCCTGTCATCAATTGTATCATACGAGTGTAATTTTTGTCTTTCATGCATCCAAAAATTACAAAAATTCTTTTAATCTTATGATCACGCGCAAACGCCGTCAATGTTTCAGTCAGAGCACCTATCGCATCCGGATTATGAGCACCGTCAATTATGAAGAATGGCTCTCCCCGGCCTGCACTCTCCTCATTCAGGATTTCAAACCGCCCCGGGAGATAAGCATTTGCAAGCCCGATGGCGACAGCTTCATCCGAAACCTCAATTCCTGCTGCCCTGATTGCCTCTGCTGCTGTTGCCGCATTCCTTATCTGATGCTCGCCTTTCATTGACAGTTCCATTCCCCTGTATCTGTCATACATGGCAGATACGTCAATGAACTCGCAGCCCTTTTCTGCGGCTGTCCGTCTGAACACGTTCTTAACATTCAGGTCAGGTGTCTGAGAAACGACCGGGACGCCCGGCTTTATGATGCCTGCCTTTTCGTGAGCTATCCTGAATATGGTCCGCCCAAGCTCTGCTGTGTGATCGAGCCCAACCTGTGTGATCACGGTAACAAGCGGTTTTTCCAGGGTATTTGTCGAATCCAGCCTGCCGCCGAGCCCTGTCTCAAGCACCACGTAATCAGGATGCATCTCTGCAAAGTAAAGATAGGCTGCCGCTGTATACACCTCGAACACGGTCGCCTTACTCTCAATTTTCCTCACCCTGTCTTTCAGATCATCGAAATGAGACTGGTCTATCATTTGATGAGTGCCATTCCAGATCTGCACTCTCTCACATTCATCTTCAAGATGAGGAGATGTATACAGGCCAACAGTGAAACCGGCCTCCTCCAGTATGGAAGCCGTCATCACTGCGGTCGAACCCTTTCCGTTAGTGCCCGCTATATGTATTGCCCTGAAGTCTGCTTCAGGATTTCCCAGTGCAGACAACAGTGCTTTCATTCTGTCGAGTCCGTCAAAACTTGCCATTTTTACTTCAGTGACTCGAGGCGCGCAATGACAGTTGCAAGCATATCGCGGTATTTTTCGCCCTTTGCCTTCTCTTCTTCAACGAGCTTCTGAGGGGCCTTGGCAACAAATCCCTGATTTGCAAGTTTCTTTTCTACACGTGAAACCTCGCTCTCAAGTCTTGCTTTTTCCTTTGTGAGTCTTTCGATCTCTGCATCTCTGTCTACCAGGTCTTCGAGCTTTACGGCTATCTCCGCGCCGTCTATGACTGCTGTCATGACATCTGACGGCATTTCGAAATCGGTTGACTTGATGTCTATATCCACAACGTTTGCAAGCTTTCTGATGCGCTCAGCTACTGCTTCTATGTCGGATCCGAGAGTATCGGTCTTTATGATGAGATTGAGCTTTCTGCCAGGAGCAGCATCAGCCTCTGCACGGATGTTACGTACCGCCTTGACAACTGCCATGGCGGTTTCAACCCTGCGGACTGAATCGGCATAATCCATCGCCCCGTCATATACCGGCCACTCTGCTCTGATAAGCATGGCGTCGCGGCCTGCCTTGTCTCCGTCCTGCGGCAGTACGCCCCAGATTTCCTCTGTGATAAACGGCATGAACGGATGCAGGAACTTCAGAAGATCCTTGAGCACCTTCGTCAGAACAGCTCTTGCTACCTTCTTATCCTCTTCATCATCGCCGTAGAGTCTGCCCTTGACCATCTCGATGTACCAGTCGCAGTATACATCCCAGATGAGCTCGTAGACCCTCTGGCCAGCAAGTCCGAGCTCGAATTTATCGAGCATTTCTGTGATATATTTTGCTCCTTCATTCGTCATCTGAAGGATCCACTTGTCCTCATCCCTTAGGTCTGCCTCTTCATATCCCATAGGCAGCCACTCACCGGACTCGTCCTGCAGGTTCATTATGGTGAATCTGGAAGCGTTCCAGAGTTTGTTTGCGAAGTTACGCGCAGCTTCGATCCTCTTTGGGATATAGCGTGTATCATTACCTGGAGAGATACCCGTGCAGAGCATGAATCTCAGTGCGTCAGCTCCATACTGATCGATTGATTCGAGAGGATCAACTCCGTTTCCGAGAGACTTGGACATCTTGCGTCCGAGTTCGTCTCTCACCAGACCATGCACGAATACGTAATCATATGGAGCATCACCCATGCACTCATATCCCGAGAACACCATTCTGACTACCCAGAAGAAGATGATGTCGTAACCTGTTACAAGCACGCTGTTCGGATAGAAGTAATCGAGATCGTCCGTTTTTTCAGGCCATCCGAGTGTTGAGAACGGCCAGAGCGCTGAACTGAACCATGTGTCAAGCACGTCCTCGTCCTGTGTAAAATGCCTGCATCCGCACTTAGGGCAGACTTCAGGCGTCTTAGCCGACACGACGATCTCACCGCACTCATCGCAGTAATATGCAGGAATCCTGTGTCCCCACCAGAGCTGTCTGGAAATGCACCAGTCGCGGATCTCATAGAGCCATTTCAGATATACCTTGCCGAATCTCTCAGGCACAAACTTCATGCGTCCGGATTCGACAGCCTTGATTGCAGGTTTAGCAAGCTCTTCCATTCTGACGAACCACTGATCGCTCATCATAGGTTCAACAGCAGAATGGCATCTGTAGCATTTACCTACAGGGATGACCATGTCTTCGGTCTTAACGAGATAGCCGGCTTCTTCGAGGTCCTTTACCCATGCCTTTCTGCACTCGTATCTGTCCATGCCCGCATATTTGCCGGCGTATTCATTCATCGTGGCATCATCGTTCATGCAGGAAATCATCTCAAGATTGTGTCTCTGCCCTACTTCAAAGTCGTTAGGGTCGTGAGCCGGTGTGATCTTAACAGCACCTGTACCCTTTTCAGGATCCGGATACTCATCAGCGATCACCGGTATCTCTCTTCCGACTAAAGGAAGGATTACCGTTTTGCCTACAAGATCCTTGTATCTCTCGTCGCTCGGATGTACTGCGATAGCAATATCTCCGAACATGGTCTCAGGTCTTGATGTAGCAACGGTTATGCCTTCGCCTCCGTCCTTTGCAGGATATCTGAAGTACCAGTACTTTCCGTTCTCATCCTCATGCTCTACTTCCGCGTCAGACAGTGATGTCTTGCAGCACGGGCACCAGTTGATGAGGCGGTTGCCCTTGTAGATCCAGCCTTTTTCGTAAAGGTTAATGAAGAACCTTACTACGGCCTTGTTGCACTGCTCATCCATGGTAAAACGTTCGCGCTTCCAGTCACACGAATCACCGAGCTTGCGGCACTGCTTTGTGATACGTCCGCCGTATTCTTTTTTCCATGCCCATGCGTGCTCAAGGAACTCCTCTCTCGTGAAGTCCCTCTTATCGCGGCCTGTTTTTTCTCTGAGTTCATTCGCGACCTTGACCTCAGTTGCTATGCTGGCATGGTCTGATCCCGGAAGCCAGAGAGCGCTGTATCCCTGCATTCTCTTCCATCTTGTAAGAACATCCTGCAGAGTCTGGTCAAGTGCGTGCCCCATGTGGAGCTGCCCTGTTATATTCGGAGGCGGCATTACGATGGTAAAAGGCTTTTTGTCTCTGTCCACATCTGCATCAAAAGCACCTTCCGTCTCCCACATCTCATAGATGCGGTCCTCAAAATCCTTTGGGTTGTAAGTCTTTGCGAGATTCTTCATTGTTACTGTGTTACTCCTTAAATATCGCTGTATTTATTATCTGTCTTCAGTACTTCGTGACGTACTCTCGACATTCTCTCATCCACTTCATGCAGGTTCTCCGCACATTCCTTCAGAGTGTCTACTATCTCCGGTGCAAGCCTGCCCTTGTTCTTATATCTTAGCTCATGTTCGAGACTTGCCCAGGCATCCATCATGACGCTTCTGAACTGTATCTCGACAGGCACCATTTTCCTTCTGTTTACGAGATATACCGGTACTGCCACTACCACATGCATGCTGCGGTAACCGCTTTCTTTCGGTTTGTCACAGTAGTCCTTTACCCTGATCATCTCAATGTCTTCCTGCGAAAGCAGCAGCCCGGACATTGTGACTAGATCCTCTTCATAGTTACACACTACCCTGATGCCGGCGATATCAAGTATCTCGCGCTTTACCATGTCAAGGTTGTTCAGCGGATCCTCTATGCCGTACCTCGTAGCCTTCTCTATAATGCTTTCGAATGTCTTGAGCCTTGACTGTACATGGTGTATAGGCATGTACGAATGCTTTTTGTCAAAGTCATCAGACAGAATATTGAGTCTGGTCTCAAGCTCTTTTATGGCAGAATTATATAGCAGACTTATGTCGTCGATAGCAGACTGGAGCTCCTCGTCCGTGCCCTTAAAGCCCGGCATCTTTTCGCGTATCCTGTCTGCATAATAGTA
>JAFWMD010000009.1 GCA_017510725.1 Mogibacterium sp. | reverse complement strand
TCAGTATACCAGTTTATCCTGAAAAAGGAGGCTGAGGGAAAGCCCAAGAAGGTAGCTAAAATGGCGGGCTTAAACAAGTTCTTAAGGATCTACTACGCAAGAGTGATGGAGGTGTATAGCTGTTAATCGAACAAATATGGTGTGCAACGATTAGGTTGGCATAGCAGCCAGCCCTTTTGTAGTACAACGAATACAGAAGAAAAACCTGCTAGCAAATTCAAATTGGCACTTGATTTTTGTTAGCAGGTTTTATTGACTGTTATCGCTTTAGCGTGGTAAATTAATGTATCTGAAACAAGCTAAGCACAGCAGATGAAAAGAACCTGACGGAGGACTGCAAAATGAAGACTTTACCTTTCAGATATGAAGTTATGGACGGCAAGGGAGAGCCTATGTTCATAGATTTCAGAAGAGCAACAGTAGATGATCTTGACAAGGTGATCGCTCTTCAGAACGAGATAGTAGAAGCACTTCCTGACAAGGATCTGTATGCGACTTTCACAAGGGAGGAATCTCTGGGTCAGCTCGAGCACGATATATGTATGATGGCCGAGTGCGACGGCGAAGTTGCAGGATATTCCGTTATGATTCCAAACGACCCTGACAATCCCGAAAACTACGGTAAGTATTTCAACTATGACAGAGAGCAGCTTGCAAAGACCGTGTCCATGGATCTGACGATGGTTGCTCCGAAGTACAGAGGACGTGGTATACAGCGCATTTTCAACAAGCTGCGTCTGGGAATGGCAGCAGAGATGGGTGCTTCCGAAGCACTGACCACCATATCTCCGGACAACCCGTACAGCTACAGGAACTTTCTGGTACTCAACTTCGACATAATTGATGAGAGAGAGCTTTATGGCGGAAAAAGGCGCTACATACTCCGCAAGGAATTCTGACACGTAAAAAAGCGGGCACGTCGCCCGCTTTTGAAATGCCTATTTCAGCGCTGCTGTAAAGCATACTTTACCTTCTTCGTTGACAGCTCCGATTTCCATGAGCCAGTTTTCTGACGGACGCTTTACGAACCTTATGGTTTCACCCTCATAGCATTGCAGATGATACTGCAGGTCCAGCTCCGTTAAATTCATCTCTGCAAGCTCTGCGCAAGTGAAGCAGCCGAGCATTGCCCTCACGTAATTTCCGTTGTTAAAGTGTCCGCCCCTGTCTATATCAACAGAGCGTATCCTGTACTCCCCTAACAGCTCAGCTTCTTCAAATTTCTTACTGATTCTGGTAAAAGGTACATCATCGGGCGGAGCCATAATAAAATCCGGGTCAGGATAGTGATCAGCCATGAGAGCAGGTCTGAAATCTTCCCTTTTCAGAAGCGCCCACATGCTCCTGATATATGCGATCTGTTCACCGTCTTTGTTCAGCGACCAGTCTCTCTCGCAGACTACCCTTTCAGCAGGCTGTATCCATGTTGTCTCTTCAAGAGTCTCCTGAACCAGTGGTCTCTTGTTTATTTTGAGTCTGATCTTTGAGACTATCCAGAAAAGCCCCTTCTCCTCAAGCTCAAGAGCGCCAATACCGATAGATTTCGCATGAAATCCTGCGATATCCTGGAACATGTCAAGAAAGCCCGGTATGCTGATGCGCGAAGTATCATCGCACATGCTTGGCAGCGCTCTTACTGTTTCAGTATAGCTGCAGTTTACCGTGCTCATTAAGCCTGTCCTCCTGAAGTGCTGTCAATGAAGTATTTCACAGCACCAACCATGCCGGCATTATTTCCCAGCGCTGCAGCTTTCACCTGAAGTTCAGCTGCCATGTCAGGCGTTACCGTTTTAAGGACCTTTGCACGTACCGGCTTTACGAGCAGTTCCTCCTGAGCTGAGACACCGCCTCCTATGAGCACTACCAGCGGATCAAATATATGTACGAGCCCGGTTATGCCGGCTGCGATCTCGTCCGTCCAGCCATCAAGGATCTCAAGTGCATCGTCGTCACCCGATGCTGCCGCTTCGAAGATCTCTCTTCCGTTCGGCCAGTCCTTTCCTGACGCTAATGCCCTCCTGACCAGAGCTCCGGTCGATGCAAACGTCTCATAGTGCGAGCTCCACTTACCTCCGCCTGCCATAAGCAGGTCGGCATGTGTAGGGAAGTGACCGATCTCTCCTCCGAATCCGTGTGCACCTTCGATAAGTCTGCCTCCGGAAACGATGCCTCCGCCGACACCGGTCCCCAGAACCACGCAGATCACGTCTCTGACACCCTTAGCAGCTCCTGCCCAGGCCTCAGCAAGAGCAACGCAGTTGCCGTCATTGGCTATGGTCGCCCTGATACCGTATCTCTCAGAAAGAGGTCCCGTAACAGATGTAAATGACCAGTTCGGAATATTGCCGCCATTTTCGGCTACACATCCTTTAGTTGTATCTATACAGCCTGCTGCCGAAACGCCAATTCCTTCAAATTCACCGGCCTCAAGGCCTGAGTCTGCAAGAAGCGTATCTATCCCGCCCATCACAGTTTCCATAACAGTCTCACGCCCGCTCCTGTCGATAGGCACCTCACGGCGCATGCTGACATTGCCGGTATCATCTACGATACCCAGCTTTATGAATGTGCCTCCGATATCTACTCCCAGATACTTTTTCATGTGTAACCCCTATTCTATCTCAAGCATTTCGATTCTGAAATTAAGAGCCTTGCCTGCCATTTCATGGTTGCAGTCGAAAGTTATGTTTTCCTCGTCCTGAGCTGTCACGAGAGCATCAAACGGTCTCCCGAGCTCATCCTGCAGCATTACCTTGTCGCCTGTCTCTATACCTTCGAGGCCCTGAATTGCAGCCTTAGGTACAGTTATGATCATGTTTGGATTAGGCATTCCATATGCTTCCTCAGGCTCAAGATGTACGTCGATGATGTCACCGACCGCCATTTCAGCCACGGCTTTATCGAAACCTCTTATCATGTCACCAACGCCGCAGACGAATTCGAGCGGCATATTGCGGTCATAGGAAGCGTCAAACTGTGTTCCGTCGTCAAATGTTCCTCTGTAATGTACTTTGACTTTCCTGCCTACATTTGTGCCTTCAAAGAAATAGAACGGCTCAAATGACTGACCTCCTCCGCAGCCCGGGCATCCGGCACAGTCCTGAGGACTGCATCCTGCTGCTTCGTCATGGCCGCATGCGTGATCGTGGTCATGTCCGTGTTCATGATCGTGATGATCACAGTTTACACCTGTGTTCACGAGCTCACCGGCAAGATAAGCTGCGACAGCTTCATCAGTATTGCCCTCTGCTCCTGCACAGACTTCGATACCTGCTTCTGCAAGCGCATCCTGAGCTCCCTGGCCCATGCCTCCGCAAATCAGAACATCAATGGCGCTGTCCTTGAGCAGCCAGGCCAATGCTTCGTGTCCGACTCCATTTGAATTCATGACCTCAGCAGAAACGACCCTGCCGCCATCTACATCATAAACCTTAAAATTCTCTGTTCTGCCAAAATGCTGAAATACATTTCCGTTATCATAAGTTACAGCTATTTTCATCGAATTCCTCCATATTTTTTAGAATCCCAGATTGTCATTGACCAATATAACATAGATTCTGTCATCATGTCTTGAATATCTTGTTATCAGGAACTGGCAGCATATTGTGTCAGGCGACTTGCAGTCCATGCACGATCCTGTACTGCAGCAAGGTGTATCCAGTCCGAATCTCTGAGCGTTGACCGGAGCTGCGATATTGCGCGCCCTTTTCATTGCGCTGTCGACATCCTTGCAGACTTTATTCATCCCTACGATGAAAATCACCTTTCGAGGTCCGAACGCAATGGCCGACACCCTGTTTGCATTGCCGTCAATATTTACAAGCACGCCGTCTTCTGTCATTGCATTGCAGCTTGCAAGGAAAAAATCCACATCATATGCCGCCAGAGCTGCTGCACGCTTATCGTCTGCCAGATCTCTGTCGATGAAACTGTACTCGCCTACCTTAAGCGTATCAACAAGCCCGATTTCCCTGGCACTTACACTTCCGCCCATCGTCACCGAACTGCCTGCGGGAATGAGTTCGAGAGCTATTTTCAGAGCCTCAGCTTTGCTGTGAGCATAGAAACCCTTCATGTTTCTGGATTCCAGACCCTTTATGATTTTCTGTGCAAGCAGATCATTTCTTTTTGTGATCATTTCGTTCATTGTTTCCCTCCGTTAATCTCTGTCCCGCCTGTAGTGCTCCTGATCAGATAATGCTTCTGCGAGTCTCGACGTCGACTCTGATGGAATCTCCGGTATCTGCAGCCTTGCGCCCTTCCCTGCTGGTCTGCTCATTCAGGCAAGGATCCGCTTCCTGCTTTTTCACAGGCTTTGCCGTCTTGTCGACAGGTGTCGAGTCACCTATTCCGAGTGATTCCGAAACCACTCCGAGCGTCGATACCACCTTGCTGATGTCTGTAGGCATGTATATCTTTGTAGCTCTGCCGTCTGCTACATCCCTCAATGCTTCAAGGCCCTTGAGTCTGAGAACGCTCTCATCGATGTGAGCTTCTCTTAGTTTTTCAAGTCCCTGAGCCTGGGCTTCGTATACAAGCCTGATGGATTCAGCTTCACCCTGGGCAAGTGCGATCTTGGCTTCCTTCTCTGCTTCTGCTGCAAGTACCTTTGCGCGCTTGTCGCCTTCTGCCCTGGATACTACGGATTCCTGATGAGCCTGGGCTTCGAGGACTGTCTGACGTCTTTCACGTTCTGCCCTCATCTGTTTGGTCATAACTTCCTCGATTGCCGGAGGCGGATCGATGTTCTTCAGTTCGACTCTGTTGACCTTGATTCCCCACGGATCTGTTGCCTCATCAAGGATGGCTTCCATCTGACTGTTTATGGATTCTCTTGATGAAAGGGTCGTATCGAGCTCCATGCCTCCGATGATGCTTCTCAGTGTCGTTGCCGAAAGATTCTGCAGTCCGGCGATAGGATTCTCTACTCCGTATGTATATTTCTGAGGATCAAAGACTTTTGAGAACACTACGGAATCGACTTTTACCGATACGTTATCCTTCGTGATCACCGGCTGAGGCGGAAAGTCAAACACCTGTTCTTTAAGAGAAATCTTGTTTACGATATTGTCAATAACAGGAATCTTTACATGTAGTCCGGCATACCAGACGGTTCTGAATTTTCCAAGTCTTTCAATGATGTATGCATGCTCCTGCGGTACTATCCTGATATTTGCTACTATTGCCCATAAAACGAGGACAGCTATAGCAAGATACCACATTCCATTAATTACCGAAGCGACCATGGCGGCTATTGCAAGAATGCCTATAAAGAATGATGTAATTGATGATGATGTTGCTGCAGGACTGGCCTGGACCGGTCTGCTCATGTTTCCCGGTAAATAACTCATAACGGTTTACCCCCTATCTGTTGATTACTGACTATAAGTATAACATCATTCATATAAATTCACATCCTTCTGCATGAGCTTTACCCCTTTTTCAGCAATACGTATGTCCTTTTTCAATATATACAGGTAGCCAACTTGTATTAATTTTGATACAATTATCAAAATAACAGATTCATTTCCAGGGGACAGGAAACGGAGACACAAAATGAACATTCATGAAAATGCGCTCCGCCGGTTAATGAGTTATTGTCTGGCTCTTATCCTGGCATTATCACCAGCTGCCTCTGTTTTTGCAGCTGAAGAATACACGGAAGAACCAACCACAGAAAACCAGCCGGCTGCTGAGGTTGAAATGCCGGAAATTCCGCAGGAGCAACCTTCCTCATCCGCAGAAAACACGGACACATCATCTCCGGAAACTACATCCGAAGATTCATCAAGGCCTGCAGCTGCATCAGACACGGAATCCGAACCATTGCAGGATGCAGGACCTGCCGAAGAAACAGCCACAGAAACAGCAGATTGTACAGAGTCCGCAGCAGAGTCCGGGTCGGAAAACGATGAAGATGCCGTCCCGGCGGAAAAAGCCCCTGCGGCTTCTGCTTCCGCCTCTGAAAGTACAAAGAGTTCTTCAGTCAATACTACTGCAGGTTCTGTCAGTGTCGGAGACACCTCCTTCAACCCGGATAATGAAGAGTCATCCCACTGGCAGGATGGCAAGGGATGGAAGAATGTAGCCGGTAAGTATGTCGCCATGGTGGATTACGATGGCAGAAAGGCAACGGTCTCCGCAGATGGAGGCACCCTTACTCTGGCTGTTGCCGGAGTCAACAGGATCGGAAAACTGGCAGGAAACTGCTCAATCCAGATCTCAGGAACAGGTATCGTGCTCATAGACAGCATCGAGATTGCGGATGGCAACACCATCACTCTCCACCCTAATGCCGCTCTCTACGATGAAGGAAGTGCTGCAGTCTTCCTTAAGCAGAATGATGGCAGCTACCTGCTTATCAACGGCGAAACTACAGGTATTCTGGATGAAGTATACGAACTGGACAATGTCAGACTGGTAGTGCCGAAGGATTCTTCACTGCTGCTCAGTTCCATGGGCTTGCGTAAGGAGACATGGTACCCTGACGATGCATCGGAACCTTCGACAGAAGTCACCCGATATCTGACAGACATGCCTTACGATGCCAGTCATCCTGTCCACGATAACGGAAATGTCGAGCTTGAAAGTTATTCTGCAAAATTCGTAATTGGGAAAAACGGATCCCTTTCCATACAGGACGGTGCTTCTGTCCGGTTCAATAAGATCGAAATCCCATCTACCTACGGCTTACCAGTCAACTTGACGGGTGAACTGGTGGTGCAGGGCATTCTGGAAGTCATAGGTATTTTAGAAAATGGTTTAATAGATATCAGTAAAGACGGTTCACTGAAAGGAAACGGTACTGTCCGTTCTGCGGAAATCAATCTGGATCCGGCCGGTTCTTTATCAAAAGACATTATCCTGGACAAGAGCGGCCTTACCGTTCATGGTAATTACGCAAGTATTGTTCTGCCACAGCTCCATAACAGCAACTTATACGTGAAAGGCTTCGGCAATACCATACCTGAGCTGAACGTTTCAGGTATTTCCAGGATCAGCATCGATACAGGTAAGCTCATCGGCATCAGTTCCTGTAAGATCGGTAATATAAACCTCAGCCAGGGAAGCCGTCTGGAGGTTTTATCTTATGATCACCAGGTTGCACCTTTAAATGATAATGAAGATCCTGCATTTTTAGAAGACAGCTGCCTGGAAATCAGCGGACTGATCACCGGAGGTGCTGTTCATGTGCTTGCAGGCTGTGTTGAATACACCGGTAATATTGCGGGTATCCTGCCTGTAGTTCCAAGTGGATATGCCTCCAGAGTATATGTTCCCGTTGTCGGCATAAATTCCGTTGTCGACATAGGATCCACAGAGTATCCAGTGTACATGAGTGCAAAGTATGCCGCTAAGATGGCAGAGAGTGCTGCGATTCCGGTTTCGAGGCTCACAGTTCTGGACACACTGCTGCAAACAGAAGGTGTTCAGGCGCGTTCCTGGATTGCCAACTCAAAACAGGATCTGACGTCGCTGGACAGAACTGATAATCAGGCTTTCTCCTGTGCTGATTTCCTCAAGTTTTATAATCAGGAAGGGTATTACAACGATGATTTTACATACACTGCTATTGAAGTCATTTATAAGGATCTTCACCGTGATCTCTTTTTCCTCAATGATGACACAGAATTCAGCACTAAGGATGTAATCATGATCCGCATCCTGGATTGTATCGGGCAAGGTGGTCAGGGCGGCTCGTCAGCTACCCACACCAATGCCGCATTTACGGGAAGCGGTGTTATCGGAGGTCCCGGCTCAGGCGCTGTACAGGCGGGCAAAGGTGCAGTCATTTTTACAAAAGCTTCATACACAGACCCGGTTCCAACGCCAGATCCAAAACCGGATCCTGACAATAAGGGCAATACTGACGACAAGAAGAAAGATAATAACAGTAAAGAGAACAATAAAGAGAACAGTACTGACAATAAAAAAGAGAGCAACAGAACAGCAAAAACAAATACTGTAAAAACAGCTGTCTCTTCAGCAAAAGCCAACGGTCTTGTTGTTACTGTATCTCTCCGTGATACTAAATCAGAAGATCAATCAGAAGCGGAACCTGCGCTGCCGCAGATCTGGCATCTCGACATCACGAATAACGGAGTGCCTGTCACAGACTTTGCCGGAAGCCCTGTAAAAGTATTGTTCCCGTTTACTGTTCCGGAAAACTGGGGAAATCCTGCAGAGATCCCTGAAAACAGCCTGTACGCTGTATTTACCGATGAAAACGGAGGATTGGCAGCCTACAGTGCCCAGTATGATCCGAAAACCGGTGAAATAACGTTCGATGCTGAGCAGACAGGAGATTTCATTATCGTAAAGTTTGCATATTCGGATGAGCCATTTACAGAAGATTTCTACCGCGCATTGGCTGAGCTGGAAGAGATACGTTTATTCCTTGCTTATCTCAGGGATTAGATATCCGGAACCTGCTGAATACCTTCATCAGAAAAAGGCCTGACGTTTTCCGCGTCAGGCTTTACATTATATGTCCACACTGTTCCTGTATTTTTTATTGAGATGCGACCTGCTCAAGGAAGGCCTTTGCTTCAGCCATCCCTCCACAGTTTTTAAAGCTTTCGGATACACGGGCGGCTCCCTCTTTATACTGTGGTCCGTTTATGATTCTGGTCAGCGCATCCAGCACATCCTCTTCGGATATCGATTTCAGCCTGACTCCTGCCCCAAGCTCTTCAGTCCTTTTAGCTACGGCATCCTGCTCCGGCGTCTGAGGAAAAAGTACGAGCGGTACACCGAAATACAATCCTTCAGAAGCAGAATTCATACCGCAGTGTGTGATGAATGCATCAGCAATCGACAAGACTGCCATCTGATCCACCGACTCATATACCTGTATGTTCTCCGGAAGATTATCGAAATGGTCAGTATTCGTTCCCATGGATATGATCACCTGCCATCCTGTCGGAGCAAGCACGCTGATGCAATTGCGGTAAAACTCCCGGTTCTGATTCACCGTTCCCATCGAAATATATACGGTCTTGTCCGAAGTCTTATCCACCGGTCTGGTGATCGGCCTTATGGACGGTCCTATGAAATGATATCTGTCAGAAAACGTATCTGAGCATGGCTGAAAATACCTGGATGTATATACTATGGTATTAGTATCGTTATCATTCTGTACGATATCGAG
Source organism: Mogibacterium sp. (assembly GCA_017510725.1). Taxonomy (GTDB): domain Bacteria; phylum Bacillota; class Clostridia; order Peptostreptococcales; family Anaerovoracaceae; genus Crickella. Next base: position 2,106 of record JAFWMD010000009.1, on the reverse strand, counting down.
CAGGCTCTTCACCGGATAGCCTTTTTCACGAAGGCGTTTCAGCTGTCTGTTGATGCGCGGCATTGCCGCCAGCATCCTGACGATATCCCAAGTGCTCTCCTGCATATACTTTGCCGAATACCTATTAAAAGCAAACGTAGTGGTCGATGATACATAAGGCAGTCCATGTTTCATGGCTGCAAGCTTTCCCCAGAATGCTACAGAATCGGATACCACGACATCCGGTCTGATTTCCCCTATGACCCGGGTAGTCATATCATCAAGTGCAAGTGTGGATGAAACGAGCAGTTCGGTCGCATATACCTTGTCCTTTCCGACGCGGTCAGCGTTGCCCTTATCTTCCATTTCAAAATCATATCCGTCACAAGCTATGAATGTCGCTCCGGCACTCTCTATTTTTTCTCGGAATTCTTCAAAGGAAAAATACCAGATCTGATGTCCGGCATCGGTCAGCGCCTTAACAAGTCCGAGAGTCGGGTTGGTATGTCCGTGTGCCGGTATACAAAACCATGCTATCTTCATTGATTATTATTCCTCCGCAAATCACATGCTGTACTTCTCGTAAAAGTATAACATATTGATATTTTGACCGCGAATAAAAGGCCCGGTCATAACGGCCGGGCCTCTGGTATGTATTATCATCCGTTTAATTAGGGTTATTTTATGAAAGCATCTTCATGATCCAGTCTGCATCATCTGTAGTCTTCATCTTCTCAAGAACTTCAGGGTCCTCAAGGCATCCTGCGATCTTTGCAAGAAGATCAAGATGTTCTTCTCCGATTCCTGCGATTCCGAATACAAGCTGTGCCTTTTCAGCGCCGAAGTCAACGCCTTCAGGGTACTGTACCATAGAGATGGCTGTCTTCTTTACAGTTCCCTTTGCCTGAGCTGTTCCATGAGGAATAGCTATGCCCATTCCCATGTATGTGCTTACCATGCGTTCTCTTTCCTGCATGGCATCAACATATGCCGGTTCAACTGCTCCGCGTGCAACCAGGAGTTCTCCTGCTTTGCGGATCGCTTCTTCCTTAGTTACGGAAGGCTGGTTCAGAAGGATGCTGTCCTTTACGATAACGTCTCTCTTTACACTTTTCTCAGCTGCTGCAACTGCCTTTTCAACATCGTCTTTTGGCTGTTCCTGTGCAGGAGCATCAAGAGTTGTCAGCTGCAGATAGAGTGCGTCCAGTGCAGGGTCATTCAGGAAGTTCTCGATTGTAACGAGCTGTGCCTGTGGTGCGGATTTCTTCGCACGCTCCTGCAGAGTAGACTGAACTACTGCGATATCACAATCCGATGGAATGTTGTCTACTGAAGTGTTCTTTACTTCGATGTCAGGTCTTGCAGCCTTGATTCTGTTGCGGAACTTTGTAGCTCCCATTGCGGAAGAGCCCATTCCGGCGTCGCAGGCAAAGATGACCTTGCGTACAGATTCAGACTTGTTTACGTTAACGGTTCCCTTTGCCTGAGCCTTTCTGTCTGCCACCTCAGCCTTAGCTTCATCAATCGAAGCTGTTGTGCTTGTAGCCTTGATGATAACAGATGCGATGGCAAAAGATACTGCTGCTGCGATTGCTACTCCGATGAAGATCAGGACCATCTTGTTCTTAGGTGCCATAGCCATGAAAGCGATGATTGATCCCGGCGAAGCAGGTCCCTTCAGGCCGCAGCCTGTTATGAGGAACCATGTGATTGCGCAGATGTTTCCTACGATAGGTGCGATGATAACTACCGGGTTCATCAGTACGTACGGGAAGTAGATCTCGTGGATTCCTCCCAGGAAGTGAATGATGATAGCTCCAGGAGCTGAGTCTTTGGTTGCCTTGTCCTTTGCAAATGCCCAGTATGCCAGGAGTACTCCGAGTCCAGGGCCCGGGTTTGCTTCGAGCATGTACATGATGGACTGTCCTGCTGCCTTGACCTGTTCGGCACCGATCGGTGTAAAGATGCCGTGGTTGATGGCATTGTTCAGGAACAGCACCTTGGCAGGTTCAATGAAGATTGCTGCCCGAGGGAGCAGGTGGTGGTTGACGAGTACATCTACACCGGCAGTAAGTACGCTCAGTATTATGGTCATTACCGGGCCGGTCACGTAGTATCCGAAGATAG
>JAFWMD010000008.1 GCA_017510725.1 Mogibacterium sp. | reverse complement strand
TTAGCCGAAAGCTGTTTGTGAGATCATGCAAAATTTTTCAAAAACAATCAGTTTCTAATAATTCTCTTAATTTTGGGTTCTATACTACAACCATCAGATGAAAACAGAGCGCCGGTAACAGAAGCCGAAGCTGGAGGATAAACAATATCTCAATGATAAGGAGGAAAACCAAAATGACTAACAACTTCACAACGATTTATACAATCATCACAAAAGCAGCCGCTGAGGCAGGCATCAGGGACAATGAGGAGTACAAGGTAAAAATCATCGACAGGACCAGCGACATGCTTGAGTTCGAGTTAGAGACCGAATGGACGGTGACCACCTGCTACGCGGATACAGAGTCCACACAGATAGTCGGGCTCATGACAGAGGCAAAGACAGTAGAATCGCTGTTTGAAGAGGCGGCTGTTACAAGATGCAGAACAAGCCTGCCTCTCAAGGCAGCATAAAAAAGCCATCATTACAGTCACGCATAATATGAAAGATCCCTGTCGCTGATAACAGTCTGGCAGGGATCTTTCATTGGAGCAGGTGAACAGAATCGTTTTTGTAGATGCTAGTATTTCCAACACCTACAGGGAACCTGATACGTTTTCCTCCAATTATTACTCTATTTCCTCCAACTGTTTATATCCTTTGCTTAGAATATAACTGTTTACAAGGAAAAGTGACTAATGGTCTGTTTTTTCATTTGGATTTAGAAGATTGTGTGTATATTGGCCTGTGATGATTGAAGCGTATTGGATCGGGTGCTATCATTCACCTGTATTAATCAGATTATGAAAGAAAGGAATAACTATGAACGAGGTTAACAGACCACGGAAACCGTTGCTTATCTTCTATATAGCAGTTCTCCTGATCCTGTTCCTGTGGAACTCCATGATCGTTCCGATGGTTGCAGAACAGGAAATCAAGGAAGTAGACTACGGCACCTTCATGACCATGACTGAGAAGAATCAGATCGGTAAGGTGCAGATTGGGAGCAATAAGATCCTTTTTACAAACAAGGACGGATCGAAGACATACAAGACGGGCATCATGAATGACCCGGATCTCGTCAACAGGCTCCATGCATCCGGAGCTGAGTTCACCAGCGAGATCGTTGAGGAGATGTCGCCGGCGGCAAGCTTCTTCCTGAACTGGATACTGCCGATAATCATTTTCGTTGTGCTAGGTCAGTATCTGAGCAGAAGGATGATGGACAAGGCAGGCGGCGGCCCGGGATCGATGATGTTCAACCTGGGCAAGAGCAATGCCAAGGTGTATGTAAAATCATCTGACGGAATCAAATTCAGCGATGTCGAGGGTGTCGATGAGGCAGAGGAAAACCTTCAGGAGATCGTAGACTACCTGCATAATCCGGAGAAGTACCGTGAGATCGGAGCTTCGATGCCTAAGGGCGTACTGCTCGTAGGCCCTCCGGGAACAGGTAAGACCATGCTCGCCAAGGCTGTAGCCGGCGAAGCTGACGTACCGTTCTTCTCGATGTCAGGCTCTGAGTTCGTTGAGATGTTCGTCGGCATGGGAGCATCCAAAGTGCGTGACCTGTTCAGGCAGGCCAAGGAGAAGGCTCCGTGTATCGTATTCATAGATGAGATCGATGCTATCGGTCAGAAGAGAAACAGCGGAAATCTCGGCGGCAATGACGAGAGAGAACAGACTCTGAACCAGCTTCTGACTGAGATGGACGGATTCGAGGGCAACAGCGGAGTAATCATCCTCGCTGCGACCAACCGTCCGGAATCACTCGACCCTGCGCTCACAAGACCGGGACGTTTTGACAGAAGAGTACCTGTCGAGCTGCCTGACCTGCAGGGAAGAGAAGCCATCCTAAAAGTACATGCCAAGAAGGTCAAGGTCGAGGACAACATCGACTACAGCGCTATCGCAAGAATGGCATCCGGCGCATCCGGTGCTGAGCTTGCCAATATAGTAAATGAGGCAGCTCTCAGAGCTGTCCGCGACGGGCGCAAGGCTGCAAGCCAGACCGACTTCGAGGAGAGCATCGAGGTAGTCATCGCAGGATACCAGAAGAAGAATTCGATCCTTACTGACCAGGAGAAGAAGATAGTTGCCTATCATGAGATCGGCCATGCGCTGGTCGCTGCAAAGCAGACCAATTCAGCTCCTGTCCAGAAGATCACGATCATCCCGCGTACTTCGGGAGCTCTCGGATATACTCTCCAGGTCGATGAAGGCAACCACTACCTCATGAACAAGGAAGAGCTCGAGAACAAGATCGCAACTCTCACCGGCGGACGTGCCGCAGAGGAAGTTGCATTCGGCTCAGTGACGACAGGTGCTTCGAACGATATCGAGCAGGCTACCAAGCTGGCGAGAGCGATGATCACCCGCTACGGCATGAGTGATGACTTCGACATGGTCGCTATGGAGACAGTTCAGAACCAATATCTCAGCGGAGACACTTCGCTCGCATGCTCGGCAGAGACACAGGCTAAGATCGATGAGAAGGTCGTTGAACTTGTCAAGCAGCAGCATGAGAAGGCTGTACAGATCCTGGCAGAGAACAGAGAGAAGCTCGACGAACTTGCAGCTCACCTGTATGAGAAGGAGACGATCACAGGCGAGGAGTTCATGAACATTCTCAACAGCTGATCAGAGATAGAAATTATTTGAAAGATGACGCTACAGATTATTTATACGATTCTTGAATATTTTCTCGTATTCTCATTCCTCGGATGGTGTGTCGAGGTGGCATATCAGGCGGTGAGCAAGGGGCTGGTTGTCAACAGAGGATTTCTGAACGGCCCCGTATGCCCGATATACGGATTCGGAGTGCTGGCGGTGTTTTTCCTGCTTCAGATAACGGGTGAGGGAGAATTCTATGAGCAGAACGCGCTCAAGGTGTTCCTCTTCGGAGTCGTCCTTGCGACGGCTGTTGAACTGTTCGGCGGGTGGATCCTGGATAAGGCATTCCACGCGAGATGGTGGGACTATTCGGACAGGCCTTTCAATCTGAACGGATATATCTGCCTCCAGTTCAGCATCATCTGGGGCATGTCCATACTGCTCGTTGTGCGCGCTGTATATCCGATGCTGAGCAGCATTCTTGAACGCATCCCGCAGAATATAGGGTGGGCGCTGATAGGAATCTTCTCAGTAACATACATCGCGGACTTTGCTGTTTCAGTCAGTGTAATGATAGGACTCAACAAGCGTATGGCTGAGATCGATGAGATGCAGAGACGCATGCGCGTTGTCAGCAATGAACTTAGCAACCAAATCGGAACCAGGACCCTTGAGACCAAGCAGCGCGTTGATGACGCGAAGGTCCAGGCTTCGCTTGCGGGTGCTGAGGCAATAGAGCATATTTCAGCTGCCAGGACTGAAGCAAGAGAGGCGATCGAGACAAGCAAAGCTGAGACTCTGGCTCAGATGGCGGCATCACGTGCCGAACTTACGGCTAAGCGTAAAGCACTCGAAGAGCGCATTCTGAGCAGCAGGCATTTCGGAGCAGGGAGACTGCTGCGCGCTTTCCCGCAGATGAAGCACCATAAGTACGCAGAACTGCTAGAGGAGATTTGCGGGAAATTGAGGTACTAAAGTGAATTTGAATTTTGGCTTAAGCATCTTGCTCACTCCTTCATTTGACTTGTGGAACTTGTCATCGTTCTGCTGTGACTCAAGAATTGCTGCGTATTCTTTTCTGGTCAGGAAGATATATGGTCTGAACTGGTCAAGGCTTTCTTCAAAGCGCTTTTCCATTTTCCACTGAGGGTGCTTTGAAGCTATGGCGTATTTACAGCCATGAAGTTTTGCCCCATATTCAGTGACCAGATTTACTGCCTGATATTGCATTCTTCCATTAACATAAAGTGATGCCTCGTTCTTAACGATCTTGATATCATTTGTGTTTTCTTTCCTTGTCCGCGTGTAACTTCCGTAGGTTTGTATTCATTGAGCGTTGGATGCCATTCCGCCGCGAGCTCCGGATCTGTAGTAGCTAAATCATTTTTTCCTGGAACAACCACTCTGTTAGCACAACATGGGCAGCCCTTTCCGTTTGCTCGGTTATATATTTGAGCGCTCCATATATGATCACACTTATGGCATTTCCATGACACTTCCACATGACTTCCTCTACCAACTTTTGTCGGATCAACTCCAGTGTTACTGTCATAGTCCCAATCCTCCATTAGATCAGGTAGTATTGTAGGTAAATCATTGACACCACTTACTATGACTTTTCCCGAACATAAGGGACATCCATTTCTATAATCTCTTGTCCGGTCACAAATTGCAGCGCTCCATTTATGACCGCATTTATGACATTTCCAGCTTACTATTTCTCCGCTACCGTTGGTGTAGTATTCAGGTCCATGCTCATTTGCCTCATAGTCCCAATCAAGCAAACACCATTCTTTGTCTAAAGATCCACGCTTAGAAAGCAGCGTATCTTTCTTTGTAACCTTTCTTTTGCCAGTTGCGCATTTATCGCATCCATCAGACGATTGCTGGTGTCCACATTCGTCTGCTTGGCAAATGTGTTGAGAGAACCCCTGGTGAAGAGTTCGAGTTCAAGTGCCAGTGAGTGTGCCTCCGGTTCTGGCTGCTTCAGGAGTTCCTCTCTGAAATCCTGAAGCGTTGGCGGAGTACCCATATAGTTTCCCTGTTTGTAGTAGCGGTACACGTTCTCCGTGCAGCGGTCGATGATAGACTGCTGTCCCTTCTGGAATTTATGCCCCGCTACTATCTGCTCACAGAGCGACTGCAGGAACTGCGACTTCTCGATTATAGGATCCGTCTCGCCGTAGTCTCTCGACATATCCATCGCATTTATGTGATTTGGTGATGTCGCAGATATCTCGATAACGGATCCTCCCATCGCCTTTACAAGCGGACTGTATTCACGCTCCGGATCGACTATAAGCTTTCCTTCTTCGTTACAGATGATTGCAACATCATCATATCTCGGATCGGTCTCAGAATGGAAAGGCATATACTCCTGTATCAGGCCACCTACCAGTTCCTGCATAGACTCAAGATCATCATCGATTTCGACCACTTCAGCTGTCTCGCCGGGCTTGCAAAGTATCACCCTGAGCATCTCTGTTTCATTATTTTCTGTCATTTAGATCACTCTCCTTCCGTATTTATTGCAAAGAAAAAGGCTCGACCTCTGACTGCAGATCAAGCCATGTAAATATTCTTTTCTTACTTTAGTTTCACTTAAGGTGCAGGAGTTACTCTATGCTTGTCAAACGAAATACGACAAACTTCTTCATAAAAACCTTCCATATAAATACCTTAAATACCAACGGCATCAACAGCTCTGTCAGAGATTAGTTCTCGGCAGAGCTGCTGTCATTGTCAGTAATAAACTTTGATACTAGAGAAACTTATTTCCATGTTTTGAGTTCACCTATGTAATCGCCATTCACGTATATATATGGGCTGGCTTCTCCTTCGCTGCCATAGTATTCTTCCCTGCCTGCCAGTAACTTGAAGAGC
>JAFWMD010000061.1 GCA_017510725.1 Mogibacterium sp. | reverse complement strand
TATTATAAGAGGATCTGCAATATTGCTGGAATCACTTCAGATGGGCAGCATGCACTGAGACACACATTCGCGACGAGATGTATTGAGTCAGGAGTTCCGGCTGTAGTCCTTAAGACATGGCTTGGTCATACAGACATACACGTTACACTAGATACATACACAGATGTGTTCAAGTCGATGGACAACGATGCAATCAATAAATTCGATGCACATCTGGATATGATGTAAACGTTCAGGCAGTGTGAATGGCGGGGAATACCCGTCATTTTGTTTGATCGGATGGCAGTCAGCAATTGACAAATGAAGGTTGTCATGGTATAAGAATATTGGGTGATGGACATCTCCATCCGTGTGGCTAACACGTAAAATCCGAAATTAATGCAGGACATAAGGGCCTGAGGTTGGCGGGCAACGATAAAATCCGAAACTGATGCAGGACACAAGGGCCTGAGGATGGCGGACATCGATAAAATTAGTCACAAAGGGAGATTATGATACATTCGTGTTGTAATCTCCCTTTTATGTTATGAGGTATTTGAAATGATTACAAAGAAAGAATGCCTTGCCACCCTGTTTAAGGCGGCCACGCTATATAAACAGAACTTTTTGGGCAATAAGTATCTGGTTCTTTATATTGATGAAAATAGAAAGCCTGACTATATTGAGATTGTATTCTATAAAGCAAGCTTCCTTCATTTGACCGGACTTTTGTTCACAAAGAAAGGTGGAAACTCAAACCAGTTCTTTGACTTATGTCTGAAGAAGAGACTAAAAGAATCGGATTTTGAATTCGATGATAGCGGATTTGCAGAACTCAAGCTTAATGTAATTGAATATTTATTCGCAGAGGATATGTCAGCAAGAACTATTGGTGACTACAATTATTCTCAGCCAGTATTACAGACAGATAAGCTGGTAGGAGGGGTTTACGCGTGCCTTGGCGTACTGCGTAGTTCTAAAGGTTATTTCTTTCCGAACACTACAAGAAGCGGAGATATCGGAGATCTTGTCACTAAGAAACGCCCAATTGTTGCCATCTTCAAAAAACAGCATACGCAGCCACTTTATGATGCGATGGTTCATAAGACAAGGAACGAAAAATACAGAAGCTTTGTTATACCTAACAGAATTAAAAAACTATTATCTGAAGATGTAATAAAGGCATTCACTGACAATAAAGTCGATGATGAGTGAAAATCTTGCTGCATTAAGCAAGTACATTATTAATCAGTTGGGTCCGGGTATGGGGCTGACGGAAAAACAGATCTCTGAAACGCAGTAATTGCAAGGGATACACGTTCAATTTTTTACCATGTCCTCCGCCATAAAAGCCCGAGATTTGAACGATCCCGGGCTTTTTTCGTGGCCTGAGAATTGGGTACAGCCGGGTACAGCTATGCTGCCCCGGTGAAAGAGATCTGAACACGAGCATTTTCAAGCTGTCTGGCTCTTTCTTCCCGTGCAGATCTGTCATAACAGTAATTGTTTAGAGTAGTTCTGGCGTCATTGTGACCAACATAATTCTGTATGGTCCTGATGTTCACATTCGCGTCAATAAGCGATGAAATGAACGTTCTCCGGCCAGAATACGGAGTGTTTTGCGGGATTCCTATGCTCTTACAGATGACAGGAAATGTCTTGCGGAGTCTGTCATAAAAACTCTTGAAGCGATCGTTCATCATGAAGATATATTCAGGGTTTTCAATACCTTCTTCCAGCTGCCTTTGTCTCGCAGCTTCAATTATCTCTTTGGCCAGTGAAGTCAGGATGATCCGCCTGAAGCCGTGACCGGCTTTGGTGCGGTTTTCCCTGATGACATTCGCCTTATCTGAGTAATACCTCCTGATGATGATCTCATCACCATCAATGTCAGAATACCGCAGAGTAGCGAGCTCACTTGGTCTGAGACCTGCCTGAAACAGCATTATTATGCCAAGCGGCAGGAGCTGATGAACCGGGTAGTAGCTGTTTTCGAAGTGTTCCCAGCACTTCTTATAGAGTGCAAGTTCCATATCTGGCGAGAGAACTTTGTTCTCGTCCGACTTGATCTCCGGCTGACGGAATACATTACGGTTGGTGATCTTGAGCATCGTGTAAGGGTTTCTGTCAATGATCTCCTCCATGGCAGCATATTCAAACATCTGCTTCATCCATGTGGCGATATTACCGAATTCCTTCTGGGTCAGGTCATGATCTTTGATCAGACCATATGCCCACTCCTGAAGCTGCTTCAGTCTGATCTTTCTTATAGGAACATTGATGATATCAGTATCTTTGTAGTGATTCTTCCATACTGACAGATTCCTTTTGGCAGTGGACTCGCTCCATGTCGTTTTCTTCTTGTACTCAAGAAACTCGGGGAAAATGCTGGCAAGTGTAGGCTCTTTGATCTTTTCAACGTTCTCAAGATGCCACAGAAACACTTTCTCAAGCAGTTCTTCTTCGGTAGGTGCCTTGATGGTATATCTGCCGTCACTGCGGCTGCTATCCTTTAACTTGATATAGTATCGCTGGTCCTTGCCGTTAAGCTTTTTTATCTGTCCTCTGTAATTGTCAAGGATCTTGTTCTTGCGTGCTTTTCTCATATATTCTTTCACGCCGTCCAGACTTATACTACCATCATCATTTCTGAATTGTAAACATTCGTCCGGGCAACTAGTGATGAATTCCAGTACTTCAGCGTCAGAAGGTGCTGATGCCTTCAGCAGGAATTCTTTCTTGCTGTCAGTCATCTAACCACCTCCTGTCGTACTCATAATTACAGCAAAAAAATAAAGTGATGAACTTAGTTATCACCTCCCGTCTCGATCTCTGTGATTTCTGCTGCGGATAATTCCGCAGGCATTGAGTTCTATTTCTATGTCCTTTTGTACCTGCTGACTTCGCTCAAGTGTAAATTCAGCAGTTTTGATATCCTTACGCAGCTTACCGATCTCTGCAGTAAGCCTGTCTCTTTCAGCCTTCAATTGTTCTATCTGCTCAGGCTCTGAAGCTCGCCTCAGTTTGTTTCTTACCTTGTTTCTGGCTTCGGAAAGATATTCCATTTTATGTTTTGAATCAGATATGAAAGTGTTCACATCTTCATCCGTTCTGAGATGTTCCCGTGCCATAAGCATAGCGCAGGCGGAGTACTTATCACACATCCGGCCGGCCTCACGCATCTCAGGTGACAGCGGCCGGTGCTTTTTCTTCGGGCGGTATCCGAGCAGATACAGATAATGAAGATAAAGTCCGTAAAGTCCTCCGATCTTTCGCGCTGTCTTCTTCGTACCATTGACATGGACGCGTTTATGCTTCGGAGGCTTCATGGACATGATATGTCTTTCGCGATTAGCTGCTACAGTTTCGTAATGATTGTCATTGACTCTCTGAGCGATCCTATCGAGCTCATAATCTTCGCCAAGCCGGTAAAGCCTTACGGCCTTCTGAGAATTTACAGATCTGATTGTCGGATACTTCCTTGCATAACTGTAGCTGATGATATATCCCTGCTGCTTCATCAGACTGATGAAAGTAGGGAAATTGGTACTGAGTGAAACAGCATTATCTATGGCTTCACGCATCAGATTGTATCTGGTAGGCTCTCCGTTCTTCTCGGCAAAGTGGATCTGCCTCGGAGTTTTCCCGCGCGGTTTTTCTATAACAGAAAGGCCTTCCTCACGACATATCTCATCAGATAATCTGCGCAGTCTGCTGTATGCAGCCTTATTATCATTGAATTTCTTCCCATCTATGAATGAGACTGAACAACATACAAGGTGGTTGTGCAGATGATCACGATCCAGATGGGTAGCGACCAGCACCTGGTATTTGTCTCCCCACATCCTGCGTGCGAGTTCTACTCCAAGCTGATGACATTGCTCAGGCGTTACTTCGCCCGGCCTGAATGACTGGTAACAGTGATAGGCGACATTGCCACCGGTCTTTCCGAAAAGCATCTGAGTATTGATCATCTCCTCGAGTGCTGTATCTGCAGAGCAATTCACACCCGTGACATAACATGCTTTTTCGGTTTTCTCTGTAGTATCTGCGATTGTTTTATCTCCATTCATAGCGTACCTGATGACAGAAGCAAGATCATCTTCTGATGTTTTTTCAGGGTTGGATGCATAATCAACGACACGCTTAAGGCTGTCTCTGACAGGCCATATTTTAGTCGTTGCCATCTGATTTCACCTCCGGCTTTGGATAAATATGCCGCATAAGCTGCAGTGTCTCGACCATGATCCTGAGCAGATCTGCATAGATCTCATCACAGAATTTCTGGGTGACGGGATCCGGTGACTGTCGCTTCAAGTCGCTAACAGTCCTGATCACTTCATTGATTCTGAGAAAACTATCTTCAATTTCTTTTGCGGGAAGTTCCTTAGGCACGACTTTCATAGCGATCTGCCTGAGGTATTCTGAGACATTCAGTCTGCATTTTCTTGCGTTACGTTCTATCTTTTTCTTTTCTTCCGGGGTCACTCTGATGTTGATCCCGAGATTCCTTTGCCTGTTTGTCATATAAAAAATCCTTTCCTTAGTCATATGTTTTCGCACATAGTTGATCCTGTAATAACTGATAGGGGTTGCAGGGGCGGGAGCCCCTCCCGGTATTGCCACATGTGGCAGTGCCGCGGCTATTATCACTGACGGAGTATCCGGCTGGCGATACATAGCCTATGCTCGCTACTCCTAAGGACACACCTTCGGTCTGTCCCTGCGGCAACACCCGTGGCGATACACGGATGTTGATCCTTTTTGTAGCAGGCAATACAGTATGGCAATACTTATAAGCTGCAGATATGACGGCAATGACGCTAATGACGATATATCGCTCCTAGAGCAGGGAAGCGTCATAAGCGTCATGAGCGTCATCACTATTGCCAGTGTCCTGATTTGCAGCAGAGCAGGACTGTTCGTCTGCTTCTGCGCCAGACTCTTCAGATACTGTGAACACATAGTTACGCTCACTGGATACGCGTGCGCTATCGTATGTGATCCCGAGAGGGAGCAGCACTTCGTCATGGAACTTTGAGAGTGCTCTGCTGAGTGCGTGTGGCTTGACATGAGGAAGACCGATCTCTGTAAGCAGAGCTGACATGGTGCCGGTGAATCCTCCCTCGGCCATCAGGAAGTCGACCACCTTGTATACGACTTCAGGGACATTCTCTCTTGCGATATCTTCTTCGGACTTCTCTTCGATGACCTGCCACTCGGGGTGCTGCCATTGCATTACGAGTTCGATATCCGGAGCGTCACGTCCGCTAACGCTTAGTGTGCCGGCAGTGCCTCCGCGGTTCTTGCGGAGTATGAGTATCATGTCGGCTGTTCCTGTGACTGCTGATGAGCCAAGTACATCGTTATTCCCGTCCTTTGGATCGTGCTTCTTGCGTGTGTGGTGTACAAACACGATAGCTATCCTGCGGCGATCAGCAATCTCCTTGAGTCTCGCAAGCTCTTCATATTCGCATGCGTATTGGTTGGCATTCGAAGTTGGATCACTGTTTCGGATCTTCTGCAGTGTGTCTACGATCACGAGCCTGACACCGGGATTGCTGTCCAGACATCTCTCAAGGTCGCTGATGAATTCTTCGCACGGATCCTTTATTGAGGTTGCGTATAGCAGACCCGGGGGCGGGGCAGTACCTATATCCAGCAATCTGCTCTTGAGCCTTGCATCTGTGTCTTCAAGTGCGTAGTATGCTACATCACACTTCCTGACATCATGTCCCAGGAACGTCTCGCCCAGGCTGACTGATAATGCCAGTCTCAGCATCAGCCAGCTTTTACACGACTTCGGTGCACCTGCTATTATGGTCAGACCTGTTGGGATGAGTCCTTCGACTATCATGTCAGGCTTGCTTCCGCCGACAGGGTTATAGAAGAGCTCTTCCGCGCTTTTAAAATTAGAAATAACTTGTTTGTTTTCCGGCATAAAGCCTCCTTTCCCGGCATTATTGCCGTTTCTTCTTACTTCGTTTGGAGTTGTACTCAGGGCATTGCACTATCACTGCTCTGAAACTCTGCTTACAGTCGCGGTCACATTTACGGCATAGCTCGTTATATGTGATGCGTCCGCGATCATTCAGGAAGAAGTTCCATTCTTCCTTGTCGCGCTTAGACATCCGTGGTATTGGTCTCACCTCCGATCTTCATTGAGATAACTGATACTTAGCAATAACGTGCAAAACAATAACGCCTCTGTACCCCGTGCTGAGATGTATGATCTCGGGGCGAAAAAAGGCGTTTTTCCTACGTGTAAACATTGTTTTTTGCAGATGAAATACATATGTCGACTCATATTTCGTTGAGCGATGACAGGGTCGATTTGAGCTGTCCCATTTATTTCCCTCACATTTCAGTGCGGTGAAAAACATATTGAAACAGGGCAGTACAGGCCTTATAATAAACACATGTTCGGAACAAATGTTTTGTTTTTCGCAATGAGAAAATGAAGACTCCTATCCTCCCTCTATTAATAGGGAAAATCTGAGGGGTAAAACGGAACTAAAAATTCTGAAATCGTAAAAAAATCTTTTGAGGATATATAGATGACTAGATTATCTCGCGAAGCATGGTATGAAGAATACATGCTCATGATGGATGAAGAATATGGGGACTATGGTTTCAGGGATGATCCGATAATTCTTGAGGAGCTTGCGCTGGAGGAAGAAGAGGAAAGTGAGCCTGTAAAAAAGTATGTTATAGTCAGCGATAACGACGAGGAGTGCAGCGTACCTGCTGAAGTCATCAGACTCAGAGACATAAAAGTGCCTGAAGGCGTCAAGAAACGCAAACGAGATGTGAGAATTGAGATGCTCAGAAGGCTTGAGCAAGCTGCAAGGACTGTTATTGACTTCCAGAACCTCAACGGCTGGTATGACTACCTGGAAGAGAATGAAAGATCACGGGTAAGAAAACATGAGATCCTCAGGAATGGTGATGATTTCCCGCTTGAATATGGTGAGAACGAGGACAGTAAGCTTTTCGCAGGCAGCCTGAGCAGTGTTATAGCCAGACAGATGCGTAAAGGGGATTTCCTGGACTTTCTATACTGCAAGCCGGGCACCATAGATCAGCTCGTGACAAAAGACTACATGATACATTTCATGCGGGCTTTGGATAAGGAAGATAGAGAACTTTTCTATTATAAGGTGCTGGAAGAGCTGTCTTCCAAAGAGATCGCTGAGATGCGGAATCAGACTGACAGGGGTGTAAGAAAAGCATGGAAGGATCTACAGTTCCACCTAAAACAAAGAACCATGGGCGTGCTGATCTTCAGAAGCGATAAAGACTTCTCTTTTACAGGTGATGAGCAGCGATTCTTTGATACCTGCCGGGAGGAGTATGAATTCAAGAACTGAGGTCATATGCCGTACCTTGGCAAAGGCATATTAAATATGTGATACAATAAATATAGTTACTGGATCATTCATACTGGAGGATGAAAAATGCAGAATAGTCAGGAGCATGAAATTGTTTTATATCAGATAGATGATAATAATGTATGCGTCAGCGTTATCTTCAAAGATGAGACTTTCTGGCTTTCTCAAAACGGAATGGCAGAGCTGTTTGGTGTAAATATTCCAGATATTTCAAAGCATCTGTCTAATATATATTCGGAAGGCGAATTGGAAAAGAATCCAACTGTTTCCAAAATGGAAATAGTTCAGAATGAAGGCGGCAGATTTGTCAGGAGAAAAAAGGATTATTATAATCTTGACGCTATCATCGCTGTGGGATACAGAGTCAATTCCAAGAAAGCTACACGGTTCCGTCAGTGGGCAACAAGAACCCTGAAAGAATATATTACAAAAGGTTTCGTCCTTAATGATGAGATGCTTAAGAACGGAAAACCTTTTGGCCGGGACTACTTTGACGAGCTGCTTGAAAAGATACGTGAGATACGTGCAAGCGAAAGAAGAGCATATCAGAAAATAGCAGACGTGTTTGAGCAGTGCAGTTATGACTATGATAAGAACAGCGATACAACAAAAGCTTTCTATGCATTTGTGCAGAATAAGCTTCATTATGCTGTCACTGGAAAGACAGCTGCAGAAATCATTTATGACCGTGCAGATGCAGAAAAGCCAACGATGGGCCTGACTACCTGGAAGGGTGCACCGGATGGAAAGATCCTGAAAAGAGATATAACTATTGCCAAGAATTACCTGAGTGAAAAGGAATTGTCCAGACTTAACCGTCTTGTAACTATGTTTATAGACTATGCTGAACTTATGGCAGAGGATGAGATCCTTATGAGCATGCAGGACTGGCTGGACCAGACGAATCAGTTCCTTGAAAACAACAGACGAAAAGTCCTCGATGACAGAGGCAGGATATCTCATGATGATGCCATTAAAAAGGCTGAGCAGGAATATGAGACATTCCGCATACGACAGGATCAGGAATACATTTCTGAGTTTGACCGCCAAACAGAGAAGTATTTAAAAGGTGAATTATGAACAAACTCTTTAAATACTCCAATTCAATATGGGTGAGGTACAGTGATTATGTTATCACTGAGACTTCGGATGGTATAAAGTATCTTCAGCCAGCACCTAATGCCATGCCTAAGCCGTACGATCCTGTAGATGAGTTTGAGAATATCGCTCTGGACGCTGTTAGTGTAGGACAGCTTTGCATGAGCCAGGAAGCAACCGAAGGCGAGAAGCAAGAAGCGATACGAAGCTTTGCACTTAAGTACGGCCTGCTGGGCATTATGACAGCGATTCCGACTACTCCGAGATTCCTGCCATATGAGAATGTGTTTTTCCCGAAGAATCACTTTATCAGGGAAGAATCGATGACAGTAGAGAAATACCTGGATGAGTTCTTTCCTTTCAAAAAACCGAATATCCGGAAGAAGGGGTCTGAATATATCTGGGATATTGAAGGTGGCAAAGAAGTAGTGCTTTTGGGAATGCTGAGGGATGGCAGGCCTGACGAAACACATATGACCTTTCAGCGCGAGTATGCAGAGAGACTGGATTGGATGGAAGAGCAGTTTAAGGACTGGGCGTTCAATCTCATGGTCATATTCTTCTATTACGAAGATAAGGACGGGTTTACGGAAAAACAGAAGGAATTCCATAAGCAAAGTATGGCAGCGTTTGATGGACTGACTCCGACGTACCATATCGGGCTTATGGATGACAGACCTTATCTTATCTGGAACTTCAACTCGTTGCTTCAGGGGATACAGCTCATGTTCAGCATGATGCTGACTGACGAGTCCAGACCGATAAGAATGTGCAAGAATTGTGGCAAAGCATTTATAGCCAGGCGGTACAGAGATAAGTTCTGTAGCAAAGAATGCTCTGAAGGGTGGAAGGAGAAGAGCGACTCGTAAAAGTGCTTTCAATTACGTCATTTTATAAATCAACATAGTCATTTTGCCAATAAATGACTATGTTGATTTGTTTAGATGTTCCCGGCACAAACATGGACGGCAGTCCCATGTCCTCCGCCATAGAAAGCCCGAGATTTCAATGATTTCGGGCTTTTTTCGTGGAATTTTCTGTTACAGATGGGATCTGAACTGTTACATTTTTAAGATTTGCCCTGAAAAGTCCCATGGGCATTCGAGAATAGAACTAAGAAGACAGTGCATTCTCGATGCAGATCTCATCAGATAATCTGCGGAATCTGGCGTAAGCTCCTTTGTTGTCGTTGAACTTTTTACCATCGATGAATGAGCAGCATAGAGTCAAATCATATGAAATTCGTATAGTAGCACCAATGTAATATGTATTTTAAAGGGTAAAAATACGATTGTATCTTTAACTCACGATGTTTTTGTAAAGTGATGAGATAAGTAAGTGAACAAAATAAAAAGGGATAACGGAATGGATATAAGATCTTTACAATATTTCATTACTGTTGCAGAGGAACTGAACATTACAAAAGCCGCAGAAAAACTGCATATGAGCCAGCCTCCGCTGAGTGCGCAGATCAAAGGTCTTGAGGCAGAACTCGGCACACAATTATTCATTAGAGGCAATAGACGGTTAAAGCTGACTGAGTGCGGACAGCTTCTTTACAGGAGAGCCAAAGAAATAATCAGTCTGACAGATAAGACTAAGTCAGAGATACATTCTATGGGTGAAGGCGTGAGAGGCACTATATCTATAGGTCTTGTAGAGGGTATGGCTCCTGACATCGCGGCGGAGTGGTTCGTTGGATTCCTCAACATCCATCCCAATATCAGGTTCCGCATACTGGATGGAAGCACAGATGATCTGCTTGAAAAAATGAGGAGCGGGCTTATTAGCCTTGCTGTCATAACTTCGCCATGTGATCAGTCGCTCCTTCACAGTTTCCATGTAGGAGAAGAGCGTATTGCAGCACTAATGAATAAATCCCATCCTCTTGCAGAGTACGGAGGCAATGAGATAAAAATTACGGATCTGGAAGGTGAAAGCCTCATCGTCCCAAGCAGAAAAGCGTTTATTGATACTATATACAGGTGGTTCAGGGAGGTGGGAGCTGAACCGAGAATCGTCTGCGAGATGGACAGTTACCTGGATGCTGCGGCTCTCGCCGGGAAAATGGTAGGGATAAGCATTTTTCCGAGAACGGCGTATATTCCTAATGATTATCTCGTTTTCAGAGAGCTTGAGGGAGAGGATAAAACAATTGAGTATCTGTTCGTGTGGAGAAAGGGGCATCCACTTCCTTCCATAGAAGAATACTTTATAGACTTTGTGAAAGAACTGGTGGAAGAGTATTATGAGTAATTTTGAATTGTTGCAGCAGGAACTAGTTAAGTCTTATTGTGACCGGAGCTGGCTCAGGCTTGCAGGTATCAGCAGAGAAGATATCAGAAATTTCAGGCCTGTGTTTTATGATGCAGCTTCCATGCTTCTTGAGCTTACAGATGATAGGGGAAGAATCAGAGCAGAGGACATTCTTGTAGTTTGGAAAAAGACTGCGGGAAAATGCTTTTTTGATGTGGATGAGGATGAGCCTGATGAGGGATGGCTCATGAATACATATCTGTATCTCAGAAGTGTGCTTTTTCCTCATCTCGAAGCGCCACACACAAATGAAAGAATAACAGTCAGTAGAATATGCTTGCTGAGATTCCTGCGCGGCGTATATGAGTATGAAAGAAAGAATTGCCCGTTTGACCCTAGACGTGACATGCTGATTCTCTCAGACAGCGAGATCGATGAAAATGGATTTACTCGTGAATACCTGAGAATGAAGAGGGTAATACGTGATAATTATATCTACGAGTTTATGCGTATAGGCGCGGAGATCACTTCTTTCAATACACTGGGACACGTGAGCGGTGTTCATTATGTTGCGATGTATATTGCCCGACAGTTACACAGGTCTGGGGTGCCAGTAGATCTTGGACTGGTTTCCGCAGCTGCAGCTACCCACGATATTGGCAAGTATGGATGCCGTAAACGTGAAGAGAGACGTGTTCCATATCTTCATTACTATTATACAGACCGTTGCCTGGAGCGGTATGGGCTCATGCAGATAGCTCATATAGCCGCTAATCATTCGACATGGGATCTCGAACTGGACAATCTTTCTGTTGAGTCACTGCTGCTTATATATGCGGATTTCAGAACCAAAAGCACGCGCGAAAATGGTAAAGAGATAATACACTTCTATAGTCTGAAAGAGGCTTTCGATATCATACTGAATAAACTTGATAATGTTGACGAAGCCAAGAGGCAGAGATATTTAAAGGTATACCGGAAACTGAAGGACTTCGAAGGCTATATGACTGAGCACGGAGTCAGTACAAATATTGAAGATGAAACTGATGAATATTCCCGTGAATATGAGGGAAAAACAATACCTGTCAAACGGGAGACAGTGATGCTGCCGGCTGATGAAGTCATAAGGCAGTTATCATACAGAGCCATAGATCACAACATCAGGGTCATGAGCAGGTTCAGTGATGACAGACAGTTCGGGAGTCTCCTTGAAGCTGCACGCAGTGAGCATGACTGGAAAAATGTCCGTACATATATAGATATCCTCAAGAGGTATTCTACATATATGACAGACAGTCAGAAGGGAATGGCGCTGAGATTTCTCTATGAGATGCTTGCTCATAATGAGAGCGATCTGCGCGAGCAGACGGCTGATGCTATGGGGTATATAGTGGCAAAATATCGCAAGGAGTACAAAAAGGAACTTCCGGAAGATATACCTGCTCCTGATGACAATGTAACCAACCTTAGCATGTTTGAGCAGTATATAAAGCTGCTTCTCGAACCTGACCATAAGTTTACAGATATACACCGCAAGTGGATCATAGGCAGCACGGATTTCTTTGTGCGTTCTGTTGTAAAGAATTGCAAGGTATCCTGCAGACACAGGTATCTGGATATTCTTGCCGGATATCTCCTGGCAGAGAACTGCGATGAAGAAAAACTTACCGTTCTTATGATCACGGTGCTCAGAATAGACCCATTGATATGTAGCGAGAGTTTTATTAATACTGTCAAATCTTTTTGCAGCAACGTCAGGAATAAGTTCGGACAAAGTACCGATCTTATAACACTTGCTGTTGAAAGAGCTTATGGCTTTATTGAAGAGCCGGAATACAATACCCGCAAAAGAAATCTGCTCAGGATTGATAACGGGGTCATTTCCGATGAGAAACTTTCTTCTATTTTTCTTGATGACCTTAAGGTCCATATCCCATGGGTGATAAAAATGGCGAACATCTCGATCCTGCGTAAGGAGGCTGAAGGCGTGTCTGCTCATGGAACATTGATGCAGATAGCTACGCATTTCTCCAACATGATCAAAGTCAGTGAGACTGTGACTGTACGTAAATCCGCCGGCGAAGCATTGCTCGAGGTTGTAAAGAAGATGGGTCCTGATCAGATTAATGAACTCGTTATCGAACTTTACAACGGACTGGAGATAGAGGACTATCAATTCTCAGGGATGATCCCGGACTATCTTGGAAGAGTCATGCTGCACTTGCCTCCTGAAGAGCTTGATGAGACGCTGGGTGAATTTGAAAGACTCTTCAATTCAGGAAGCGACAGGACTGCATCTGCTGCGCTTAATACTTTAGCTGTCCTGACGGAGAATTACGGTACATACGGCTTTGACGAAGATGACGGAATAAAAACAAAGAGAAGAGACAGGATCCTTGGACTGCTGATGAAAGGATGCGCTTATTACAAAAAAGGCATTTCCAGAGAGGCAGTTAGAACTTTCTGCGTGCATGTTTTTGCAAGTGAGATGCTTTCTCTTGATGATAAAGCTGATGTGGCTGCATGCTGCTTTAAGAGGTTGCTTACATTCCTTCCTGAGGCGGCAAGTGCCGAGGAACTCGACTTTTACAATAACGCATCAGCGATAGGAGCAGTTTACAGTTTCATTTCGGAATACAGGGCCGAGAAGGGAGACATGGCTGCTGCGCCAGAGAAGCCTGCAGCGTTTTTCCCGGGCACTTTTGATCCATTCAGTCTGGGGCATAAAGCAATCGCAACTACGATCAGGGATATGGGAATTGATGTTTATCTTGCAATCGATGAGTTTTCATGGTCCAAAAAGACATTACCGCATATGGTCAGAAGAAACATTCTTGCCATGTCAGTTGCTGATGAAGAGGGATTATACATATTCCCTGATGACATATCTGTAAATATTGCCAGCCCGTCAGATCTAAGGTGTTTGAGAGAATTGTTTGAAGGCAGGGAACTATATATTGCGGTCGGATCTGATGTAGTAATGAATGCATCTGCTTATAAGAAAAAACCGCAGGAGAATTCCATTCATGGCTTCAATCACATAGTTTTTGAACGTGAGGCTAAGCGTATCGAAGCTGATGGAGAAGGATTCCCTATATCAGCTAAAGTGCTGCAGCTGCAGTTGGGTAAGTATTATGAAGACATCAGCTCTACTAAAATACGTGAGAATGTAGATCTTGGCAGGGATGTGTCCAGTCTGGTGGATCCTGTTGTACAGAACTATATTTATGATATGAACCTGTATGTCAGGGAACCGGCAGATAAATACGTAATGGAGGCCAGAGAACTCAATATCAGAGCATATGATCCGGGTGAAATGACTAAGCGCGGATATTTCTCTTCTGCTCTCGGTGGCATAAGTGATAATTCGGAAAGGATTATAGAGTATCTTACAAGGCCGGATCTCAGAAAAGTCATCATAGAAACAGCGGACGGAAGGCTGTCAGCTGTAGCTGGAGCAAGAAGACTGAAGACCAGTGACCTGCTCGAAGAATTCAGAGATATTGAAGTCGCATCGCATATAAGAAGTAATGCCGGAGGGGAGATAGCTGTAATCGGAGCGTTTTTTGTTTCAGGCGGAGAACGTGTTTCATATATACGTCAGATACTATTGACAGAGCTTCTGACTTCTCTTATGGCCAGAGACTACACCTATGCTGTTTTCCATCCTGTGTGCGGAAATGCAGCAGATCCTCTTGCAGTACAGACAATGATGGATCAGGGGTTTGTCAATATTTCTTCTGACGCTGATAATCCGGTATATGCAGTAGATATGAAGAACCCTATAGCCATTTTCAAGGATGCCGATACAGTCGTAAAATCTCCGCTAAATAAGAATCCGAGGGTCCAGAGGGCTTTTGACAAGGCACATGCCAAACTGCTTAGAACTTTCAGAGAAATATACCCTGGCAGGCTGCTTCTATCTTTCAACACAAGCGCTGTCTACAGCAAGATAGCCGATCTTGTAGCGGAAGAGAACGGAGTGTCTGTCTTACCTGACCCGCATAGGAAGCGCGGTCCTTATCTTGCTGTACCTTTCGGCAAGGCACTCGCAGACATTGTGGTGCCTAATACTGTCACTAAAGCCATGAGAACAGAGAAGTATTTTCGTAATGACCTCAAAGGCTTTGATGTCAGGGAGTCAAGAGGGTACCAGACACTTGATGATCAGGCCAGAACGATAAAGTCTTTTGAAAGGCCGGTTGTGCTCATCGACGATCTGCTCCATTCAGGTCAGAGACTCAACAAGATAGATCCTATACTCAGAAAGCATGATGTAGAAGTCCGCAAAGTTATAGTCGGTCTTCTTACAGGTAAGGCGCTTGATAGCATGCGGCTTAGAGGAAGAGATGTTCGAGGCGCATACTTTATTCCTTCAATCAGCATGTGGGTCAATGAACGTGACTGTTATCCTTTCATCGGAGGCGACAGCATAGATAACCCGGAAGATGACAGGGACATTAAAAAAACAGGACATTCAGCTGAGAGAAACCATGAAGCAAGCGCTGCGGGTGCAGGATGGTATGCTGTAAAGAGAAGGCCGGATGCGCCTGCGAAAGAGGGCAATGCTTCTGTAAATCTGATATTGCCATATGCAGAGCCTTGCTTCATAGATGACGGAGATGCAGAGAGCATGCGAAAGTATTCGATAACCTGTCTTGAGAATGCCGCAGATATCCTGCATGTTCTGGAGCAAGAGTATCAGAGTACTTTTGAAAAGAAGCTGACAGTCAGGAGACTTGGCGCAGTGCTGACTAACCCGCGCAGACCGGTGCTTGGATTCGGTCTGCAGTACGATGACCACATCGCTCCGTCAGTTTATGTCGAGAACGAGATTCGAAGGACCAAAAGACTGTTTATGCTCAGATCTAATTGCTAAACAGAATCGGATGAATGACTTTTAACAGGAAGAAATAATATGAAATATATACATGAAATACTAGACGATTTAAAAATAACTGATGCCTTACCGGTTTCAGGATGCCCGGTGAAACCAGGAGGCTTGAATAAAGTGAATATTCTTGCGCTTGGGGATGTAGGGATGACTATGCTGACAGGACTGCTCCTGCTTGGTGGAGATGTTATCTCAGATATCGGAATTATGGATATCCGCCTTGAAAATCTGGAACGCCTTGAGATGGAAATGAACCAAGTTGGGTATCCTTTTGGAATCAAAAACCTGCCGCCGGTCCATATTGTAACCGAGGATACATTGTTCGACTGTGATTTGATGATCTTCTGCGCGAGTAAGGGAATACCTCCGCTGGAGTCAGATATTACAGATGTGCGCATGGCACAACTGGAGGCCAACAGGAAAATCATAGCACACTATGCCGGGCTTGCCCGTACGGCAGAGTATAAAGGCATGATCGCTGTAGTCAGTGACCCTGTAGACAATCTGGCGGCGGCATTTCTCGATTCCTCCGGTCTTGAGCCCTGGCAGATACACGGATACGGACTAGGCGTCATGAACAAGAGAGCTGAGTATTATGCGAACAGGATAGCATCGGGAGAATATCCTTTGTCAGATGGTGCATCTGTAACACCTGAAGTGAGGGAAAAGGCAGCACTGTACGCCAGTGAAGGAAGAGCTTATGGTCCGCACGGAAAGGACCTTGTCATTGCAAACAGCATAGATAATTATGATGAAGAATTTTCATGTATCCTCACTGATCTTGCTGTTAAGGCAAATATTCGAGTCAGGGACCTGGGATTCAAGCCTTATATAGCTCCTGCACTGTCATCTGCAGCAATCCCGATATTGCTTACTCTTAGAGGAGAGTGGCATTACGGGTCAATATACTTCGGCAGCAGGGAGTGTGGAGCATTTCTTGGTATCAGGAACAGAATGACCGCAGATGGATGGGAGTATGAGGACATTCCACTGCCTGAAACATTATATGAACGCATAAAAAGGGCATATATCAATCTCTGTAAGATAAGGTAATAACAAAAGGGTAATTAGATGTTAGATAGCAAGGGGAGTAGGCAGGCTTCAAAAAAGCCCGGCCTGCTTGTAATCAAACCGAAATGTGAGTTAGACAGCAGGACCGAAAGAATGGATGACATCCTTTCTTATGTTCTTGGTGATATCTCATCTGAAGGGGTACATATAACTGTAGTTGAAAAAGTTTCTGAACTGGACAATATTCATATGAAGGGACAGAGGGTGCTGTTTGCGATATGCCTTTCAGAGGCCGGAGTTAATACTGAATACTATCACCTTCTGGAAGGTTTCAGAAAGCATCCTGACTGCCTGGAGGGATCAGTCGGGGGAATTATAGTAGACGGAGGGAGTGAACTTTTTACTAAGGCTCTGGCAAGGAGGTTAGCCTTCTCCGCAAATATGGCCGGATGCACATTTCCGGGAAAGCCGTTGGTAGAAGCAACCGGATCGCTCGGTAATTTTCATGTATTGTCAGGTGTCAGAGGCGTGGAACCATATGAAGTGTATCGCCAGCAGGCAAAAGACCTTACAAGAAGGATCATTGGATTCAATTTTCCAGATGTAAACATAAGCCGGAATCAACAGAAGATATTGGCGGTACATGCCAGCATCAGGAAAACATCGAATACGCTTCTCCTGTGGGATAAGGTGAAAAAAGATCTTGAGCACCGGGCAGATATCACCGAAATATCGCTGAGAGAGGGGGCTATCAGGGATTGTATAGGTTGCAAATATGAAGACTGTTTGCATTACGGAGAACAGGGAAGATGTTTCTATGGTGGAATAATGACAGAGCAGGTATATCCGGCAATGCTTGAATGTGATGCGCTTATTATGATTTGCCCTAATTATAATGACGCTCTCAATGCTCATCTGACGGCCTTCATCAATAGACTTACGGCACTCTTCCGTGTTCATGAATTCCGCCAAAAGCGTATATATGCTATTGTAGTATCCGGATACAGCGGAGGAGATATCGTATCGGAGCAAATAATCGGAGCTCTGAATTTTAACAAAGGCTTCGTTCTCCCCGGCAGGTTTGCGATGGTTGAGACTGCAAACGATCCGTTCAGCATACTCGATGTTCCTGACATAGATGTAAGGGCAAAGGCGTTTGCAGGCCGAATATGACAAAATCTTATCTTGAGATCAAAAAGATAAGTAAGGATTGAAATATACATAAGAGGCGGGAGTTGGTGAGTGATTCTTAGCCTCTTTTCATATGTTTTAAGTATAAAAACGCTAATGCTATATGTATTTCATTTTGAATCAGAGAGGCAGTATTTTTAAAATATGTTATTTAAAATACAAATTCATAATTTGAGCAGGTCATCATGTGTATCAAAGCTCAAAGCTAATAATATGAGGGGGTATCAATTTGGGTAGAGTATCTGACTATTTCGGCTCGATGGTCTTCGATGACAAAGTTATGAGGTCCATGCTGCCAGCTGACGTATATCATTCCATGCGCAAGACGATTAATCAGGGTGATCCTCTGAATCAGGACATGGCTAATGCCGTGGCGCAGGCGATGAAAGACTGGGCTGTGTCCAAGGGGGCGACCCACTTCACACATTGGTTCCAGCCCCTCAACGGTGTGACTGCCGAGAAGCATGACAGCTTCATACAGGCTTCGCCTGACGGCGGGGTAATAATGGATTTTTCCGGCAGGGAACTTATAAAAGGTGAACCTGATGCATCATCTTTCCCCTCAGGCGGTCTGAGAGCCACTTTTGAAGCAAGAGGCTATACCGCATGGGATCCGACGTCATATGCGTTCATCAGGGACAAGACACTGTGCATACCGACTGCATTTTGTTCGTATAGCGGCGAGGCAATGGATGAAAAGACATCACTTCTCAGGTCGATGGATGCCCTCAACCGTCAGGCCGTGCGGGTACTGAGGCTTATGGGAAATGACAGCGTAAGAAGAGTATACGCGGTCGCAGGAGCGGAGCAGGAATACTTTCTGGTGCCGCGCGATCTGTATGACAAGAGACCTGACCTGAGATTTACCGGGAGGACCCTGTTCGGAGTGATGCCTCCTAAGGGGCAGGAACTCGATGACCACTATTTCGGGGCGATAAAGCCTGAGATATCGCGATTCATGGAAGAGCTCAACAGGGAGCTCTGGAAACTTGGCGTGTTTGCCAAGACAGAGCACAACGAGGTAGCTCCTTCGCAGCATGAACTCGCGTGTATATACACCAAGGTAAATGTTACTGTCGACCAGAACCAGCTCGTCATGGAGATGATCAAGAAGGTCGCTGAGAGACACGGTTTTGTCGCGCTTCTCCATGAAAAGCCTTTTGAAGGAGTGAACGGCAGCGGTAAACATAACAACTGGTCGCTTGCCACTGATTCAGGCGACAACCTTCTGGCGCCGGGGGACACACCTCACGATAATGCGCAGTTCCTCTTGTTCCTGTGTGCAGTGATAAGAGCTGTGGACGAATATCAGGATCTGCTGAGGATATCTGTTGCCTCGGCCAGTAATGATCACCGTCTCGGAGCACATGAAGCTCCGCCTGCAGTGATCTCTATATTCCTCGGAGATGAGCTTACAGCTGTTTTGCACTCGATAGAAGAAGATATTCCTTATGAAGAAAGCGCAGGAGTACTGATGAAGCTCGGCTCAAAAGTCCTGCCGAGATTCAGGAGAGACAATACTGACAGAAACCGCACATCTCCTTTTGCTTTCACCGGAAACAAGTTTGAATTCAGGATGCCGGGCTCGATGAGCAGTCTGGCTTTCCCGAACGTCATACTGAACAGCGCAGTTGCTGATGCTCTCGAATACTACGCAGAGAGACTTGAGGAAGCAGAGCATCTCAATGAGACGGTATATTCCCTTATAAGAGAGACCGTACGTGATCATAAGAGGATCATCTTCAACGGCAATGGATACGAAGATGAATGGCTGAGAGAAGCCGAAAAGAGGAAACTGTCGAATTACAGGACAACTCCGGATTGTGTGCCGCATCTTCTTGATGAAAAGAACGTGGATATGCTGACAAGACATGGTGTATTCAGCAGGTCAGAACTCGAGTCAAGATGCGAGATCATGCTTGAGAACTACTGCAAGACCATATGTATAGAAGCCCGGACGATGAGATCCATGGCGATAAAGAGGATAGCACCTGCTCTGGAGGGCTATACAGCAGAGCTATCGGCCAATATGAATGAGAAAAAGAAGGCGATACCTGAACTCGAGTGCAGTTTTGAGAAAGAAATAATCACTGAAATGTCAGGCAGAACAGACAGGATCTACAGCGATGTACAGAAAATGGTAAGCGTGCTTGACTCACTCAGCGGCGAGGACTATTTCCGCGATGCTGAGATCATTCGCGACAGTTTGCTGCCGGAGATGACCAGGCTGAGAGAAGACAGTGATGCTGCTGAAAGGCTGACATCCAAGAAATTCTGGCCGCTTCCTAACTATGGACTGCTGCTGTTCGGGGAAAAGTAAGGAAGGAGGAACAAGAGATGGATTATAGTTTTCCGGTAACAAGAACAACAACACCAAAACAAAAACCGACAGACTGCAGCAACCTGGGATTCGGTAAGTACTTTACAGACCATATGCTCATCATGGACTATGATGAAGGGCAGGGATGGCATGACGGACGCATAGTTCCATATGGTCCTATTTCAATGGATCCGGGCTCTACTACATTACACTATGGCCAGATGATGTTCGAAGGACTCAAGGCATACCGCAACCCTGAAGGCGGACTTAACCTTTTCCGGCCGGACATGAATGCAAAACGTCTTAACCGCACCAATGAGCGTATGTGCATTCCTCCTATGGATGAGGACCTGTTCCTCGCTGCTGTCAAGGCAATAGTAAAGGTCGACGAGGACTGGACTCCGACAGATCCGGGCACAGCTCTCTATATAAGACCGTTCATAATCTCGCCTGAGGTAAGCTTTTCTGTCCTCCCGGCTAAGAAATACTGGTTCATCATCATTCTGTGTGCAGTAGGCGCTTACTATGCCGGCAATGAGACAAAGCTTCACGGAAGCCGCATCCTCGTTGAAGAGGAGTACATCCGCGCTGCTGTGGGCGGCACCGGTTTTGCGAAGTGCGCAGGAAACTATGCCTGCGGAATGATTGCTTCATACAAAGCACATGAATTCGGATGCGAGGAAGTACTGTGGCTGGACGCAAAGGAGCGCCGTTATGTTGAAGAGGTCGGTACTTCCAATGCGTTTTTCATGATCGACGATAAGATAGTAACACCGTCGCTTACCGGGTCGATCCTTCCGGGAGTTACACGTGACAGCACAATTCAGCTGCTTCGCAAATGGGGCTATGAAGTCGAGGAACGCCGCATTGAACTTGAGGAATTGTTTGAAGCCATTAAGGACGGAACACTCAAAGAGGCATGGGCAACAGGGACTGCATGTGTGATTTCACCGATTGGTGTTCTGAACTATAAAGGCAAAGACTATGTTATCAACAATGAAGAGGTAGGAGCGGTAAGCCAGCGGCTGTACGATAATCTCTATGGTATGCAGATCGGCAGGCTCCCGGACGAGATGGACGGTTGGATAGTAAGAATCTGATACGAATGCTCGATATGAAATAACAATTTGAACAATACTGATTAGGAGACCCGTATGGAAGCTCGTGAGCTGATTGAGTACATAGGAAAATCTGAAAAAAAGACTCCGGTAAAGATATATGTAAAGGAAAAGGGATACATAGATTATGGCAATGCCAGAGTCTTTGGCTGTACTGATAAAGTTGTTTTCGGTGACTGGGAAGATCTTCGGTCGGTGGTAGAGTCTAATATTGAAAAAATAGAGGACATCATAATCGAAAATTGCTGCAGGAACAGCGCGCTCCCAATGCTTGACATCAAGGATATTCCCGCAAGGATAGAGCCCGGCGCCATTATACGTGAAAAGACAGAGATCGGAGCCAATGCCATTGTGATGATGGGGGCAGTGATAAATATCGGTGCAAGTATAGGGGCGGGCTCAATGATAGATATGAATGCGGTGCTGGGAGGAAGAGCAACGGTCGGTTGCAACTGTCATATAGGAGCAGGGGCTGTCCTTGCCGGCAGCATAGAGCCCGCCTCTGCAGTTCCTGTAACACTGGAAGATGATGTGCTTGTCGGGGCAAATGCAGTCATTCTTGAAGGCATACATGTTGGAAGGGGAGCTGTTATAGCAGCGGGAGCAGTGGTAACCAGGGATATCCCAGCCAACATGGTAGCTGCAGGATGCCCTGCAAGGATTATAAAGGAAAAGGATGAGACAACTTCGATAAAAACTGCACTTGAACCGGAGTTGAGAGCTATATGAAGGGATAGGGCGGCTTATGGCAATGAGAGAACAACTGAATCCCAATGTACATTCACTTAAAAGGAGCGCCATACGTGAATTCTCGAAACTGGCGGCAGATACCCCAGGATGCATCAGGCTGACACTGGGAGAGCCTGATTTTACGACACCAGGCAACATTTCTGACGCGGCAATCTCATCGCTGAAAAATGGTGAGACACATTATATTTCAAACAGTGGATCAGCAGACCTGAGACAGGAGGTCTCAAGATACGAAAAATCTCGCAATGGACTTGTGTACGAAATGAATGAAGTGATAATAACAGCCGGAGCGACAGAAGCTCTGTTCATATCCCTCCTTGGAATAATAGAGCAGGGGGATGAGGTGATAATCCCATATCCGGCCTTCGTGCTGTACGAAGAAATCGTTCATCTCTGCGGCGGGACAGTTGTCCCGCTTGATACCTCGGATTGTGAATTTCAGATCAGAAGTGATCGTCTGAATAAACTGATTACGGATAGAACTAAGGCAATAATACTCAACTCACCTAACAACCCAACAGGGTGTGTGTACGACGCACAAAGCCTGAATGCTGTCCGTAATTTTGTTGCAGGGAAAGAGATCTTCGTATTGTGTGACGATGTATACAGACAACTGTGTTTCACTGGTGAATATCATAGCTTCGCGGAATTCGAGGAGTTGCGTGAGCAAATAGTGGTGATTCAGAGTTTTTCAAAGCCATATGCAATGACAGGCTGGAGAATGGGCTATCTCATGGCGGACCGCTCCATAACAGAAAGACTTGAACTGATCCATCAGTATGATATCGTGTCCACGCCCTCACTGTTCCAGAAAGCCTGTATAGAGGCGTTGTCGTATGACCCGTCCATCATGATTGGTACTTACAGGGGCCGCAGGGATTACATTTGCGGCGCTTTGTCCGGTGCAGGCCTTGATTTCACAGTACCTGAAGGTACATTTTACGTATTTCCGTCGATACAGAAATATGGCATAACGTCAAAGGAATTCTGCACCAGACTGATAACTGAAGCCGGTGTAGCGGTGACTCCTGGCGGAGCCTTTGGTTTGGATGACCATATACGTATATCCTACTGCTGTAGCATGGATGATATAAAAGAAGGGATCTTGAGACTGGAGGGGTTTATTCGGAAGATCAGTTCGGAAGGCAGATAATATGATGCAGATAGATATTAAAGAAGAGTTTTCAAAAATCGCCGAGGAGATACTGTCGATACGCCGTAACATTCATATGTTCCCTGAACTCGGTAACAATGAGTATAAAACTGCGGAGATAGTGGAAAAGGAACTGAAGAAAGCAGGTATACCGATACACAGAGTACTTGATACAGGCGTCGTAGGGGTGATAAAAGGCGCATATCCGGGCAGGACAATAGCTTTCCGCGCGGATATGGACGCTCTTCCTGTTGATGAGAAGACAGGTTCAGAGTTTTCTTCCAGGATACCCGGGACGATGCATGCATGTGGCCATGATGTGCATACCGCCGCACTGATTGCTGCTGCAAGGGTGATCGCAGATCATCGGAATGAGATGAGAGGAAGCGCGGTGTTTATCTTTCAGCCAGATGAAGAGGGCGATGGAGGCGCAGCCAGACTGATAAAAATAGGAGCTCTTAAAGGTGCAGATGCTGTATTCGGAGCGCATGTATCTCCAGATATCCCAGTTGGAACAGTCGGAATCAGATTTGGAGACTTCTATGCGGCAGCAGATACCTTTGACGTCAGGATAATTGGAAAAGGCGCTCATGCTGCAGAGCGTGAGAAGGGTGCGGATGCCCTAGCTGCTGGCGCAAAAATGACATCAAGGCTGCTCAGGATACCGCACGCTCTTTCCGATGGGAAGAGTGTACTGACTGTAGGGACTTTTCACTCAGGAAATGCAAGGAACATCCTTGCTGATGAAGCAATGATAACAGGGATCGTCAGGTCACACGGACAGGCAGAGCGGGAAAAGATAAAAGAATCGTTCTATAGAATAGTAACGGAAACTGATAAGGAGTACAGCACTGAAACGGAAGTCAGATATGTAAGAGGTTATCCGGGGATTTGCAATGAAGATGCCATGACTTCTCTTGTTGAAAACGCAGCCATAAAGCTGATTGGCAAAGAGAATGTGATACGCATCTCCAGCCCGACAATGATGACTGAGGATTTCGGGTGCTATCTCAACGAGTTGCCGGGTAGCTTCTATTATGTCGGAGCAGGCTGTGACATGCCGCTTCATAGTTCTGAATTCCTGCCCGCAGATGAAGCTGTACTGACAACAGCCGCAGTACATGTTGCTGTTGCAGCTACGTTTCTAAAGTGATTGACCGGAAGAGCGGACATATATGGACAAATGGAGAGTACAATGAAGTTTACAAAAATGCATGGCTGCGGGAATGACTACATTTATATCAATTGCTTTGAAGAAACGATCAGAGACCCATCGAAGATGGCATTGAGGCTTTCTGACAGACATTACGGAATTGGCGGAGACGGTTTGATCCTGATAGAACCATCAAAAGCAGCAGATGCATATATGCATATGTTCAACAGAGATGGATCTGAAGGCATGATGTGTGGTAATGGCATCAGGTGCACAGCCAAGTATATATATGATCACGGATTAGTACCCGCTGAACGTGAAAATGTTCTGATAGAGACCGGTTCCGGACTTAAGAGGATATTCTTATACAAAGAGAGCGGGAAGGTCAGTATGGCAAAAGTTGATATGGGTGCTGTCGTATCAGGTACCGCTGCTGAGGTCATCACTGTTGCAGGAATGGAGCTGAAAATGACTCGCGAAGATGTGGGAAATCCGCATGCAGTCTTTTTCATTGAAGATAATCCATGCCTGCGGGTGAACGGATATATGACTACAGATTCTATAGATAGTCTGGGTCTTTTCTTGATTGGTCCACATATAGAAAATCACGAGGCATTTCAGGGACGTGTGAATGCGGAATTCGCTGAGGTTATAAGCAGAAGAGAAGTAAGGATGCGTGTCTGGGAGAGAGGCTCCGGAGAAACGATGGCCTGCGGCACCGGCGCAGTCGCTGTAGCTGCCGCAGGATACATTTCGGGCAAGCTGGATACGGAAGTAAAAGTTCATCTCAATGGAGGAGATTTGGACATCTCCTATGACCCTGACTCCGGGCATTGGTTCATGACAGGAACGGCAGAAGAAGTGTTCGAAGGAACTATTACAGGTGAGCCGCATGAGACAGAAAGGCCGGAGTGAGGTGAAGAAACGATGTGGATACGGGAACGATGAGCCCATAATAATAGAAGGTTATTAGCAGTTTGTATAGGGAGAAAAGGAAAAATGATTAAAAGGGAACAAGTCTACGAGGGGAAGGCAAAAAAAGTCTATAAAACGGACGATCCAGAGCTTTTGATTGTTTCTTACAAAGATGATGCAACAGCTTTTAATGGGCTAAAAAAAGGCACCATCTCCGGAAAAGGGGTAATCAATAACAGGATGAGTAATTTCTTTATGAAAACGCTTGAAGAGAGAGGGATACCTACACATTATGTTGAAGAACTTAGCGACAGAGACACACTTGTCCGGAAGGTCGAAATAGTACCTCTTGAGGTAATAATAAGGAATATTTCAGCGGGGTCATTTGCAAAGAATTATGGAGTTGAAGAGGGCGTAGTATTTGATTCTCCTACGATAGAATTTTCATATAAAAATGATGAACTCGGAGATCCGCTTTTGAATGAGTATCACGCGCTTGCATTGAGCCTTGCAACCTGCGAGGAGATTGCGACGATCAAAGAATACGCGTTTAAAGTGAATGATGAACTTAAGGCATTCTGGGTCAGGTGCGGTATTACATTGGTGGATTTTAAACTTGAATTTGGAAGGCTCCTAGATGGGACAATAGTACTTGCAGACGAGATAAGTCCCGATACATCAAGACTTTGGGACAGCAACACGGGCGAGAAACTTGATAAGGATAGATTCAGGCGGGATCTTGGTGGCGTGGAGGACGCGTATATTGAGGTCATGAGAAGGTTGACGGAGGCAAGACAGGATAAACAATGAGTATTCACGAAGAATGCGGTGTGCTCGGTATATATGCAGCTGAACCAGTTAATGCTGCTGAAATAGCCTATTATGGTCTTTATGCCCTCCAGCACAGAGGGCAGGAAGGCTGCGGGATCACTGTCAATGATGATGGAGTCTTCACTTCATATAAAGATATAGGACTTGTTAATGAAGTCTTCAGCAAGGAAAGACTGAGCTCGTTTCCACGTGGATGTATGGCAGTTGCTCATACGAGATATAGTACCACCGGCGGTAACCGGCGCAGCAATTGTCAGCCTATTGTAGTCAATCATCAGAAAGGTAGCCTTGCTATTGCACATAATGGAAATCTCTCAAATGCAGAGAAACTCAGGAGCGAGTTGGAGCTGAGCGGAGCGATTTTCCATACATCAAGTGATACAGAAATAATAGCGCATGTAGTAACCAGGGAAAGATTGAGAAAACAGGCGATAGAGGAAGCTGTTAGCAGCACTATGGATCTGATTGAAGGTGCATACTCAATGATCCTTATGTCACCGCAGAAGGTCATATGCGCAAGGGATCCATTTGGTTTCAGGCCTTTGTGCTATGGTAAGACGGAGGATGAGATATATGTGATAGCATCTGAAAGCTGTGCTTTAAAATCGGTGGGTGCTGAGTTCATAAGAGATGTAGACCCAGGGGAAATACTTGTTTTCAGTAAAAACGGGATAGAATCAATGCGGGGACACTGCAATACAAAAGAGCGAAGATTGTGTGTATTTGAATATATATATTTTGCGCGGCCGGATTCGGTAATAGACGGTATATCTGTGCATAAATCACGCATAGAAACAGGGCGTATACTTGCGAAATCGCACCCTGTAAATGCCGACATAGTTGTCGGTGTGCCGGATTCAGGGCTGGATGCTGCGCTTGGATACAGCTATGAATCCGGAATCCCATACCAAATAGGGCTCATAAAGAATAAATATATTGGAAGAACTTTTATATCCCCTGAAGGCAGACTCGACCAGGTAAGAATCAAACTCTCAGCTATTGAAGAGGTTATCAGGAACAGGAGAGTGGTGCTTGTAGATGACTCTATCGTAAGAGGAACCACGAGTGGAAGGATCGTAAGGCTTTTAAGAGAAGCTGGAGCGTTAGAAGTGCACATGCGGGTATCTGCACCTCAATTCCTCTACCCATGTTACTATGGCACGGATATAGACTCGAAAGAAAACCTCATTGCCTGCAAAATGGAAAATAACGAGATAGCGCGTCACATAGGAGCGGATTCACTGGGATATCTCCCGATACATGCCCTTGACATTCTGTCAGAAGGCAGAGGGTGCTGCCAGGCCTGCTTTGACGGTAGCTATCCAACAAAAACATTTCCGGATATGGGAAGAGATAGATTTGAAAGACATCTTTCAGATAAGTAAGAGCAAAAGGTGAAAAATGGAAACACCCAACAACAGAAAAATAATATTTGAGGACGGCCTTGAGATTTACGGAAGCGCTTTCGGAGCCTCAACGGAGGCAGTCCTTGAAATCGTCTTTAACACATCCATGACGGGATATCAAGAAATACTTTCGGATCCTTCCTATACAGGACAAGCAGTAGTTATGACATATCCTCTGATTGGGAACTATGGAATAGCAGAGGATGATTATGAAACCGAGAGTCCAACTATTGGAGCACTTATAGTGAGGGAATATAATGATGAACCCTCTAATTATAGATCGGTAACTTCTCTTGGTGAAGTGATGAAGAAGCACAACATACCAGGCATAAGCGGTGTAGATACGAGAAAGCTGACAAGATCGATACGTGATAAAGGCAGCCGCAAGGTGCTTATCACAGACGCGTCAACGACTATAGATTATGGGCTTAAGCTGCTCCGTTCAGAAATGATTCCGAAGGATCTTGTCAGAAAGGTCAGCTGCAAAAAAGCATGGGAGTCACCTTCGGATAATGAGAGATATCATGTGACAGCCATTGACTGTGGGATAAAGAGAAATATAGTAAGATGCTTCAATAGCGCAGGATGCAGCGTTACAGTAGTCCCATGGAATACAACAGCTGAAACTATACTCGGAATGAAGCCTGATGGCGTTTTTATCTCAAATGGTCCGGGGGACCCGAGGGATGTACCTGAAATTATAGAAACGATTAAAGGTATACGGGCAAAGATCCCTATCTTTGGAATATGCCTTGGTCACCAGCTGATATCTCTTGCATATGGAGCTGAGACATATAAGTTGAAGTTCGGACACAGAGGAGGCAATCATCCTGTAAAGGATCTGGTGACCGAAAAAACAGTCATGACTTCTCAGAATCATTCATACGCGGTAGATAGGGAGAGCATCAGGAGAACACCTCTTGAGGTAACTCATATAAATTTACTAGATGGCACAGTTGAAGGTGTAAGTTGTGAACGGGATCTGGTCTTCAGTGTGCAGTATCATCCGGAAAGCGCACCTGGACCACATGATAGCAAATACCTTTTTGAGCGCTTTATAGGACTGATGGAGAGAAAAACCAATGCCTAAAAGAACTGATCTAAAGAGAATATTACTTATTGGATCCGGGCCAATAATCATCGGGCAGGCTGCAGAATTTGATTATTCCGGCACGCAGGCATGTCTTGCGCTGAAAGAGGAGGGATATGAGGTGATTCTTTGCAACTCGAATCCGGCAACGATCATGACGGATACAAGTATTGCCGATAAGATATATATGGAACCTCTGACACTGGAATACCTAGCCAGAATAATAAGATATGAAAGGCCGGATGCCATTTTGCCAAGTATTGGAGGGCAGACGGGACTCAATCTTGCAGTGCAGCTTGAAAGAAAAGGAGTTCTGAAAGAATGCGGAACTGAACTCCTTGGGACGAGCTGTGACTCTATAGAGCAGGCAGAGGATCGGGAAAGGTTTAAAAGGCTATGTCAAAGCCTTGGAGAGCCGGTACTGCCATCTGCTACAGTCTCATCGTTAAAAGATGGCATCAGAATAGCAGAAGAAATAGGATTCCCTGTAGTGCTTCGTCCAGCTTTTACTTTAGGCGGTACGGGAGGTGGATTTGCATATAATGGCACAGAGTTCGAAGATCTTATGAAAAAAGCCCTTGAGCTTTCACCTGCAAATCAGGTTCTGATCGAGAAAAGCGTTAAAGGATATAAGGAAATCGAGTATGAGGTAATGCGTGACAGTGCTGATACCGCTATAGTTGTCTGCAATATGGAAAATCTTGATCCGGTAGGGATACATACCGGGGATTCAACAGTTGTGTGTCCTTCGCAAACTCTTACAAATAAGGAGTATCAGATGCTGAGAGACAGCGCACTGAAAATCATAAGAGCACTGAAAATTGAAGGCGGTTGCAATATACAGTTTGCACTTGACCCTAAGTCGTTCAGATATTACCTGATAGAGGTAAATCCCAGAGTATCCAGATCTTCAGCTTTGGCATCAAAAGCCAGCGGTTATCCAATAGCCAGGGTATCTGCCAAGATAAGCATCGGAATGACACTTGAAGAAATAAGAATTGCTAATACACCGGCAGCATTTGAACCTTCTTTGGACTATGTGGTGACAAAACTGCCGAGGTTCCCGTTCGACAAGTTCACAGATGCGGACCCGTCACTGTCCACGCAGATGAAGGCAACCGGAGAGGTCATGAGTGTGGGTAGAACTTTTGAGGAAAGCCTGCTCAAAGGAATCAGGTCACTTGAGACAGGAGCATTTCATATTTATCTACAGAAATTTGAGAGCATGAGCACAGAAGCACTTTCTGAATATATCCTCAATGCCATGGATGACCGCATATACGCTGTTGCGGAGTTACTTAGACGATCGTGCAGCGAGGACTTTATTGCTGAAAATACAGATATAGACAGATTTTTCATACGTGGAGTCAAGCGGATAACGAAAATGGAGAAAAGCCTGAAATCTGAATCTGGGAATATTCGGACACTCTATACCGCAAAACGAATGGGTTTTTCAGATAAGACTATTGCGCTCCTTTGGGGAGTAGAGGAGAAAGATGTCCTGGATTTGAGGCTGGAAAATGATATAAAGCCTGTATATAAAATGATCGATACATGTGCTTCAGAATTTGATAGTTACATACCATATTTTTATTCAACATATGAAACTGAGAATGAGTCTGTAATATCTGACAAAAAGAAGATCATAGTTCTCGGATCCGGACCTATACGCATAGGCCAGGGCGTGGAGTTCGACTATTCAACGGTACATGCGGTTCAGAGCATACAACGGATGGGCTATGAGGCGATAATCATTAACAACAATCCGGAAACGGTATCAACTGACTATACTTGTTCCGATAAGCTTTATTTTGAGCCGCTGTACATGGAAGATGTCATGAATATTGTCGCAATGGAGAAGCCTGAGGGTGTCATTGTGTCGCTTGGAGGCCAGACAGCCATCAACCTTGCCGGGCCATTAAAGGAAAGAGGTGTAAAAATAATAGGCACGGACTGTGACGCGATCTATCGTGCAGAAAACAGAGATCTTTTTGGAAAACTGGTTAAAGAGTTAGATATACCACAGCCTGCAGGAGAAGCAGTAACGAGTATAGATGAAGGGCTGAAGACCGCGTCGCGCATTGGATACCCTGTATTGGTAAGGCCGAGCTTTGTGCTTGGGGGAAGGGCGATGCAAATCGTTGCATCTGACCAGTCAATGAAAAACTACCTCAAAGCTGCTGTTGAAATAGATATCGATAAGCCGGTTCTGATCGATAAATATATAAGAGGCAAGGAAGTGGAAGTTGACGCAGTATGTGACGGCCGCCGGGTATTTGTTCCCGGCTTTATGGAGCTTGTGGAACGCACAGGTGTGCATTCGGGAGACTCAATAAGTGTATACCCCCCGGTAACCCTTTCGGACAAGGTCAAAGATACCATACTTGATTACACGGTAAGGTTGGGATTAAGCATAGGAATCATAGGGCTTTTCAATGTCCAGTATATAGTTGATGATGACGATGTGGTGTACATCATTGAAGTAAATCCACGCTCATCAAGGACAGTACCGTTCCTTTCAAAAGCGACAGGGTACAGTCTGGCCGACATAGGGACTATGGTAATGCTCGGACTGTCGTTGCAGGAACAGGGCATATTCGATGCAATAGCAGATGAAAAAGATCGCTTTTATGTAAAAGTTCCGGTCTTTTCATTTACTAAGCTCAAAGGCCTTGACGCTTATCTGTCGCCTGAAATGAAATCAACAGGAGAAGCAATCGGTTACGATGACAAATTCCATCGCGCGGTATATAAAGCCATGGCTTCTGCGGGCATAAAGCTGAAAAAATATGGAACCATAATAGCAAGCATAGCTGATGAAGATAAAGATGAGTCGATACCGCTTATCAGACGCTTTTACGATATGGGTTTTAATATAGAGGCTACGACACGAACAGCCGCGATGCTGAAGAAAAATGGTATCAGGACAAGAGTGCTTCTTAAGCCGAGTGAAGGAAGCAGCCAGTTGCTTGATTCAATAAGATCCGGGTATGTCAGTTATGTGATAAACACAAGGACAATCTTATCGGCTGCTCATTATGGTGATGGAACCGCAATTCGCAACTGCGCGGCCATTAATGGGATAACGATGTTGACATCACTGGATACCGTAAGAATCATTTTAGATGTCCTAGAGGAAAGTACTATAGGTATATCTACTATAGATGCAGAGTATGTTAAATGAAACAATAATATGTTCGTACCTGTGCTGAGACATATCGACAATCAAAGGGGGTCAGGGATATGAGTAATTGTGCAGTTGTAGGTGTTAATTGGGGAGACGAGGGAAAAGGCAGGATGGTCGATTTCCTAACTGAGGATCATGACATTGTAATAAGGTTCCAGGGAGGCGGAAACGCAGGGCATACAGTTGTCAACAGCAAGGGGAAATTTGCATTGCATCTGCTCCCGTCAGGAGTACTTAGAGAGGGCATTGTCAACATTTTGGGAAACGGTGTTGCCCTTGACCCTGAAAACCTGTTAATAGAAATAAAAGAAGTTCAGAGTAAGGGTGTTGTAATCAGTCCAAACAATCTGAAAATAAGCGAGAGAGCATCACTGTTGATGCCGTGGCACAGAGAACTTGATGAGCTGGAGGAAAATAGGCTTGCTGACAAGAAATACGGATCAACAAAACAGGGTATAGCAGCTTTTTATTCAGACAAGTATCAGAAGAAGACCATACTTGCAGGGGAACTTTTGTATCCCGAATACCTGCAGGCTCATCTTAAGGATCTGCTTGAGTGGAAGAATCTCACCCTTTCGGGAGTATATGGTGCCAGACCTTACACTATGGAAATGCTTATGGAGTGGGTCGGGAATTATTGTCAGCCAATCATCCCATATATATGCGATACGGTCTCTTATCTTAAAGAAGCACAGGAAGAAGGAAAGAGAATCCTGTTTGAAGCGCAGCTGGGAGCTCTGAGAGATCTGGATTACGGTATCTGTCCTTACACTACTTCATCCACAACCCTTGCAAGGTATGCGCCTGTCGGGGCAGGGGCTCCATCAGCAGATATAAGCGAGATAATCGGAGTAGTTAAAGCATATTCTACATGTGTAGGCGAGGGCCCATTTGTGTGTGAAATGCATGGAACTGATGCAGAGACTCTCAGAAATGCAGGAGCTGAATATGGCGCCAAAACAGGCAGACCTCGCAGAGTAGGTCCTCTCGATCTGGTTGCTACCAGATATGGCGCAGCAATGCAGAATGCTACCGGGATAGCAGTAACCAAGCTCGATATTCTCGGATATATGGACAGCATTCCGGTATGCACTAAATATATTGTCAATGGGAAAGAAACAGATAAATTTCCGTTTCCTGCCGCGCTGGATAAAGCTGAACCCGTCATAGAATGGATGCCGGGATGGAAAACCGATGTTTCAGGAGTCCGCAGTTGGGATGACTTACCAAAGGAAGCACAGGATTATATCAACATGATCGAGAGAGTGGTCGGGATTCCCGTGAAGTACATCTCGGTTGGAGCAGAGCGTGACAGCATAATAATACGATAGGAGAATTAGAACATGAGAGACGTATATGAAACTCCTTTTGCCTCCAGATATGCTTCGGATCACATGCTGAAGCTGTTTTCACCTGATAACAGATACCAGACCTGGAGGAAACTGTGGACAGCGCTGGCGCGGGAGGAAATGAATCTGGGACTGCCTATCACAGAGGAGCAGGTAGCGGACCTTGAAGCACATATTTATGATATAGATTATGAATGTGTCAGAGAAAGGGAAAAAGAAGTAAGGCATGATGTAATGGCTCATGTATATGCATATGGCAAGGCTGCCCCATCAGCAGAGGGTATAATTCATCTTGGGGCAACCAGCTGTTATGTGACAGATAACGCAGATCTTATCATATACAGGGATGCGCTAGTACATCTGAAAGAAAAGCTACTTACAGTTATCGCTGGCCTGACTCGATTTGCGGATAAGTATAAGTCGCTGCCGGTGCTGGGCTACACACATTACCAGCCTGCGCAGCCTGTTACAGTCGGCAAGCGCGCCACGCTGTGGATACAGGATCTGGTATCTGACGTCAGCGAGATAGATTTCGCACTCAGCAATATCAAATTCCTTGGCTGCAGGGGTACTACCGGAACGGAAGCAAGTTTTATGGAGCTCTTCGATGGAGATGAAAGTAAGATCGACAGTATGAACCGGGCAATTGCTGCAGAGTTCGGATTCAGTGAATGCTATGACATCTGCGGGCAGACATATCCGCGTAAGACGGACACCAGAATTCTCAACACGCTTTCGTCAATAGCACAGAGCTGCTACCGCATGGCCGGGGACATTCGTCTGATGCAGCATGATCGTCAGCTGGAGGAACCTTTTGAAAAAGATCAGATCGGATCATCGGCAATGGCTTATAAGCGTAATCCTATACGATGTGAGCGCATATGTTCTCTTGCGAGGTATCTTATGGTCGATGCGATAAATGCTCCTTTAACAGCATCCTCTCAGTGGCTTGAAAGAACTCTGGACGACTCCGCTAACAGGCGTATATCAATGCCTGAAGGATTCCTGTGTGCAGATGCTATCCTACGAACCGTACTTAGTGTTGTAAAAGGTCTCAATGTTAATGAGAAAGTAATAGAGAAAACGCTTCAGCAGTATCTTCCCTTTATGGCTACTGAAAACATCCTCATGGCGGGTGTGAAAAGTGGCGGGAACAGGCAGGAACTTCATGAACTCATTAGAAGAAAATCCATGGAGGCATCAGAATTTATGAAAAAGGGGGAAGATTGCGACCTCCTTAAAATGCTTTCAAAAGAGAAGGCTCTAGGCCTTTCAGAAGAAGAAATCAGTGCTGTCCTCTATGCAGATTTGTATACAGGGAGATGCAGTAGTCAGGTCGAATCCTATCTGAAAAGGATAAGCCATCTGATAACAAATGTTGCGGTGTCAGATGAAGAAGACATAGAGATTTGAATAATATGTATGGTAAAAGAGTCAAGAAATTCAATAGTTCTTCTGCTATATCTAAACTGTGGGAAGACTATATGACAGAGTATACCTTTGCATCGGGAATAACCTATAAGGCTGTAATGGAATCTGTAGAGGAACTAGCAAAAATGCTGTTACACTAACTGTTACATTCCGTCGGAGTAGAGTGAGAGGCCTCCTTTCATTTCAACGGTTTGAGCTAACAGCCTTCGGAGTTCGAGTCCCATGTCCTCCGCCAGCCCAAAGCCTTGAAAACACTGAGCTTCAAGGCTTTTTTCTTGCAGAGAAGGGAGAGACGATTCATCATCTATTCTGATACCCGGAAGATAGATACTCCCGGGTTTTGTGTATTAGGAGGCCGGAATATTTGTAAAAACATATTGACATAGTAGGTGAATAGTAGTACATTATGATCAATGCAAATCTGAAGGAGGCACAGATGGTGTTGAAAAATACAGCAGTAAGAAGAAATAACATCATGAGCTGTCGAATGCTTAACTCCCGGGCATACAGTATGGCTGGGGCGCTTTGCTGCGACGGTGCGCCTTAATATAACGCGATGTTGAAAGACATACATCAGTTTATGCCATTTGCCCGGGAGCTAAAATCAAAGCTTCCGGTATTTTTTTACCAACTAATCAAATCACGTACCAGATATACAGATAAAAAAGGAGAAGGACAATGAGTGACTATAGATTTGAAACATTACAGCTCCATGTAGGGCAGGAACAGGCCGATCCGGCAACAGACTCCAGAGCGGTACCTATTTATCAGACTACATCCTATGTATTCCATAACTCTGAGCATGCAGCTGCGAGATTTGGTCTTAGAGATGCAGGCAACATCTATGGCAGACTGACTAACAGTACGCAGGATGTGCTTGAAAAGAGGCTGGCCGCACTGGAGGGCGGTGTTGCAGCACTCGCGTTGGCATCAGGAGCTGCAGCAGTCAGCTACACCATTCAGGCACTTGCAAAACAGGGTGAGAATGTTGTGGCGCAGAAAACCATCTACGGCGGCAGTTACAACCTTCTGGCCCACACTCTTCCAAACTATGGCGTGGATACAAAATTTGTCGACATTCATAACCCAGACGAGGTAAAAGCGGCAATCGATGAAAAGACCAAAGCGGTGTATATCGAAACTCTCGGGAACCCGAACAGCGACATTCCTGATATAGACGCGATCGCGGAAATAGCTCATTCCCGCGGGATCCCGGTAGTAGTGGATAACACATTCGGAACTCCGTACCTTATCAGGCCGATAGAGCATGGAGCAGACATAGTAGTCCATTCGGCTACTAAGTTCATAGGCGGACACGGAACTACTCTCGGAGGAATCATAGTTGACTCAGGAAAATTTGAATGGAATCCTGAAAAGTATCC
Organism: Mogibacterium sp.; assembly: GCA_017510725.1. Lineage (GTDB taxonomy): Bacteria > Bacillota > Clostridia > Peptostreptococcales > Anaerovoracaceae > Crickella. Next base: position 15,094 of record JAFWMD010000061.1, on the reverse strand, counting down.
GGGAATCGCAGCACCTAACCCGAGTTATCACGGAGTATCTTTTACAGCTGCCGCAGGTCCGGCTGCGTTCGTGACATATGTAAGAGCCATATTACTGAGAGATACAGGGGCAGCTATATCGCCATTCAATGCATTCCTGCTGCTTCAGGGTGTTGAGACATTGTCGCTGAGACTCGAAAGGCATGCGGAGAATACGGCGAAAGTAGTTGAGTATCTGGCAAATAATCCATTGGTTACTAAAGTCAATCATCCATCGCTGCCTGACCACCCGCAGCATGATTTGTATGAAAGATACTTCCCGAACGGTGGAGCATCTATTTTCACATTCGATATAAAGGGCGGACAGGAGGAAGCGTGGAAATTCATCGACAACCTGCAAATCTTTTCGCTGCTTGCTAACGTTGCTGACGTAAAGAGCCTGGTGATCCATCCGGCATCCACGACTCATTCACAGCTGACGGAAGAAGAACTGGAGGATCAGGATATTCATCCGAGCACGATCAGGCTCTCTATAGGTACTGAGCATGTAGATGATATAATCGCTGATCTTGAGAAGGGATTTGCAGCGCTGAAATAAACCTAAAAAGGATTATCCAATGGAGGCTATAAATGAATAATTTCCTAACATTGCTGGACAATTTCTTTAACACAGGAACAGGATTCCTGTTCGGGCCAATCATGCTGTGTGTGTTCTTCGGTACCGGTATCCTGATGACCATCGTGACACGCGGAGTTCAGTTCCGTAAGTTCGGAGTAGCCATCCGTACGGTATTCGGAGCATTAAGGAAAAAGGGAGACGGTAAGGGTGACGGGCAGCTTAAACCATATCAGGCACTGGCAACGGCACTTTCATCCTGTGTAGGAAACGGTAACGTTGTCGGCGTATCAGCAGCGCTGGTATCCGGCGGCCCGGGAGCTATCTTCTGGATGTGGATCGCAGCGATCACCGGCATGGCAACAAAATACGCTGAGATCCTGCTGGCGATGCATTTCCGTGAAAAAGACGAAAACGGCATTTGGCGTGGCGGCGTCATGTACATCCTTACACGCGGCATGAGTGCGAACTGGAAATGGCTTGCCAAGTTTCTCGGCGGATTATTCGCAGTATGCTGCGTAATGGTTTCGTACATTTCATGTAACGCCGTCCAGGCAAGCTCCGTTGCAGGCGTAATGGGAACGACATTCCCTTCAGTTCCCGGATGGGTATGGGGCGTGATCATCTGCATTCTGTCCGCACTCTGTATCATGGGTGGTATCCAGAAGATCGGTAAAGTCTGTACTTTCCTGACACCGATCATGGCATGCATCTATGTATTCTTCGGACTCATCATATTGCTTCTCAACATCGGAGCTATCCCTGCAGCGATCGGGCTTATTTTCAAGAGTGCGTTCAGCAACCAGGCTGCATGGGGAGGCATCACTGGCATCACGATCAAGACAGCAATTTCAAAGGGTGTTACACGCGGCATCTTCTCCAATGAGGCCGGTGTCGGCGGAGCTCCGCTGGTACATGTTACATCTGACATCGAGGTTCCTGCACATCAGAGCCTATATGGTATCGTAGAAGTATTCTTTGACACTATCGTCATTTGTACATTCACAGCGCTGGTCATCCTCTGCTCCGGCGTTGGCGATCTGGTAGCGAACGGCACACTCGATGCAGCTCAGACGGCTGTTATTTCCAACACTGCATGGAAACTTGCACTTGGCGGTATCGGAGACTTTGTAGTAACAATATCTCTGGCACTGTTCTGTTTCTCAACGATAATCGGATGGTGTACATATGGTGAGACTTCATGGGAGTATCTCTTCGGCTCCAAATCATTGATAGTGTTCCGTATCATACACGTTGCATTTACATTTATAGGCTGTGTGGTATCTGCTCAGGTACTATGGGATGCTGCCGACTTCTGCAACGGTGTAATGTGCATACCGAACCTGTTTTCACTGATCATATTTGCAGGTTTAATTGCAAAAGATACTAAGGATTACATCGATCCGATGCATAAGTGAAAGGATAGGACAAGAAATGAGAATGGATACGCAAAAGCTTGCACTGACATCGCTTATGACAGCGCTGATCCTGGCGGTCACCATTGCGATCAGGATACCTATCCCGCTCACACAGGGATATATCCATCTTGGAGATGCAATGGTCTACTTGGGGGTTATCTTTCTGGGGCGAAGGAACGGATCAATCGCGGCAGGCCTAGGATCAGCCCTGGCGGATGTCCTTGGAGGATTCGCTGTATGGGCGCCGTGGTCACTGGTAATAAAGTCGGGCATGGCATTCATAGCCGGATCGATTATGCACAGGACTGAAGCAGACCATAAGTTTGATATACCCGGGAAAATCATCGGTATGGCTGCAGGAGGCCTGTTTATGACAGCATGCTATTTTGCTGCCGAGACTGTCATGTATGGCAATCCTGCGGTTGCTTTGATTGGGATACCATGGAATGTTGCACAGTTTGCAGTCGGCACAGCGATCTCGCTCATGCTGTCGGCTGCAGTCAAAGAGAGGGTAATTTGGTAGGGATAAATGGATTTCTATGTAGAAGATAAAGTGCTTTATATCGGTGTAAAAATAATGTTTGCTGTCGTCCGTGATATCGATAATCATGGAGTCAGCAGGGAATGGGAAGAGTACAGGAATAACAGGATAATGGATTTGCTTGGCAAATACAAAGGACTTGATGTGCATTTGGATCCGATTCTTGAAGGCTTTAATATCCTGCATGACAGAAGTGGAGTAAAGCGCAGGAAGAACATCCCGGCAAGTGAGAACCTGATAAAGCTTCTGGTGAAACATGAAGGGATGCCATTTATCAATCAGGCGGTGGATATCTACAACATCATTTCGCTCGAAAGCAAGCTTGCTCTCGGAGCGCATGATATAGACAAAACAGATGGAAATGTAACGCTGCGTTTCACGAATGGTACAGAGAGGTTCCAGCCGATCGGACAAAGCGAACCGGGTCTTTCAAACCCTGGCGAATACTCATATTGTGATGACTCCGGTGAAGTGCTTTGCAGGCTAGAGGTCAGACAGGTCGAAAAAACCAAGGTAACGGAAGAGGCAGAAAATATATTCTATATAGTCCAGGGTAATGCCGCGACAGAGGAGTCTCTTTTACAGGAGACGGCGGAGAGGATAATACAGCTCACCACAAAATACTGCGGTGGCAGCGGAGAAGTCATTATTCCACGGACAGTCAGCTTTGAATAAAAAAGGAGCATCACGAAAAGGATAAACTTAAGAAATGCTTAATCAATTTTCACGGACACAGCTCCTTATAGGACAGGAAGGAATCGATAAACTCATGCAGTCAAGGGTCGCAGTCTTCGGTATTGGTGGCGTGGGAGGATATGCTGTAGAAGCACTGGTAAGAAGCGGGGTCGGAGCAATAGACCTGATTGATGATGATCGGGTCTGCCTGACTAATCTCAACCGTCAGATACATGCGACCAGAAAGACTGTCGGGGAGTATAAGGTGGATGTTGCGGAGGAAAGGATACATGAGATCAACCCGGACTGTGTAGTCAAAAAGCACAAGACTTTTTTCATGCCGGATACCGCATCGCAGTTTGATTTCAGCGATTATGATTATATCGTTGATGCTATCGATACCGTTACGGGGAAAATCGAACTGGTAATGAGGTCAAATGCTGCCGGAACCCCTGTAATAAGCAGCATGGGTGCGGGAAATAAAATGGATCCGACTGCTTTTGAAGTTGCGGACATTTATCAGACCTCAATCTGTCCGCTGGCTAAGGTGATGCGCAAGGAATGCAGGAAAAGAGGCATCGAATCGCTTAAGGTCGTGTATTCCAGAGAAGTGCCCACAAGACCGTTGGAAGATATGTCCATCAGCTGCAGGCAGCACTGTATCTGCCCACCGGGAACAGCAAGAAAGTGCACAGAGCGTAGGGATATTCCTGGTTCGACCGCCTTTGTACCGTCAGTAGTCGGCCTCATTATAGCCGGTGAAGTAATAAAAGACCTCACAGCAGAAATATTACATGATGACTAAAGAAACATTAGATGGAGGCTCTGAACTTATCACAGCACTTATTACAGAACGAGAACGGTGTTTAGGGAAGCAGAGGGAAGGATAAACCGATATGAAATCTATTCTGATAAAGGATACGACAAAAGAAGAGCGCGAACAGATAGTGAAGTCTTCACTTGACTGCGGAGGCGGATGTGAAAACTGTTCATCATGTTGGCTTGGCGGCGGAAATCCATGGAGTATATACCAGGACTATATTGACGGCAAAAAGGAGATCCGTGAGATAAATATGGAATACATGGGGAAATACCGTCAGGACAGACAGATCCTATGAGTACTGTTTGTGAAATGATTTGAATAATGGACAGGAAAATGGTAAAAAATGAAAAACCAAATGATTTGCTGACAGAAAAGTACGAGGAACTGAAAGAATATCTGCTCTCTCTTGGAAGCGTGGCGATCGCTTTCTCCGGTGGAGTGGACTCCACTTTCTTGTTGTATTCCGCAAAAGAAGCATTGGGTGATAATGTCCTTGCGGTTACGGCATCATCTTGTTCATTCCCTGCACGGGAACTAAATGAGGCGGAAGAATTCTGTGTAAAGCACAGAATCCGGCACGAGGTAGTGCCATCAGAGGAACTGGAAATAGAGGGGTTTTCATATAATCCGAAAAACCGTTGCTATCTGTGCAAGCGTGAACTGTTTGAAAAAATAAGAGGCATTGCCGAAGGGGAGGGTATCAGAGAAGTTGCGGAAGGCTCCAATCTTGACGACAACGGAGATTATCGGCCTGGACTTATTGCAGTCGCAGAGCTCGGTGTGAAAAGCCCTCTTAGAGAGATCGGGTTTTCAAAAGAACAGATCCGTATACTGTCGAAATATCTCGGATTGCCTACATGGAACAAGCAATCATTTGCGTGCCTGTCAAGCAGGTTCCCGTATGGTGAAGAGATAACCGAAAAGAAGCTCGGAATGGTGGATAAATCAGAGCAGCTGCTTCTGGATCTCGGATTTCATCAGGTGCGCGTGCGTATCCATGGAACTATCGCCCGTATAGAGATCATGCCGTCTGAATTTGAAAAGCTGATCAGTGACGATATTCGAAGTGAGATAAACCGGATGTTAAAGAGCCTTGGATTTGATTATATAACGATGGATCTGGGCGGTTACAGGACAGGGAGCATGAACGAAGTGCTATGAGCAGTATCGAGTGTGATCATAATCATTGCGGTAGCTGCTGCTGCGGTTCATGCCAGGGCTGCCTGACAGATATCGTCCTCACAGAGGATGAGGTAACAGTGCTGGGAAAATTTGCTCAGATACCATTTTTGCCTGTCGCATCGGATGGTAATGGCGATTCGGTGTATCTGGAGAATGATCTCTATACAAATGCTCCGTGTGCTGTCGTTTTCTCTGTGTTACAGCAAAAACATCTGATCAGCATCGACTATGACATACCGCTTTCAAATTATGATTATCAACTGTATAGAGACTACCGGTATCATGGCAGCATGGCCCTTACATCGTTCGGGCAATATGTGATTGATAAGTGCAACCTATAAGTCAGAGCCTGCAGAGATAATGATTTTTGCAGGTCTTTTAAATGCATTTTTATACCGTGAACTGATTGGAAGGTCGTCTTAACAACCAATTGACATAGTAGGCAAATATATAATATTATAATGCCGGAAACTGATATTGCAATTGCCGTTTACGAACGATCGAAAGATGTCAGATACCAAAAACACAAATAAGGAAATCAGGCGATATAGATATGACAACATGCGTGAACTGGCGGCACATGCTGCGGAATGCTTCCCGGACACGCAGTTCTTTTTATGCAATGACGATCATCTTCCGTATATAAGCGGAGAAAAGCTGTATGAGATGTGCGGCAAAGCTCCGGATTATTTTTCTTCGCTGCCTCCACACAGTCATATAGCGATACTCGGACCCGGCAGCGCAGTGTGGATAACCGCGTACTTCGGAATTATATCATCTGGCCATGTCGCAGTGCCCCTGCATGATGGTATGAATCCAGATGAGCTTATGGAATGCATCAGACAGGCGGACTGCGCGATGTTGCTTTATGACGAAAGGTGCGGCGATACAGCAAGACGCATAGCAAAAGCGATACCGTGCATCCGCATTACAGAGCTGCATGATTTTTTTGAGGGCGAAGATGCATCAGTCAGTCTTTCATATCCTGTGCTACAGTCCGATGACACGGCTGCTCTGTACTTCACTTCAGGTACCACAGCAAGGAGCCGCTGTGTGAAACTGACCAATCGCAACATGGGCAGTCAGCTCAGTGCGGTATTTGAGGCACTGCCACTTAAGCAGTCGGATGTCGGCCTTTCGATCCTGCCTTTGAGCCACACTTTTGAGATGATGACCAATGTCGCAGGCGCTCTGCACTGCGGGGGGACACTGTACCTGAACGAGAGCATACGCACAGTAAAAAACAATCTGAAAGACAAACAGCCGACAATACTTGTCGCGGTGCCACTTGTGCTTCAGACCCTGCAGAAAGAGATAGTCAGGACTGCACGCAGGCAGGGACGTATGGAGCAGCTTGAAAAAGCGATCAGGCTGAATCGCATGGCGCGTAAGGTCAACATAGACCTTAGTGGCATGCTGCTCAAAGAAGTACGTGATGTCATGGGAGGAAGACTCAGGACCATTATCTGCGGAGGTGCGTCGCTTGACCCTGAACTGATATCATTCTTCAGCGCTCTTGGAATCGAGGTGCTGCAGGGCTATGGTATTACGGAATGCTCCCCTGTGGTCTCGACAAACAGCCCCGGACATAATATTGCAGGTTCGATAGGGCGCGTGCTTTCATGCTGTAAAGTCGAACTGATCGATGGGGAGATATGTGTCAGGGGAGACAGTGTGTCACCGGGCTACTATAAAGGTGAAGACGCTGACAGGACCGCCTTCAGGGACGGATGGTTCCATACGGGCGATCTCGGATACATGGATGCAAAAGGGTTTCTGTATTTTTCGGGCAGAAAGAAGAATCTGATAATACTTTCGAACGGCGAGAACGTATCGCCTGAGGAACTTGAAGAGCACCTCTACAGAGAAGACGGAGTCATAGATGCCATAGTATATGAAAAAGCAGGCAGGATCACGGCGGAAATGTTTGTGGACAGGGAAGTGATACCAGACAAAACTGCCGCGTGGGGAACAGTGAGCCGTGTCAACAGGAGACTTGCGTCTTTCAAGCAGATAAGCGACATCATACTGAGAGAAAGCGAGTTTGAGAAAACAGTTACCAGAAAGATAAAACGCTACAGTGCAGCAGAATAACGATAAGGAGCGGATGAAATGGAGGAAAAAATAATAAGCATATTGGCAGAAGTTGCGGGGGTGCCGGCTGAAAGCATAGGAGTCGACACAAGGCTCATAGCAGATCTTGGTCTCAGCTCATTTGATGTTGCAGACGCTGCCGTTATGGTAGAACAGGAATATGGGATACGCATACCCGATGAACGTTTCCAGGAGATGGAGACTGTCGCGGATGTTCTGAGAATAGCAGTGGAGGTGAGTGGTTAATGGAACTTACAGCGATACCAGGGATAGAGCCAAAAGAGATAGAGAAGGATCACGGATTGGTATTTGATGCCCACAATCATGATATGAAGCAGCTTATCACTCGCTATCGAGGCACTGTCATTCAGAAGAATGAAGCTGGACAGATAATAACCGGATGGCAGAAGAGCATATATCATTTCGGAGGGATGAACCGCGAAGTGCCTATTGTTGTGACAATTACTCTCGACCCGGACGGAATAATTAAAAAGACAGAAATTGATGAGCAGAGCAGGGGAAGCCAGGGAAAGCGCTGCGATTTCCCGTGCCTTGAAACCCTATGCAATGAAAAGCTCGGCGGGATACGGATCAGTGAGCTTAGGACCAGAGTGAATTCAGCTCCGGATGTGAAGTGCCTGCATCTGTTCGAGATACTGAGTGCATGCGCATCTTTTTATACATACCTTGATATTCAGGGTCTGCAGGAGGGTACCGAGCAGGAATATATCGCAATAGCTCCAGATAAACAGGGTCTTACAGCACGCACGACCCATGAGATACTAAGCAGGACGGATGAGGCGCGTATAAGGCTGGATCACAACAAAGCTCCTGTGCTGAATGGAGAAAACCTTGCGGAAAGCATAGATGCCGTGGTGAAGGTCAATCACAACGGTGAGATCGCAATTACAGAGGAGCTTAAAGCTTCGGATTTTGAGGGGGTCTATGCGCAACTCAACAGACTGTTCTCAAAATGCCAGCATGAAGAGAAGGCATATTACGGACTCGTGGGGAGGATCAGATTTTCCAACTGGCCTTCGATGACTGGCTTGTTTTTGTTGAGCTTCAGCCATGCCGGCCTCAAAGGCGGAGTGACGCGTGCGCTGAAGATAGAAAAGATACTGCATTATCTGCAGACAGGGTACGGAAAGAATCCTTGCAAGGGATTCGGAGGATAGCGACAGCAGACAGAAAAGAGCCGGGTGACCGGCTCTTTGATGTTTACCAGCTTTCATCGTCGTCGAATTCTACAAGCGATACATCAAGCGGATCAGCTTTCATGACAGTCTGCATGAAACGATTGACCTCATCGCGCATATCCTTTCGGGATATCGATGTAGGATCCAGCAGATCCTGATGCACTATGCACATCGGTATGCCGCGCTCGCGAGCTCCCTCCTGAAAGAGTCCGTTTATGGCACCCACGCCTTTGCATGATATCTGGTCGAACAGGATTATCATGTCCGCTCTGTATTCACGGTATTTCTCCCACAGATCGTACAGTATTATTTCATAGCCACCCTTGGTATGAGCGCGCATGGTAGATGTCTCATACATATCCGCAATGCCGAGCAGCATGCTCTCACGCGACGAGGTGTCGATCAGTCCTTTGCCATGGATATCGAACATCTCACAGACAGAATCCACGCCCCAGCAGTCAAGAAGCCAGTTGTTGAAGTTCGCAAAATTATTTGCAGGCGTATTCCATATGACTGCACGATAGCGTATGTCCTTGGGACATTTGCCGGCCGCGACCTGCTTTTGAAGAATCCTGTTTACTTTGCGGCTATTTTTCAGTGTTTTAGGATCACCGCATGCGGCCTGATGCTCATAGACTCTGTACATCCATACGGATGCACCTGTGTGAGGAGGTATATCTGTCAAATTCATTTCCCATTTCTCGAATTTGGACTCGTTCTGCCCATTCCATACCTCGCAAGCTTCCCTGAGAGCATCCCAGTCGCACTTTGTTCCGGTCTGTTTCTCTATGAACTCTATTGCGGAAAGAATCTCGTCAACAGCATAGCTCTGGACTTCGGGACGTTTCCAGCGGAGAGGGACATTCAGAGGATGAGTCGGCAGCCCTATGCGGCGGTCCTGCAGCATCGTTGTCATTATGCTTCCATCACACGGCATGTTTGACGTTACCATACAGCAGCCGATCTTCGGATAATCGTCATCTATAGCGAGCCCTGCCTCAAATGAAGGCAGAGGGCATACATCGGCCGGGAGTCCGTAAGATTCGGTCTGAGTGATGTAGTGTACCGGTGTATGCTGATTGATAAGCGAAGGTATGAACATAGGGTACATCTGAAGCAGGATCGTTTTGTGACCCGGAAATCCTTTACCGATAAGCGCCGGGAGAAGTTCATCGAAGAGTATGATCTTCTGACTGAGATCTGCTGCCTTGCGGCTGCCCGGGTGCAGATGAAGATCAGCGGAGAATATTGTAGTGAGGACGTCTGTGACGCTCGAAGCCATGTGATTCAGATTGCAGCGGGATGCCTTAAGGCCTGCGCCTTTCTGACCGGCGCAGAGCCTGTCAAAAAATGCGGGCACAGTCACATATGTGAACATCCAGCGGTATCTGAGCAATGCTTTTGAGTTCTGCAGGGGGTGTCTGATGAACCATCTTATCAGTATGCCCCACAGCTCTGCCCACTTTGTATAGTCGTAAAGAGTGTCGGCCGGCCCGCGCCACTCTCTGTGACGCAGCAAAGCTGTTCCCAGCATAAGATTATCCGCGGCTCCTTTATTATTTGACTTGCCTGAAGGCACACTGGCTTGCTTTATTTTCATGCTGATCCGGTCCTTCTGATCTTCTTGATCTCAAGGCTTTCCATGAATGCCTGTATCCTCGTGGACAACTGTCCCGAGCCGCTGACCACATATTCACGGTCGATGCCCAGAGTAGGTATGCCGTATTCCTCATTCATCACCTGTACTGCTAAAGTGCGCTCATATCCCCAGAAATCGCAGAATTTGGGCTGTTCATACAGTATCCCGTCCGCTTTGTATTCCCTTACCAGATCCCTTACCGTTTCCCTGCGCTGTATTATCTTGTCCTGTGACATGAAACGCGGACATTGATTGCTTTCAAGATAGAAATCACAGACCTGATCCAGGGCAGGAGTGCTGTCGGTCAAAGGGATCTGCTGCCTGCCGGGGAATGATCCGAAACAGTAGCGGTCTGCTGCGACATAGCAGCGGCAGTTCTCGAGGATCTCAGAAAATACATAGTCATCCAGCTCGCCGCCAACTACAACTATCCTTGCGCGCCAAGGCGATACGGCATCCGGTCTGCGCTGCCTGAGATCCTCAAGCGTTTCCCTGAGATACGGGAGTATAAGCGAGGAAGGGCAGGCATAGCTGACAAGACACAATATGTGGAATTCCCTTGGTGTGATGATCGGATTTTCAGATTTCCTGAAGTTGCTGATCTCTTCGAATAAAGCACACATTTCATTGTGCTCGAGGACTGCTCTGCGTATACTCTCGTCACTGATATCTATGCCGTATCTTTCGTGCAGCGGACTAAGTATATGATCTCTAATCTGTTGAGAGTACAGCTTTCTGCCGTGTTCGGACACCTTTAACGGGGCGTCGATAATGCCGTATGAGAATCCGGGGCTGGATATAAGATCCAGTTCACGAATGTTCTCAATTACACGCACCATTTGCTGACATGTATCAGAAGATGCATAAAAGTCAAGGAAGTTGAAGCCGCCTTCAAAGGCTCGTTCAAAAATAGCCCGGGCATATCCGCAGACGAAGCTGGACATATAATACTGGCTGATATCAAGAGAACCAGTGCCGGGCGCACGCAGGCGTACTGAAAAAGCACTGTCAAGATTCAGGAGCGGCTCCGGCAGATAGTAGCATGTGAAGCCGACAGCGATACCGCCTTCTTCTTTTGCTTTTTGCACCAGCTCGTTATTAGCCTGCTCCAGCAGTTTTTCATAGTATCGGATGTGAAGCAGATCTTTCATAATCAGGATTCTTTACAGGAAAAGTCAGTGATTGGAAATTTTAACCCCAATTAACCTACTATGTTTATATGCTTATATTTTTAATTTGTCAATAATATACAAAGTGATAGATAACATAGGAGAACCGGGAAATGAAGCTGACAGCAGTGGTTATGAGCGGAGGTGTTGACTCAAACGTAGCAACATATCTCATAAATGAAGCAGGATATCGATCAGATATAGTATACAGGTGAGCGGTCTACGAGAAGATCACTCAGTTTTTTATTGTAGAAAAAATCATGGATGAGCTGGTAGTACTCTTTCCAGAGAGGTAGAGTGAGACAGTTTTCCGAACGTGAACATGCGGCAGCGTCATCTGCAAGACATGCGACTGGAGCAAGAGGACCCTCCATGAGTTCAATTATCTCGCCAATCGGATAGTCTTCTGGATCGCGAGAAAGGCGGTATCCGCCGCCCTTGCCGCTGACAGCGGTAAGCAGTCCGCCACGGACAAGATCCTTTACTATTATTTCAAGGTATTTTTTAGATATCTCCTGTCTTTCGGCAATGTCCTTCAGAGGAATATAAGATCCGTTGTCATTCTCTGCCAGATCCAGCATCACTCTGAGCGCGTATCTTCCTCTTGTTGAGATCATATTCCTGCCCCCCCGCCTATCAAATGAGTGTTTATGCTAATACAATAATACTATAAATCCTTTAACCTATCAATAAAATAGGCGAATATACATAAAACCTATTGACAAAGTAGGTGAATATGATTAATATACATTTTAACAAGGAGAAAAGACGAAAATGACAATCGATTTACATATTGAAAAAGAAATAATGAGCGATGAATACATTGCGAAAGGCATGCGCACACGATGTCGATGTATGACGGGGAACTATCAGGAGTGACACGTTCCCCTTAAGAAATATCAAAATCGAACATACAGCATTATTCGCATGAAATGCAGAAAGAAGGTAAATACAATGGCAAATATCTATAAAGGAACACTCGGACTTATCGGAAATACACCGCTCGTAGAGGTAACTAATATCGAGAAGGATCTCGGACTTGAAGCGACAGTGCTTGTCAAGCTTGAATACTTCAACCCGGCAGGCAGCGTAAAGGACAGAATCGCCAAGGCGATGATAGAGGATGCGGAGGAAAAGGGCTTGCTGAAGGAAGGGGCAGTCGTCATAGAGCCTACATCGGGCAATACTGGAATCGGTCTTGCATCAATAGCAGCTGCCAAGGGCTATAGGACCATCCTGACAATGCCTGAGACGATGAGCGTGGAGAGAAGGAATATCCTCAAGGCATACGGCGCAGAGATAGTCCTGACCGAAGGAGCGAAGGGAATGAAGGGCGCGATCGCAAAAGCTGAAGAGCTCGCAAAGGAGATCCCGGGCGGCTTCATTCCGGGACAGTTCGTGAATCCTGCAAATCCGGCGATACATAAGGCAACTACAGGTCCGGAAATCTGGAACGATACTGACGGTGCTGTAGACATCTTCATCGCAGGCGTAGGTACAGGCGGCACAGTGACGGGAACAGGCGAGTATCTTAAGGAGCAGAAGCCTGAGGTGAAGGTGGTAGCTCTTGAGCCGGATGATTCACCGGTGCTCTCCGAAGGAAAGGCTGGATCGCATAAAATCCAGGGCATTGGCGCAGGATTTGTACCTGATGTGCTCGATACGGCAGTATATGACGAGGTGTTCAGAGCGACCAATCAGGATGCGTTCGATACAGCTAAGTATCTGGCAAAGAAAGAAGGTATCTCGGTAGGCATTTCATCCGGAGCGGCGCTTCACGCAGCAATCGAATATGCAAAGAAGCCTGAGAACAAAGGAAAGACTATAGTGGCACTGCTCCCTGACAGCGGAGACAGATACTATTCGACAGCTCTCTTTACAGACTGATCAAGAGTCTGAAAAACATTTTACATACAGGGTAAGGCGGGGGACAGCCATAACCGCTTTGCCCTGTACTGATGTACAGGGAGCTGAAATGGATCATTTTGAACTGGCCGATAAACTCGAAAAGGAAAAGAATCTGACCGACGATGAATTCGCTGGCATTTTGCTGGGCGAAGAGCCTGAGTTCGGTGAATATCTGGCAGAAAAAGCGCGCGCTGTCCGCGAGCAGTATTACGGGAAGGATGTTTACCTGCGGGGGCTGATCGAATTTACAAATTACTGCAAAAATTACTGCCGCTACTGCGGAATCCGAAGGGATAATAAGAAAGCTGACCGTTACAGACTAAGCGAAGAAGACATCATGTCCTGCAGCGATATAGGATATGAACTTGGATTCAGGACATTCGTACTGCAGGGCGGAGAAGATTCTTATTTTACAGATGACAGAATCGTATCTATCGTAAGCGGAATAAAAGAAAGACACCCAGACTGCGCTGTTACCCTGTCGATTGGAGAATATGAAAAAGAAAGCTATATCAGATATGCTGATAACTTATCAACAGATTTTTCTGAAGTTGAGAAAGAACGAGGTTTACAGCACATATTATCAGGAGAGATTTTTGCAGCAAGTATATTAAACAGAATACCAACACTTTATTATGATGGAATACGATGCTTCCTTTATCAGGGGATTTGTGATGCTTTAGGTATTAAATGTGAAGGAATAACAATAAATAACCGAAGAGAGCGATTGCTTTATTGATAATTGAGGGCTGTTTTCATTTTTCGGGTACAATCCCGGGTACAAACGTGGACGGCGTGTTTCCTCCTTGGAATTTCAACGTTTGTACGATTCTGACTTCTTCGAGTCCCATGTCCTCCGCCAGAATTTTTGCCTCGAGACGAAAGTCCCGGGGCACTTTTATTGCAACATGTACAGTGATTTTCCTTGAAATTCCAATTTTCACAGCGAATTTTTGACGGGTACCTGCGGGTCGTAGCCGGGTCGCTCAGAGAACCAGAATTGGAGCTCATTTAGGGGATGAGAGAAGGGAGATTGGGACTGAGTCCCGTGTTTTTCGCCATAAAAATCGGCTTTTATGGTGGGTTTCGCGGTAAAAGAATCGATGATGCAGAAAAACTCTCCGAAGAAGATATTCCAACGGATACAGAGATTTATGACTGAACTGGAATTTCACTCCAGAATAGACTTCGCAAAAAAGCAGACCCAATGTGCGATTGGCTCAAAATGCGGAAAAGATCGCACAATAGCAGTTTGCAAGCATTTGTTATAGTATCGCAGTAACAAGGAGGTACGAGACATGTTTGGAAATACTATCAAGCTCAAGATGACACATGATGAGATAAGAGTTCTCGTATTCGCTTTGAATGAATTGAGAAACTCGCTGATAGAAGAAGGCCGTTATACAGATGCGGTCGATGAGCTACTTATCAAACTCCTGTCATAATAATAAGTAAATTCCTTCCATACATATCCTGCTCAATAACGGGCAGGATCTTTTATTTGAATAAGACCGGAAAGACCGGCAGGAAGGAATGATTAAATACAAATGAACAGAAAGGATTTCATATGGCAGACAAAAACGATATTACTTTTGAGATCATGGAACACATTGGAGTGATAGACGAGATCAGCAACAGAGACGAAAAGTGGACCAAGGAGGTCAACGTAGTCGCATGGAATGGCGGCAAGCCAAAGATCGATGTAAGGGATTGGAATAGCTCACACGACCGCATGAGTCGTGGCATCACCCTAACTGAAGATCAGGCAATGAAGATGACCAAAGCTCTTGTGGACAGATACAGAGCAAGATCTACTCAGGAACACTCTACTCCCATGAGGGACGACTACAC